>JAJFTI010000013.1 GCA_021373115.1 Eubacteriales bacterium | reverse complement strand
ATGGCATAGATCTCCCGCCGGAGAACGGGGTTCTCCCAGTTGAGATCGGGCTGCTTTTCGGAGAAGAGGTGCAGGTAATACTGCCCCGTCGTTTTATCGAGCTTCCATGCGGACGGCGTAAAGAACGAAGCCCAGTTGTTCGGCGGACCGCCGTTTTTGCCGTCCCGCCAGATATAAAAATCCCGGCAGGGGTTCGTCCTCGACTTGCGGGATTCGGTAAACCAGGCGTGTTCGTCCGAACTGTGGTTGACCACAAGATCCATTACGAGCTTGATATCCCGCGCGTGCAGGCCTTCCAGCAGCGCGTCGAAGTCCGCCATTGTGCCGAATTCCCGCAGAATGGCTTCGTAGTTGCTGATGTCGTACCCGTTGTCGTCGTTCGGCGAATCGTACACCGGGCAGAGCCAGACCGCGCCGATGCCGAGTGCCTTGAGATAATCCAGCTTTTCGATGATCCCGCAAAGGTCGCCCACGCCGTCGCCATTCCTATCCAGAAAACTGCGCGGGTAGATCTGGTAAAACACCCGCTCTTTCCACCATGCCTGCTTCATATCCGCTCTTCCGTTTCCAGATACAGAATCGAAAACCGCTCAACGCGCGGCAAAACGACGACCGCAACATTCCCGCTTTCCGTTTCCTCGGTTCGCACCGTTACCGCCCGCGCCATTCCATCGTCCATATCCGGCGAAGCCGTCCACGCGTGAACCACCGGCGCAAACACCTGCGCGCGTATGGTCGGGTTTTCCAGTACTTGCGGCGCGTTTCTACCCGCGTTCCAGCCGGAGGAATCGTCGCCCGTTAAATTTACCAGCGCAATCAGCTTTCGATTTCCCTGCTCGCGCAGAACCAGCCAGAGCTTTCCGCCTTCCCCGGAAGCCGTATATAGCGCGTCACAGTCATATTCTTGATTATCCCAGCCGCAGTGCGTCATGCTCACGTCGGCGAGCGTATCATCAAAAAGAAGTGTCTGATAGCGCACAAAAAAATCATCGTACGCGCGAAGCGTTCGTTCCTGCTGCGGCGAAAGTCGCGCGTAATCGGGGTAGTACCCCTGCGTCAGCGCGGCGTTCTCCTCGCCAAACCAGAGCTGCGTCCCACCGTGTGCTGCAATCGCGCTCATCAGTATAAGCTGTGCATTGAGCGCGCGTTCCGGTGTATCCAGCCGAAAGGCCGCGGGATACGCCGCGAGCACGACGGGCTTTTTCGCTTCTTTTGCCGGAAGGATTATTTGACGAAGGTGCTCGTACCGCTCAAATGGCGGCCATACTTCAATATAAACCGCATCCACGGGCGTTTTTTTTGTGCGCTCGGCCGGCCAGTTGCCAACATTGTTGAATACAAGCACGGCATTTGGCAGTTCCTTTCGCGTCTGCTCCATCAGCATCTCAAAGCCATCCTCAAGGTGCACGACGTGGCTTTCTGCATCCAGAGCGGTTTTCGGGGAACCGTAAGCATCCATATGGATGCCGTCGAATCCGGCCCGCTCCACCGCGTCCCGATACTGCGAAACAATATGTGCCCGCCATCCGCTTTCCAGATTCTGCAGGGCGAAAACATTTAAAAAGCGCAGCGGTTCTCCCGGCCGCGCGTAAAGGCGCCAGTCCGGATGCGCGGCGGAAAACGGCTCGCTCGCGGCGTATACCGCGCCATAGCCAAGCGCAAGCATTCCGCGTGTATGGCAGGCGGCGATCTTGCCGCGCAGAACGGGCAGGGAATTCTTCTTTCCCATCATGTCCGTATATTCTTCCGTCTGCGAAACAAGCGAGTCGTGCCGAAAGGACCAGTCATAGAACTGCACGGCGTTTACATGATGCTTTGCAAGCGCGAGTACATCCGCTTCGTCCCCATCCTCCGGCGAAAAGTCGGACAGAAAGCCGTAGCGGAACACACGAAGCGTACCCTGCACGTCCGCCGCGCAAACGGCGCACTCGCCGTTCTCCGTTTCACAGCGGATGCCAAGGCCGCAGAAGTCGTCTTCTGCGGGCGGGAGCGACACGCGCGTCTGTTCGCCGCCGCGCGGAATCTCCATTTCATACAGTTTCCGCTCCAGCCGGAAAACGGAAATACGAAAGCGCTTCGCCTCCCCCGTGTGCCAAACGGTCAGCCCGATGGGCTCGCCCGGGAGATACCGGCCTTTTTCCGGATAGATTTCCATAGCGCCCCCCGTCAGCCCTTCAGCGCGCCGTCCGACAGTCCTTTGATGAACTGGCGTTGAAAGACGAGAAAAATAACGATAACCGGAATAATCGCAATCACCGCCGTCGCCGCCATCAAATGCCACTTCGCCCCCGCGAACTGCTGAAAGAAGACGGACAGCGCCTGCGGAATATTCTGTTTGGCGCGGCTTTGCAGAAAGAACACCGCCTGTGCATAGTTGTTCCAGATGCCAAACCCGTTCAGAATGACAAACGATGCGGTCGCCGGTTTAATTACCGGAAATATCACCTTCCAGAACGTTTCAAACGGCGAGCAGCCGTCCAGCGCGGCGGCTTCGTCCAGCTCCTTCGGCAGCGCGCGGATAAAGGTCGCGTAAATGAACACGGCGGATGGCATGGCAAGCGCGGAGCACACGCAAACCATGCCCCAGAGCGTATCGATCGCATGAATTTTTCGCATGAGCACATAGAGCGGCACGGTATTAATAATGCCGGGAATCATCATGCAGCCAATGAGAAGGCCAAACACGAAGCGGTTATACCGCGATGTGTACCGCGCAATCGCATAGCCCGCGAGCCCTCCGGTTACAACGGTGAGCAGCAGCGTTCCTCCCGTGATGACGGCGGAATTGAACATAGCGGTGCCAATCCTCGATTTGTTCCAGGCGTCCACAAAATTCTTCCAGAAAAAATCCGGCACAAACAGATTTCCCTCGTAAAAAATCCGCGAAGGCGCGTTGAGCGCAAGCACCAGCAGCGCGTAAAACGGAATCAGGCAGAGCACGCAGATGAACAGGATCAGCACCCAGCGCACCGCGCGGAACCATTTGCTTTCTTTCATTCCCTCGCCCTCCCCTTCTCTAGCTCTTTTGCCGCGTCAGGCGCATGGACACCAATACGGGCACGAGGATGATGAAGAACAGAATCATCGCGACCGCCGTGGAATATCCCGTCCGGCTGCCGTAGCACATGCGCATAATGTAAATGGAAAGGCTCTCCGTGGCATACCCCGGTCCTCCTTCGGTCAGCGCCATGATCACGTCAAACACCGAGAGCGAACCGATAATGTTGGTCACTACGTTGATGCGGATTGCGGGCATGAGCATAGGAATCGTAACGCTCCAAAATCGCTGCCAGGCGCTCGCTCCGTCGATGCGCGCAGCTTCGCTGAGCTCCGTCGGGATCGACTGAAGACCCGCAAGATAAATAATCATCGTCATGCCGGAGAACTGCCATACGTTGACGAGCACAAGTACCAGCAGCGCGGAAGGATACGAGCTCATCCAGCTGCCGATCAGGTCCGGCAAGCCAAGCTGTATAAAGGCATAATAAAGAAATCCCCTGCCCGGCTGCAACAGGAAAAACCAGATATACCCCATGATGAGCGGGCTGATGATGGCCGGCAGATAGATAATCACCCGGGCGATACTTTTCCCGCGAAAGTTCCCGTTCATCAGCAGCGCATAGAGCAGCCCGACCAGGTTCAGCAGCGCGGCGCTGCCCGCGGCGAAGATCAGCGTTGTCCTGATATCGTGCATTGCGCGCGCATCCTGAAAAAAGTCGATAAAATTCTGCAGTCCTACAAAGGAAGCCTCGCTCATGCCGTCCCAATCCGTCATGCTCATGCCAATTCCGCTGAACAGCGGGTAGACGAAGAACATTCCGTAGATCATCAGCGCAGGCAGGGAAAGAAACTGCGCGGGCGAAATTCTCTTGTTTCGCATCGGTAACTCCGTATAGCCCGCGGTGGCGGCCGCCGATGCTCCGGCACGCCGCCACCGCTGGGTTTCTTTCTTGTGTTCCAGTTTGGCTAAATCAAAATCCCGCGTTCCAGGCGGTTTCATAAGCCGTTGCGAATTCTTCCGGCGTATAGGTTCCGGCGAGCAAGTCCTGCACAAGGCGGCCTGCGTCGTCACCAGAGAAACCGGCGGGCTTCTCGTTGGTAAAGCCGATATTCGTCGCGCTCTTAACCGCTTCGTTCACGCCGGCAACCACGCTCGCGGGCGCCCAGTCCGCTGTAACATCCGTAAAGGCGCTTGGCGAGCCGAGAGCTTCGGCGTACTTCTTCTGGTTCTCCGCGCTGAAAAGATAGTTCAGAAAATCGATCGCCGCGTCCTTGTTGGGCGTATCCGCATAGATGCTGTAGCCGGAATCCTCGGCAACCAGCACAACCGGAACTCCGTCCGTCATGAAGGACGGGTAAGGCGCAAAGCCAATATTATCCGCCATATCGGGGTTCCTTTCCAGAATGCTGGAGAGGCACCACATACCGTTGGAGAACATAGCGGCTTTGCCGGTGACAAACGCGTCAATGCAATTGTCGCTCGTAGCGGTCAGCACATCCGCGTTGATCAGCTTCTTCGTCTGCAGGTCAACAAGGTCGCGGGCAAACGTGCAAAGTGCGCCTTCCGGATTGCTCCATTGCAGAATCGTTGCATCATTGTTCAAAAACGCCTGTTTCGCTTCGGTTGCGCCATACTTGGCCTTGATGTATCCCTGCGGGAAGAACTCAATCAGGTGTCCGAGATGCCATGCTTCGCCGAAGATGAACCAGGGGTCCACGTCCGGATAAGCGGCCTTGATCGTTTCGAGGTTTGCCACGAACTGTTCCCAGGTGGTCGCGGGCGTAATGCCCAGTTCTTCGAACATCTGCTTATTATAGAAGAAACCGGCCATCGTCATGTTGGTGCAAACGCGGTACTGGTTTCCGCTGACCAGATCGGTGCAGCTTTCCTTCATCGAGGGGATCAGGCGATCCCACCACTGGTTCATATCGTTGAGCGGGAGGTACTTGCCCTGATCGGCAAATTCCTGTTCATAGGTCGTCATGACATCCGGCACGGCGTCGGAAGCAAACTTAATTTTGATAATGTTGCTCGCGTCCTCCTGATATTCCTGTTCCGCGGTAATACCGTTGGACTGTGCGTTGTAGGAAGCGATGATCTCGTCGAGCAGGTCGATCGTATCCACCTTGCCCGTAAAGAACGAAAGGCTCACCTCCTGTTTGGGCGCTTCGGTAACCGCAGCCTCCGCCGCGGCAGTTTCGGCTGTTTCGGCCGCCGCGGGTTCCTTCGCCGCGGGAGCGCATCCTGTCATCAGCGCCGCCGTCATCATTAGGGCAAGGAGCAGGGCTGTCCACTTTTTCATTGAATATCTCCTCCTAAACTGCTTCATTCTGATATGCGTTGAATGGAAAATACGATGCGAGAGGTACCCTCTGGCACTATTATGTCAGCATGTGCCGAAAAAGCATATTCCTTCTTTTTTCGATTTCGGTGCCGTTTTTTTCGATTCAGCGGTTTTTCGACCGGGAACGCGACCCGCGCCGGAGTCCCGCCGTTTCTTCCGATTCCGATTTTTTACGATTCGGTGCCGTTTTTTAAGATGCGGCTCTGCGCGCGCGAATCTATGTTATACTCAGTTTCGAAAGGCAGGCCGTTTGCTTGAAGCACCGCCGGGAGAAACGCTATCAGCTCAAGGCGCGGTTGCTTGCGGTCATTTCGCTTCTCGTCTTCAGTTCGGTCGTTCTCGTCTCCACGCTCGGATTCATGCGCTACAGCGAGGACCTGCTCGACCAGACCGCAACGCAAACGCAGCAGCTCATTGAACAAATCGCGCTGAACACCGGCAACTACATCAATGAGTTGTCGCGGCTTTGCATGTCGCCTTACTATAACGAACAGATCATGCGGCTTCTCGCCACCGCTCCGGAGAGTTCCACCGAACAGCTGGAAAAACGCAGAACGATTGAAAATTATCTCAGCGAGGTTATGACGATTCCGCGCAAGGATATCCTTCGCGTCTATATTTTAGCGGACGAAGTTTATACCAGCACGCGCACATCGCACACGCTGGATTTTTCCGCCGATTACAAAAGCGAAGGCTGGTATCAGGAGGCGCTGGGTACGTCAAAAACCGTGTTTATCCCCGCGCGTATCGAAAGAGACGGCGCATACTCCATTACGATTTTTTCGATGGCGCAGCGGCTGAGGAGCCTCTCGAACTCGTCCGAAACGCTTGGCGTCATCCGCGCGGACGCGAACTACAGCGGCATTAAGGATGTGCTCGACGATGTGCAGCTGCTGAAAAAAAGCGCGCTGTTCATCATTGACAGCGCAAACAGCATTATATACCAGCACAGCGGCCTCCCGAGCGGCCTTTCGACGACGGATTTGTTCCTTTCCATCATAAGCGGCAGCGCTCCCGCCCGTGTTTCGCTCGGCGGGGAGTGGTACATCGTCAATACACAATCCGTAAAAGACACGGACTGGACGGTGATCGCGGTTACAGCGCAGGCCAGCCTCATGCAGAATGTATCCTCGGCGAGAAACTTTACGATCCTGCTCGCGTTTTTCTGCGCAGGCCTCGGTTTATTCGTAAGCATACTTTTCGTGCGTTCTTTCCTAAAGCCCATCTATGAAACGGTAGACGTGATGCGCGAAGCCCAGGGCGGGGACTTAAGCGTGCGCGCCCGGAGCAACCGCGCGGAGGAGATCGACTACGTCAACCGTTCGTTCAACGAGCTGCTGTGCCGGATTTCGGAAATGATGGAGCGCGAGGTGCAGCTGACCAAAGAGAAATACGAAGCGGAATTCCTGCAAAAAGTCGCCCAGTACGACGCGCTTTACAATCAGATCCGGCCGCATTTTCTCTTTAATACGCTCAGCACGGTGAGCCTGCTGATCAAGAGCAAGCGGTATCCCGACGCGGTGCGCAGCATTGAGGATCTTTCCGTTCTTCTGCGCGGCATGGTGAACGCAGACCGCGACATTACGTTTTCCGCCGAACTGAAAATTGCGGAATGCTACCTGAGCCTGCAGGAACAGCGGCACGACTGCCTGCATTACCGGATCGATCTCGATCCCCGGCTCGCGGAGTGCAAACTGCCCGCTTTGACCATTCAGCCGATTGTGGAAAACGCAATCATTCATGGCTGCGAACCGCGTATCGGCAGTTCGCACATTCAAATTTCCGTCCGTGCGGAAGGCGGAGACGCCGTCGTTTCCGTATCCGACGACGGCATCGGCATGGACGAACCGCAGCTGCAATCGCTGCTGGACGCCATCTGCGTCAGCGCGTCGCATCCGCGGCAGGCGGAAACACGCAGCGTCGGCCTGATCAACATCGCCCAGCGGCTCAAGCTCAGATACGGCGCGCGCGCGGTGATATCCATCGTTTCCGAAAAAGCCGTCGGCACCACCGTGACGCTTCGCATTCCGATCGAATGCGGCGACGGGCCGCTGCCGGTTCCCGCTCCCTGAGCGCCGCAGCATTCTTTCTATGCAAATTTCGCAAAGGAGAAATGGATATGTCGGGTACCTATCATGTGCTGGCTGTCGAGGACGAACCGCTCATGCGGCAATACCTCGCCGATAATCTGCCTTTGATCCATCCCTCCTTCGTCGTCACGGATACCGCGCGGGACGGTCTTGCCGCGCTGTCGCTGCTCGAAGCAAATCACTACGATCTTATCATTACCGATATTCGCATGCCGGGGCTGGACGGACTTGCGCTAGTCGAGCGAATCCGCGCGATGGGCCGGTCGATTCCGGTTATCATACTCTCCGGTTACGACGAATTCGACTATGCCCGCACCGCGCTGCGCTTTGGCGTTTCGGAATATCTGCTCAAACCGCTCAAGGACGAAGAACTCCATGACACGCTCGTCCGCCTGAGCGGCGATATCGAGCGGCACCGCAGCGCCATGCGCCTGCCAAAGGATCTCACCCCGGAAAACATCTCGCGTTTTGTCGCCTCCTGCTTTTATGAAACCAGCGCGGAGCAAACGCAGCTCATCGAACGCGCCGTTCGCTACATCACCACGCATTTCACGGAGCCGATCACGCAGACGGACGTTGCGGAGGTGCTCGGCGTAACGCCCGCCTACCTCAGCAGCGTTTTTCACGAGGAAAAGGGCGAGTCGTATTCCAAATTTCTCGTTCGCCTTCGCATGACGCAGGCCGCCCTGCTGCTCAAGAGCAACCCGTCCATGACGATTCAGCGGGTCGCCGAGCAGGCGGGATATTCCTCCGACAAGCACTTTATCGGCGTGTTTAAAAAATACTTCGGCGCTACCCCAAATGAATACCGGCTGCGAAAAACGGAGGAGTAACTCCACGCAGGCTTGTAAACAAGCGGCTAACCCGCGCGCTTCCCGGCGCTTTGGTCTTTCACGCGCTTTGGCATATCTCCCGAAATTCGGCTGGCCGTTAACGAAAGACCGGTACTATTTCCGCGCTTTCCCGCGCCTGAACGCTGTGATTATCCCCGCTTTCCCAAACCATATCGTTCAGCAGCGCTTTTAGAAGAATACGGCCGCCGGACGGGCGCTCCAGCACGCACTGCCAGAGATCGGGCTCCACGCAGTCGCAGCGAATCCCGTGTTCCCAGGAAAGCGGCGGCGTGTCCCCGCGCAGATACAGCGCATTCCCCCAGCCGCAGTCGCATGGAATCCGTATCGTCGTTTGCAAAACGGGCGCCGGAAGAAAAGCGGTCGCCTTCCGGTTTGCCAGGAGCAGCGCGCCGTATGGCGGGAGCATTACGCGGCAAACGCCCCGTTTCACAGGCACCGTTTCCTCCGTGTTCAGCAGGTTCACCCAGCGCTCGCTCTCCGGAACGTTTTCCAGCCGAAGCAAACGCTCCTGTGGAACCGGAGAGTTGTTAAACACACCCAGAACCCGGTCCGGTTTTGTTCGGCCCGTGCGCAGAACGGCAAACACTGCGTCGCCCGGCGCAATATACACCGTTTTCTGTTCTCCGAAACAAAAGGTGTCCGAAAAAAGCGAACGGATTTCGTTTAGCCGCTGAATCCAGAGATATAACGGCGTTGTTTCGTCGTAGCCCGGCATCGTTTGGCGGTTGACATCGTTAACCAGAGAATCGGTATAACGCCAGTCCCCGCCAAGAGCCTGCTCGGTCCCGTAATACACGATTGGAATCCCGCGGACGCAGTATAGAAAAGCCAGCGCCATGCGAAGTTTCCCATAATGGTCGGCTGCGTTTTGCAAAAATCGCGCGCGGTCGTGATTGTCCAAAAATGTCAGCAGGCGCTTGGCAGAAAGATAGGCTCCGTCCTGGTCGAACACCTCCTGCACCTTTTGCCAGTCCGCGCCTTCAAAAAAAACGTTGTTCATGCGAAAATGCAGCGGAAAATCCAGCACGCTCCAGATATGCTTTTGGAACGACGCGTTTTCCGGCACGTCGCCCGTATACGCTTCTCCAAAGCACGGCGCCTGGATATGTCGTTCAAACGCGGTCAGAAACCGTTCGGGTACTTCCATTACGGCGTCGATGCGCGCCGCCGAAAACCCGTGCGCCATCCAGCCGCGCAGCCCGTCGCGTGAGCGGTAGGCTTCCAGGAGCGCGCGCCAGCAGGCGGGATTTTCCTGCGCCAGATCGCTCAGTCCGCCGAGGCTGCAATAGTGCCGCTGATAGAGGTTACCGAAGTCCTCGATCATTCGCGGCATATGGTGATACCAGCTCGGTTCGTCAAACGGCGGGGCAGGCTTGCCGTAAGCCGGGTCAAAACCGCCGCCCGATTCGTTCCAATAGTTTGCCGTATGGTTGATCTGCGCGTCGAGGACCATCTTGAGTCCCAGCGTCCGCGCTTCTTCCATCAGGTCGCTCAAATCCTGCTGCGTTCCAAAGTGCGGGTTCGTATGAAAAAAATCGCGGGTATAGTAGCCGTGGTATCCCGCTTCATCCGCAGTACGGCTGAACAGCGCGTTGTCCTGCGGCGGGGACATCCAGACCGCCGTAAAACCCAGCCGTTTGATATAGGCGAGTTTATCTTTCAGCCCCGCCCAATCGCCGCCCTGATAAAAATGCAGGTCGCCGGGGCGGTACTCGCAGCCGAGTCTGCCGTTGTTGGCGGGATTCCCGTCCGAAAACCGATCCGTCACGACCATGTAGATGCGATCCCGCTCATCCAGCGTTTGGCGCACTATCTCCATTCTCTTACCCTTTCACCGCGCCGGAGGAAATTCCCTGAACAATGTATTTCTGCATCACGAGAAAGAACACCACCACAGGGATCGTTGAAATGACGAATCCGGCCATAATCAAGTGCCATTGCTGGTTGAATTGCCCGTAAAAATACATCTGGCTCAGCGGAATCGTGGAAGGTTTCCCTAATATGAGGTACGGAAGCAAAAAATCGTTCCAGATCCAGAGCGTATTCAGCACCGCAACCGTCGCCAGTATGGGTCGCAGCAATGGCAGCACGATTGAGCGGAACATCCGCGCCGTGCCGCACCCGTCGATTCTGGCCGCTTCTTCCATTTCATGCGGAACGGTGGAAACAAACCCTTTTACCAGAAAAATCGGAATCGGGCATTGCAATCCGCAATAAATCAAAATCAATCCCCACAGTTTTCCGGTCAGTCCGAGCGCTTTGGCCGTTTTCAGCAGCGTGATCATAATCGTATGAAACGGTACGAACATTGACGAAAGCAGAAACACCGTTAGAAACGCCGACCAGCGGGATTTCCAGCGCGCGAGCGCATACCCCGCCATCGAGCTGACCGCGAGGTTGAGAACGATTCCGCCGCCCGTAACGAAGCAACTGCCGAAAAACGCCTTGAGAAAACCGGACTTTGTTAACACCAGTTCGTAATTCTCCAAATTCAGGCGTGCGGGAAGCGCCAGCGCGGAACGCAGAATTTCGCCCTTATCCTTCAGCGAATTGACCACCGCAATAAAAATGGGAAACAGAAAAACAGCCGCGAAGACAAACGCAAGGGCGGTAACGCCGAGTCCTTTTCTGTTTGCACCAGGCTTTGCAATAAAACGTTTACTGTGCATCCGCCTTCTCCTTTCTGCTTTGCAGCACGTACAGCGCCGTCGTCACCGCGCAGACGATCAGAAACAGGATGACGGACTGCGCCGTCGCATATCCGGTCCGGTTCGAGCGAAAACCGGTATTGTAGATCAAAAGCGCGATCGTCGTGGTTGCGCCCGCCGGTCCGCCGGAGGTCATGGCCATCGGAAAATCGAACGTTTTCAGTCCGGAGGTGATCAGCAGAATGATGTTCATGACAATCACGGGGGAAAGAAGCGGCAGCTTGATTTTCAGGATCACGCCGAGGCTTGAAGCGCCGTCGATCTGGGCCGCTTCCACCAAGTCCGGCGAAATGCTCTGCAGTCCCGCAATATAAATCAGCATGTAATACCCCGCGCACTGCCAGGTTGCCGCAATCCCCATGGAATAGAGCGCAATCTTTTCATTGCCAAGCCAGCTGACGGCGAGCCGTTCCGGAATGTTCCACTGCGTGAGAAACGAGCGGTAAACGCCGCCGTAGAGAAACACAAACACGAACGCGACAATGATCATGCTCATCAGATTCGGCAGAAAGAAAATGGCGCGCAGCGTTTTTTTGCAGCGCGCGCTGTCATCGAGCAGCAGCGCAAGCGCAAGCGCGACAACGTTCGCCAGCACGGCGACAAACGCCGTATACTGCAGCGTGATGCGCAGCGAGCGCAGCACGTTCGGATTGGTCAGCGCTTCCCGGTAATTCGCAAAGCCGATCCAGTTCTGCGTCTGGTTATATCCGTAAGCATCCGTAAACGAGAGATAGACGCTCTGGATAAACGGAATCACGAAAAACAGCGTAAAAGCGGCAATCGCCGGAACCAGAAATACAAGATACGTCAGCGTCTCCTCACGCGTTCTGCTTTTCATAGGCTCTTCCCTTTCTGATGGAAAAATCGGGGCAAAACAACGCGCGTCTTGCCCCGATTCGTGTTACTTCATGGCGAGCGCGTTATTTCGCAGCGTTCGCAGCGGTATCCCAGGCGGTATCCAGCGCGGCCATGGTGGCCGCGATATCCGCATGCCCAAGCAGATAAGCCGGCAGGCTCGCTTCATACTCGGCGTGGAACGCCGTCGGCCAGCCGCGATCCGCCTGCGTGCAGACCATGCCCGCATCGATATAGGCGTTTACATCCGCCGCGACGGGATCAAAGTTGACCGAAACGCCCTTGACCGCCGAGAAGAGCTTTGCGGAATTCGACCAAAGCTCCGCAATTTCAGGTCTGGTCAGGAACTCAAGGAAGAGCTTGCATTCCTCGATATGCTTCGAAGTTTTCGAAATTGAAAGGCCGAAGTCCGGGAACTGGTGGAGTTTCGCATCCGCCGGATTCTCGGATACCGGCAGCGCCATAATGCCGAGGTTGATGTCCGGGTTGATGGAACGAATCGGCTCCAGCGCCCAGAGGCCGTTTGCCATCATGGCCGCTTCGCCCTGTGCCAGCATTGCGCAGGCGCCGTTATAGTCCGTATCGAACGCGGTTTTCGTGTTGCCGTTTTCATAAATCTTCTTCAGCTGTTCAAACACCACCGTCCACTCGGGAGTCGCCGCAAAGGATGTCGCTCCGGCGGTCTTCTCCGCGTCCCAGGTCGGGTACTTGCCGTAAACCGCGGGGGAAGCCAGCGCGAGCGAAGCAGGTTTCATCGTCCAGGCGTCCTTAAAGCCGAGGGCAAACGCCGTTACGTTATTCGATTTCAGCGTCGCAAGAACATTGTCAAACTCGCTCAGCGTGGTCGGCACGGCAAGCCCATACTGCGCGAAGATATCCTTGTTGTAGAACACGCAGATGCAGCTGCCGTCGATCGGCATCGCCCAGGTATGGCCGTCCGCATCCGTAAACGAAGAGGACGAAAGCGCCGCGTCGTTGATATTGCTTAAAAATGCTTCGCCGCTCAAATCCAGCAGATAACCGCCCTTGGCGATATCCATCGTATCCAGCGCGCCCTGGAAGATATCCGGAATTTCGTCGGTCGCAAGGCGGGCCTTGAGCACCGCGGCAGGCTCGTTGGTTACGATTTCCTGCTCAACGGTAATGTAGGGATATTCCGTTTCAAATTTCTCTATGATTTGGGCAAAGGTTTCCTGCGCTTCCTGCTTTTGATGGAAGAGGTGCAGCGTCACGGGTTCCTTTTCCGCGCTCGCGGCGGGCGCTTCGGTTGCCTGCTCAACGGGAGCTTCCGTCGGTGTTTGAACCGCGGGCGTTTGAGCCGAACACGCCGTGGCAAACGAAAGCAGCAGAAGTACGGTCATTAACACAGCAATGGAACGTTTCATAAATCTCTCTCCTTTTGATATGATGGATGTGGACTTGCTGCCCTCATTCTATCAATGTTGGTTTTCAAATCATTTAGCTTGTCTTTCAAATGATTTAGCCTCTTGCGGATTTTTCGATGCGAAACATGGATCTGCCGATATAATAGAATCATGATCCAACGAAATCATACCAAGAAACTATGGGGATTTCCAAAATGAAAATGCTGGGAAGTAAAATCCGATATAAGCTCGTCCTTGCCGTCCTGCTGATCCTGCTGCTTTCCCTCAGCCTCGTTACGGTGATATCCAATCAGAAATCCCTCTCCGTCATACGCGAGCAGAGCAGCGTACTCAACGCTTCCCTGGCGCAGATGGGTGCGGAGCAGCTCAGCGCGGCCGCAAGCCAGATCAATACGATCTATCAGTCGATCTATCTGGACAGCGAATTCCGCGATTATCTGAAGAGCCTCGCGCTCAGCGGCCCCAGGAACCTGCCCGTTGGATATACGGACCAGCTCAAGTCGGTTTTTCTATCCCGCCTGTCCAGCCGTACGGATATCTACAGTATTATTTATATCGACCCGCTGGGGCGGCTCACCTACTGCACCCGGGACGAAGCCGGTCATTATGAAGATTACGAAAATTGCGGCCTGCCGGAGGATTACACGGCGCTATACGAATCGCTCGATACCTGGCAGCGCGGGCTGAAAATGCTGCCGACGGCAAAGCATATGGCTCTGCGCTCCAAGGCCGGAAACAAAGCGCCGCTCGTCTATGCCGCCGCGCGCAAAATCGTCAACACCGAATCGCACTATGAACCGGTCGGGGTCATGTATATCACGATGGATCTGAGCACCTGCGCGCATATGGCGCAGACCATTTCGGCTGATTCCACCACTCTCGTTTACGTGGTCGATCAAAACGGGTCCGTCATCTACGACTCGTCCGGATCGCGTACCGGGCAGTCCGCTCCAAAAAGCCTTGCCGCTTATTTCAGCGAAGGCCGCAACGATCCTCTCCTTTCCATCGAGCGCACCACCTACGTGATTGCGCACTCCGAGGTCGCGTCGTTTGGCTGGCGCGTGGTGACGCT
The DNA here is from genome assembly GCA_021373115.1 of Eubacteriales bacterium. Classification (GTDB taxonomy): domain Bacteria; phylum Bacillota; class Clostridia; order Christensenellales; family CAG-138; genus UBA7703. Next base: position 61,744 of record JAJFTI010000013.1, on the reverse strand, counting down.
CGTTCCGGAAGAGGTCTACGCCAAAGAAGCCTATTCCGTTTCGGACGCAATCCTGCTTAGCGCAATCGCGGTTCTTACGCTCGCCGCCGCGCTCACAACGCTGTTTTCGCGCATTTTGAGCCGTCCGCTTGAGCGGATGGCACAAACGATGAACCGCGTGGATTCCGAGCACCTCTCCATTCGCGCGGCGGTCAGCGGGCACGACGAGGTTTCGCAGATGGCGCGGAGTTTCAACGAACTCATGGACCGCCTGCAAACCGCGATTCAAAACGAATACCTGCTGGAAATCCGCCATAAGGAGGCCATGTTGCGCGCACTGCAAGCGCAGCTCAATCCGCATTTTCTCTACAATGTGCTGCAGTCCGTCAGCAGCATGGCCGAGGTGCGCGAGGCGCCGGAAATCGTTACGCTCGCCCGGTCGCTCGGCAGCCTGCTGCGGTATTCCATTCAAAGCGAATCCCTCACCGCCACCGTGCGGGAGGAAGTGTCGCATGTGGAGCATTATCTGCTGATTCAGAAGATCCGTTTCGGTGAGCGGCTGCATTACCAGCTCAACGTGCCGGAATACGTCATGGATTGTGTTTTGCCGCGCGTGTTTCTCCAGCCTATGGCGGAGAACGCCATCATCCACGGACTGGAATCGCAGCCCGAACCCGGCAATCTCTCCATTCGCATCTGGCAGGAAGACGATTTTCTGCACATTGAGGTTTCGGACGACGGCTGCGGAATTCTGCCGGAAGAACTGGAGCGCATCTATGAGCAGTTCCGCCTAACGCAGATTCCCAATACGGAAACCGGCATCGGGCTGATCAATCTCAAATCCCGCCTCGAGCTGTTCTATGGCGAGCGCGCCGGTCTGCGCATCGAAACCGAAGTTGGCGTTGGCACGAGCATCAGCATCACGCTGCCTGCGGAAAGGGGCTGACGAATGTCCGTTCGCGTTCTGCTTGTTGAAGATGAAGAGTGGATTCGAAAGGGGCTTATCAAGAGCATCCTTTGGGATGATCTGGGTCTTTCCCTGGCCGGCGAAGCGGCAAACGGCCTGGAAGCGCTCTCCTTCTTCGCGCACGAACGCATCGATATCGTCATTACGGATATGCGTATGCCCGCCTGCGACGGCAAAGAGCTGCTCATTCAAATGGAAGAGCGGCACCAAAACTGCGAGGTTGTCGTGCTCAGCGAGTATTCGGATTTTGACTATATGCGCCAGGCAATCCATGCAAAGGTGTTCGACTACCTGCTCAAGCCGGTCGATACGAACGTGCTGAACGCCTGCCTCAAACGTCTCGTCGAGAAGCGCGCCTTGCACCAAAGCAGTGAAAGGACCGTCCGGAACTCCGCTTTGTCCGCGCTCTTTGTCCATTTGGAACGCGGCGAAACCTTCTGTGACACACCGGAGCGTTTAGAAAGCGAGTACTGCGTTCCCAATGCGGAACGTTCCGTCCATCTGGCTTGCATTCATGTGCCGGATTTGCCCGTGCGCGAATCCTACTCCTTTCTGGAGCAGGTTATTGGCATGTGTATTCGGGAAGGCGGGGAGTTCGAGCTTTCGCCGGTCTCTTCCTCCGAGGGGTTGATCGCGCTGCTTTTTGCTTTCCCGTCCGGTCCGCGCGAATGCGGCGCCGCCTACGTCGAACTGCTCAACCGCATTTTGGAAGACGCGCGGCGGTCCGGCCGGCACATTCGAATTGGCGCGCTTCGCGCGCCGATTTCCTTCGACAAACCGCAGAGCGCGCTCCGGCTGGCTTCGCAGGCGGCCCAGTTGCTGCATCGGGGCAAAAACGGGCTGATCTTTGCCGAACAGGTTACCGTGCCGGATTCCGCGCCGCCCGCCCTTCCGGTCGGCGAAAAGCGCCTGCAGGAGATATTTGCGCGCCCGAACCGCACGGAAGTCGAGCACTTGCTTGAGCAGCTGCTCGACTGGGCGCGTTCGGTGGAATATCTGCCCGTTGGCACGCTCCAAAAAACGTTGATCGATCTTTCGCTTTCGTTGGAAAAATCGTGCCAGAAAGCCGGGTTTGCGGTCAATATCAGCCGCGAACTCGGGCGGAGCTATCTCGAGTCCATCCGCGGCGTGCAGTCGCTCCCCGCGATGGAACGCTACTTAAACCATTTATTCACCGCCGTGACCCAGGCGCTTGGTCAGAAACACGTTTTAACAAGCGTGCAGATTGTGGACGAGATCGTATCCCAGCTGCATACCCACTATGCCGAAGACATCAGCCTCATGGAATTCTCCGAACGGTATCATTTGAACTATATTTATTTAAGTCGCCTGTTCAAGGCGCAAACCGGCGGCACGTTTACGGAATACCTGCAGCGCATCCGCATGCAGCGCGCCAGGGAGCTCATAGAGCAGGGGACGCGGAGCACGCGGGAGATTGCGGAGCTCTGCGGCTATCCCAACCCCTACTATTTTCTCTCGGCATACAATAAATTCTACGGCAAGGAGTAACCGCATTCCATGCAAAAAACCTACATTTCGCGCCAGTCGCAGTGGTGGAAGGACGCCGTTGTCTACCAGATTTACCCAAGGAGTTTTCTCGATACGAACGGAGATGGAATCGGAGACCTCAACGGAATCACGCTTCGGCTGGATTATGTTCAGGCCCTCGGCGCAAACGTAATCTGGCTCTGCCCGGTTTACGCCTCTCCAAACGACGACAACGGATACGATATCAGCGACTATCGAGCCATTCATCCGGACTTTGGCACAAGGGCGGATTTCGAGCGCTTGCTTGGCGAAGCGCACCGGCGCGGAATCCGCATCGTTATGGATCTCGTCGTCAATCACACGTCCGACGAACACGCCTGGTTTACCGCAGCGCGCGCAGACCGCAACAGTCCCTATCGGGATTACTATATCTGGCGGGACGGGCGCAACGGCACCCCTCCGAACAACTGGGGTTCCTGGTTCGGCGGATCGGCCTGGGAATATGACGAAGCGAGCGGCCAGTATTACCTGCATATCTTCTCGAAAAAGCAGCCCGATCTGAACTGGGAAAACCCGGCGGTTCGAGGCGAAGTGTTCGATTTGATGCGCTGGTGGCTGGATCAGGGTGTGGACGGGTTTCGCATGGACGTCATCAGCCTTATATCCAAGCCGGAAGGTTTGCCGGACGGGCCGCCGGACGGCGAATTCGGCGATCTTTCACCACTCTGCCTCAACGGGCCGCGTGTACACGAATACCTGCGCGAAATGAACGCGCAGGTATTGAGCCGGTACGATAACATGACCGTTGGCGAAACGCCCAATGTCACGCCCGCGGAAGCGCTGCGTTACGCGGGGTTTGACCGCGGGGAGCTGAATATGGTGTTTTCATTTGATCATACGTCTTTGTCGGACGGGCCGCTTGGCAAATGGAGCGGGCAAAAAACCGATCTGGGCGCATTGAAGGCCGTGCTCGCAAACTGGCAGCTCGCTCTGCACCAAAGAGGCTGGAACTGCCTCTTTTGGTCCAATCACGATCAGCCCCGCGCGGTATCCAAATTTGGCGACGACCGCCCCGCCTTCCGCGCGCGCTCGGCAAAGATGCTTGCCACCTGCCTATATCTCATGCAGGGAACCCCCTACATTTTTCAAGGCGAGGAGCTCGGCATGACCAACGCGCCTTTTGAAACCATAGCGGACTGCCGCGATATCGAATCGGTGAACGCCTACCACAGGCTTGTTGACGGCGGCAGCGTTTCGGGAGAGCAGATGATGCGGTATATCCGTCAAGCCGGGCGTGACAATGCGCGAACGCCCATGCAGTGGACCCCCGGCGCGCAGGCCGGGTTTACGGCGGGTACGCCCTGGATCGGCGTAAACCCGAATTACCGGCAGATCAACGCGGAAGCCGAGCAGGCAGACTCCGATTCGGTGCTTTGCTATTACCGCGCTCTGCTGCGCTTTCGCCGGAATAACCCGGTGATCCGTGACGGCGATTTTGTGATGTTCTATCCGGAGAGCGATTCCATCTTCGCCTATTCGCGTCAGTTTGACGGCGAGACGCTCTGCGTATTTTGCAACTTCACCGACGCCGAAGCCCCCTTGCCGTACACTCCGCCGCGCATCGGGCAGATCGTGCTTCGAAACTATTCGGAAGATGCGCCGCTTTGCTCCCTGCGGCCTTATGAAGCGGTCGTATACTATGCGGAAGAATCCGGCGAATGTTAGCAAATCTTGTTACGCATAAGCCTGTGTTACCGGATATTCCATCCTTGTATCACCGGCAGCAGTTCGTCGAAAAGTTTCTGCTTCGCGGGCAACCCGAAAACGCCGGTTCACGCGATTCGGGAAACGTCCGCACTTCCGGTTACCCGCATGCCGCCGTCAGCGCAATTTCAACGAGGCAGCGCGGATTTGCCATCTGGACGCCAACGCAGGCCCGCGCCGGAGCGTATCCCCGCTCGATCCATGCGTCCCATATCTCGTTAAATTCGGGCAAATTGCTCATATCCAAAAGATAGATCGTCGCATATAGAATACGGCTTTTCTCCGAGCCGCAAAGGGATAGAAGATGGTCGATCAGCGCCAGCGTATCCGCAGCCTGCGCGCGGATTCCGTCCCGCTGCGTGCAGATCTGTCCGCCAATATATGCCGTGTTTTTATATACGACCACGTCACTCATCCTGTGATCCTGCTCAAATCGCGCAATATCCATGCTGTTTCCTTCCTTTCACAGGGTATCCAGGCGCACTTTCGCAATCCATTTGCGTACCCGGCAGGGCGCGCTCCAGCACTGCGCCGCAAGATGCGCGTCCTGCGGGAAAAATATGGCGATGTGTCCGGCCGGAAAATGAACCCTGGCCGCATCCGGATCGATCGCCATCATCGTGCAGTCATCCGCCGCGTCATACGCGGCCGTAATCTGCTGAACATCGGCAAGCGGTTTGTGATAGAACATCTCCTCGCCTTCAACAACATACATGACGTCCACATATTCCCGGTGCGCCTCAAGCTCGTTTCCGTCTTCCTGGCCGCCGATGTAGTTCAGCCCGATTAAGAATACCTTTTCGCCATCCAGCGTCAGCCTTGCGGGAAGATCCCCGCCGTCATCCTGATACTGCTCGTAAAAGCGGAGAATTCTCTCAATTCCTTCGCCCAGCCTGTAGTATTGTTTTGCGTGTTCCAATCGGTCAAAAATCATGATAAACTCCTTTTTCATTCCATTCCCGCCCTGCGGGCGGACTTATGATTGCGCAAAAAAACCAGGCCACGCGCGTTTTGCGCAGGGCGAATGGCCTCGCACGAAATGTTCTACTCCTTCACTGCCCCGGAAACGAGACCGCGCATATAGAATTTTTGCAGGAAAAGGTACAGCGCCGCCACCGGGAGACTGACCAGCACCGAGGACGCGAGCACCAGATCCCAGCGTGTAGACGTGCTGGAGTTAAACGCGTACATCCGCGGCACCAGCATGGTCTTCGTCGCGTCGGAAATGGTAACAAGGCTCACCAGCAGATCGTTCCAAATATAGGTCGCGCGCAGAATGATCACGGTCACGGTAATCGTCTTCATCAGCGGCATATAGATTGCCGTATAGATGCGCCAGAGGCTGCATCCGTCCACCACGGCGGCTTCGCTGAGTTCCCGCGGGAGCGTCCGCATAAATCCGGTATAGAGAAATACGGCAACCGGAAGCGAAAGCGCCGTAAACACAAACGCCGTTCCGAAATAGGTGTTCAGTATTCCCATCGACTTGAGCAGCGGCACCAGCTGAAGGATAATCGCATGGATCGGGATGCAAATCAGCAGAATCGACGTCATGTAAACCGTTCTGAGGAATTTGGAGTTCACAAGCGAAATCGCAAACGCCATCAACGAGCCCAGCAGCACGGTCATCACAATGGAAAGAAGCGTTACGACCGTCGTGTTCCATAGCCCTTCGCCAAACCGGAGGATCGTGATCACCTTGTCGTAAGCGCTCAGTGAAAAATCCTTGAGGTCAAAGGTCAGGAAATTCCGCTGAATCGCCGCGATGGGCTTAAACGAATTCAGCACGGCCAGCAGAATGGGAAACAGCACAAAGATGGTAAAGAGCAGCAGCAGTATTCTGGAGCCAATGTGCTTATTTTGCCAGGAAAGCGACTTGGTTCGTGCCCGTTTCATGAATTGCCCACCTCCTTCTTCAGCAGAATCTTTAACTCAATGAACGCAAGGACGACTGCAAACAGGCCGAGTACCACCGATATCGCGATTGCTTTGCCATACTGATGGTTGTTGAAGTACGTCGTATAAGACCAGAGCGCAAGCGTTGTTCCGTACCTTCCCGGTCCTCCGCCGCCGGTCATGGACGCGGGAACGGCAAAAGCGGAAAGGCTCTCAACCGTCAGCAGCACCGTATTGATCGTAATGGACGGCGCAAGGAACGGAAGCGTGACATGGACGAATTCCTGCCATTTGCTCGCGCCTTCAATCGCGGAAACCTCGTAGTAGGACATTGGAATATTCATCATGCCCGCATGGTAAATAATGCTGTAATATCCGGAGATCAGCCAGATCAGCGCCGTGGAAATGGAAGGGATGATCAGCGCCGGAACGCCAAGCCATTGCGGCAGCAGATCCGGCGGAACGCCGATCCATTCCAGAAAATGATTGATCGGACCATTGTTGTAGCTAAACATGATCCGCCAGAGAAAGCCTACGACGACCATGGAGAGCAGCTGCGGAAAATAGATCGACGTCTTGACGAAATTACCGAATTTCCGGCCGACATTGGTAATCATTACGCCAAGCAGAATCGCAATCACGTTTCCGCCGATCACATAGGTCAGAATCAGCTTGAGCGTATTGGTGCACACCAGCCAGAAATCCCGGTCCTTCGCCATATTACGAAAGTTCGTCAGTCCGATGAAGCGGGGAACGTCGCTTGCGGTGTTGTAGTCGGTGAACGCATACCCGACGTTCATCAGAAACGGAACGATAATGAATACCACAATCAGCACGATACCCGGCAGCGCCATCAGCGCCCCGTTCCATTTCCAAATGCTCTTGTAGTAGCAGACATGCCGTGTTTTCTTCATATCCTGTCTTTCCAAACATACCCGTCGGGCGGAGGGAACGCGAACCGAATCCTTTCGCATTCCCTCCGCCTCTTCATTTCGTTTACGGTTTTTCTTCATCCTCCGGCAGAACCGCCGTTTTGTCAAGCGAATTCCCTTCTTGCGCAGGCAAAACGCGCGGTGACCCGAAGTGCGGCCGTACCGCTTAGTTCAGCGTAGCCAGATATTCCTGCTGCGCGGGGTTGAGATAGTCGCCAATCTGGCTCGGTTCCGCGCTGCCAAGAATAACCGCCTGGACAAACTGCTTGACCTGCTCATACACGATGGCTGTAAAGGCCTGCTGCGGTTCCAAGCTCTTTGTGACAAGCGCGTTGCTGGCATCCCAGGCCGCCTTTAGCTTGTCGTTTACCTTTGCGTTGGGCATGTCCTTTGCCGCATCTTTCCACGGCGGAATCGTTCCGCTCATGTTCTGATACACATCGGCATGTTCAAAGGAAACATAGTTGAAGTACTTCGTCGCAAGGTCCACATTGCCCGTGGTGTTTTTCCCCATGGCGTATCCGTCGCCGGCAATCACGATGCCAACCTGCTCTTTGCCGGGGTCATTCCAGGGAACGGTTGTAATTCCGATGTTCGCGCCGCCCTCGACGATGATATTGCCCGTCTGATAGGAACCCTGAATCGTCATGGCCGCTTCGCCAACGGAAACTTCGCGCATGCACTCGTAGAGATCCGCCGATTCATAGCCGCGCTGGAAGTATCCCGCGTCGCGCAGGACAACCGCCTTGTTGAGCACCGCCTGCCATTCCGGCGTGGAGAAGTCGTATTCGCCGTCGCGCGCTTTTACGTTCCAGTCCGGATCAAAGCCGCTCGCAACGATTTCATGCGCAATGCCGAAGCTGATGAAGCTGTGCCCCAGATTGTTGGGGCTCGCGCCGGCAACCGCCAGCGGCTGGAATCCCGCATCCTTGAGTTTTTGGCAGCAATCCAGGAATTCCTGCCAGTTGGTGGGAACGCTCGTCACGCCCGCCTGCGTAAACTGATCGATGTTGTAGTAGAGCAATTCGGTCTCAACGCCGTTGGCAACCGCAAAGTGGACGCCGCTGCGGGATGTGTACATGTCTTTCAGCACGTCCAGCTGCGCATCCCATCCCGGCGTACCGGAAACGTCCAGAATGTACCCTTTGTCCGCCAACGTCGCAAACCAGTCGGTGCAGCCGATTCCGACCACATCCGGCATTTCTCCGGCGGCAACCAACGGTTCAAGCGTTACCTCATAGTTGCTCGCGTCCTCCAGCATCACGTTGAGCGTCACGTCCGGATAATCCGTGTTGAACATCTTGGTCCATTCGGTAACGGAATCCGGCGCGATGTCCGCCGCAATCGCCACATTCAGTACGCCCGTGTCCGCACTCTGCGCCGCCTCCGGCGCAGCGGTGTCCGCGGCCGCCGCATCTGCCGCCGCCGCATCCGCCGCAGTTGCGTCCGCCGTTGCCGTTTCGGCCGGTTTGCATCCGGCAAACGTCAGAAACAGGAGACAAAAAACCAAACCAAGTGCCAGTACTTTCTTCATGAACTTTCCTCCTCCAGTATTGTTTATCAACCCAAACGAATGCCGCGCGGTCACGTTTGTGTTCTCCCGTTTCGCCGGGCGATTCGTTGGTGTTCCGAAAGAAGCAGAGCCCTGCCGTATGTGAAAAGCTGCGTTTCCGGTTAAACGTCTGTCGATGATTCCCGTTTCGATTCGGCTTGCCCGCCGCGAAACCGGTTTGCCTCACCCGCGGCGGCGTACCGATCCGTTCCTGCCGGGTGATTTAACAGGTTGAACCTGTTGCGAAAATTGAAAGGATGGATTGAGTGGTTACACCTATAGTGTAAAGGAACTGTATGCGCCGCGTCTTATGCATTTTTCATGAGTTATTCCAATATTTTTAGATTCTTTGTTCACAATTGCCGTGTTTCGCGGGCATAGCTTCTTGAAATTTTGTATTTGTACGATATAATTAGCTTTGTGCGCAGCCGAATTCATCCCGAACCATTCCGGAGGTTACCAGAATGAAAAGTACCGCAAATTCCATGGAACCCTCCGCTTCCCCCTTTCTTTGTGAGGTAACGATCGACACGCAGGCGCCAACGCTGGAGAGCGACGCCTTTTTTACGACAATGGACGACTACGTTCCGGGACGGAACGTGCTGGTCAATTCCTCCCCTTCGGTTCAGAATCCATCCCGAAAAGCAAACTTCATTACGGAGTTTCATGCCCCCGTATCCGACGAGATCCCGGCATTCTGGCGCGCCTACCTGCCCTGTCCGCTTTGTTTTCATATGCATGACTATTGCCAGATCACCCGGGTGGAGGAAGGCCGCATCCTTTACCTGATTAATAACACGCAGGTCGAGATGACAAAGGGCGATATCATTGTGATCAACCCAAACACCGTTCATTCCTGGCTTGCCGTGGAGCAAACGCGCTGCGCGAGCATCGGTTTTTATCCGACCCAGCTGCGGCTGAACGCCTATGCGCAGCACTGCGAACACGCCTTCAGCCTGCTCTACAGCATGCAGTTTCCAAGCGTGTCCGTCTCGAACCGTTCACCCGTTTACACGAATTTCGGGCGCTGCTTTACCCGCATTCTGGACGAATTTCAGGAGAAATCACCCGCAAGCAGCGCGATGATCCATAATTATATCGTGGAGTTTTCGCTCCTGCTTGCGCGCGCATGCTCTCTGCTGCCGGACTCCGCAAACGCCGCTCCGCGCAGGCCGGAAACACTGCAAAAAGCGATTCTCTACATCAACGAGCATCTGGAATCCACCGCCAGCCCGCAGGATGTTGCGCAGCACATTCACATGAATCCTTGCTATTTTTCCTCCTACTTCAAAAAAAAACTGGGAATCCCCTGCTCCAAGTACATCGCGATCAAACGCCTGAGCAACGCCGCCGAGCTGCTCAAATCCACGGATCAGCCAATCTCGGAGATCGCGTTCCACTGCGGTTTTCGCAGCATCAGCAGTTTCTATCAGCTGTTCAGCTCGCTTTATACGGTATCGCCCGGTAAATTCCGAAAGCTTCATCAATAGCGCCGCGTTTCAGGCAACCGCCGAACGCGGTTTACTGCATGGAATCGTCCCGCGCTTCCTTCTTCACGGGAATTTCCCGCAAAGTCCCTCACCCTGGAATTTCAGATTCAATACAGCATAATAAAACGTCATCCGAAGATGACGTTTCGGGCTATGCCGGTTCGACCCGCACAGCGAATCGCCCCGCCGTTCCGAATCCCGGGGCGTATCGCCGGGGAACAGCCGCTCACCACCCCTGGTTTCCGCTTTGCGGATCGACAACCGTGCCGTCGATGGCGTTGATGGCAAGCAAGCGCTTGGGTTGTTTTGTGGATGCGTTCTGGCGGCCATGACTTGCGGACTCAAACGGTTCCGAACCGTAGAATGCCCATACGGGTATCATCAGCCCTTCATCGATCGATTGGTTTTTGATGATGCGCATCATACCAAACTCGATTCTATCAATACTGATCATCGCGCTCGTCATGTCCTCAATATGCCCCCATTGCTCGTCAAAGACCAGCGGCAGCATTCTGGTGCAAACCTCCATGATGTCCGAAAACGGAAGCAGCGAACAGTCCTCTACCAAAGTTTCCCCAGTCCGGTGCGGTGAGTCCCAGTCAAACTGCAGAATGCCTGATTCGCTGAGCGCAAGCGTAATGGTTTCGCCGGCCCAAACCGCATCCGGTACTTCCTCGTCAGCGGATTGCGTGTATAGCATGGTGCTTTCGCCATCCATCAGGATGCATGGAATGCCCTGTACATTGCGCACACATCGTACTATGTAAACCCCTTTGCCGCCAAACAGATACATGTCATAAATCGAAATATCCTCGCCAAGCGATCGAAAGAAGTCCTCTGCCGTCTTTGCCGCCTGTGCCGGCGTCTGCGATAGGCTCCCGTTTTCAGTTGCCGGACGAGTCTGGTCGTCCGGTGAAACTTTCGTTCCGGAAAACGTTGTACGAACGCTGTCGAAGCGCGTTGCCGCGACGGAGAGCTGGTAGTCGAGCGTCGCCCATTTTTGCACATCCAATCGTCCATTTCTTGTGTTTTCGAGCACGATTTGATTATCCGGATTGTTCTGCACGCTGAAATACTCCCCGCTGGTACCGTGAACCGAGAGCCGGGTCACGCTTGCAACCACCTTTTCCGTCCTGCCATCCAAAATTTGCTCTGCAGCAAGCTGCCCGTCGGATCGCACGGGATCTGTGGTTTCCGGCGCGGTATTTCGCATTCCGCGCAGTTCCGGCAGGCGGATGGTCTCATAGTATTCCCGCTCGTCCTGATAGTCCGGCTGCGTTTCGAGATTGTGCTCGATGGATGCTATCTGCTCTGTGATCTGCGCTTTGGTCAGAGGCGGATTGTTGTCCCACATGGCGTCCTCCCGCCAGAGTAAGGATAGAACCTTGTCTACCTGCTCCTGCGAAAAATCCACGCCACTGATCCTGATCACGGGAACGGCCGCCGCATCCGGAATGACGACAGGCGCGTCGATCCGTAATGTGACGATCCCGTTTTCTTCCTCAAACCGGTATATTTCCGGCGCATCCAGCCGCTCGCGGAGTGATTGGCCGCGCTCCTGCAAAACCTCGTCTGCCGCCGTCTCCATCATCTGCGCGGTGTCGAGCTGGAGGGGGGACGGTACTGCGGCCTTGCTTTCCGGCGAGCACCCGCAGAGAAACAGAAGCGCGGCCGCCGTGGCAGCGATTCGATGCAACCGAGCGCGTTTTTCTTTCATATCTCGCCCCTGCCTGCTCATGACTGCTCAATGACCGTGCCGTCGATGGCGTTGATGGTCAGCAATGCCCGCTGCCCGTTCGTGCCCAGCCGTTCCGGTTCGCCGTCGTTCACGCGGCTTTCTTCGTAGCCGAAGAAACTCCACACGGGGATTAGCAGCCTGGTATCCGCATTGTTCGACTCCGCCACGCTCGAAAGCCCAAGCCGGACGCTCGAAATGTAGTAGTCTTTCGTCAGCTTTGGCATGCCGTCCCTGTTCCAGGCCTCGGCTTCCGTTTGGTTGTCCACCACGAGGATCATCTTTTCAAAGACGGATTGAATCTGCGAAAACGGGAGCAAATCCGCCGCGGGCGTCATTTCGCCGAGTATATCCTGCGGGTTGTTGTAGGAAACCTTCAAAATGCCGCCGTTGTCCACGCAGACCTGAATCAACTCAAAATTCTCGTCCGCATAGGAGCTGCTGTTCCAGTAGAGCGTCTCAGCACCGTCGATCTGCCGCAGGAAGAAGAAGCGGTAGTAGGCGAAATCCCGATAATCGCTCAGGCATGCCTGCCGGTGTACGCAGACGAATTCCGGATACCCCAGCGCGTCCACGACCGCTCTGGCCTGCGCTTCGGCGTTTTCCTGCGTAACCGTGATAAGCCCTTCGACGTTTTCGAAATCGAGGCTCATCGCGCCGACGGTCCGCTGGATATTCCGCGCGTATTCGAGGAAACAGCTGGAGAGCACTTCCGGGCAGTTATGGATTGCGAAACGCGAAACCGTTGCGTTGTCCGGCATGGCAAAGTGACATTGGTAGCAGTCCGTCGTTTCAATCGCTCCCTGGTCGTTGGAAGCGCTGATCATTTTCCAGTTGGAGAAATCCGGCGTAATGGCGGGCAGCGCGTCCGGCAGGGCCGGCAACAGTGCCTGAAACTCGGCGAGCGCATCCTCCGCTTCGTTTTTTGTATCATAGCGCAGGTCGTACTTGTAGCTGCCATAAGCGTCCCAGTGCGCAATCGAGTCGCTCAAATCGTCGATCTCGCGCTGCAAGTACGCTTTCGTAAAATGCTCGTTTGCGCGCGAGTCGTCGATATACTGCGCGTTTTTCCCCAGAAGGACTTGCGCAAAGCGCGCAGCTCCCTCGTCGGTAAACCGATGCAATTTCGTGCGTTCAACCGGTAAGCTCATGTTTTGCAGCTCGACGGCGGCGTTAACATGCACCTTGAGAAAACCGGTTTCGCTTTGCAGTTCGGCGGCGTAGGTTTTCGGCGCGCCAAGGGTTGTATATTGATCGACGGGCGAAGGCGCCGCCGTGCTTGCGCCGGAGGATGTTTGCGACTGGGACGCCGTTTCCACCATTTGCGCGGCTTCGAGCGAAACGGGGTTTGCCGCCGCAGTCCGGACCGCACCGCCGCACCCGCCGAGCGCGAACAGCATGCCGACCGCGCCAATCCATAAGAAAAATCGCTGAATCCATTGCTTGAATTTCATATTTCTTAGCAATCTGTAACCCTCGCTTTCCGATTTCCGCAAATTCTCTTTGCGGCTTTCCGGTATCTACGATAGCGCGAAAACCGCATCAAGTCTTCATCAATCCGTAAACGGAATGTAATTCATTTGCGGGCATTCAATTTCCGGAGGGTTCTGCCGTGATAATCTGCCCGCGCGAGCGCTCCACAACCAAGACAGCGATCTTTGGCACAGCAAAGACCGAAAACAGGATCAGCGCCGCAAGAACAAAATACAAAGAATTCCATTTTGTTTTACGAGTCATATTCAAACACCACCTTCACCGTCGTCCCAATCCCCGGTTCACTTTCAAACTCCAGCCGCGCCTCATGCAGCCGCGCAATCTCCTCCGCGAGCGCCAGCCCCAGCCCGATTCCGCCCGCTTTCTTCGCGCGGGAACGGTCAATTCTGTAAAACGGCTGCGTGATCTTATCCAATTCCTCGCGCGGCATGCCACAGCCGTGATCCCTTACCGAAATCACATTCCCGCAGGCAAGCACCTCGATCGTATCCCCGGGGCGGGACGCTTTACCCGCGTTATCAATCAGGTTCAGCAGCAGGCTTGCAAGCAAGTCCCGCTCCATGGTAAGCGTACCCATCTCATTTTGCATATGGAGCGTCAGCCCGCGCTGATGAATCAATCCGGTAGCGGACGCATACACGTTCTCCAGCAGATCCGAAACGCTTGCCGGCTTTCGTTCCATCTCGCCACCCTGCCTTAGAACGATAAGCTGCATCAGCTTCTGCGAAAGCCGCTCCATACGCAAGCACTCATTATTGATCGCAATCAGCGCGTCCTCGCGTTCCTCCTCCGTCATTTTGGTGCCAAGCAGCGTCTGCGCGTTGCCGGAGATGCCGGTGATCGGCGTTTTCATCTCGTGCGTCAAGGCGGACATAAACATCGTCCGCCGCTCCGCTTCCTCCTTCAGGGCGCGAACGTGCGTTTCCACCGCGTCCGCCATGCGGTTAAAATCCGCGGCAAGCTCGCCGATTTCGTCGTCCTGCAAGATCTCAATACGCCGGTTATATACCCCGCTGGCGAGATATGCCGTGTTCTTTTGAAGGGTTTGAACGGGGCGCAGCACCGCGCGCAGCAGCAGCATCAGCACACCGCCGGCAAGCGCGAGGATGCAGGCGTTGATGAGCGCAAACTGATACGCCATCGTTTCAACCCCTGTGTAGACCGGGGTTATGTCGCTGACGGCATAGAGCTGGTAGTCCGTTTTCGCAATTGTAATTTGGCTGCCCGCGAGCAGCATCGATCGCCCGTTGATCTCGGCGACAACATATTGCTGCGAACCCGCCGTAATCGGCAGATAATCCTTCGGGTCAATCGAAGTGCTGTTGTAAATCGTGTCCGCTCCGGAGAGCAGAATCGTGTTTCCTTGCGCAAATTTCGCAATTAAGTACCGCGCGAGGCTGCGTCTGGCGACGTCGGTATACTGGCTGTCCAGCTCCGAGGTCATCGCCGTTGACCAGGACGCCGCGCGCACCTGCTGATTGGTCAGCGTGTTTTCCACCGAGAGCGCAAGGTTGCTCTCCCCGCTGCGAATCAGCATGATCAGCGAACAGGCCCCCGTTGCCAGCACAACCAGAATAAGCGCGATGAGCGAAACTTTGAGCCAAAGCCTCATATGTGCTCCCTCTCCCCAATGCTCTTTCTTCTTTGCAGGCGAAATCCGGCGCGATCTTCGCCTTTACGCATCTTCCAGCCGGTAACCAAGTTTGGAAATTGTCCTGATCTGTTCGTTCAGGCCGAGTTTTTTGCGAATCTGCGCAATATGGACGTCCACGGTTCGCGTTTCGCCCTGATAGTCCACGCCCCAGACGCCGTGCAGTAGCCGCTCGCGCGAGAGCGCGATGTTTTTATTCTTTGCAAGCATCACCAGAAGATCAAACTCCATCGGCTTGAGCGGAATCTCCTCGCCGTCCTGTCGAACGGAGCGCTCCAGCAGATTGATGGTCAGCGGGCCGACTTCCAGCACCTGGCGCAGTTTTCCCGTGCGCTCGAGCACTTTTTCAATGCGCACGAGCAGTTCCAGCACCTCGAACGGTTTTACGATATAGTCATCCGCGCCCTCCCGCAGTCCCCGCACCTTGCTCTCCACATCATTTTTCGCCGTGAGGAAGATCACCGGAATCTCCGCATGCCGCAAGATACCAAGCAGCGCAAAGCCGTCGATCCCCGGCAGCATCACATCCAGCAGCGCAAGGTCAAAGTCCGTATCACGGGAAACGGCCTTTGCCGCCTGCTCCCCGTCGAGGCAAGAGAAAACGGCGTACCCGGCCGCCGTCAGATTCTTGACGATTACTTTGTTGATGCTTTCGTCGTCTTCCACCACAAGAATACGATTGCGCGCCATATTTCATCCTCCTGTTTCATTCATTCTATCAGGTGTTTGTAAACGCGTCCGCATCAAAATGTAAACAAGATGTAATGGGGGCACAACCTCTTCGGAATTTCAGCACACACCCCAAGCAAGTTGTGTTTCATATAACCCGCTGCAATTGCTCTGCTTTGCCACGCAGACTGCCTGCTCTGTAAAGATCTACCTGTTGCGGCACCCCTTAACCGTTTTGTTTCATAAAAAATCGGCAGGCGAGAAACCCGCCTGCCTTTTTATCAATACCCTGCAAATTAAACGAATACGTGAGGATAGGCAGCAGCGTAAACTTTCCGCATTCGCTTTTCCATCCCTTTAAAGTTCAGCGATGCGGATCGCCTGTGCTTTGGAAAGCTGAACCACGACACAGTCGTTTACGTACGCACGTTCCGGCAGCGCAACCAGGATGTTTGTCACATCTGTATCCACGCAATACGGCGCGCCATGCCAAACGCCGGGACGAAGCACCACAAGCGTTCCTTTGGGCACCAGAAAGACTTCTATCTCTTCCGCCGGTGTTTGGTTCGCCGGAGATGCGGGCGCGACATGGATCAGGATATCCCCGTCCAGCGGCAGAATCGCCTCTCCGGTATGGGTATGGTACTCCACCTCCGAAACAATCTTCGGCCTCTTGCAGACACGCGTTACGGAGAACGCCGTATTACAGGTGTTGAGCGTCAGAATCGCCCGATCACGATAGAATTCGCACGGTTCGCTTCCAAGGTGCGGGCCTCTCGGCTCCACCATTTCCGAAAAGCTGCCGTATTTTTCAAACGCGTCCCGCGTCAGTGTTTGAACGGTGACTTCCTTCATAATTCAAGCCTCCCTGTCAAGCCTTGTTGTTCGCCATGCAGACCCGAATCCAGCCCTTGACGACCTGCTTGATTTGTTCCATCACCGGCTTTACAACATCCAGCGTATAGGGGTTTTCTCCAACGCGGATCAGCTCTTCCCGCATGTTGTTCATATAGGTGCAGTGAATGATGGTTCCTACGTTTACCTTGTTAATGCCTTCGCGAATCGCCCGGTGGATGTCCTCCTCGGGGATCCCCGTTCCGCCGTGAAGAACCAGCGGCACATCGACCGCCCGGTTTACCTCCGAAAGACGCTCAAAGTTGATCTGCGGTTTTCCGGAATAGAATCCGTGCGCGGTGCCAATGCCTACCGCAAGCGAATCCACGCCGGTTTGCCGGACGAGTTCCACCGCTTCGTCCACATTGACGAGATAATCCCCGCCCTTGAATTTGCCTTCGATGCCGTTGCCCATAATCTTTCCGATTTCGCCCTCCACGTGGGCATTCCGGGCATGGGCAAACTCGACAACCTGTTTGGTGTTTCGAATATTCTCTTCCAATTCGTATTTAGAGACGTCAATCATGACGGAAGGATAGCCGTTTTCAATCGCCGCCTTGCACATATCCACCGAAATCGAATGATCCAGATGATGGAACAGCGGCGTTTTCGCTTTTGCCATCGCCGCGCGCCCGATGGCGCCGCAAACTTCCACCGATATCGCCGAAACCACCAGCGGATTCGACGCAATCATAATCGGAGCGTTTTCTTCCTCCGCTGCCTGGATAATCGCCAGAAAATCCCAAATATCGGAGTAGTTGAAGGACGGGATTGCATAGCCGCCGCGATCGGCCGCAACGAGTAATTTGTGTAGAGTGTTTTCCATGTTGATCTTTCCTGCCTAACTTTATTTCTCTTTTTTGTACTTTCGAACATCAAGCCCAACGGCTGTTACAATGATAATTCCCTTGACAACCAGCTGCCAGTATGGGCTTACGCCGACAAAGGTCAGTCCGTAGTTAATAATTCCGAAAATAAACACGCCCGCGATCATGCCTGGGATTTTCCCAACGCCGCCCGTATTCGAAACGCCGCCGACAACGCACGCTGCAATCGCGTCGAATTCATACATATTCCCGTAATTATTGGTTGCGCCGCCCGAACGCGCGCACTCCAGCACCCCCGCGAGGCCGAATAAAGCGGAACCAATTGCATAAATGGCGATCGTCGTTTTTTGCACGTCGATGCCGGATACGACCGCTGCTTCCTTATTGCCGCCAATCGCATAAATATTCCTGCCGAAGCGCGTCATTTTCAGGATAAACCAGCAGACTGCAATAACAAGAATCGCAATCAGAATGACTACCGGCACAAAGCCAAGGTGGCCGGATCCCAAAAAGGTCAGATCATCGCGGATTCCGCCGATTGGCTGCGACGTGTTCGGCGGCATATCGAAATAGAGCGAATTCAGCCCGTAGACCGCGACCTGTGTGCCAAGCGTTGCGATAAACGGTGGAATGTTCAGCTTGGAGATTAATATGCCGTTGATTACGCCAATTACCGTACATGCCAGCACAGCGATCAGAATCGGAACGATGATCGGCAGTTCGGGAAGATTCGGATAAAACAAGCGGGGATACAGAATCGACTGCGACATCGAAGCCACAATGACCGCGGAAATTCCAACCGCTCTCCCAGCGCCTAGATCAACGCCGCCGCCAATCAGGATAAACGACATTCCGCATGCAATGATCAACCTTGTGGAGTTCTGCAAAAGCAGATCGTTGAGCACGCGCAGCGACAGAAAGGTCGGCTGCAGAACCGCGATGACGACTACAAGGACAATCAGCACAACGAACATAACATTCTGTGTGACTAGACTGCTGATATGATTGATCTTGCTCTTCACTTTATTTCTCCACTTCCGGGATATCACGCCCGCATACATTCTCAAGTTTTGAACTGAAATCGGAGGATAGCCGCATGATTTCCGTTTCATTAATATGCTCGTTTGTCAGTTCGCCCGTAAGTCTTCCTTCGCACATGACAACCACCCGATCCGCCATGCCGATCAGCTCGGTCATTTCGCTCGTGATCATGATGATGCTCTTCCCCTGCTCCGCAAGCTCCGCGATAATGCAGTAAATCTCGTATTTCGCGCCCACGTCGATCCCGCGCGTCGGTTCGTCCAGCAGCAGGATTTCCGGCTCGGTCAGAAGCCATCTGGCAAACAGCACTTTCTGCTGGTTTCCACCCGACAGGTTCTTAATCATCGTCTTCAGGGAAGGGGTTTTAATCTTCAGTTTCTTTACGCCTTGCTGTGCGTCAGACTGGATATGTTTATAATTCAGCGCACCCAGCAGCCCGATATAGCTTTTGTAGTTTGCAATCGCCATGTTTTCCGAAACGCTTAGCAAACCGAAAATACCGCTTCTGCGCCGGTCTTCGGTCAGGAGCGCCATCCTGTGCCTCTTTGCCTGAATCGGGCTGGGAATGTGGACTTCCCTGCCGTTGATCCGGATGGTGCCAGTGGATTTTCGAATGCCGAAGATCGCCTCAATCAGCTCCGTCCTCTGCGCGCCGACCAAACCTCCGATTCCAAGGATCTCCCCTTTGCGCAAGGTCAGCGAGATGTCCCGAAAACAATTCGAAACGGGCGAAGTGAAATGTTCCAGCTCCAGAACGACCTCGCCCGGATGGTTGTTCCGTTTAGGAAACAACTGATCCATTTTTCTTCCAACCATGCTGGATATGATGAAATCATTCGTAATCTCTTTTGCGTTCCATTCGCCAACAAGGAATCCATCCCGCATAATGCTGACGTTGTCCGCAATGCGAAGAATCTCGTCGATTCGATGGGAGATATAGATAAAGGCAATCCCCTGGCTGCGAAGTTTGCTGATTATATGAAATAAATGTTCCACTTCGTTTCCGGTTAAGGAGGAAGTCGGCTCATCCATAATGATCACTTTTGAGTGAAACGATACGGCTCTTGCGATCTCGACGCACTGCATCTGCGAAACGGACAGGCTGCCGACCACCGTTTTCGGGTCGATGTTAATCTCCAGCTCCCGAAGCAGCGCCGCCGTATCGGCATACATTTTCTTGTAATCCACGACCCCGTACTTCACCGGAAGCCGCCCCACCCAGATGTTTTCCATCACGCTCAGGTAAATCTGCGGATACAGCTCCTGATGAATCATGGAAATCCCGCTTTGAATCGCGTCTCGCACGCTCGAAAAGCAGACCTTTTTTCCGTCGAAAATGACCTCTCCTTCATCCAAGGAGTAGATGCCGAACAGACATTTCATCAAAGTAGATTTTCCGGCTCCGTTTTCACCCATCAGTGCGTGGACGGTGCCCGGCCTCACCCGGAGTGTGACGCCGTCCAGCGCTTTTACGCCTGGAAAACTCTTTGAGATATGATGCATTTCAAGAATATAATCCTGCGTTGGCAATGGTATCACCTCTTGGTCGTTTTGTAGGAGGAGGAGCGGCTCGAATGCCGCTCCTCCCTGCCGGCGAAAATGATCAGTTGAAATCCGCGAGGTTGTCCTTGCTGACCGGTACGTACGGAATCCAGATATACTTGCCATCCGTAATGGTGTAGGCGTAGTTATTCGCGTCCGGCTTCTCGCCCTTAGCCAATAAATACAGCAGATCCATCGCTGCTTTGCCCTGCGTCTTGGCGTCGTTCAGAACGGTACCCAGCATCGTTCCGTCCGCGATAGCCGCTTTACCGGCATCCGTCGCATCCACGCCGATCACCGGCATGAACTTACCGTCCGTAAAGTACCCGGCGGCCTTCAGCGCTTCAATCGCGCCCAGCGCCATGTCGTCGTTGTTCGCAAACACGCCTTCAATCTTATCGCCATAGGCGGAGATGAACGCCTGCATTTTCTCCTGGCCCTTTACGCGATCCCACATGGCGGTATCCTGCGCGACGCACTCAACTTTGATTCCACGTGCTTCAAGTTCTTTCACGGAGAACTCCGTGCGCTGCACCGCGTCCACCGTGCCGAGGTCGCCGGTGATCATGGCATACTGGAGAATGCCGTCCTTGTTCTTATCCATGGTTTCCATGTTCGCTTCCCAGTAGTCCGCCATGATGGTTCCCTGCATTTTGCCGGACTCGGAAGCAATCGCTCCAACATAATACGCGTTGTCGTATGCTTTCAGATCCTCGGCGAAAGGCTCCTGATTGAAGAATACCAGCGGCAGATTTCCGGCCGCTTTTGCTTTTTCAATGATTGTGCTGCCGCTGCTGTTTTCCTGAAGAATCAAGCCAATTGCGGTGTAGCCCTTCGTAATGAACATATCGATCTTGTCATTCTCGACCGTCTGCGAAGACTGGCAATCGACAGCATCCATTGTCGCACCAAGTACTGCTGCCTCGTCCGTCATGGAGTTTCGGATATTCGTGATATGCGTATCGTCGAACCGACGGAACGCAACGCCAATCGTGCCAACCTGCGGCGCTTCCTCCACTGCAGCAGGCGCCTGCGTGGCTTCCTCCGCCGCTGCGGCAGCATCCGGGGCTGTTGTTGCCGCGGGTGCCTGAGAGCATCCGGCAAACGAGAGAACTACCGTGCATACAACGAGACAGAACACCAAGAGCTTTTTCATTTGTTTTCCTCCTTGCAACTTTTCATGCTTCTTTTCATTTTGGGGAATTTGATACCGAATGGACGGACCCTTTTCTGATCAGGTGTGTTTTGACTCAATTCTAACCCGGCAGTTTAGATTTGTGAATCGCATTACGTCATTAGTTGATGTAATTCGATGTGCTTAATTTAGCACAGCGTTTCGGTAATGTCAATATGAATTTTTCTCCGCTTTTTTTGCTCCATTTATATAGGATATTTTCGTATTTTTTGAAAATTCGCCCTTGCATCGACGAAATTATTCGAAAAAAACGCTGAAAAAACTTCTTGCTAATTTTATCACAACATAATATAATCGGTTTATCCAAAAGGGACGGTTCGTATCGTTATGAAACAAACAACGCATCAAGAGGAAATAAAAACAAATAATCTCAGCAAGGTATTCCGCACCATCCAGCGGAAAGGCCCGATCGAGCGAAAGCAGATTCAGGCTTATACGGACTTGAGCTGGGGGGCTGTTTCCCAATATACAGCCGCGCTCCTTCAGGCGGATATCCTGACGCAGAACCTGAATGCGAGCGGCAACGTAGGAAAAACGC
Source organism: Eubacteriales bacterium (assembly GCA_021373115.1). Lineage (GTDB taxonomy): Bacteria > Bacillota > Clostridia > Christensenellales > CAG-138 > UBA7703. The sequence continues at coordinate 40,090 of JAJFTI010000013.1, read as the reverse complement.
CTTTGACCCTCGATATCAACCAGAAAGATAATTTTATCGTCGGAGTGGATCTGAATTTCGAAGCCATTCGCGTCATGGTTCTTGACCTGAAAGGCTGTATCCTGAAATCGCGTGTCGCTGTCGTCATCGACCCCAGCAACGTTATCGACCTGCTCATCCATACGCTTGAAAGTACGATTTCCGAGTATATTGGCGTAAAAAACATACTGGCAATCAGCATCAGCACGCAGGGCAATATCGACGAGGAAAAGGGCGTCGCGCTTTACCTGACGTTTGTACCTACCTGGCGCAATTTGCACATCAAGCAGGCGGTCGAAGATCATTTTCATATTAAAACCTTTATGTTTCACGATCCGGATTGCGTCCTCATTGCGGAAAAGTACTTTGGCGCGCTCAACGAATCGTTTCGAAATGTCATTCTGCTGAACATGAATTATGCGCTTGGAATGTCCATGATGATCGACTCCAAAATATACTCCAGTTCCAACGGACGCTGCGGTGAAATCGGTCACATCACCGTTGTTCCGGGCGGCGAGCATTGCAGCTGCGGCAGGCGCGGCTGTCTGGAAGCCTACGCGACCAAGGCCGGTATCATCAGCCGTTTCATGCAGGCCATCAACAACGGCCAGCAAACAACGGTTGATATTGAGGATACGTTTAACCTGAATTATCAAACGATTCGCGATTACGCAATCCGCGGGGATTCCCTCTGCCTCGGTCTTTTCGAAAACGCCGGACGACTGCTCGGCCAAACCTGCGGTTTGCTCGCGACCATTTTTGATTCCGATGCAATCTTTCTCTACGGCGATCTCGCGAATGATAAAATTCTGTATCAGTCTATATTGGAAGAAACATTCCAGCAGAATTTGTATCCCGGCGTCAGCACAAGCCTGATCTATTCAAATTTAAGCGCCTCCGCCCCCGCTCTTGGCGCCGCTTTCTTCGCGTTGGATAAAATTCTAAACGATTTCCTGATTCAAAAAACGGAACTGATCGAACAATAACCCTCATTTCATCGATTGGGGAGCATAGTTATGGCGAAAAAGTACGACGTGGTTTGCATTGGCGATGCAACGCTGGATATTACGATGTGCAACATCCCATCCAATTTTTTATGTGCAGATTCATCATACGCTGATATAATAGCCATTTCAGTCGGTGGAGATGCTGCAAACCAGGCGGCAGTATCCAGCGCGCTCGGAAACTCAACCGCTCTGGTTGCGAAAATCGGGGATGATGATATAGGACGAATCATCCAATCGAAGCTGCGAAATGAAAAAATCGACCTGGATTACACGCTTTTTAGTGCGGAAAAAGGAAGCGGATTCTGTGTCGTGATTGTTCAGCCGAATGGGCAACGGAATTTTTTGGTCTGGGCCGGAAGCGGAAAGAAAGATTTATCATTGCCTGAAATGAACCTGGATTTTCTGGATCAGACCCGTGCGGTTTGCGTGGGCAGCCTATTTTGTCTGAAGGAGCTCGACCGCGGGGGTATCGCCGCCATTTTTCAGCAGGCGCGGCGCAAAGGGGTATTAACGTTTGCGGATATGACGGCGGATGCCTACCATATCGGCGGAGCCGCATTTCAGGATCTGTATCCGCATGTCGATTACCTTCTGCCCAGCCTCGCGGAGGCGCGCTACGTTACCGGGGAAAGCGATCCCCGCGCAATGGCGCGCCGTCTGATGCGCGAGGGCGTGCGAAACGTCGTCATCAAGCTCGGAGACGAGGGCTGCTATGTGAAATCGCCCGACGAGGAATTCTTTCTCGACCCGTATGCGATAGACGCGCTTGATACGACCGGATGCGGCGATAATTTTACCGCCGGTTTCCTGTATGGCGTACTGCACGGCTATAGCCTTCGCGACAGCGCGTCGTTCGGCTGTGCCGCAGGCGCTATCAACGCGACAAAAATCGGCGCGCATGGAGCGGTGGAAAGCTGCCAGCAGGTACTGGATTTCCAAAAAACGGTAATGACAAGAAGCATTCGCCGTTAGCGCGGAGTTGTTCTGAAAAAGGCTATTGCCGCAATATACCCAGGCTATTCCCGTGCTGTCGGCGGATACGATATCCCCCCGCGCGGCAAAACAGCCAAAGGAATGCCGGCAATACCTGCCCGTTTGTCGTTGGGTTCGGTCGGATTTTTGTTTGTACGCCGGTTTAGGTGTGCCGGCATGCACTCGAAGCCACTGCGAAAAGATCAGGCGGTTATATCCGGCAAGGTCGCATCCCTGGAACATCCGGCAGATGTTCCGAACCCAACGGCATTTTATACCGCAATTATTGATCGTGATTGTATGGAGAGGTGAACTTGCACATGGAACATTCGAAACAATCGCTCCTGTTAGGCGTCGTCTATACGCGGCGCGATCTCGACGGAGAGTATTTCTGCAACAGCGGTGTTGCAGGCCAGCGGAAAAAGCAAATTGAAGCAAAGCTGCAGAGCATGAAGGTCGATTATATCAATATCGATTTCCTGAACGAAGAAGGCATTCTGCTCAACGGCTTCGACGCGGAGAAGGTTGCATCCGTCTTTCTGGAAAAAGGCGTTGACGCTTTGTTTTGCCCACATTTGAACTTTGGTTGCGAGGATGCAATCGCCAAGGTTTCGAAGCTGCTGGACAAGCCGGTTCTGATATGGGGTCCACGGGATTCCTCGCCGGACACAAATGGAAACCGCTGTACAGACAGCCAGTGCGGGCTGTTTGCCACCGGAAAAGTGCTGCGCCAGTTTGGCGTTCCTTTTTCCTATATGACCAGCTGCACGCTGGAGGATCCGACCTTTAGCCGTGTCTTTTGCAACTTTCTTGCCGCAGCGCAGGTGGTTAAGGGGTTTCGCCATATGCGAATCGGCCAGATTGGCGTTCGCCCGGAAACCTTCTGGTCGGTGAAGTGCAACGAGCTTCAGCTTCTCGAACAGTTCGGTATTGAGGTCGTCCCGATCACCATGCTGGAATTGGAGAATCTCTACAAGGACACAATTCAGAATCACAGGAGTGAATTGTCCGAGCTGGTTGATTCGTACCAGGCAGACTTCGATTCCAAGATCGAATCCGAGTATCTCTACCGAACCGCAGCGCTGAACCGCGCTATACGGGGGTGGGCGGATTCGCAAAAGATCGACGGCATCGCGTCAAGCTGCTGGGGCGCCATGCGTCAAATCGCCGGCATTTCCTCCTGTTTCACCTTCGCCGAACTGACGAATGCACATTTGCCGGTTGTCTGTGAAATGGATATCCATGGCGCAATCACCTCCGTTCTGGCGCAATCGGCTACGCGCTGGCAGAAGGCCTCCTTCCTCGCCGATGTTACGGTACGCCATCCAACGAACGAGAACGCCGAGTTGTTCTGGCATTGCGGGGTATTCCCGCGTTCAACCGCCTCCAAATCGGCTAAGCCGGTCATCGGGCACTCGTTCGATGAGGGGCGGCCTTCCGTCGGAAACTTCCTGCTGGAGAACGGAACCGTTACCATCTCCCGATTCGATTGCTCCGGTGATCGGTATCAGCTGCTCATGGCGGAAGGAACGAGCGTTCCAGGTCCAAAGACAACCGGTACATATGGATGGTTCGAATTCAAGGACTGGCCGAAGCTGGAGCATAAAATCGTATATGGCCCCTATATCCATCACTGCGTCGGCATCTATGACAAGATCTCTCCCATACTATATGAGGCGTGCAAATATATCCCCGGTTTAGAGCCTGATCCCACGGATCCGACAAAGGAAGAAATAGAAGCCTTTCTACGGTAGCGCTGGTCGTTATTGATAAAGAAAAGAAGGTAAGTATTGGCGTGATTCGCTCAATGCTTGCCTTTTTCTAGTACTGAACTGCTCCCCGAAAAAGCAGTTCACCGAAAAAAGAGAGAAGTGGAATGGATTTTCAACAGTAAGTCGGTTTGAGATAAATCACATTCCCCTTTGTTTTGTTGACTAAGTAATGCATGAAGAATAGAATGGAGATAGCAAGTGCAGGAGAAATCTTTCCTGCATGCTTTTTCTAAGTCCCGCCCTGGAGAGTATATTCGTTTATTCTTTCGTTTCAGCGGATGTATACGCGCTTTCAGATTGCGATATTCAAGTAAGAAACTTGATCGCAGTATTTCGGATAGCAGGAGAACGTTATGAGTATTAAGAGCAAAATTCTCCTTGTGGTCATCCCCCTGATTTTGCTCATTGTCGTTTTATGTAATGTTGCATTTTGGCTCTTCTCGCGCGATTATATTCAGCAGCAAGAAGACACCCAGGTGGATGTCGCGACGGAAAGCGTAACGAATTATGTCCGTGAGAAGATCGACAACTATCTTGGAAGCGTCAACGACTGGGCGCACTGGGACGATACTTACGAGTTTGTGGACGGACATAATCCCGAATATATCGAGCTGAATCTGAATCAAAGCACCTTCGAGAATCTGAATCTGAGTTTTCTAATCCTGGTGGATCAAGCGAAACAAGTTTATCATAGTCAGTACTATTCCCTTGATAACGATCGTTTTATCGAATTTCCTGCGAACTTCGGCGCAAGTATGACAGATGTCCTTTCCTATGCATCGCAGGATTCCGACGTCTCGTTTCTTAAAAAAATCGGCGATGATTACTATTTCATAGCCGCCTCTGAAGTAACGGATTCCACCTCTACGTCGCTACCAAACGGCCGACTGATCATCGGCCGTATCGTAGACGACTATACTCTGCGTACCATCGAAACAATCTCCGGCGCGAAGATAAAAGGGATATCCACGGTTGAAAACAACATCGCTTCCGAGAAGGCCAACCAAACAACAGTCTCAAGCACAACAGTACAAAAATCCAAGTCTGAAATCGGCATTGGGCTATTGCTTTCAAACCCCACTTCCGCAAAGGATGCGGTCCGGTTTGATCTCGAGATTTCAAGGGATCTCTATCTCTCCTCGATGCGGCGGTTATTGACCTTTACACATATCAATACAATCAGCAGCACAGCCCTTGCCATTGTACTGATTATCATATTTGGCAATGTTTTAACCAAACCATTTACCCGGCTCGTCTCCGAAGTTGGTAAAATTGACACAGACACCGGCAGATTTGCCAGAGTATCCGAATCCGGCGGAAAGGAAATCACCTCTCTCGGCAAGTCTATCAATCATCTCCTAAATCGGATTGAATCCGGCCAAAGGGAGCTGTACGACAGTAAAAAGAAGCTGGAAGCAACCTTGACTTCCGTTGGTGATGGAGTCTTCGCGGTTGATACGGAGCAGAATATCGTTTTCATGAACCCTGTCGCGCAGAGGCTGACGGGGTGGCGGTTTGATGATGTCAAGGACACATCCATCCAGGGCGTTTTCCGTATTATCAACGAGTATACCAAAGAGACGGTCCCCAGCCCGGTTGCTCAAGTGTTCGAGCAGGGCGAGATCGTAGAACTCGCAAACCATACCCTTTTGATTACGAAAGACGGGAACGAAATTCCAATTGAAGATACCGCCGCTCCAATCATTGACGAAGCTGGAGCCGTCACCGGCTGCGTACTTGTATTTCGCGATTCCAGTGAACGAAAAGAACGGCAGAAACGCATTGAATACCTGAGCTATCACGATCAGCTTACGGAACTATATAATCGCCGCTTCTTTGAGGAAGAATTGCGCAGGCTCGACGTCGAGCGTAATTACCCGTTATCCATCGTCTACGCGGATGTGAACGGGCTAAAAGTGGTCAACGATGCTTTCGGGCACGAGTCCGGCGATCAATTGCTCATATTAGTAGCAGACGCAATGAAAAGAGCCTGCCGCACCGACGATATAATCGCGCGTATCGGCGGAGATGAGTTCTTGATCTTGCTGCCGAAAACAGATGAATTACAAGCTGTGCGAATTATCGAGCGTATTAAAGAGGGCATCGGCATCGTTCATTTCAACGGTATGAGCGCTTCCGTTTCCTTTGGTGTTGATACTAAAGCGATATCACAGCAAAATATGAGTGAAGTCATGAACAGCGCCGAGAGGAATATGTATCAAGCGAAAATTCAGGATGCCGGAGGCTATCGAAGCGGGGTTATCCACGAGGTTTTCGATTCGCTTATGCAAAAAGCCCCCTTTGAGCGGGGGCATTCTGAACGTGTAGGCCTTGCTTGCGAAATGCTGGCCAAAGCGCTTGAATTAAGTGCGTCCGACGTCAGCGATCTTCGTATCGCAGGCGAATTGCACGATATCGGAAAGATCTCCCTCGACGCAACGCTGTTAAGCAAAGCTGAGCCGTTGAATGACGCCGAGTGGATGCAGCTACGAAAGCATCCGGAAACAGGATACCGCCTGCTTGGAGCCTGCAGTGAATATTACAATGTCGCTGATATTGTATTGGCGCATCACGAACGAATAGACGGTACGGGTTATCCGAGGAAACTCAAGGGCGAAGAAATCAATTGGAAGTCAAGAATCCTTGCCGTAGCCGAAGCGTTCGATGCAATGGTATACGCACAGCCCTATCGGACGGCACTGAGCAAATCCGCAGCAATTGCCGAACTTCGAAAAAACGCGGGAACGCAATTCGATGCCGCCATTATCGAGGTGTTTATTCTGAAAGTGGCGGACGATTATCCTGGGACTGTTTGATAGGGTAATTCAATGGTTCAACCTCCGCCGCCTTATATCTTCTTGATTATTACAAAGATACCGCCGCGGCTTACTCCAACCCATTCGTTTTGGCGTTGGTTTTGGGATCTTGTTCCTTTTTTTGTGACTCCCGCGCCCGCCTTGTGAGCCTTGCTGTAAGCTGTCGATGCTGATATCCTGCAAATCTGCGTCCGCGTCGAGATCGTGGAAGATGCGCTCCAGAACCCCTGCTTCCTGCCACTGCACGAAGCGTTAATAGATGGTTTGCCACGCTCCGTACCGCTCCGGCAAGTCTCTCCAAGCTGTTCCGCTGCGCGCAATCCGCAGAGTCCCATTCAGCATCCGTGAGTTCATAACATCGAATTACAGTTCCTGTTTTATAAACACCTCTGTATATATTCGACGTTTCTCTATTATCCTTTTGGAAACACACTCTAGAACGACCCGACCCAAATGTCTTTCGGGATAAATTCTACCTATTGCGCACTCATCGATTTCGAGTCCTGTTTTGCGTTAAAATCAGAATTTGAAATAGAATAAGCCCCCCCAATACAATACTTTCCATCACAATAAAAGTTGTAGCAGACGGCAGCCCGTCCACACTGATTTTTGCGGCGATTGCCGGATGAGCCATGCCGGCTATAATTGCCGAGATAATTAGCAGTCCCATAATCGAACTCATGTATTTTGTGCCGAAAAACGAAATCGCAAGGAGCGGCGTAATCGCCGCGCACCCGCCGTATGCGAACGCAACCAATGCAATCGCCGCGATAAACCAAATCCCGCTAGCATAAAAGAGCACCCCCGTTGCGGTCAGCGCCAGGCAAAACAGCATGATCAGCACGGTTTGAACGGACGTCTTGTCCGTCATCCACGCACTGATAATCCGGCCTGCCGCGGACGCAATCCCCGTCGTCATAACCGTTACGACGGCCATTTCCGCTGTCAGCCCGCGCGCGACGGCAAAAGATTTCATCGTCGTATTCAGCATCAAATACGGTGCCGTCAGGCAAACCAAGCAGATCACAAGAAGGTAATAGACCGGCGTTGCAAGTACCTTTTGGGGCGTATATTGTTTTTGACCGACGACCGCCTGGTCCGGCGCTTCACTGCGTGCCAAACCGACACCGTCGGGAGCGTTGCGAAGCATCCACACCGACGCTGCGAACACCAACAGAAATATGAGCGAGAGCGTTCGAAATGTGCCTTGTACGCCCAGATGGGACGACAGCATCCGGTTCACCCACGCGCCAAACACCACCGTCGAGCACCCATACGCGCCAATCGTTAACCCGACGGCGAAGCCTTTATGCCGCGTCCACCATTGATTGACGCTTGCAATCGCGGACGCATAGACCAATCCGCCGCCAAATCCGCACAAACCCGCGTAAAAAACATAAAGAAGCGCGGCGTTTGCACTCGATACAAGCGAGGTCAAATACAACCCGGAAACCGCAAAAGCTGCGCCGGTCAACACCACGGGACGAATCCCCCTGCGGTCGCAAAGGATACCGCCGACCAAAACACCAAGCATATTCAGCGGAAGCATGATGGAGAAAGTCAAGGAAGCCTGCGTACTGTCCCAGCCAAAATACTCCATCACCGGAACGCGAAAAATACTCCAGATATAGATGATGCCAACGCAGAGCTGCACGCAAACAGCGCTGATCAGCGTGAGGATTCTTTTGCGTTTCATAGATTGCTCCGTCATGCCGCCCGCCTTTTCTCAATTTTTCTTTCGTGTGCCGAACGGTCAGCTCCAGCGAACGCACCGCTCTGAGAAACCCGCATCGCTATTCGCCCGTCTTCTTTCAATTCTTCTTAAGGAACATCTGTTCAGAACCGTCCCTATTGGCAGCGGTAATCCTCGCCCATTTCGCGCCAAGTCTCTTCGCCGCGCAAAATACGCAAGCCGCCTTCGGCAAGCGCTTCCATTTCGAATTCGCCTGCGCTCACAATGACCGGCGCGATCCAATCCACATATTCCGTGATCGCCGCGGTAATGCGCTCGGAAAACGCAATGCCCCCGGTTAAAAGGATGCGGTCCACTTTCCCCTTCACCGCACACGCAAGTTTTCCAATGTCCTTTCCAACGTTATAGCAGAACGCGTCCAGCACAAGAGCCGCTTTCGCATCCCCCGCTTTTTCGCGGTCGAGGAGCTCCCGCGCGTCGCTCGTGCCGAGAAGCGCTTTCCAGCCTGCGCTGCCGCGCTGGAGCTTCACGGCATCCGGATAGGAAATTCCGTTTTCATAGATGTATTTAATCAAGTCCAGCGCGGCAATGTTTCCGGACCGCTCCGGGCAAAACGCGCCTTCGTCGTCACGGACCGAATCGACATTCCTGCCGTTCTGCAGCAGCCTTGCGCTGTAGCCTCCCCCAAGATGCGCAACGATGAACGTGCACTGTTCAAACGGCCTGTGCAGCACCTCTTTTGCGCAGCGTATGGCGACGGAACGCGTGTTCAGCGTATGCCCCAGGTTGATCCTCGGAATCTGCGGTACGCCCGTAACCCGGGCAATATCGGTTAGTTCGTCCGTGCTTACGGCGTCGTACACATAGACCGGTATATGGGCCTGCTGCGCAAGACGGTAGGCGATGATGCAGGCGAGATTGGAGGGATGGAAGTTCGCCCGGGACGCTTTGTGATACATATAGTCGATCATCCGTTCCGTCACGAGAATCGCTCCGGAGGGCACCTGCGGCAGAGCGCCCCCCCGCGCCATGATGCAGTCCAGCGAGCTCGCTTCGATTCGGTTGTCGTTCATCCATTCGAGCACTTTTTGCTCCCGGAATTCTTCCTGTTCCAGGCATCCCGCGAACTGCGCTATTTCTTCGTCCATATGCCTAAGCGAACTGCCGAGGACTTTTTTGTCCCCTTCAAACAGCGCGATTTTCGTGGAGGTGGACCCGGGGTTGATGACAAGAATCCGCTCCATAACAGCCTCCTATCTGCAAATGCCGGCGGCGAGCGCAAGCGAATTGTACTTTTCGCTGGCGGACGACGCGCGGGAGGTCAGCACAATCGGCACCTTCGCGCCCATTACAATGCCCGCCATCTCCCCGCCGACGGTGTAAACAAGGCACTTCCCCAGCGCGTTTCCCGTCACGACGTTTGGGACGAGCAGGATATCGAATTCGCCGGAGCATACGCCCGTATAACCTTTGTATTTCGCAATCTCCGGGTACATGGCGATATCGTAGGAAATCGGGCCCTCCACAATGCACCCGCTGATTTCACCCGCGTCGTTCAGGCGTTTCAGCTCGGCGGCATCCTCCGTTTCCGGCATTCCGGGGCTGACGGCTTCCGCCGCGCAGAGGACCCCAACCTTTGGCGTTTCGTATCCGAGGATGTGGAAAAGCTCCAGAGCGTTGGCTAAAATCTGCTTTTTCTGCTCCAGGTCGGGATGCGGGCACATTCCGCCGTCGGTCATTCCCAGCAGTTTGTGAAAGCCGCGAATCTGATTCAGCGCAATATGCGACATCAGCCTGCCGGTGCGGAGGCCCGATTCCGGTTTCAAAACGCCTTTGAGCATGTCCGACGTCATGATTTTCCCCTTCATCAGGAAATCCACGCGCCCGCTCTGAATCAACCGTGCCGCGCAAACAGAAGGATGCTCCTCCCGTTCATTCTCCACGATTTCATAGTTCGCAGGAATCTGCCCCAGCGAACGAAGCGCCTCGCAAATGCGCCCCCTATCCCCGACCAGGATGCAGTCCACAATGTCTTTCGCTTCCAAGATTGCCTGCAGCGCGTGTACATCATCCGCGGCGATCAGGGCTACGGTTTTTTTCTTTACGTCTTTTACCCGCTCAATCAGTTCATCGAAATTTCGCAACATATCGGTAGCCTCTCTGCCGATTTCGCTTTCAACCGGCTCAGTGACGCTGGTTCGGCTTCAAGTGTGCGTTCGGAAACAGCGAAGAACTCGCTGCACGGCCGCAAAAACGAAAAATCGCAAACGCTCTTCGTTTATGCGTTCGCTTCGCTCCGCACTGCCTTGCCGATGGCCAGACCACGTGCAAACGCATCCGTATTCAACGCGATCAGCTCTTGCTTTTTCTTCAGCTTATGGAGGATGGTCTTCATCATCAGATCCTCAGCCAGCGCGCCCGTATAGCCGATATACGCGCCAAGCATGATGATGTTCAGCACTTTCGCATTCCCCATTTCAAGTGCAATCTCCGTCACCGGCACCGCGACAACACGAACGTCCGAGCGGATAATTTCATCTTTCACGATGGAGCTGTTGATAAAAAGCGTACCGTTCGGCTTGAGTTTATATAAGAACTTGTTCAGGGAGGGACCGTTCATGACGACGAGATCGTCCATCGCGTCGCCCAAAGGCGCGCCGATTGGCTCGTCGGAGATGACCACGTAGCAGTTCGCGGTCCCGCCGCGCTGTTCGGCGCCGTACGACGGGAAAAACGTAACGTTTAAATCCGTGGATTCGCAGGTCGCGTAGGAGAGCAGTTTCCCCATCATCATAACGCCCTGTCCGCCGAATCCGGCGACCATCAGGTTCTTTTCCATGTCAGTTCGCCTCCTTGGATCGATCCCTTATAACGCCCAGCGGAAATTCCTTGAGCATGTTTTCCTCTAGGAACCGCAAGGCTTCCAGCGCGTCCAGTCCCCAGTTCGTCGGGCAGCTTGTCACGATCTCCACCATTGAGAATCCCTTGCCGTCAATCTGGTTCTGAAACGCTTTACGAATCGCTTTTCGCGTTTTCATCACGTTCGCCGGTGTATTGCAGCTGCAGCGCTCCAAATAGTACGGCGCGGTCAGTTGGTTGAGTATCTCGCACATGTGCATGGGGTAACCGTGCTCTTCCGCTTTTCGTCCAAACGGTGCGGTGGTCGCTTTCATTCCCAGAAGCGTTGTTGGCGCCATCTGGCCGCCGGTCATGCCGTAGATTCCGTTGTTGATAAAAATGACCGTAAAGTTTTCGCCGCGGTTGGCGGCGGACATGGTCTCGCCCAGCCCGATGGAAGCCAGATCGCCGTCCCCCTGATAGGTAAAAACGATGGTGCCCGGGTTCGAGCGCTTAACGCCGGTCGCAACCGCGCAGGCGCGGCCGTGCGGCGCTGTCGTCGCGTCGTATCGAACGTATTCCAGAGCAAGGCCGGAGCACCCGACGCCGATCACCAGCGCCGAATGGTCCGCAATCCCCATCTCTTCCATTACTTCCCCAATCAGCTTAAAAACGGTGCCGTGCATGCAGCCCGGGCAGAACCCGACGACCATCTTCTCCTGAATCATCCTGGTGCGGCTATATACCTTTTCCATGACTTTCTCCTCTCACTTCGCCAAGAGGGCGCGCGCTTTTTCAATGATCTCTTCGCGGCTCATGATTTCCCCGCCGGCATGCAGGCAGGTTTCAATTGGGCAGCGATCCTTCACCGCCAGCCTGACGTCGTAAATCATCAGCGCGGGAATCGCCATTTCAACATCCAATATGCATTTCACGCGGTGGAAATCGAGCACTTCGTAAGCGCCGTACGGAAACGGCGAAACGGTCTTAGGCCGAATGAATCCGACTTTCAAACCTTCCGTCCGCAGCTTACCCACCGCAGAGGCGGCGATCCGGCCGGAGATCCCGTATCCCGTAATCACGAGCTGCGCGTCTTCCAGCCCGATTGTCTCCACCTGAACGTCCTTCTCCCAGGAATCATACAAAGCGGCATTGTCCTTACACATCTGCTCCTGCCCCTTCGTCGACCAAACGCCCGGCTTAATGAACGCGCGGCCCTTGTCCGGATCGTGCCCAATGAGCGTCCAATCGGACAGCTCCCGCTTCAGCTGTGCCACTTCCTCTTCGCTGCGCATGCGCGGCAGTTCGACGGGTTCCATAATGGTTCCCAGCACGCCGTCTCCAAGTATGAGCACGGGGTTTCGGTCGCGCTGCGCATAATCGAACGCCGCATAGGTCATGTCCGCCGCTTCCTGCACCGTGGATGGCGCGAAAACCAACATGCGGAATCCGCCGTTTCCGCTGGCCTTCGTCGCCTGCATATAATCCTGCTGCGCGGGCTGTATCGTGCCGATTCCAGGGCCGCCGCGCGCCATATTACAGTAAACGATGGGAACGCGCGCCGCGGCGCAGAATGAGACGCCCTCGCTCTTTAGGCTGATGCCGCAGCTGGAAGACGAAGTCATGGAGCGGGTCCCCGTCTGGCCGGCGCCGTACACCATATTGATGGACGCAATTTCGCTTTCTCCCTGTACAAACACGCCGCCAACATCCGGCAGACGACGGGAAAGATATTCTGGAATCTCGTTTTGCGGTGTAATCGGATACCCGGCGAAGAACCGGCAGCCGGACCGAACAGCAGCTTCGGCAATCGCTTCGTTGCCCTTCATAAATACTCTGCTCATACGTTTTCTCTCCTCACCTGTACACTTCAATCGCCGCTTCCGGGCACATCTGCGCGCACATCGCGCAGCCGATGCAGGCAGCAGGATTCTCCGCTACGATATAGGGATACCCCTGTTTGTTCACTTGTTTTCCCACGGCGAGTACATGCTTTGCACAGAATTTAACGCAATAGCCGCAGCTCTTGCAGCTCTCCGTCAAGATTGTCACATACGCCATATAGTTTGCCTCCTTGCGTGTTCCTTGTTCTATCGCTCCGACCAGTCGTAGTTTAAAAACAGCCGGAGTGGAAATACCGGCAGCCGCGTGTACCTTTTTGCCGCCTCAAACAGCGTTTCCTGAACGCAAACACCTTCCACCGCCATGAACGGGTCCAGCAATTCGTGCGTTCGGTCCAGCCCAGCCCGAAAATCCGCCTCCGTGGTCTCCGCCCCGATATTCGGATTGGTGAGGATGTGGATTCCCCGCAGACGGGATACTTTTAAGATAGAAGTCATGATCCCGTCGATCGTAACGTAATTTTTCGACCATGGCCGGTAGGTGTTGACCACGTAAAAGACTTTTGCAAGCGGCTGATTCAACGTCGCGGCGAACCGTCCGATCATCCGCGCGCCGGTATCGTTGCCCCCTACGTCCAGAACGGTGTACTCCGAAGCGTTCGCCAGCCGCTCCGGAACGCCGCCCGCAAGCGTCGGTGCGTCATAGTACTGCTCGCTGAAATGGACGCTTACCCCCCGCCTCGCCGCCTCCGCCGCAACATCACGGGAGCGGAACAGCGGTTTCGTCTGATCCAGGTCAAATACGTGCGTCTCGCCGCTTTGGGAAAGGAAAAACGCAAGGTTCAGTGCTATCTCGCTCTTCCCGCACCCCGATTCGCCAAGCAGAACAAAGTTCTTCGCGTCTCCGAGCATCGCTTGAAATTCCCGGATCATCGGTTCCCTCCTCTCCGTCCCGCTTGTCCGTCCGGCTGAAACGAGTCATCGCCGGATGGCTGAGCGACGAATTTTGCGTACTCCAGTAAATCCCGCGTTTTCATGGCGTTCATCTGCCGCGGGGTTCGTTCTTCATTTTGTCCGGATGGGGAATTCTTCTATATCAGAGGATCAGGCGGAATAGGATTCCGGTTTTATTACGCCTACATCCCCGTTTTGAGCGCCGCCGTCGCATCCGATATTCTGTCCGGTTAAGAATGCCGAGGAATCCGACAGCAGAAAGACCAGCAGCCCGACGATGTCCTCGACTTCGCTGACCCTGCCCGCGGGGATCATATTTACAACGTTTTCGAAATACGCCGGATCGTTCTGAATCTGATTGCGGTTGATGTCGGTCACAATCAGAACGGGTGATATGGCGTTGACCGTAATTCCCTTGCGCGCCAGTTCGGTCGCCAGCGTAAACGTAAATCCGTTGACTGCGGCTTTGCTCGCCGTATAGGCGGTGTAGTTGGGCTTTCCGTGCGTTGCGGCGAGCGAACTGATATTCACAATGCGCCCCTTATGCGCGTTCAGCATATACTTGCTTGCAGCCTTAGAGCAGAACACGGTCCCGAGAAGGTTGACCTGAATGATTTGCTCATACTCATCCGCGCTTAAATCCGCGAGGCTTTTCACAATATTGATCCCGGCGCAGTTGACAAGGCCGTCGATCCTTCCGTGCCGGTGGTAGATCTGAGCAAACGACTCTTCTACGCTGGAATAGTCGGTGATGTTCGCCGTCTGCGTATCGACCGGCGCTCCGCACGCGGCCAGTTCCCCGCTCACCCTGCGAAGCGATTCTTCGTTGTGATCGAGCAAAACGACAGTCGCGCCCAAATCCAGCAGCGCGCGCGCGAAGCCGGAACCGATTCCGCCGGATCCGCCGCTGATGACAATGACCTTACCCTTCACCGAATACATCGTTTCCAGATCGTGTTTCATGACGCCCTCCTTATGCCCTCTCGCGGGAACATGCTTCTCAATAATGCGATTATGAATATTACGAATTCACTGCGCTGCGGCGGGCCCGGTTCCAGATATTACGGCTCAATCCGTTCCCCTTGTTCTTTACGTACATATCCAGGGCAACCGCAATGATGACAATAACACCCTTGAGCAGGTCCTGATAGATCGAGTTGACACCCAAGAGGACCATCGCGTTGTTCAGAATGCCCATCAACAGGATACCAAAGGCCGCCCCTTGAATTGTTCCTTCCCCTCCGGCGAGGCTGACCCCGCCAACGACCAGCGCGACCAGCACGTCGCCATCGTAGCCGCTGCACTGCGTCGCAACCGCCTGACGGTTGAAGCAGGAAAGAACGATACCCGTAAGCGCGGCTGTGAAACCGGAAATCGCATAAGCGCTGATACCGATCAAATTCACTTTCACTCCGCTGAAGCGCGCGCTTTTGGCATTGCCGCCCACGGCGTACGTATAGCGCCCGAACTTCGTATGGTTCAGCAGGAAGTAGGTGGCGACCACGATGAACAGGAAGAAGAGAATCGTAAAGTTCACGCCCGCGATCTTTCCGGTTCCAATCCAATTCATAACCTTGGAATCAAGACTCAGGATGGTGTTCATTCCGGTAATGTTCTGTGCGATACCGTAGATGATATTCTTAGAAGCCAGCGTCACAATGAATGCCGGAACCGCAAACTGATAGGATATGAACCCGTTGAATATCCCGCAGAGGATACCCGCCGCAAGCCCGCAGGCAATCCCCAGCACCGTTCCGCCCACGGAGGAATTATAACGCAGGGTGACCAGCACGCAAATCGATCCCGCAAGAGCGCCTACCGAGCCGATGGACAGATCGATTCCCCCGTTCAGAAGCGGAAAAATCGTTCCGCAAACCATCAGACCGTAGATGCAGACAGCCATTAGAATGCTTGCAATATTACTGCGGCTGAGGAACACGCCCGGCGCAAGAAAAGCCATCAATACGATCAAGGCCGCCAGCATCAGCGGTTTCTGCGCCATGCGCGCCCACCGTTTCACGTTGTCAGTTCGCATGATCGGGCTCCTTTCGTTTGATCCTGGACGCCGCCAGCAAAATATCGTCCTGCGTCAGATTTTCGTTTCGCATCTGTTGGAAAACTTTTCCGTCCACCATGATTAAAATCTGGTCCGCTATTTTGATCAGTTCTTCCACATCGGACGTAACAACAATTACAATGCAGCCCTGGTTGGCGAGGCGGCGCATAATCTCGTATATCTCCGCTTTTGCGCCGACATCTATGCCCGCGGTTGGTTCGTCTACCAGCAGTACCTTCAGATCCTTCCTCTGCAGCCATTTGCTGATGACAACTTTTTGCTGGTTTCCGCCGGAGAGATTGATGCAGCGGATGTTCGGATCTCCCGGACGAATCGACAGGGATTCGATCCCGCGCATCCCAAGCTGGCGCTCGCGCTTTCCGCTGACGAACGCGGTTTCATAAAGCTGATCGTAGTTCGGCAGAGCCATGTTTTCTACGATGTTCAGAAGCGGTATAAGCCCCTCGTTTCTTCGATCCTCCGGCACAAGCCCTATCCCATACCGCGAAACTTCTCTCGCACTGCGTGGAAGAGCTTCCCCATTGTAGCGAATACTGCCCTCCGTATAGTGGTCCAGCCCGAATATACTGCGCAGCACTTCCGAACGTCCGGATCCGACAAGTCCACCGATTCCAAGGATTTGCCCGCCGTACGCGCGGAAGCTGACATGGTCCAGAAGCGTCTCGCTGCAAAGGTTCGTCACTTCCAAAACCGCCGCTTCGCTCGCCGCATCGTGAACCGTATGCTCCGCGCAGTCCAGGCATTTGCCAATCATCATCCGCACAACCGTGACGGGATCGATCTGCTCTCGCGGCAGTACGCCGACCACCGCACCGTCGCGCAGAATCGTCAGGCGATCCACCATCGCATAGATTTCTTCCAGCCGGTGCGAAATATAGACGATGCTGGTTCCCTGTGACTTAAGGTTTCGTATGATCTTAAACAGATTCTCCGATTCCGCCGCATTCAGGGAAGCGGTCGGTTCGTCCATGATGATCAGCTTGGCGTTCAGCAGCAGCGATTTCATGATTTCCACGGTCTGCCGCTTGGCAACGCAAAGCGTCTCAACAAGATCGTCCGGTTTTATATCGAAACGGCATTTCTCAATCAGCTGCTCCGCTCTGCGGTGCATTTCTTTCTTTTTCAAAAACACTTTCCCGAACGTCAGCTCCTGCCCGAGAAAAATGTTCTCCATAACGGTCAGCGTAGGAATCAGGCTCAGTTCCTGATAGATCACGGAAATCCCATTCGCCATTGCGTCGCTGCGGCTGTTAATAAAGATCTCCTTGCCGTTCATCCGAATCACACCGCTGTTGCCAGGATAGACGCCTGTCAGGATTTTGATGAGCGTCGATTTCCCAGCGCCGTTTTCGCCCATCAAGCCATGAATTTCTCCCTCCCCCACGGTGAAATCAACTCCCTTGAGTACCTTTACACCGGAAAAACTTTTCTCGATGCCGATCATTTGCAGCAGGGTATTCATGACGCTTCCCCCTTCCTGCCGACAGCGCGTTTGGTAACCTGATTCCGTTTGTTGAGCGCACGGAAATAGATCGAGTCAAATACCGACATGATTACGATCACAACACCGTATGTAATGGTCTGAATTTCGGTTGGCAGCCCGTATTTGTATATCCCGTTGATCAGCATAACCATAAAAATACTTCCGATCGCCGTGCCGATCGTGTCTCCGCGCCCTCCGGCCAGCGCGATGCCTCCGACGACCGCCGCCGCGATCGCCTGAAACTCCATTCCGCTCCCGGAACTCAGTGCCACGGAGGCTTGCCACGCAACCAGCAGGACGCCGGCGGTTGCCGCGCATATGCCGGAGATTATGAACGTCGCAATCTTGATCCGGTCAACCTTGATGCCCGAAAACAGCGCGGCTTTCCGGTCGGTCCCGATTGCGTATATATACGTACCCAGTTTGGTTTTTTTCAAAAGTAGGTAGCCGATGACGACGGCTGCAATCCAGACCAGCGTCATCGGGTAAAAATTGCCCCATTTACCGGCAATCGTAAGAAATCCCTTGTCCGTAATCGCCTTGGTGATGAGCCGGCCGTCCTCATCCCGAAACGCCAGCATGTATACAATTCCGCGATAGATAAACATGGTTGCAAACGTCGTGATCAATTCCGACATTTTCAGCTTCGTAACCAAAAGCCCGTTTATAAGTCCGCACAAAATGCCCGCCCCTACCGCGATGCAGACGATCAGCCAAATCGGCATCAGCGTCATATTGACCAGCCTTGAGCAAATCATGGCGGATACCGCCATAATCGCGCCTGTCGAAATATCGATTCCGCCGCCAATGATGACAAACGTAACGCCGATGGACAGCAGGCCGATAACGGATACCTCCCGAAGAACAGAGAATATGTTGCGTGACGTTAAAAATGATTGGGCAGTCGCACTGAATACGGCTACCATAATCACGACCATGCTGAGGGACACCAGTTTTCGAATGACGCTTTGATCAATCTTACTCTTCATGGGTGCGTACCACTCCCGCTTTGAGCCCCCTGCGCCGTTTGCACGGCGCAGGGGTGCTCCAATAATTTGTGTAGGGCCGTTTTTTAGTTTTCGTATTTCGCGACGTTTTCTGCGTTGATCACAATCAAGGTAGAAGCGATCGACGGAGTAGCGACGAGTTTGCTGCCGTCCAAGCCGGTGGCGATTGCATAGAGAGCGAGCTCGGCGGCGGTATAACCCTGCTGAACGCTGTCCTGGAAGACGCTGCCGGCCATCTTGCCTTCTTTGATGTACGCAATAGCTTCGGGCAGGCCGTCGCATCCGTAAACGAGGACTTTGCCGGTTAGGCCGGCGGCGTCAATCGCCTGCGCTGCGCCAATCGCCATCAGGTCGTTATGGCAGAATACAACCTGAATATCGTTGTTATACTTGGTCAGGAAGTCGCGCATAATGGTGTTCGCGGTCTCCGTCGACCAGTCGCCGGGCTGTTCTTCGAGGAATTCAAACCCTGCGGCCGCCTTGATCGTGTCTTCAAATCCGACCGCGCCGCGAACGGTGCTGGCCATGGCGACCGGCGCGCCAATGGCGACGCACTTGCCGCCGCTGCTGCGGCTGATCGCATCCTGTGCGCAAACTACGCCAGCGTTATAGCTGTCCGCTGCGACAATACCGGAATAAACACACTCAATGCCGATGTTGATTGCAAAGACATTCACGCCCGCGGCTTCCGCATCGGTGACGGCGGATGCAATCGCGGTGGAGTCAGCCGCGTTGATAATGATCGCATCGTAGCCTTGATTGACGCATTCCGTGATCTGCTGGTTCTGGGTTTCAGCGCTGCCGCCGGCATCAAACGTAGTCACCTCAATGTTTGAATACATCGAGCAGGCTTTTTTGATTCCTTCCTCCCAGTATGCCGGGTTGGCATCCATTTGTGCAGCCAGAAATGCGACTTTGATCGGTTCCGTGGAAAGATCTTTCCCGACTGCGGTCGCCTCGGTGCTGGCGCTGGCGGAATCCGCAGCTGAGGCTGTCGTCGTCGTCGCCGCAACGTCACGCGCGCAAGCAGCGAAGGATAGCAGCAGTGCTATGCAGAGGATGACGCTAAGAATTTTTTTCATTTGAGTACCCCTTCCTTTTACTTGTTTATTGTTAAGCGGGTCGAAACCTGTTACCGTTTTCGGGCGATTACGCTTTTCACCGCGCTTACAATACTTTCAACAGAGATTCCGTATTTGTCCATCAGTTCTTCCAATTCTCCAGATTCACCGAAGCAGTCGTTCAGTCCGACGCGCTTCATAATGGTCGGATGGTTCTCGCCCAATACCTCTGCAACCGCTCCGCCAAGCGCGCCAAGAATTGTTGCTTCCTCAACGGTTACGATCGCGCCGGTTTCCTCTGCGGCATTCAGAACCGCCTCCTCGTCCAGCGGTTTTATGCATGGCATTTCCATAACGCGAACGGAAATTCCCTCTTCGCGCAGCACGTCGAATGCCTGAAGCGAGCGGCTGACCGTCGTACCGTTGCAGAAAATGGTTGCGTCCGTACCTTCTTCCAGAAGGTTCGCTTTCCCAAGTTCAAAATGATAGTTCTCGTCGAAGACTTTTCGGAATGGAAGTTTTCCCAGCCGGATATACGCCGGGCCGTCGTGTTTGTTGAGTTCCCTGACAATTACCTTGCAGGATGCCGTATCGGCGGGATAGACCACCACGTTGCCCGGAATCGAACGCATGATGGTAAAGTCCTCGGGACACTGGTGTGTGACCCCTTCGTTGGAAGCCGACAACCCGCCCATTCCGCCCGCCACCTTCACATTCAAATGCGGATAACAGATAAAGGTGCGGAATTGTTCCAGAGAACGCATCGCCACGAACGGCGCGAACGAACCGGCAAATACGCGGTATCCGCTCGCCGCCAGCCCGGCGGCAATTCCCATCATGTTCTGTTCGGCGATGCCGACGTTGATGACCCGCTTCGGTATTTCCTGGCTCATGGGTCCCATTCCAAGATTATTGGTGGTGTCCGCGCCCAGGGCGATGATCGATGGGTCTTCCTTTGCCAGGTCGTATACGGCGGCGCCAAACGCATCCCGCGTTGTTTTCTGCTCCATTTCAAAACTGCGCATATCCGCCGCCTCCTTACATCAGGCCGGCTTCCACAGCCGTTTCCTGCTCGTCCAGCTCTTTCATTGCCTGCGTATGCTGATCCATGGTGCACCTGCCGACATGCCATTTGTTGTTATGTTCAATAAAGCTGATCCCTTTGCCTTTGACCGTATGCGCAATAACGCATACCGGCCTGCCCGCAAATTCTTTCGCCATGCTCAGCCCCCTTACGATGTCGGCCATATCGTGGCCGTTCATCTCCATAACCTGCCAGCCGAACGCGCGCCACTTGTCCGCAAGCGGATAAAGAGGCATTATCTCGTTTTCAGCCCCGCAGCTTTGAAAATGGTTGTAGTCCACGATGGCGGTCAGGTTGTCCAGCCCGTGATTGCCCGCGTACATGGCGGCTTCCCAAACCATACCTTCCTGAATTTCGCCGTCGCCCAGCATCACGTACACCCGGGCATGCCTGCACTGCATCTTTAGTGCGGTTGCGATGCCGACGCCGCAGGAGAGCCCGTTTCCCAGCGAGCCGCTCACCATATCGACCCCCGGGGTTTTACCGAGCACCGGATGCCCTTGCAGGCGGCTGTTCAGCGCGCGGGCCGTCATGAGTTCTTCGCGCGGGAAAAACCCTTTTTCCGCCAAAGCGGAGTAGAGGACCGCATAGGCGTGTCCTTTCGATAGAATGAACCGATCCCGGTCTTCCCAGTTGGGATTCGACGGATCGACATGCATAATCTTGAAATAGAGGGCAGTTACGATATCGGCGCTGGAAAGCGCCGGCCCAACGTGGATGGCGCCGCCTTTGCCGAATGAAGCAGTCTCTATGATGTCACGCCGGATTTGAATAGCGATTTTTTTAAGCCGTTTCAGTTCATTCTCCATCTTCAAGCCTCATTTCGAAATGTGTTCGCGGATATATTCGGCGCACAGCGGCGGGCTGACCAGCATAGGCACACTCAGTTTTGGCTGAATGCTCCCACGCATCAGGTCAAAGGAAGCCTGCGCCATCATGAGCACGCCGTTTCGTTTCTGCGCGTCCAAAGCCACGTCAAGAACGAGCGCGACCGCCTGATCCATTTTCCCGGCACGCATTGCATCCATCGCGCCGTTTATTAAGATTGACTCCACTTGAATCTTCCTGCCGTTCTCCCGCGCGACGCGTTCCAACAAGCTTGTGGTGGGAAGAAGCGTTGAACGCAGGGTTGCGAGGACCGCGATCCGGTCGCTGGTTTCCAGCGCTTTACTAACCAGCGGATAGTCGATTCGCAGAATTGGAATTTCACTGGTTGCGGCACAGGCGTCCGCAACGTCTCCAATGCTGGAACAAGTGCACACGATTAAATCCGGTTTTGCCAGCTGTGCTGCGCGAAACAGGCACTCCGCCCGTTTTGCTGTTGTTTCCGTTACGGTTTCATCCCGAATAATCGCGCCGAGTATTCCGTCGTCCGCTATATTCGAAATCTCCACTTTATCGAGCGTATTGCGAAACTGGTTGCCGATATGATCGACCAATCCGCCCATTCCGGTAAAAACGTTCACGATTTTCAATGGATTCACCTCCGAAGGGATGTCTGCCGGCCTTTCCGCTGCCGCGGACGGCCGAAAACGTTTCAATTCTTGATCGCATTTCCGCCGGCATATTGCCGTGGAATCGGCTAAAACTTGCTGAAGAACGTAAACTGTTCTCGTTTTCTTGCAACGGCCTTTTCTGCCTTGAGCGCGATGTCCTCCGCGCGCAGATGGAACTGCTCCATGAGATATGGCAATTCGCCGACTTCGCCATAAACGTCCCCAATGCCAACTCGTTCCATCGGAACTGGACAGTTCTCAAGCAATACGCTCGCAACAGCGGCGCCAAGTCCGGAGGCGACTCTATGGTTTTCAGCCGTTACAACCGCTCCCGTCTCTTTTGCCGAGCGAACGATCAGGTCACGGTCGATCGGATGCCAGGTAAACAGGTCGATCACCTGCGCGTCGATCTTTTGTGCGGCGAGCAATTCGGCCGCCCGAAGCGCCTGTTCCACCATAATTCCGCTGGCAAAGATCGTCACGTCCCTGCCCTTGCGCAGCTCCAGTCCCTTTCCGATCGTAAAATCCGTAGCTGGTTCGTAGATTGTCGTAGCATTTTTACGGTTCATGCGAATATAGAACAGGCCGTAAGTATCCTTCACCTGGCGGAGCAGATTCTCCAGCATAACAGAGTCGGACGGTTCCAGCAGTGTCAGATTCGGCACGTTCCGCAGAACGCCCATATCCTCCAGACCCATGTGGGACGCTCCGTTGTAGAGCGCCAGAATACCCGGATCCGAGCCAACGAACTTCACATTTAAATCCGCAAAACCGGCGGACAGGAAGATCTGATCCAGGCACTTCCTCGATTGAAAGCATGCGAAGGTATGCGTAAACGGAATGCATCCGCGCGCCGACATACCGGCCGCCACGCCTGCCATGTTCGCTTCCATGATTCCGCAGTCGATCAAGCGTTTCGGAAATTCCTTCGCCATCCCAATAATGCCGATCGGCGCGGCCAGGTCGCAGTCGAGCGCTACGACGCGCGAGTCGCTCCGGGCCATGTCTATCAGCGTCTTTGCGTATACGCCACGCATCTCAACGGTACTATTCTCCGCAGCACGCACTACCATTATCGTGAACCTCTCTTTGCTTTCAGATCTGAAACCACCTGTTCCATGCGCGCGATTTCCCTGCGGTTCGTTTCCTGATCCGGAAACAGCATATGATGAATGCCCTGCCCCTTGGCAGCCGCTTCTTCCGCCAGAGCGCACCCTTTTCCCTTGATCGTCTCCAATACGACAACGGACGGCTGGCCGACCGCGGCTTTCGCCGCTTCAATCGCCCGGTATATCGCGGCGACGGAATGACCGTCCACCGTTTGAACATGCCAGTTGAACGAGCGGAACTTTTCGCCAATATCGCCCATGCAGCAGATTTCCGCAACGGGACCGTCCAGCTGCAGCTTGTTAGCGTCCACAAAAAGAATGAAATGGTCCAGTTTCTGGTGCGCCGCAAAGAGGGCCGCTTCCCAGATTTGTCCTTCGTCGCATTCGCCGTCGCCAATAATGCAGTAGGCGTAATTGTCCCCGCCCAGAATTCGCGAAGCAAGTGCGGCTCCCGCAGCCGTGCTGATCCCCTGGCCCAGAGACCCCGTCGTCAGGTCGATTCCCGGCGTATGGATACGAGAGCAATGGCTCGGCAGCATCGTCCCGCTCTTGTTCAACGTTTTAAGCTGTTCCTTTAGGAAAAATCCTCTCAGCGCGAGCGCCGCGTAGACGGCCGGGCCGGCATGCCCTTTGGACAGAGCAAAGTAATCCCGGTCTTCCCAGGCGGGGTTCTCCGGGTCGATCTTCATCACTCCGCCGTAGAGAACCGCCAGCACGTCCGCAATGCTCATCGCACCACCGATATGGCCAAAGCCCAATTCCGCCAGTTCCCTGAACGTCTCCAGCCGGATCTCGGCTGCCAGAATTTCAAATTCCGTTTCTTGCTTGGAATCCAACATGTATGCAAACCTCTCTATCGTACCCTTCTGCAGGAAAATCCCGTTTCTTTTTCGCTTTTACGCATTTTCGAGCAGCAATGTACTCTATTTAATGGAATATGCGTCTTTCGCGTTCTCCCGGAAAATCCGTTTCAGTTCCGAATCGCTGAAAATGCCTGCCTTCGTGATGATTTCCTGCGCTTCCAAATAGGGATAGTCGGACAACGTGGTCGGCATGTCGCTGCCCCAGAGCAGCCGTTCCGCGCCCGCGATGTCGCCGGCAATCTTCAAATATTCGCGTGCCCAGCGATACGGCGCGTGCTCGGACGTATTGCACGCGATGGACGCAAGGTCATACCATACGTTTGGCTGATTCAGCAGTTCCATCTCGCGCCGCAGCGTTTCCACATTCTTGGGTGTCATCGAAAGGAGGTGACAGAAGACAAATTTCATATCCGGATACCGCTCCACCCACGCAAGGTATTTTTCAACCCGGTGGCTTACGGTCCCGGGCTGGCCAATGTCCAGAGCGAGCGTGCCGTTCGTCCTGTTCAGGTGTGCACAGATTTTTTGAAGATTCGGCTCGTCCAGAAAGGTATTCGGATTATGGTACCCCATGAATCCGCCGAACTCGCTGATCTCCATCTTGAAGATATTGAAGTTCAGTTCCTTCGTCAGCCGGTCGAATACGCGATCGAATAAACGGATGCAAGGATCGATTGTGGCGGCGCCGGTAAACCGGTCCGGATACCGCTGAACGCTTTCTGAAATGTACTCGTTTTGAAAGCCGTACGCGCTTCCCTGTAAAAGAACGGCGCGTTCAATTTCCATTTCGTCCATAAACGCAAGCGCCCGCTCCGCGGAAACGCCGGTCGTCCCGAACCCTTCCGGGATGACCCTCCCGCTCTCGCCGCCTGCCATCCGCATCGTGCCATCCGGAAATATGCGGAACTCCCCCATAAACCCGTAGCCGTGGAAATGCTCGTAAATGTGGACATGCGCATCGATACATTTCATGATGATTGCCCCTTTTTACAGGTCGTAATTGACCACTATTTTGCAGACGTCCGGATCACGGCTTGCCGCCAGTTCAAATGCTTCACCTAACTGAGTATATGGAAAGACGTTTGTAACCATCTGGCGGATGTGCTGCTCGTGATTCTTCAATTCGCATATCACAACCGGAAACTTTCCAGCCTCCAGACGAGATCCTACGATAGAGGCTTCCTTCAGGTCAAACCAAATCATCGGAAAGCTGACCGAATTGAAGTTGATGGCCACTGGTACAATCCGCCCTAATGGAGTGATCAGATTGAGCGCATTGTCCAACGCGCCCGGAAACCCGGCGGCATCAATCAGTACATTGACGCCTTTGCCGAAGGTTAAACGCATGATCTCCTTGTTTACATCCACCCGGCTCGCATCCAATACTTGATCAAATCCGAACGCACGTGCCATTTCCAAACGCTTCGGAATCACGTCGGACGCAAAAACGGTCGCACCATGATATTTTGCCCAATCGCCAATGGAAATCCCGGCGGGACCAAGGCCATAGATCATGACCGTGTCGCCAGCCTGAATATTGGCACGGTCGTTTACCTCCGCGGCAATCGTGTATGGCTCCAACATTGCAGCAACCGTCCAGTCCACCGTTTCCGGAAAGCGGTACAGTTTCTCACATTCCGAAAGAAAATACTGGCGGTGGCCGCCGTCATGCGCAAATCCCCAGACCTTCAAATCCGGGCACACATTCGGGCGTCCATGCGTACATGCATAGCAGGTCCCGCAATAGTCAATCGGTTCACGGACCACATGATCGCCGACCTTAACATTCGTCACGGCGCCGCCGCAAGCGACGACCTCGCCAACAATCTCATGGCCCAAGATGGCCGGCATGACGACGTCCTTATGCGCACCATTCCATGCGTGCAGGTCCGAACCGCAAACACCGACCGCCTTTGTCTTCACTAATACCTGATGCGCCTCCGTGATTTTCGGCGTGTCGATCTCCCGCATCTCGAAGGTTTGCGGCTTGGTCAGGTAGATCGCTTTCATCTTATCTGGGATATTCATCATTTTTTCCGCCTGTTTCCGCCGCCGTCAGTCCGCTTCCACCGTATGTCCAAGAGGCACTGTAAAGAACGGGATCAATTCTAAAAACCCATCTTCACTGTCGAATTCAAAGATATGCCATTCTCCATTTCTGGCACGAATGATATCGCCTTTGTTGAGTGCATCTTTTTTCGTCATCTGATCCGGAGCATCGCCATATCGTACGAATGCATTCTTTGCATCGACAACATACATGATTTCATCTTCATGATAATGCGGCTTCATCTTTCCATATATGGGGGCAAATGTTACGTACCCAACGAAACAGTCGGTCGTGGCAATTTTTGCGACACCGGCTTTGCCAAAAGCAGCATTTGTTGTGCGGCCAAGCATGTCTTTCTTTGGACACATCTCTCGCGTTACATGATCCATTTGCAAGTCTCTCTTTCTCTCTATTATATTCGATTGATTTCTTCAATGAACGAAATCCATGCTATATCGAAAATGGCGAAGAAACGTGTCTTTCTTTTTTATAGGGATCTTCTGATTCGCTTTTAAGCCGCGGTTCTGTGTTTAAGATTACTTCTTGAATCGTCTGGTTCTTGCCTGATTTCTGGGAATGACTCGGAATGTGCTTTCATTTGACACATTGATGGTAGCATACCTAGTATACTAAGTCAACTATATTCTTGAAGTGTTTTTACCGCTATTTAAAACTATTTGTGGTGTTCATATTACGAAAAAACAGCGCCGGTTGTAACCGGCGCTGCAGAAGATCGCAATTATTTAACGGTCCATATAGTCTTCGATATACTCATCGCTGGCGAATGGCACCGTCCGTTGCCGCATTTCATCCATTGCTTTTTCTTTATCCTGTTCGGCAATCGCCGTAATAACGCGTGCATGTTTCTCAAATATCTGACGGCAGATTGCCGCTTGTTCCTTAATCGGGAACCGCATCACTTCTTTTTCCACATACTTTCTTACGTTCATATAGGTGACACGTTCAATCATCAGCGCAAAATCGTTATGTGCCGCTTTTGCCATAAGGATATGAAACCCGATGTCGGGACGTTCGCCACCCGCCATCAGGAAAAGGCGCGTATTGGAAACATGGCTTTCCTCCCACCGGAGACATCCATACAACGCTTCCAATTCTTCCGTTGTTCTGCGTTCGGCTGCCCAACCTGCGGTCTGTATTTCAATCACATCGCGTAATTCTCCAAGTTCGCGCACCCCAATTCGTTCCACGCGCATCAACGCATCAAACGACTGTTCCATATTGCGCGTGTCGAGCTTTTGTACAATCGCGCCTGCGCTTCCGGGGATCGTTTTAATGTAGCCGTCCCCTTCCAGCATTCGCAGCGCTTCACGAACGGTTGCGCGGCTTCGATGCATCATTTCCATTATATTTTTCTCAGAAGGAAGGCGGTCGCCCGGTTTGAGCTCTCCGCTCATCACTTTTTGACGAATCTGATCATATATCTCTTCGCTGGCTCTTTTTACGACCACAGGGCCCAAAATTTTACCATCATTCTGCGTTTCCAAGGATACTCCTCCAGCCTCATACGATTACTTAAATCTATAAAACATGCATGATAACTTTCCTATAGTTTATTATTCTCGTGCTAGCGATGTCAAGTAAACGAATGGGGGCTGTTCTCCGAAAAAGCAGTTCAGCAGGGTAGAGAAAATGGTTGGTTCAGAAATAGTAAGAAGTTGTGACCTGCCTGTCTGAAAAAGCAATTTTGACCTGCTCCCCAAAGAAGTAGTCCACCGAAAAAGAGAAAAAGATAGTAAAGTCAAAAAAGGAGTGGACGAAGAAATGAAGAAAAGCAAATACACGGAGGAGCAAATCGCCTTTGCGCTGAAGCAGGCGGAGCTGGGCACGCCGGTATCGGAGGCGTGCCGGAAACTCGGGATTGCTGAACAGACGTTTTACCGCTGGAAGAGTAAGTATGGCGGGATGCTGCCGAACAACCATCGTTCCTACCAAAGTTGCGGGAGCTGTTGAGCCCGACATAATATCGTTGAAGATGGTGACAGGCATATTATAGTCCAGTGCAAGGAACATCATGTCCGCTTCTTCACCCATGATTTCCAGCGGGCTTACCGGGCAAACGATAAGGCCACAGAATGGTCTTTCTCTAAACTTTTCCTTACTTCCCGCTACGAGTTCATACATCCTAAGCTGCTTTTCCAGAACCCAACAGTTGTCATGCATATTCACGAAGTGCTTGGAAGTGTTTTGCAAGATTGCCGCACTCTGATAGAGAGACATTATGGGTTGCGGAACATCCTGTGCGGGAACAGTCAGCATGTAAGACGGAAATTCATCAATAGCATCCACAATTCTGGCAGTCATTGCAACATCATCCAGCGTGGTGGCGCGTCTTTCACCCGTGTAAAGATCGACGATGTACGGACAGATACCCGAGTTGCCGAGCCTGACTTTGTTCAGTTCGACCTCCCAATCCATCTCGGGATCGACACCATAGGTCATCCACTCTTTGGGAAGGTGGCTAAGCGCATCCATAACCACGTGAGGGGGGAAGAAAATGATGTCTTTTTCCGTGTCAATCGTGCATCCTGCACCGGCGAGTACATCCTGAGCCTTTTTTACTCGTACATCGAATTCCTACGGTTGATAGTACATCCAGTGTCGCGTCATGAATGGCATCCAGATCGGCTTCGGTAACAACCTGAAGTCCCATTCCATACGCATAAAAGTCCTTGCGCATTTGAATCTCCTTCCTGTTTTTTATTGTTGATCAAAAATACCCCCTGCGTTAGGTCGTATTTCCGGTCACAAAGCGAACAACGTGATAACACGCATTCAACATCGATGCCACTGTGTCCGAATCGCGAAGAAAGAGCATTCTCCTTACCGGTATTGATCGCGAGTGTTAACGCTGAATTGACGTCGTCTATCGTTCGGGATGGTTATAATTCATACAGTATCCAGATGCGCCTCTTACCCGCCGAAAAAAGCACGGGGTGATCCTTCACCCGGACTGATCACCCCGCACCTCGTTCATATCCTTCAAGAAAGCATCGCGACTGCCGGCGTATAATCCATCGATATTTCGTTTGCAACCGAGCGATTGGTAACCGCGCCATTATACGTGTTGAGCCCGCAAATCAGCGATTGATCCAGCGTCATTGCCCGCTCAGCGCCGTGCTCTGCAATTGCGAGTAAATAAGGCAGCGTCACGCCGGTCAACGCATACGTGGACGTGCGCGGCACTGCGCCGGGCATATTTGCAACCGAATAATGAATGACGCCATGCTTCTCATAACACGGTTGATCGTGCGTGGTTACGCGGTCTATGGTCTCAACGGAACCGCCTTGATCGATTGCAACATCAACGATGACCGAGCCGCGTTTCATGGTCTTCACCATCGCTTCGGTAACGATCTTGGGTGCTTTTGCACCAACCACTAAAACCGCGCTCACCAGCAGATCCGCCTTACGAACCGCTTCGGCAA
The DNA here is from genome assembly GCA_021373115.1 of Eubacteriales bacterium. Classification (GTDB taxonomy): domain Bacteria; phylum Bacillota; class Clostridia; order Christensenellales; family CAG-138; genus UBA7703. Next base: position 10,503 of record JAJFTI010000013.1, on the reverse strand, counting down.
TGTTGTACTCGTTGTAAATCAGCGTCGAAACGCGTCCGCCGAACAGGTCGTCCAGACTTGCCAGTCTGCTGGCGTTGATATCGGCAATCGTAACCCTTGCGCCAAGACCCACCGCCATTTTTGCGGCATTTGTGCCAACTACGCCGCCGCCGATAATCACAACCTCCGCGGGCAATACGCCGGGAACTCCGCTGAGCAAAACACCCATGCCGCCGTTATACTTGCGCAGCATATCCGCACCAACCTGAACGGACATTCTTCCGGCAACCTCGCTCATCGGCGCGAGCAGCGGCAGCGCGCCGCTCGGCAGTTGAACCGTTTCATACGCAATACCCGTAATCTTTTTTTCAAGGAGCGCGTTTGTCAGCGAGGGGTTCGGCGCCAGGTGCAGGTAGGTAAACAGAGTTTGCCCTGTTTTCAGCAGCGCATATTCGCGCTCCAGCGGCTCCTTGACCTTGACGATTACGTCGGATCTTTCGAACACATCCTCCGCCGTAGCCAGGATGCTTGCGCCTTGTGACTCGTATTCCGCATCCTCAATCCCGCTGCCTACACCCGCGGAGCGCTCTACGAGTACCTGATGCCCTTTCGCGACCAAGGCTTGCACGCCCGCTGGCGTCATCGCGACACGAAACTCGTTGTTCTTGATTTCCTTTGGGACTCCAATGATCATATACGCTGGCTCCTATCTGATGTTCAATCTTATTATTATGCCTTGACGGCTTTCAACGCTTCGTCCGCAACCTCAAGAGTAAAATTGAACTCTTTTTCACGCATGGAGTAGTTCACAAAATGGTTGTGATGATTGGTAAAGTAGACGCCTCTCTTCACGCATTCCGCGATCCACCTTTGATGCAGCATGAGCGAAGGATCATCCGCAATTCGCATGTACCACATAGACGGCGCGCCGGACACGATAAGTTCGAATCCCCGCGAGGCCGCGAGTTTAACCAGCTCGGTCGTCAGCCGTTTCCCGTATTCCATCAGCATGACAGGTCCGCCCAGCTTCTTCATTTTTCGGAGCGTGGCGATGCCCGCAGCAAACGGTATGGCGGACATCCAATAACTGCCGGTGAAGAACACGTCGTTCACGGCGTTGCGCAGTTTCTCTGCCCCGCAGAGCGCGGATACATTCCAACCGTTTGCCAGCGCCTTGCAGAAGCACATGAGATCCGCTTTGAAGCCAAAATAGTGATCCGATCCCTCCATATCAAGGCGGAATCCGCAGCGCACGTCGTCAATCGCCAAAACGATCCCGTTTTCCGTGCATAGCTTCCTGATTTTCTGCCAGTACTCGCGTTCGGGCAGCTGGTTTTCCACGAAGTTACCATGCCAGTAGGGTGTGGACATAAAGCAGGCGATTTCACCCGGATATTTCTTTACGAGGCTTTCCACCTGATCGTAATCGTTCCAATCCACATAGAGATTGTTCGAGAGTTCTTCCGCAAGAACACCGCCGCAACCCAATCCCTGCGTCCAGGGCGCGACGCCATGATAATTGCCTCGCACCAGAATGGTCTTCTTTCGATTCGTTGCCGCCCGCGCCGTCATGATTGCAAGCGATGTGACGTCTCCGCCGTTTTTTGCAAAGAACGCCCAGTCAGCCATCGCGACGGTGTTCACCAGCTCTTCGGCAAAATCAATCATCACGCTGGACGGGGCCACCGTGCAATTCCCCCGCTTTGCCTGTTCCATCGCCGCGTGGTCCACGTCGGGGTCGTTGTATCCGAGGATGTTTGGCCCATAAGCGCACATATAGTCGATGAAACGGTTGCCATCCACATCCCAGAAATAAGCGCCCTCCGCGTGATCGGAGAAGAACGGAAAGGCTTCTTTCGGAATAAAGCATCCATTCGCCGGCCCTTGATGACCGTATACTCCGCCCGGAATTACCTTCGCCGCGCGCTGAAAAAGTTCCTTGCTCTTGTTATATTGATATGTTTCCATTCTGTCCGCCTCACTTTCTGATTAAGCCAAATAGGTATTGACCATCGGTAATATGTGCTCAACCGTCTGCATGACCGGCATAAACCCTTCCATGCGCACATCGCCAAACCCGATCGCGGTTAGAAAATCCAGCTTTCCGCTCAGCACCTCGTATGCCTTATCCACGCTGGCAAACCGGAGCTTGCAGACAGGAGAATCATCATCTACTGCCGCAACTTCAATGTTGCCGGGAGAAAGTTTAAGCCTCACCATTACGTCCGTCTGTTCAATTGCCGCAATCAGTGCTCCCCGTTTTGCGTGCTTCATCACCTGAACGCCAACCGGATCGTGCATACCAACCTCGGCAAGAGAATGGAACGCGACGTAGAACGTCAGTATCGTATTGATTCTTCGAAACGATGCATCTGCCAGCAGAGCGGGGTTCGGTTTGAGATAGTACTCCATCCGCTTTGTCAGCTGCATAAACTCTTTTGTTAAGAAACCGATCTTCAGCAGCCCTTTTGAAATCGATGGGTTTGCCCGACCTTCCATCATTCGGTTAAAGTGTTCGGGACTTGAGAAGTTGAGCTTGATTTGGCTTTTGCCCTTGCCCTTCTCAAAGCGGCAAACACCGTTTTCGAACACCAAGCGTGCAATCGGGCCATTTCGTACTTTGAACTGAATCGTCAGGTTTCGCCCTTGAATCCGTTCTTTTGCGTCTTGATCCAGCGCGCAGACATAGGGAAGACAACGTAGAACTCCGTTGAGATTGATATACGCTTTGGCCGTCTGGTTTGTCATAGAAACCTCCTTATATGAAATTGTTGTTTGATTGTCATAAGCAGATGTTGAAATTGATGAAATAGTGTTTTATAATAGATCGAGCGCTCGCTCTATTCGAAATATACTCCGCTTAATCGTTCCTGTCAATAATGAATTCCGTAATCTTACAGTAAGGATTTATTTGTTCTATAAACCCGCATTCCAACACAATCAAAATTCACACAATCTCATACTGCCCCGAGTATATCGCGTGAAAAAACAAAAAGCGTAACCGCTTTTTCACATAGATTCCCGAATATGATCCAAAGCTCTTCCGTTTATCAAGTGTCTCCGCGATACCTATCGATTCACACAGTTTCTTTACCAAAGCACATTATGATTCAACAGGAGGTATTTCATGGCCATTTCAGTTATCGAAAAAAAGCGGCTTGCAGACATCGCACGTGAACTCAGATTGACCATTATCGATGTCATGGCGTGGTCCGGCGGTGCGCATATCGGTGGGTCTCTCAGCATCACCGATATCCTTACGATTCTCTACTTCAAGTACCTTAATGTCGATGCGGAAAACCCCTGTTGGGAAGATCGAGACCGATTCATTTTATCCAAGGGGCACTCTGCCGCCGGCTACATTCCGGTTCTTGCCAAAAAAGGCTTCTTTCCGTCGGATGAACTGAAATCCTTTAACCATTTCGGCAGTCCGTTCGCCATGCATCCCGATTCGAAAAAGGTCGTCGGCTGCGACGTTTCCGCGGGTTCTCTTGGGCATGGTCTGCCAATTGCCGCGGGGATTGCGCTTGGTGCGCGGTATCTTAAAAAAGGTTATAAAACGGTCTGCTTGCTCGGCGACGGCGAATGCTGTGAAGGCAGTGTATGGGAGGCCGCCATGTCCATTTCGCATTTCAAGCTCACAAACGTAATTACGGTTGTCGACCGAAACCGTTTGATGATAGACGGAAAGACCGAGGATATTATGGCGCTGGAACCCTTTGCGGACAAATGGCGGGCATTCGGGTTTGAAGTGATCGAAATCAACGGGCATGACTTTGATCAACTCGACGCGACGTTTGAACGCGCCTGGACGGCAACGGAGAAACCGGTTCTGATTCTTGCGAACACCGTGAAGGGCAAGGGCGTTGACTTCATGGAGAACAATGTCGTCTACCACTATGCTTCCGGCGATACCGCGATGTGCGAAAAGGCCAAAGCATCGATATTGAAGAGTTGAGGAGGGAAAAACAATGGCAGTCAACACGGGAACAAACTGGAATGCATACGACGCGGCAACCATGACCGCCCGGGAAATTTACGGGCGTACATTAACGGAACTTGGAAAGAACGACGACAGGATCGTTGGTGTTACAGCGGATCTTGCGAATACGACGGCAATCGTTCACTTTGCAAACGCCTTCCCGGAAAGGTTCTTCAATGTTGGTATTGCAGAACAAAACATGCTTGGCGTCGCTGCCGGCCTTGCGAAAGCCGGTCTGATTCCGTTTGCCTCTACCATGGCGATCTTTGCCTGTTTGCGCGCTGGCGAGCAAGTTCGAACCGATATCGCCTACCAAAGCCTGCCGGTGAAAATCATTGCTACGCATGCGGGCATCTCCTTTGGGCATGCCGGTACAACGCACCACTGCACCGAGGATTTTGCTGTCATGCGTTCCATCGCAAACATGACGGTGATCTGCCCGGCCGACGGTATTGAGACTTCGATGGCGGTGCAGGCCTGCGCAAAAACGCCGGGGCCGGTTTATATTCGAATCGGTCGCGGGTTTGAACCGCCCTGTTACGAGAATGCAAACTACGACTTCGAGATTGGCAAGGCAATCACCATGCGCGACGGCACAGACATCACCGTCATTTGCTGCGGAATCGCCGTGCTTCAAACGCTGCAGGCGGCAAAAACGCTGGCGGAGCAAGACGGAATCTCCGTTCGCGTCATCAACATGCACACCATTAAACCGATTGACCGCGAAGCAATCTTAAAGTCCGTTGTCGATACGCGCCGTATTCTGACCATTGAAGAACACAATGTAATCGGCGGTCTTGGTGACGCAGTCGGCAGCGTGATCGCCGAAAGCGGCAAGGGTTGCGTCTTTAAGAAGCACGGCATCTATGACGAGTTTGTTACCATCGGATATGCGGAAGATCTGTACTCTTACTACGGATTGGACGCGAACGGCATCGTTGATCAGGTGCGCTCAATCATGGGCAAGGAGTTTGAGGCCGACGAAAGCTGGGACGACGAATAAGAAAGGAGGGATTGCATTGAACGCAACACCGAAAGACATCATGACCGCAAAGCTGTTCCTAAATGCGGTTTTTCCTGTGATGCAGGTCCTTTTGGATGACGATCCAAAGCTACACGCGGCGTTTCAGAATGTGACGGCGGTCATCCAGTTCGGGGCAAAGGATGGCGACTCCATGCTGGCATGCCACCTTCTGTTCAACTGCGGACAGGTCGCCGTGGTACAAGGCCCTGCGGATCATCCCGATCTTACTCTAACGTTCCCGACCGTCGCAAAGATGAACACGCTTCTCCGCGGCGGACTTGCGCTGCCATCCATCCAAGGTGCGCGCCATGTCGGTCTGCTGATCCATTTTCTCTCGTTACTGATGGGGCTTATGCTGATGTCCCCGAAGCAGCGTCCCAAAGATCCGGCTAAGCAACACTTGAAGGTGAAGATGAGCCTATACATGATCACGCGGGCGTTGTCTCAATATAACAAGCTCGGTGACCCGGATATGCGCGAGTTTTGTCTGCGGCAGCCTGACCGAATCTATCAATTTACGGTTGAGGAGAAGGATGATCCGGCCAGCATCGCCTGTTATCTGCGGATCAAAGCAGGACAAACAAAATCCGGGCACGGCATCTATACGCGCCGCGCGCCGTTCGTGCATTTTCGGTTCTTAAGCGTAAAGGGCGCCATGGCGGTGCTGCTAAAGGATATCGAGTTCGTAAAGGCGGTTGAACAAGGATATGTCGAAACCATCGGCAGCCCGGAGTATTCCTGTTACCTCAACGACTATATGTCTATCCTGCAATCCATGCTTACGTAATCGCATCTTATTTTAAAATCCAATATCGCCATCAAAAAGCGGCCGGATTCCAATCCGGCCGCTTTGCTATAGTCAATTATTACACAAAGTATATTTTAACTCTTGGCAATCATTGTATGAATATATGCCTGCAAATGGCTTTCCACCGTCTCGATGTCGTTGTATTCTTCGTCTCCGAGGAAGAGCTTCATTCTCTCTTTATAATACTCGGAAGAGAACGAAAACTGATACATCACGCAGATGCTGTCCAGCAGAAACGACATGGCTCTTTCGTCCAGATCGGACCGCACCAGACCTTTTTCTTTAGCCTGCGCAAAAAAGTTTCTGTAGTGCTGCGTTGTGACCGCTTCCATTTTGTTGGATAGCCGCACCGACATGCTTGATAGCGACTGCGTTGTTAAATCCAGATAAATCTGATTGAGTTTTGGATATTTCAGCGCGTATTCTCTCGATGCAAGCAACGCTCTTCTGAAGAAGTCGAAGATGTCTTCGCTCTCCTCTGCCATATTCTTTAAAATCATCTCAAGAAGCAGGTACCCCTGCTCCACAATCGTCAGGAACAGGTCCTCCTTGGACGCAAAATAGCTATACATCGCGCCGATGCTGACGCCCGCTTTTCTTGCGATGTCGTTAATATTTGTCGCGCTATAACCCTTTGCGGAGAACTCGTCAATGGCAACATCCCAGAGCTTCTTCCGACGGTCTGCCGAAGTTTTTGTGAACGTATCTTTATAAAATCTATTCTCGTTGTTTTCCGTCGCATCTATATCAAACATAATTACCTCTGGATTAATGGTATCGCGGCCACCGGAATGTGTCAATAGCGCGCGTGACAAAAACGATGGCATGGTTTTCAGAGCGGACCTGCATTCCATCGATCCGATTTTTGCATGAAATCGATCCCTAGTGCTCAGTTTTCAGAGCACGAATACACGATAAACATATTCTCTCTACGCTGATAAAAAGCAACAACAAGTTCCATCCACAGCGTGCTATTTCTATCTGGCCCAACGGGATTTCCCCGTGCATGAGAAAGAGCGCCTAGCAGGTGTTTGCATCAGCCCGCAAGCGCTCTGTTCATTCTGTCATTGCCACGATTCACGGGGAAATTAGTGTTTACTTTTTCTTCGACTTAAGTGAAGGGTTCTGCCTTGCATCGAATGGACATATAAAGCGTGGTCCTCTCCGCACCCTGTATTCGATTCGTTTTACTGCATATATCCATTTTCTTTGAACCAGTTTAGCGCTTTCCGAATTGGTTCTTTCACCGGCGTCTGAGGCAGTCCCAGTTCTCGAATCGCCTTAGAATTATCATACCATTCGTACAATTTGCCAATTCTGACCTCCGATGCAGTGAATGCCGGTGGCTTCTTTGTTATGAAAGCTGAAAGCTCATAGAGATGGCCGGTAACAACGGCAAGAGGATATGGTATCTTGATGCGAGGAGGTTTTACACCTGCTACATCGGCTATCAATTCAAAATACTCCGTTATTGTCATATTCTCATTTCCAAGAATGTATCTTTCCCCTACTCTGCCTTTCTTTGCAGCAAGTATGTGCCCTCTTGCGGCGTCTTCTACATCAATAATGTTGCTTCCGCCCTCAATATACCCCGGCATCCGTTGAGCGGCTACATCTAAAATGAGCATTCCCGATGGGGTTGGCTTTCTGTCATACTCTCCGATCATAATGGTTGGATTGGCAATGACGGCCGGCAGCCCTTTTTCAACGAACTTTTTTACTTCGACCTCACCAAGGTATTTCGAGATACAATAGTGATCCTTGGTTTTCCAGTGATTGAATTCTCCGGTTTCGTCAACCAGTACGGGGCCATGCGCTCCCAGCGTATTTGTTGTGCTGGTATAGACGACTTTCTCAACGACGATTTCTCCAAGTCCGCCAGTATGTGCGGCGGCACGCGGAAGATACGCGCGATTTCGTTGATCTGAAACTTCCGCGTTTCCAGAAACTGCGCTTGTTCGGGCGATATCCCGATGGGCGTATACTTCATGCCCTCTTCGAGAACCGCGATCTTGTGCGAATTCGCGCTGCCCTGATACGCCGAGTTCCAGCTCTCCTTGACCCGCTGCGGATCGTTGATCGTGCCGGGGTGTTCCAGCACGCCGGACGGTGCCGCGCCGTTAGCGAAGAACTTCGCGCCATACTCCTCTGTTGCGATCGCCAATCCGATGGCGTTCTTTGCCATGGTGATCGGACTATAGCCGATCAGGCCGTCGAAGCCACGTCCGGGGATGTGTAATACATCCGAAGGAGGAAGCGTCACCTGCGTCGATTTTCCGAGTGTAGTCGGATCCTTCGACCCGCGCTGATACAAATAAAAAAGCCGGCCGTTTTGATCACGGTCGACTGTCATTTTGTTCGGCATGAGCGGGTAGAGCGCGATCACCTCGCCTCGAGCGTTTCGGATGATCTGCGCGTAGGCGTTGCCCCACAAGAGCATGTGGCTCATGAGCGTTTCCCGAAACGCGAAACTCGTCATCTCCGGGTTCGGCTCGTCGTGCAGCAGCCGGTAGAGCGGGTGCTTGAACGCTTTCTCTTTACCGCCACTGTCGTTATATCGATAGACGTTCAGCGGTAAACCCGCGACGGTCTCGGACAGGATTCTCACGCAGGAGTATACTGCCGTCATCTGCATGGCGGTCGTTTCGTTCACCGGCTTCCCACTTGACGTCCCACCGAAGAAGAAGCTGTAGCGACTGCCGTTGAGGGAGTCTTTCGGTTTGTCGCGCGAGCGGAAAATGCTTTTTAATATCCCCATCCTTTTCTCCTGTTCTTGAATATCAAAAAGCACCTGCCTTTCGGTAGATGCTTTACCTAATTAATACCAAGCTATTATCTATTAGCGGTGCTTTTCCCAACGAATGAGCCTGCCGTTTTCATCGAAATATAAATCATAGCTTACATGCCCCTTATCATTGCCAGCGTCAATATTAATTTCGATATAATCACCATGGTCTTTGGTAACATAGTTGTCTCCAACGTAAATTCCGTCATATCTTGCGACCTCTTTGAGAGCACTTTCAATTGTGTACTGCGATGGCTTATAGTATCCCATAAAAACGATCTCCTTCTGCTTGTTTTCCTGAATTGTATTATGCGCTCGCAATACTGTCAATAACTTTATAGAAAAGCACCTGTCTTTCGATAGATGCTTTCCAAATGATGAAATTCCTCTAATCGTTCCTGGTATAGAAGGTCGCCTTGCCTTTTCCATGCGGCGTTATGTATGCTTCCTCTACTAGTGTTTTTAGCGAATTTTCGACCGACGTTTTTCCTATACTTGGGCATAGCTCCATGATCTCACTCTTGGTAAACTTGCCAACTTTCTTTTTGACCGCCTGTCGTACTTGTTCAAGAGCAGGCAATTTTTCTTCGACGATATTAACTCTGTCTTCAAAATCCCTGTATGCTGCAAGAATGGTGCCAAGTAGATATTTTATAAAGTCAGTTGGATCATTCGTCCCTTCATGCCATCCCGCTGATGCTGCCTGTAGAACATCGTAGTACACATCCTTGGTCTTTTCAATTTTCGCTTCCAGACTGACATAACGTCCAACCACAAATCCGCTTTGGTAAAGCAGCAGCGTCGTCAAAAGACGGCTCATCCTGCCGTTTCCATCGTTGAACGGATGGATGCAAAGAAAGTCATTGATGAATACAGGTATTAAGATCAGCGGATCGACAATACCATCGTCTATCGCCTTACTGTAGCTCGTGCAGATCGCTTCTACCGCTTCAGGCGTTTCATATGGTGCTAAGGGAGTGAAGCGTGTCCATGCGCTTCCATCCGCGCGAGTTTCGCTGATATAGTTCTGAACATTCTTGAACCTACCGCCAATCTCACGTCCGGAATAGCGATATAGCATTCCGTGAAGCTGAAGAATGTAGTTTGGCGTGATCGGGATATATTCAAAGTTCTCATGAATGGTGTTTAGCGCATCCCGATATCCGCTGATTTCTTCCTCATCTCGGTTTCGCGGCAAGACCTTCTCTTCGCAAAGTTGCTTCACACGAACGCTTGTGGTCACGATTCCTTCTATTTTATTCGACGCTTCAGTACTCTGCACCCGTGCGATCTCCACTAATTTCTTTAAAACCGCAGGTTTTTGCGCAAGGAACATTTCCTGGCGCCCCTTACATTCGCGTATTCCAGCGATTAGCTGCAGAGTTTCAGTATCCCATGTTTTCTTCGCAATCTTATCATATTGAAAAGCTCTCATTCGCCCAACTCCTTCCAATACGCCCAATTATATGTTCGTTTTGTGCGTAAGTCAATTTGTTTGGGCGATATACGCCCAAACAAATCCGCTTCTGAGCGATATGATTCACTGGTGGGCGAACCACAGGAACAGAATCCCTCGTCCATCGAAAACGTTGTTGCTCTCTCCGCCGCCATTGCGCAGCGCCCGATCCAGCGCTGATATCTTCAAAACACAAGAATGTAAAATCAGTTGTTTATCAACGTGCAAATCTCGGCCTTCGCAATGCTCGTTTAATGGTTTGATCTGCCCCCGATTTATGGTCCAGGAGCAATGTTAGTAAACTCGGAATTTGAGGTGTCCCCCAAATTGATCTGCCCCCGATTTATGGTCCAGGAGCAATGTTAGTAAACTCGGAATTCTAGGCAGCGATTGGAACCACGGTTTGTGGAGCGGGCGACCGCCCGCTGAGGCTCGAATGCGGCCTTATTTGATTGTAGTATCGGATCCA
>JAJFTI010000029.1 GCA_021373115.1 Eubacteriales bacterium | reverse complement strand
TCCCGCAGCTTGACGATGATCTGCTCAACTGTGTAGTTCTTTCTTGCCATCTTCTTGCAGCTCCTTTGTTAGTCTTTTTTTCTCTCTTTCCTAACATTGTAGCTGGTCCAGTTTTCGGGGGCTAGATCAACAGCGTATACCTCATTGGGTTGCCTAATTATTTTACTTTCTATCGCTATTCCAATAATATACGGATTTTTACTTGATTCTTGCGAACTTTCAATACGCATCTCGGGGTCAGCTAAAGCCATTCTCAATGCGTTGAATGATATTTCAGACAATTTTTTACAGAATAGACCGTCCCAATTGCTTGCCCACTAGAACCTGTATATTCATTTTGATAAACAATCCCATGACAGTCCGAGCACTTAATGAAAGCCAATGGGGCTTCTTTGCGTAAATAATCAACATTTTTAAGCTTAGATTGTATGTTTTGTCGTTTCGATTCGTTATTACACTGCACTCCGAAAAGGTTTTTATTCCGGATGATTTTTGCCAATGATTTGCCAATGAACGAAAGTTCACTTCCACTATCTTTACTACAAAGACTGCACAAAAAGCCATGTTTTGCGTCAGCATGTGCTAATATAGCAAACCCACCATACTCACCTATTTTATCAATCAATGGAGAAGGGCCGAGGTTATCAGCTAATGCATCTTCCGTTCCTTCAACACTTTCATCGACACCAATATCCCTCAGAAACGCTCTTTGTGCGTCTTCAGAGAAAGCGTCAGGGAAAATCGCAAGCAGGTGCTTAGAAAAACAAGTAATCTCAATTCCACAAAGTATTAATAAACCACTAAAGGGCTTATATGCGGGGACATTGCTCTCAATCATTCTTCGAATATGATCATAACCTCGAAAAGTGTTATGATCTGTTATTGCAATAATCTGTATTCCGCTTTCTAAAGCTTCGTTCAACAAAGTAACATAAGTATCGTCCTCACACTTTGACAACACCTTGAAGTCGTGAGAAGCTGGCGTATGCACATGTAAATCAATCTTTACCTTGGAGACACCATTACTAGCATCAATAATTCTTTTGTATAGTGTGCCTGCCAAATTAGCGTTCAAGTATTTCGCCCTCCAAGGCTAACCTCAATATTTTATGAAACGCTCAGCAAGTTGCTTCGTTTACTAAAATCAAATGTATTCACGCTTGCCAAACAATCCAACCATTTAATATATTCTAGCATATGGGTAACTTCTGCTCAATTAGTTGATGATCATTCAGTTATATCAGTGATATTCGTCTCAACTACCCTAAACGCATCACTTGCTCGTACCCACCACTTGTTCCAAGCATCTCCCCACCTCAACCCGCTTCCCCTCATCCTTATCCGCCAACAGCGGATACATCGTTTGCTTGTTTGCTCACAATATGAAGCGGCGGCCTGATGTTCGATCAAACCGCCGCTTCCTTACTATTTGATTACGCCATCACCCAAGCGATTGTCAATACCCGCGATCCCGGTCGATCACGCGCCCGTCGATGGCGCTGATGGTCAGGGAGTTCCAATAGGTCGGGTCGCCATCGTATGCCGCCCGGAGCAAGTCCGGATTGGATTCGTAGTCCGGCTTTTCGTCAAACCCGATGAAGAAGTTCCACACGGGTTCCAGCGTATAGGTGATGGAACCGGGCACACCGATCCGCATCATCCCAAGCTCCGCCCGCAGGATATAGAGCTCATGCGTGCTATCCTTCTCTCTGGTGATATTATAGTCGTATTTTTCCCGAATGAGGTCGGCGAGCTTTGCCTCAATCTCCGCAAAGGGCATCAGCGTTGCATCCGGATTGGTGATCGAATCGACCGTCATGGGGTTGATCCAGTGGACGTTGCAAATGCCGCGATCGTCCACGGTGATCTCCAGCGCCTCATAGGCGCGGCCATTCACGACCATGGTTTCCATATCGCTGGCCACGTCGCGGCTGTCATAAGCCGTGCCAACGCCGTTCACTTCGCGCATGAATATGCATTGCCATGCCCAGGGATGCTCCCAGGTATTCTCCTCGCCCTGCGCGACAAACAATCCAACTGTCATTACATGGTTGAGCGACAGCCCGCTGTCGAGCTTCTCCGCCATCGCGGTTGCCAGCGCGACGGCCTGTTCCTTCGTTACGGAAAGACCCGCCGGCTCGCTGCGATACGTTCCCGAATAATACAGCGGCTGATTCTCGTAGAATTCGTTGATGTTCACCGCGCTGGCCCGGTCGGAATAGGAGGCGGACACGAGATATTCCGTTCCGTTTAGCTCGGTAACGCCGCGAAAGCCCATGTAGGAATTACCGGTTTCGCTCATATGCTGCGTAAATCCCGGCGCAATTTGTTTGTTTTCCGCCGCGGACGGCGCGGTTTTAGCCATTTCCGAATAGGCGGCATACTGCTCTTTCACAGACTTCTCAAAGGATGCCAGCTTATTCTCGCAAGTTCCGTTTATGACGCTGTCGTAGGTCTCCTGACTGTTTGCAATCCATTGTTCCGCATACTCCTTCGTATCCTGCGGCGCGTAGGTGAACGTCACTTCTTTTCCAAAGAATGCGGTCACCGCGTTCATCAGGTCCGTTTCGGTCACATACCGGCATGTTGCGGAAGCGACGGGGACGGCGTCGACATTGGGCAAAGTGACGTTGAGATTTCCGTTGAGCAGGAGCTCTTTATCGGTACTCCATTCCGAATATCTCCAGGGGGTTGGAACGCCCAACTTCTGCGCAAGCGGGCTGATCGCTTCGGGGGCGGCGGTGGGCGTTGGCTCCGCCGCTTCGTCGGCAGCCGCGGCAGCGTCGTTCGAAACGAAGATCGCCGTCGGCCCGTCCGCGCCGCCAATAATCGCCACGTCGTCATTCCCCTGCGTCTTCGGCGAGCAAGCCGTGGTAAAACAGCCTGTCAGCAACACAAGAATACATGTAAAACAGATGATTTTCGCACTCCATTTGCTTTTATCGTTCATAAACACTCCTTTGATTCGTTTCTCGATGACGGATTTCGATTTTCCATACGCCATGCCGAGAACGACTTGTCGATAATTCGATCGCGAAAACAGATCCAGGATCAAGGTGGCATAATCGCCCTTTTGTTTCGCGCTCATGCCGCGGACAACGGCGCTGTCGCACACGGTTTCCATGTCCGCCCGTATCTGCCGCACGGCGATCCAGACGATCGGGTTAAACCAATAGACCGCGTTGAGGAGCGAGAGCAGAACGCTCACCATATGGTCGCCGCGTTTATAGTGGATCAGTTCGTGGCGCAGCGTATTTTTGACCTGTTCGTCCCGCATGGCCGCCAGCGATTCCATGGGCATCAGCACACACGCGGGAAACAGAATGCCGGGGGAGGTCAAACCGTATTGGCAGACGAGCGGCACATTCGCGCGGATTCCGAGCTCCTGCCGCACCTCCTGGTATAAAACGCGCAGCCGTTTCGCGGGCCTGACCGCATGTTTCACGATGCTCTTTTGCAGCCGGACATACAGAAACGCGATGTACCCGATCCCGATTCCGGCGCCGGTCAGCCAAACGATCAAGAGCGCCGTCGAAAGGGATATCGCTTGTTTCGTTTCGTCCGCGAAGACGCCCGCCTGTGTCGGGGCGGTCTGGGTCGCCGGAACGAGGCCGTCTGTTTCCGGATCGGTTGCTTCCGCGCCGGATGCCGTATCCGTCCATGCGTTTTCCCGCTCGGTTTCCGGCAGTGCGGCAAGCGCGCCCGCCGCCGCCTGCGCGGCGGGAAACGAAAGCAGCTGTACGGGGCTTTGGATCGTAACCGGCAGCAGCAGCCGGAGGATGAACAGCGCCCAGACGGCGTAATGCAGGAAGGGCGACATCCTGTTTTTCAGCAGCCGCTTGATCAGCATCGTGACGGCGAAGATAACCGTCGCGTACACCGAAATTTCGAGCAGTGTATCAAGTACCTGCAAATGGCTCACCCCCGCTTCCCTTCGCCGGAAAGTTTGGCGATCAGCTTTTGCAGTTGCTCCTTATCTTCGCCGCTCAGGTTCGTCTTCTGCACCATGGTAGCGAGCAGCAGCCTTGCGCTGTCGTCCGTCATTTTGGAGAGAATATAGCTGCTCTCCTCCTCTACGCAGTCCTCCCGCGCGCGAAGCGGAAAATAGCGCCGGTTGCCGCTGACAAGCTGATAACCGATATAGCCGCTCTCCGTCAGGCGTTTTAAATAGGTCATGAAGCTGCTGCTTTTCCAGTCGACGGTGTTCTGCATGGATTCCATGATTTCCGAAAGGAACATCGGCGGATGGTTCCACAGCGCTTCCATCATCAGCCATTCCGGCTTCGTCAACGTTTGCTTTTCCTGGGTTGGCCTCATATCGTTGCCTCCGTTTCCAAATATGCGCATAAAAGGACTTGTCTTTTGTTAACATCTAATAATTTAGAGCATGAAGCGATTCTTGTCAACCCAATCTCGTAATGTTCACAGTCGGTTCGCAAAGGAACCATGTCCGCTTCACATCAAAAAGCGTAAAATGAAGAAAACGATCCCTCCGGGCAAACGAAACTCGAAATTTATCGTTCTTTTTGACACCAAACGTCGAATGTGATCCGCATATAGGGCAAACCGGTTGAAAAAGTGAGGAACAGCATGGAATCCAGGGACGCCTATTTTGACGAGGTCTACCACGAACACGCCGCCAAACTGAAACGCTTCCTCGTCGTTCGCATACGCTCCGTTTCCGATATGGAGGATATCTTTCAGGAGGTCTGGAAGCGGTTTTACGAACGCATGGCGGTGCTCCGCCCGCAGGAACCCTTTTGCTATCTAGTCAAGATCGCCAAAGGGGAACTGTCCAAACGTTACCGGAACCAGAGCCGGAGAAACGAGCGGGAGGAACCGCTCTTGGAGACCATTCCCGATGAACAGTCTCCATTCGAACCGGCGCTTCTGGATCGGATGGACGCGGCACAAATCTGGAGCATCGTCAAAGAGGAACCCCTGCTGTCCTATCAGGCGTTTGCGCTCTATTATGGCTTCGACCAGTCGGTGCGGCAGATCGCAAAAGCGCTGGGCATCAGCGAAGACGCGGTAAAAGCGCGGCTCTATCGCACCAGAGAACGGATTCGAGCGGAATGGAAAGGAGCCGATGAGCAATGACGGAACGAGAATTGTTCAAGGAGGCTGTTATGCAGTATATGGTTGACGACACGCGCGTGATGCGCGTTAGCAAGAGACGAAAGAACCGCCATGTCGCACGGCGAATTCTGTTCGCCGCGGCGTGCCTGCTGGCCGTCGTATGTATTACCGTGGTCGCCGTTCCCAGCGCGCGGGCGGCGGTGGAGGAATGGATCAACGATTGGTTCAGCGCACGGGACTACTTCGGACAGGAGAAGAGCGAGCGGACGGATGAACCGACGATCGAGGCAATCACCAGCAGCGCAAACAACAAGAATGTAAACGTCTCCAGCGTGGGAACAGGCTATGAAGCGTATGCAACGGCCTTTGACATGACGCTGGACGAAATTGCCTACGACGGCACGTCGATCTTCCTTTCGGGAACGATGTCCGGCGCGACGGCGCGCCCGTTCGTTCAGGCGTATACGGGCGGGGACACCTTCCGCGCGGCGCCTTTCGATGGTTCGCTCGGAGGGGACGGCTCTTGGGAATACTACTACTTCAGCTGCGATAACCGCGTAACGTTTGAAACCCCGAACGGTAAAGAATTCAGCGGGGAACTGGTTCCAACCTTTACGCCGGAGATGGACGAAATCTGCGCTGCGCTGTCCAGCGAGGAAATGCAGGATGTATTCGAAAACGGAGAGCTCGTCACGTCCAATCCAAAAGCGGATAGGCTGTGGGATGCTTATCTCGCCAATCATGATGTGCGTTTTTCAATGCAACTGGATTGTTACGAGCCCGAGGCAAAGCCGCTGTCCGGGCAGGTTACCGGCGAATTGTCCATTCATATGCGTTACGACAACGTTGACAGTAAAGACCCCGTGCAGGTGCTCAGCGCGAGTTTTGGTGATATCGTGTTCGACGCCGACGCATATCAGGCACAGACACAGACCACGCAGGCGAAATCGGAAACAAGGGTGGATTTCGGCGGCACCCACCCCGTCACTATTCTGGAATGGCAGCCGGAGGAGGAGCGGACCGGGGACACGGCCGAGGTATATTACTATACCCATGAGCTCGATTTCACCGGCGCTTCCTACTCGCTTAAGGAGATCTCCTTTACCCCGACAGACACGAAGATTACGCTGCATATCGTGCTGCCGGAAAGCTGGACCGCGGCGGAGCGATGTTACTGCGATCTCTCGTTCCGGTTCCTGCTGGACGGGGAGGCTCCTGAAAGCTGGTCCGGTTGCCCGTTTAATGCATACGGACCAATGGGAACAGCGGACAAGACAGGCAAAAAGCTGGAATATGATTTTGAACTGTTTAGCAGTTCGCTCTCTCCGAGCCAATGGGCCAACATCAAAACGCTGACAATCCTACCTATGACGACCTATTGGTGGGATATGAAGGTAGCCGTGGACGACGGACCTCAGCAGGATATCTCCCTGCGGGATGGCGCGGTCTATACGGAAATCGTGTATGACAGCAGCAAACCAAACGGACATAGCACCGCTTTTCAAACCGACCCGCAATATGATGTGATGTCGCAATACGCGCTTACGATCAACCTCGACGACTACCGATAAATCAACCGCATACAGGCAAACAAGGGCGCGCCGTTTCCGGCGCGCCCTTCGTACATCGCAGCTACTTATCGGAAATCGTTCAGCTGAATCGTCAGCGCGAAATCGCCGCGTCCCGCTGGCTGCGCGAATGGGTGGAGTTGGAAAACGTGATCGGCGAAATGGAGTTTGAAAGCTGAACGGATACCTTTCCTGCGATCCGGACGCGAAAACTGCAAAAATTCGTCCCCGGCATTGCCCTTCGGCGCGGAATGCTGTAATGTGTTACCGTTGCCAGTTTTATTGAGGACAATTTTGGGGAAAGCAGGTCATCCATGCACAACGCAGCCAATCTACGCTATCGTTACTTGCTGTTTGATATCGACAACACGCTGATGGACTTCTCCGCGGGGGAAAAAGTCGCGCTGTTTCAGACGATGGAGGAGCTGGACACCCCCATTTCGGACGCGGAATACCGGGACTATCTCGCAATCAACGCGGGCGTCTGGACCAAGTTCGAGCAGGGGCTGCTGGACAGCAGGACCGTGCAGCGGCTGCGCTTCGAGCAGTTTCTGGAACGCCTCTCCCTCGATCCCGCGCGGGCGCAGTTCGTAAACGACCGCTACGTCGAAAACCTGGGCAGGCAGGCGATCGTCATGGACGGCGCAATCGAAATGCTGCGGCGGCTCAAAGCGCGTTACGAAATTGCGGTGATCACCAACGGCCTGCACCTCGTGCAGCGCGCGCGGCTGGAGCGCTCCGGTTTTCTGCCGCTGCTCGGGGGCGTTTACATATCGCAGGAAATGGGCGTACAGAAGCCGTCCAAGGCATATTTCGACGCCGTGTGCGAGGCGTTTGGCGAAACCGACCGGTCGCGCTATCTCGTCATCGGCGATTCGCTCTCCGCCGACATTCAGGGCGGTATCAACGCGGGCATCGACACCTGCTGGCTCAAGCCTGCCGGCGCGGAGGCGCGCGCGGACGTACCGCCCACGTATACGGTCGGCGGATACGGCGAACTGCTGGGTCTGCTGCTGCCGTAGCCGCGCGGAAGGCCGCAACAAACGCTTCCCTTTGCAGCCCATTTGCGGTACGATAGATAACAATCTTTTCTTGCGCGGGAGGGAACACATATGGATCGGTTTGAGCAAGTAGCCATCGTTAAAAAGGCGAACGTGTATTACGACGGCAAGGTTACGAGCCGTACGGTTCTGTTTGCGGACGGCTCGAAAAAGACGCTCGGCGTCATCCTGCCCGGCGAGTACTCCTTTGGCACGGCGGACAAGGAGATAATGGAAATCCTCGGCGGGTCGCTTCGCGTACTGCTGCCCGGCGCTGCGGCATGGGTTACGTTTACCGAAGGACAGTCCTTCGAGGTGCCCACCAACAGCCGCTTTTCCGTAAAAACGGACGGCGTTTGCGACTACTGCTGCTCTTACCAAAAGGCATAAAAAGCGATTCGACCGGTCGCGGAGGAATCCTCTATGCGAAACGTTGTGCTGTTTCTTGCCATGAGTCTGGACGGCTATATCGCCGCGCCGGACGGAAGCGTCGGCTGGCTCGGCGGGCAGAACCCCGGCGGGAACGACTTTGGCAGTTATGAACGCTTCCTCGCGGGCGTAAGCGATGTCGTTATGGGCTACACGACCTACCATCAGCTCAAAACGGAGCTTTGCCCGGACGCCTGGCCGTATCCGGAGCAGACGACGCATGTGCTCACGCACCGCACGGCGGAATCCTCGGAGCATATCGCCTTCACCGGCGAACCGCTCGACGCGCTGATCCGGCGGCTGCGTTCGCAGCAGGGCGGCGAAATCTGGATCTGCGGCGGTGCTTCCGTCGTAAACCAGTGCATCCAGCTCGGGTTGATCGACCGCTACCACATCAGCGTAATCCCGACAATCCTTGGGGACGGCATCCGGCTGTTCGGCGTGCTGGAACGGGAGGTTCCGCTGCGGCTGCTTTCAACGGAGAACTATAACGGAATTGTCGATTTGGTGTACGCAAAGCGTTAGCGGCGCGGTTCTGGCGCGCGAACATGCGTTTGTGGTATACTAAGCGGGAAAGAGAGTGATTGTTTTATGAGAAAGAACATCGGCAAACTGCCACATTTGATGAAACGTGCGGAGCAGGAAGCGTCCAACGCGGAACTGCAGCACCACGGTGATAAGAAGATTTCGCCAAGCAACAGCGCCCTGCGCAATCCTGCGAACGCGGGCAAGGCGGCGAGCATGCGGCAGTATGCGAAAAAGGGGTAATAAGGGTTCAGGGAATATGGAAAAGGGCGGCGCGAGCCGCCCTTTTATCATAATTAAAACTATCATTACAAAGCAAGGATTGCTCATCTGTAATTCATTTCTGGATCGTAAGATTAAACGTGTGATCAAAGGTATCACAATAACAAAGGATCTTGATCATATACGAGGTATTTCAAATCATTTAATTGGATAATTACAGGTTGTTTTAATGCCAGTCCCCTTCCAATAGCAAGAGTATGGCGCTCTTCGAGAGTAGGCAGAATACTCGAGTAGTACGAACCAATATAATTCTCGAGAAAAGTTTTTCCTGTATCATCGAAAATTCTAAAAGCGAAAACCGTGTTGCATTGATTTAGTATACTCTTAGTGACATTTGCGGTTCTTTGAGTTATGACAAAACAGCCTAGCCCATATTTTCGACCTTGCATTATAACTCGAGCCGTTCCATTTGTTGCAGCTTTATCGCCTTCATTTGCTACAGAATTCCACTCAGGTATTAGAGAGTGAGCTTCTTCATACACCAGAAGACATCTAGCTACATCGGATTGACCTTGCTCTTCACACAACTTTAGCAGTTGTTCAGAGATTATCCTGGTTTTTTCTGCTGTTGTTAGTTCTGCCGTACCTTGAATTGTATATAAAGTTGCTGCTTTTCCGACATTATGATTATCAGGATTAAGAATCAAAACAGAACTAGGCGAATCCATGAATTCCCTAAATGTATTGTATAATATGCTCTCGTAATTTCTAATATTCCCCCATCTGTCCTGCAAGTTCGAACTTCCAACTGATCGGCACGTACTGGTAAGTGCGTCTCTTTGTTCTTGCCTAATGTCTAGAACAATATTCTCATTGTCAACATATCTTCCTAATCCTTTCGGAGAACAGTATTGATTTGTTATGTCTATACAAACAACTTTCTTTCCAGCTCTAACAACTTTTTGTATTAACTCAAATGCAAGGCAAGACTTACCAACACCCAAAATACCTAAAATTGCAGTATTGTGTGTGATTAATTCATCTATATTATTAATCTTGACTTGGTACTTAGTTTGTGGTAGACACCCAATTGAAGAATTTGCAATGCTTCGAAGTTCATCAACATTGGGTGTATTTGAATTTAACAAAAATACTGGTTCGGCTGCACAAGGTACCCACTTAACAATTTCCAGTTGGTTATTTATATACTTGCCCAATTTTCTAGCATAACAACATAAATATGCTGTATGGTTCGTGTGATCTAATATTTCTTCCGCAGTAATACCATTGATTATTTGATATAGTACGATTTCATTATGGATTAGCGTATATACTATCTGACCTTCTGATATTACTAACAATGAATTGTTAACCGAGAACTTAATCATCTCTATGGTCGACCCTTCGAGTACACGACCAATAAAATTACATATATTCTTATGTAGTACGTTATTCTTGATTAGCTCCTTTATACCCTCAGAAAGAAGTTCAGGCTTAATAAGTACTACACTGGCGACAGGCTTGCTTCTAACGTTTTTTTGTGTTTGTTCTATGCCCAATTGCTCGCATGTAAATCTGTTAGGTGTACTACCAAAGTCATAACATTGAATTTCTATAAACCTTCCGCTCAATAAATCTTGTTCCCATGATATCACGCCTATTTTATATAAATGAGTCGATAATTTTATACCAACGATATTTCCGATATTTATACTTACATTGCTTTCGTAGCTTGACTCAATTGTATAAATCTCCGGAGCGCTACATTGTGTAGCAATTCCAATATACGTTTCTGGGGGTGATTGCGCGATCCGAAGCTGGTTATATTTTCTCAAGACCCAAGAAATTGGATCAAAGACACAAAGAAAGAACCATAGTAACGCTATTAGAGTAAACTCGGCGTGCCTTCCGGCTACCGCAAAGAAAGAATATGCACTTAAAAGATAAAAAGGAGAAAAGACAAATCTGGCATTGCCTATATTCATAACAACGAAATGCACTAATCGTAGAAAGCCATTTTCTTTATCTTTGAAGAAAATCGTAATAAAACTTAATACAAGAAGAACAAGCGTAACCGTCATAATAAACCAATAGCCAATAAGCGCCTTTTTTTGGGGTAAAGCAAGTAGAGTTAATAATACCGAAGTACAATTGGTTATTGTGTCAACCGGCTTACTAAAAAAGGGTTCTGTAAGATAAATCCCAAAAATAATCAGTAGTGCTGCAGAACAGAACCATACCCCCATATTACTGGTGTCATCCACTATCTCAGAGAGTGTCCCGCCAAAAGAGAGAAAAATAACGGTGATTACGACTATATACGCTAATGCAATAAAAAAGCGTTGTTGTTGACTGACCTTCTTCATAATTCCCCCTCATTACTTTGTTTTTAAGTAAATATACATGCGAATATATAAGAAAACTAACTATTTCCCCTCCTTCAACATCTCCTTCATCTCCGCCAGCTCCGCCTCCATCCGGTGCAGATGCTTCTGCATGTCGTCAATCTCCTGCTCGGCCTTGTAGTTGATCGCAAAGTCGATGATCGACTCGTGCTTGTCCCGCGCGGCCTGCCGGTTCTGGCTCATCATGATGATCGGCGCCTGAAACGCGGCGATGAACGATAGGATCAGGTTCAGCAGGATAAACGGCTTGGGATCGAATTGCAGCCCCAAAAACGCTAGTACGTTGATCAGAATCCAAAGCGCGAGAAAACACGCGAAGATGATGATAAATGCCCAGCTCCCGCCAAACGCGGCAACCTTGTCCGCCACGCGGTCGGAACGCCGGGTATGCACCTCGTATTCCTCGTCCAGCCGGGCGGCGACGCGCTTTTCGTAACTCTCCACCATCCGGTCGATCCGGCTCAGTTTCTCGTCGTTTAGCTCAATGCCATATCCCTGAATGCTCGACGCGCGCTCATGTTTGGCGGGATTCGTCCCTTTTTCCGATGGCATAACGCAATCACCTCTCTCGCTTGTTACGCCTATTGTATCAGCATCGCGCGGTTTCGACAATCGGACGATGCGGGCAGGCGGCGCGACGTTTTTTCCCATGGAGAATCCACCGTTCACGGCATAAAAAAAGCAGGAATGCGGATCGGTTCCGCACCCTGCCGGAAGGGTATGCTGCGCGCGCTCAGCGGCCGAATTCGTGCTCGAGCGTATATGCGTCCGTCACGACGGGCTTGCCGTCCCGATCGAGCAGCGGCGTGAGCCCGCCCGCATAACCCGACACGTGGAAGAGGTAATTCACGCCGGTTTCCCGGTCAACCCAAATCTCGTTTGCGTTGCCGATGCCTTTGCTGTAAATCCGGATGAATCGGTCGTCCTGTCTCATAACAACCTCCGTTTTTCTCGATTGATACCGCTATTCTACCATACCGGCGCGGCAGTTTGCTACTCGCCGCGGCGGGCGAGCCGGGCGCGGCCATCCCGCCGAAAAGTTGAAAATGGAGCAAAAAGGGCTTGCCTTCCAACGTCGAATACGGTACAATATCCTTTGCTTGGGGATGTAGCACAGCTGGTTAGAGCGCTTCGTTCACATCGAAGAGGTCGGGGGTTCGAGCCCCTCCATCCCCACCAAAAACAAGAGTCCATCACCGATGGGCTCTTTGTTTTTGCGTTGATTCAAAGTGTCTCGTATACGATGCAGTAACGCGCATCGTCTCGGAGAAATATCCTCTTTTGAAAATGCAAAGCACTTTCTATTCTTTAAAATTTCTCACGTAGAAGCGGAAAAACAAAGTAGCCTGCGGACGGTATGCCCGCCCCGGGGTTGTGCGGAAAGTCTCGAAAGCGAACTGCTGACCGTCCGAAGTCCGCCCGAGCGCATCTTCGCAAACCATATCCGAAAATCATCCGGATCGATTCGCGTTTCATGCTTTTCTCTTTATACCGGCTTTGGACTTTCCTCCAGCATCTTCCTCAGCCTCCCCGACAGCATGCGGATCACGGAGCCGGAGACGCTGCTGTTGCGTTCGAGAAGCGCAGCGAAATCTTCGCCCTGAATCACGAGAAAGTCCGTTTCTTCCAGCGTCCGGATCGTTGCCGATCGCTTTTGCTTTTCGATAACCGCCATCTCGCCGAGAAGTCCGCCTGCGCCGATTTCGTTGATGCTCGTTCCGCCTTTATAGACACCCACCCTTCCGCAGATTACGACGTACAGGCTGTCCCCTTCTTCCCCTTCGGTGATGATTGTTTCTCCGGCGGGTATCTTTTTATAGATCGATATCTTTTGAATCTGCTGCAGTGTGAAAACATCCAATTCACTGAACAAGGGAATCGCTTTCAGCGTAATCAGTTTTTCAATATTCTCCGTCAGTTGCGTATCCATCGCTTCGCCTCCCAGGTATCTGTAAATCGATTCCAGCAGCGTATTGCTTTCGCTGACCCTTAATATACCGTAATGAAAACCGCCGTCCGCGGAATCTTCCTCCATCCGCAGCCGCTCGCGCGACTCTTCGGAGAGGCTCTCCAAAACCCGCTCCGGAACTCCGTTGAAAAGCGCTTGCTCCAAATCCGGACCGAGAAACCCCGCGCGGTTCCCGGTTTCGTCCGTCCGCATATATTCGGCCAGAACGGCCGCAAGCGTGCGCTTAATCCTCGTGATTTCACTCAGCAGCAGCCTGCCGGCCCCCTGCTCCGCGGCACGGATTTTTTGTTCTTCCCGCTCCAGCAGGCACAGGTATTCGATCATGCGATCTCGTTTTGCCCGGTATGCGCTCACGGTTCCCCGCTCCATACGGCATGCCGCCAGAAGCGTCAGCGCAATCGGAACCGGACACACACTCTCGCCAAAGGAGCGGACAATGCCGGCAGGTTCATAGAATTGAACGACCTTTTTCAGGAAGGAGTAGGAATAGTAACCGCTGAAGAACTGCCTGAGATACGACTTGTCCAAATCGTATTCCGCGCATAGCTCAATCATCTCCTCCGCTTCGGACGGGTTACGTATGGTTTGGCCGAGCACTTCCGCCAGATAGCGCTGATTGGCGCCGTCTTCTCGGCCGAGGAACGCGGCCATGATCCGAGCGGCAAACAACCGGTCCTCCTTGCGGTCGGAGTGCAGCAGGCTGCCGAGAATGACCTCATATTCTTCCCGTCTGCCGTTAAACACATACCCAAACATCCTGTTCGTTTCTTCCGTCAGCTGAAAACGGCCCAGATATTCCGCCCGCGCGCGAATACGTTCCAGAACGCCATGATCCGCAATATCCGTAAGATTCAAAAAGATCTTGCGTACGAGATACTCCGCCAGCGGCGCGTCGCAAAGCTCTATCGTGTCCGCCAGAAGATCATAGGGCAGATTCCACTCAAAAATCTGATCGATAATGGCAATGCGCACCTCCAGCGAACCGGAGGTAAACGCGGTGCGCACCAGCGCGTCTTTTCCGTCGAATTCAATCCCCCGGATCAAATCCAGAATCAGCAGTTTGGCAACGGACGTTCCCTCGCTCATTTGCTGCCGGAAGTATGGCAACAACTGGCGGATTCCGTCCTCCCCCAGCGCCAGTTTCATATCCCCGGCTTTTGCGCTGTCGCGCAGCGCAATTTGCATCAGCCGCATGCGCTGCTGGTTGTTCCTGCAGAGCGCCTCCAGCGCGGCGCAGGCAATCAGCAGAATCGCATAAACCGCAATCATTCCCGCTTCCGGCCGGACTGCCGGCAAGCAAGCCGCAGCGGCACCTCCAAACAGCAGAAGAAAGAGCAGCGGAGTCAAACAGGCATGATCGAACCGCTCCTCCCCTCCCAGCAGCGCGACCTGCGCGGCGGATGGCACGGCAAACAGCAAGAACAACAGATCCAGCGCCCAAACAGCTATTTGGCTTGTTCCCGGTGCCGCGAGCAGCATCAGCGGCGAAAGCACAAGCGCCGCTGCGAATACAAGCAGGGCTTTTCGCCCCAGAAGCTTTCCCGTTCGTATGATTTGAAAAACCAGTAAAAGAGCCGTGATGGGCGCCGCGATCGCTAAACCCCACCGGAACCTTTCGCCAAATGCTCCGGCTGCAGAAACTGTAGATTGGTTTTGAAAGAAGACCGTCAGCCACGCGCCCGCCAGCCAGCCAAACGCTAGCGCCCCCGCAAAGAGAAGCAACGCGAGCAGGATGCAAACTCGCGTTCCTTCGGGCTGCGGCTGGTTCTTCCGGTTTCGATTCATTGCGTTCTCACCTTTCAAAAACGATCTGCCGCCTGGCAAATTCAAGGAACGGACCCGGGCCGGCCAGCAGTTGCGTATAACTGCCGGATTGCACGATTCGCCCGTTTTCCAGAACGTAAATCGTATCGGCGTTCATGACCGTGCTCAGCCGGTGCGCAATCACAACGCGCGTAATATTCAATTTGCTCAGGCTCTCGGTTACCACCGCCTGCGCGGTATTGTCCAGCGCGCTCGTCGCCTCGTCCAGAAGCAGAATGCGCGGTTTTTTCACCAACGCGCGGGCAAGCAGAATTTTTTGCCGCTGTCCGCCGGAAAGTGTCCGGCCGCCTTCGTTGAGAAACGTATGCATCCCCATTGGCATTTCTTCAATATCCCGATCCAGACTCACGAGCCGCGCGACGGCCCAGGCATCCTCAATGGAAATCAACGCCGATCCCGCAATGTTTTTGTAGATACTGTCGGACATGATCTGCGCGTTTTGAATCACCGTGCCAATCTGCGCGCGCACCTCCTGCACATCCAGCGAAGCCAGATCCATTCCGTCGTAAAAAACGGCGCCTGCGGACGGCTGTTCAAACCCCAGCAGCAGCTTGAAAAGCGTCGATTTCCCGCTCCCCGAACCGCCGATCAGCGCCGCCATTTCCCCCTCGCGCACGGTCAGGGAGAGATCGTCCAGCGCGTTACAGCTGCCGCCTCGATAGCGGAACACCGCATGCGACAAGGTTATCTCACCCCTGAGCCTTCCGGGATTCTGCTTGCGCTCGTTCACTTCGGCCGGGCAGTCCAGTATGGGCCGCATCCGTTCATAATGCGGAATCACCTTGAGGAAGCCCGAAAACGACAGAAGCAGTTCTGAAAACGAAGCCATAACGGTGCAAAACGCCGCATACAGCGCAAAGTAACTGCCCGCGTTCAAATCGGAAGACCCGTAATATGCCGCGGCATAGAACACAACCGCGGACAGGATGGGGAAGACCGCAGCCGCCACGTCCAGCAGAGCCGATCGCGCGCCGATTTCCGCCTCCACGCGCTTTACCTCGGAAAACGGCTTGTACCAGAGCGCAAAAGCGACGTTTTGCGACCCGGTCACGACAAACTTGTGATACCCGCGGATCAGCTGGATCAGGAGTCCCTCCAGTCTGCCGGCCCGCATCGTTTTTTCCTTGACCGGTTCCCGCAGTACGGAAAAAAGTATCACAATTACCGCCGTCATAACCAGCAGGCAGGCGAGCAGAGCAAATCCCGCCGCGGTACTGTAGATAAAAACCAAGATCAAGCTAAAGAGCGAGAATATACATGCCAGCAGCGCGTTCACCGCGGACTCGGACAGGGCTTTGCGGATTTTTGTAATTCCGGAAGCGCGGTTTGCCAGATCGCCGGCGGAGAATTCATGAAAAAACTCCACGGGAAGGTTCAGCATCCGGTCCCAAAGCGCGCTTTCCAGGCCGATATCCAGCTTGCCTTCCATCCGCATCAACGAATACGACCGTGTCACCTGAAAAACGAATGCCGTAAAACCGGCAAGCGCGAGCAGCAGGATGATCCAAACGATCTGGCCGGCCTGCCGCGCAGGAACGATAAAGTCAAACAGCAGCCCGGTGGCAAGCGGCACCGCAAGTTCCAGTATGCCGCCAACCATCCCCGCCGCCAGCGTGAATACCAAATCCTGCCGCCAGAACCGCTTCAGGCCGAACCGGACGAGCTGGCTCGGGCTCACGCTGCCGGATTCAAACGACGCATAGGGTGAATACGCCTGCCGGTCAATCTTCTGCGCCGCCGCCGCGTCCACCGGTTCGCCCTTGCGATCTCCGGCATGAAACATCCGGTAGCGACCCGGCGGCCCGGGAATCAGCGCAACCGGTTCTCCGCTGACGCAGCAGAAAGCCAGAAGCGGGCCTCCGTCCTCCTTCCACCAGGAATCCTGCAGATGTACCGGACGAACGCGCAGGCAGCATCCGGCGGCGGCTTTCGTTATGTTTCGATCGTCTCCGCAAGTATTCTCAAAATTGGATGGCGGAACCGAAACACCCAGAAAATCCGCAATGCGCCGCAACGCCGCATAGACCGGGTGAAGGCCGGTGTCATGGGCCTGGCCGCCGTGACGCAGCGGCTTTTTCATGCTTCCTTCTTCCTTCATCCTTCCTCTTCCCATTACGTGCTGGCAACCAGCCTGGCATAGGCGCCTTTGCGCGCAAGCAGCTGTGTGTGGGTTCCTCGTTCCGCAATATGGCCGTGATCGAGCACGATAATCTCGTCGCAATCCATAATGGTGCTCAGCCGGTGGGCAACCACCACGCAGGAACACCCGCGGCTGCGGATACGATCCATAATTTCCTTTTCTACAATCGGATCGAGAGCGCTCGTCGCTTCGTCCAGCAGCAGGATTGCCGGATTGATGCAGAGCGCGCGGGCAATCTCGATGCGCTGCTTCTCGCCGCCGCTGAAGCATTTCCCGTTTTCGTCCAGCTCCAGTTCGTAGCCGCCTTGCCGCTCCAGCAGTACGCCGCGAATGCAGGCGTCCCGCGCCGCTCCATCAAGGTCGCTTTCGGAAACCGCGGTGCTCCACATGGTAATATTGTCCCGCACCGTACCTTCAAATATGCTGATCTCCTGATCTACCATCGAAAGGGAGCGGCGCATGGTTTCCGCCGGAATTGCGGCTCGCGGCTTGCCGTCGAATAGAATTTCGCCGTCCCAGGGCTCGTACAATCCGGCGATGAGCCTCGCCAGCGTGGATTTTCCGCTGCCGGTGCCGCCCACGATGGCAACAGACCCGCCGGGCTTCAGCGACAGGGAAAATCCCTCGATCAGCGGCGGCTCCAGCCTGCTGTAGCCAAACGAAACGTTGCAAAGATCCAGGCGCCCGGTGAGTTTTTCGTTCCCGTCCACCTCACCCTCCTCCTGTTCGCATTCGTGTGACGGAGGATAATCGTATACGTCCTCCAGGCGTTCCAGGTATACCTTGAGATCCTGAATTTCATCCGCAAATCCAACCAGATGGTTGATTGGCAGAATAAAGCTGGCAAGAAGGCCCTGAAACGCAATCAGTGTACCAACCGTCATTTGCCCGGCCATGACCTGGCCGGCGCCAACCGCCAGCACCGCCGCGCTGTCAAGCGCCGTAATCAATACCGGCAGCGCGGTCAGCAGCGGCAGCGTCGTTCCCATTCTCTGTTCGGCGTTGAGCAGTTTCGCCTGATATCCGGCCCATCCTGCAAACAGGTCGGGTTCCATACCCCCCGCTTTAATCGTTTCGATAATCTCCAGCCCGGACGCGACGGCGCCGCTGAACTTTCCCTCGTCGGACAGCAGTCTGCGCTGCTGATTTGCGCGCTTCCTGGAAAGCGTAAAGAGAAGCACCAGATTGACCAACGCAACGCCCGCCCCCAAGACCGCAAGAAGCGGGCTGAATACAACCATCATGGCAAGGAAAAATACCACCATCAGCAAATCCAGCGCCGTGGACGCGAGCTTTCCGGTGACGAGTTCGCTCACCGTATCGTTATAGGAAACGCGAGCGGCAATATCCCCGGTAAACCGCTGCATAAAAAACTCCATCGGAAGCCGGAGCAGATGACGCAGGAACCGGCTGGAATGGCTTTTCGAAAGTTCGTTTTCCAGCTTGTTCATGGCGTTTCGCCGAACGGCGGATGCAGCGGCCTGAAACGCGGCCACCAGCACCAGCCCAATGAGAAACGGCGGCATCCATCCGTCCATCCGCGCGGACAGGATGTTGTCCACAAAAAACTTGGAAAAATACGGAACGATTAGCCCGGGAAATACCAGCAGAAAACTGGTCAAAAACAGGAACGCCATCGGCGCGGAGCGTCCGCTCAGGCTTCTTTTCAGCGCCCCTGTCAGAGAACGACGCTTTCCGGATTTTTCGAACCCCGGTGCGGGCTGAAACATCAGCGTCACCCCGGTAAACGCCTCGTCAAACTCCTGTTTGGTAACCTGATAGGGTCCGCTTGCCGGATCGTTCAGATACACGCGGTCTTTTTTAAACCCTTCCAGCACAAGAAAATGATTGAAGTTCCAGTGAAGAATGGCCGGAAGCGGAATGGTGGTCAAATCATCCGGCTCGTAGCGGCAGGCTTTCACAATCAACCCATACTTCCGCGCCGCCCTGGCGATATTGCCCGCCTTGCTGCCATCGCGGGAAACGCCGCAGGAGACCCGCAGCTCTTCCAGCGGCACAAACTTGCCCCAGTAGCCGAGAATAATGGAAAGCGCGGCCGCGCCGCACTCCACCGCTTCCATTTGGATAACGGTGGGTGTTTTAACCCGCTTGCGGAACCGGTTTCGAAACGATCCCTTGTTTGGAGCCAGCGTGTGCTTCATTGTCCGCTTTTCTCCGCTCCGCCGGGTAAAATCATTTGAATCGGGTGAAGCATCCGAATTGCGATTTGAACCGTGCAAGACCGGCCCGCCGCGCCGTCGGTTTGCCGCGCACTCGCCGCCTCTTGCGCCCCGCCGTTGTCGAGCGGAAGGATAACCGCAAGATACGGCGCGCCGGCCACCCATCCGGGAAAAGAAGCCTTGGAAATCGATACCCCGTCCACAACCAGCGTCTGGCCGTCCGCATTCGAAATGGAGGCGACCTTGCCGGTCAGGGTCTCGCCGGAGTCCAGCGAAACAATCGCCTCCATACCCGGCCGCACGCTCTGCCCATCCCCGGCGGACAGCGCCGCAACGACCTTCCCCGCCGCCGAACCGGATTCCTGCAGCAGAAGGCCCCGCCCTTCCACCTGGGTTACGATTTCACCAAAGCATGCCCAAGCGGCCGCCGTTGCGGCAAAAACAAACAGGCACACAAGCGCAATCCAGCTTCTGGCCGGAACCACCCGCATGACCTGATCCAGATTTTCCGGCGAGGAGAGCCGTTCCATCGCCACTTTTCGGAAAATAATTTCGTCGTCCATACGCTCCTCGGTGCCCGTGTCTTTCAGCGCGCTTCCCGCAGCAGCCCGCGCGCGCGCAGGTACTCCAGGCTCTCCCGCTGGTCTTCGATCCCCCGGACCTCCAGCAGGACGCTCCCCGAAACGCGGTATTGTTCCAGCAGCGAAAAAAAGCCCGGAATGTCCATTTTCCCGCGCCCCAGCGCAAGGTGGGAATCCTCCAGTCCGTCGCAGTCGTTCAAATGAATGTGCCGAATATAGGGTGCGAGCGGTTCCACCCAATCTTCTATCTTGGTTTGGGACAGGCACGCATGCGCAAAATCCAGGCACACGCCATAGTTTGGGTAAACGCAGAGCTGTTCGGAAAGCCGCAGCAGCAGATCCGGCGATTGGTCGAACATGTTCTCGATATAGATGCCAATCGTCCGGTTCGTCTGCAAAACGCCCGAATAATACGCCGCATTTTCCGCAAGCCAGTTTTCACAATAGGATTTTAAATGAAAATTCGAAATCGTATTCGTATGGAAGACGACCGCCCGCGCACCGAGCTTTTTCCCGATTTCGACGCTTTGCGCAACCCTGCTTCGCGAAACGGCGCGAATTTGAGCATCCGCGCTGCCAACCGCAACGTCGTAAAAAGCGCCGTGCAGCGTGCAGTCGCAAGGCGGGGAGTTGCGCCGGTAAAACGCAATTTTCTCTTCCATCCCCGCGGCGTCGTCCAGATTCAGATAGAAATCGTTGTACTCAAAGCCCAGCGCGTATTCGCGCGCCAGCTTCAGGCTCTCCTCTATCTGGAAAAAATCGGGAATAATCAGCATAGAACGCCCCTATGGTTATCAATGAATCTCAAACACCGCCGAAAGAAGTACGTCTTCATTCGGCATACAATAATCAAAACTGGTCTGCCCCTGATAAATATTATCCAGAACCCCGTTAACGACCAGTCCGGCGAGTATCTTGTCCGTCTCCGGAACAACCGTAACGGGAACCATTGTGCCCGCGGTATACGATCCAGCGGTTAACAGAATGACTCCGCCGCCTTGCGCCGCCTGCTCAAACGTGAGACTGTGGGCCGCGGCTACCGGCGAAAACACCGCGCAGATCGTCCGATTCGCGGCGGGCATGGTGAATGTTATGGAAGGAGTATTCCCAAGCGAAGCAGCAGCGCCGCCGTTGACCAGCCAGCCGGTTAGTTCATAGCCCGCAAAAGCGGTGGCAGTCAGCAGAATTTCTTCCCCTTGCGCATACCTTCCGGCCTTGCCTGAAATGGAGCCGCCCTGTGCGGGCTGCTCGATGGAAAGCGTGTATTTCATGCCTCGGAACCTTGCGCCGATCGTTGTATCGCCGTTCGGCATGACCAGTACGGTATCCGCCGACATTCCCAGCGATGGAGCCGATTCGCCATTGATCATCCAGCCGTTGAATTCGAACCCGCCGTAAGCTTCCGCCGAAATCGGAATCTCCGTTCCGGCGGGATAGGACCCCTCCGCCACCGTAACTCTGCCATAGGAGGATTTGCGCAGGGTCAGCGTATATTCCGGTACCCGCGTTGGCGTTGGCACAGGCGTTTGCGTTGGCTCTTCCGCGGGGAGCGCGGTCGGCACCGGCGTTTGTGCGGCAAAGGCAGTTGCGCCGTTTAGAATTGCGAGAATCTCCTGCAGCGCCGCCGCCTCATCCGGATCGGTCGAACCGGCCAGCTTATCCTGCAGCGCGTCGCGGATCCAGATCAGCGTTTCCGGCTTAAGCGCGGAGTAGTCGATTGGCATATCGGTGGAAGAAAACGTTCCGCCCGTATCCGTCAGGATCAGAACATCCTGCAGATTCGCGCCAAGCGTCTCTTCGGCGCCGTCCTCCGCGAGAATACCAACCGTGCCTTCCACGGTCTGGATCAGAACGGTCGGCTCGCCGCTCTCCGTTTCGCCCCGCGAGATACGGAAAATCGTACCCCGAACCACCATGGAAACGTTATCCACCGTTACGCGGAAACTCTCGTTTGCCGAAAGCTTCTGCTCAATCACCGCGGACATGGTCCCCTTGGTCAGTTCGATCTGCGTCTCCGTACTGCCGGTTTTACCCGCAGCGTAAATCCGGATTTGCGCGCCGGACTCCAGATAAACGTATTTATCGTCGTCCAGTTTCAGGATGACGCAGCCGTCGCTTGCCGCGGTGACAATATCCTGATCCTGCAGTTTCATGCCTTCATAGCAGGTGATTTCATCCGATTGATCTGCCCGGGCAACGGTCACGCCGCCCGTAACAGAAGCCACGAAGATGCTTCGGTAACCGCCGCCGCAGCCCGCAAGCAGCGCCGCAAGCAGGAGAACCGTCGCAATCGGGACGATGCAGCAATGCAAACACCGGTTCTTCATTCGAAATCCTTCTTCTTCCCGACGATGTTGTAAACACAAACGCCTTCCGACTTGCCCTTGAGCGGAATGACGCCGATCTCTTCCGCTTCCACGCGGTTTCGCACCTTTTCGTACAGCGCTTCGGAAACCAGGATTTGCCCCTTTTTCGCGTTGCTTTCCAGCCGCGCGGCGGTGTTTACGGTATCTCCGATGGCGGTATAATCCATGCGGAAACTGCAGCCAATGTTGCCGACGACCGCCTCGCCGCAGTTTATGCCGATTCCGAACCCAACGTGTTTTTGGTGCCGCTCGAACAGGCGCGCTTCCAGCGCTTCCGCGCCGGACACGATGTCCAGCGCCGTACAGACCGCCTGGTACTCATAGTCCGGCAGGTCGAGCGGCGCGTTGAACACCGCCATCGCCGCATCCCCGATAAACTTATCCAGTGTGCCGCCGTGATCAAAAATCGCTTTCGTAACCAAAGCGAAATATTCGTTTAGAATGGAAACGACCATCTGCGGCGCGAGCGATTCGGAAAGCGGAGTAAACCCCCGAATGTCGATAAAAAGCACCGCGACCGTTCGCAATTCTCCGCCTAATTTGATTTCAAAGCGCCGGTCCTTTGCGAGCTGATCCACCACCTGCGGGGCAACGTATTTTCGAAAGGCGTTGGAAAGCCGCAGCCGGTGCGCGCGTTCTTCGAGATAGGACTTCAGATATTGGTACGCGTAAATCAGCAGGATAAACAGCGGCAAATCGAGAACCGGCAGTACCCTGCCCATCCGAAAAACCAGATACGCAGCGGCAAGATCGAGCAAAAGGATCCCAAGCGCCAGCATCGTTCCAAAGAGGAGTTTTCTGCCACGCGCCGCAAGGTAATACACCGCCGCCGCCAGCGCGAAGATCAGCGCCGCAAGCCAGTTTTCCACCGGAAGCAGCTGCCTGCCTTCCATGAGATTCTGCAGAATGTTGGCGTGTATCTCAACGCCGTAGAGCTTTTCGCTCCGGTTCGTACCGGTGTAAAAATCGTCCTGCAGCCCGGTCGTATAGGCGCCAACGAGCACCACGCAATCCTGAAACACCGCCGGATCGACCGTTTTGTTCCACACATCCGCCAGAGAGACGGTTTCAAAATCGCCGGAGCGCCCCGCGTAATCGATGAGAAACGCGCCTTGTTCCGTTTTTGGCTCCAGTGGAACCCGCTCCATTCGGGCGCAGTAGGCAAGATAGGTCTGGTAGGCAAAACTGTTGAGCTGCGCCGACTGATATCCGCATCTCAGCACCGCCTTGCGCACGCTTCCATCCCCCTGCAGGTCCGTGTTGGAGAACCCGACCGTATGGTCGCTTTCGTTCAGCCAGTATGGAAGCTCCAGCCCCTGCACGCTTTCAAAGACGGAAAGCCCTCCCGCCCCCAGCGTCGCTCTTTCGTGAATCACAAGATGGGATGCGCTGATGATATTGCCATACTCCTGTACGGCCGCCTGAAACGCATCGTCTCCCGCGCCGCTCATCCGCCCGGTAAAGAGCACGTCAAACGCAATGACGGCGGGACGGCACTCCGGGTCCTGATCGAGCAGCCGTAAAAGTTCCGCGTAGACGCTCCGGTCCCAGGTCCCAAAGGGGCCGAACTGCTCGATCGCCTTTTCGTCGATCGCTATGATTTTCAGTACACTGCTGGTCGGCCTCCGGTTACTGTAGAGCAAATCCTTTGCAAAATAATCCAGACCGGAAAAAAGCTGAGAAAAGACGATGCCAAAGCACAATAGTCCGATGCAGCAGGCCACCGCGCCGCTGCGTAATCGCTCCTTCCGCATTTTGCATCTCCCTTCTGTTTCCGGTAAATAGAACATCCTTTGTTGTTCCGTATATCTATTTTGCAGGCGATTCCGCCGCGCATGGCCGGTGTCGATTAGCGAAACATGCAAATAGCGCACGTTTCTCTTCGTGCGCTAAAGCCGTCCGTCCGATTTGTCTTGCCGGACACGGCCGACACCGGATAGACTGTTGCTCGCGTGAAACCGCCTTTTGTTCCGTCGTTTACCGGATTAACACCTGGGCTTTATACGCCCCTGTCCGGTTGCACCGCCGCTGACCTTGTCCAGATCCTTTTCGGGAATCTCTTTCTTCTTGTCTTCCTTCTTCACAACGGGCGCTTTCTTTTCCGCCTTCTGCTTTTTCTCCATGTGACTCGCCTCCTTTCCTGATCATTCAAATCCGCTTGTGAAATACAAACGAGATTATGCAATAACCGTCCCGCGATACGTCCTGGACAGGGCGTGCCAGCGGTTCGCTTTCGGCCTTGTTACCGTATTGCGAAATCAAGGATGCCCGTGCCCGACTCTGTCGCGCTGGGCTTGTATGCCGCCGCTGATTTTATCCAGTTCTTTTTCCGGAATTTCCTTTTTCTTGTCGTCCTTTTTCACAACGGGCGCTTTCTTTTCCGCCTTCTGCTTTCTTTCCATGTGGCTCGCCACCTTTCCTGATCATTTAAAATGCGTATGTGAAATACAAACGAGGTTTTGAAAAACAGTCCCGAGATGCGTCCTAGCTAGGGCGCGCTGATTCGGATATTCCTTCCCGTTGACGTTTTGTAACCGATCGGTTACAATGACTTTATCACAAGTGTTTCTTCAAGTCAATCATCGGATTGGATTGATGGATCGACCCAAATCGGCTAAAATAGGGTCACCGGGTAAATCGTCCGGAAGGAGGAAAAACGCATTGTCGAAGCAAAATGAATCGGCCGAAATTGTAAAAGACCGGGTTTTGCGGGAAGCCACCCGACTTTTTGCTCTGTATGGCGTCAACGCGGTCAGCATTCGACGCATCGCGGAGGAAGCCGGAATCAATCATGCCCTGATTATTCGTTACTTCGGCAGCAAGGAAAAGCTGGTCACGGAGATACTCCATCGGCAGATTACGATGCTGACCGGCTACTATCCGGCAAATCCGAAGCAGCTTCCTTCGATTGCGCTGGACAATCTCCGGATGATGCTTCTGCGCGCGCTGAACGACGAGGAGAACATCATCAAACTGATTGTCCGCTCCGAGCTGGATGGCCTTGCGCCGGAGCAGTATGTCAGCGGGCAGGACGAACGCGCCGCAAACCTCATTGCGCGGTGGATCGAAACCAATCAGTCCGATCCGAACCTGCCGGATCCAAAGATCGTCTCCATGCTCATCATTGGCGCGGTCTTCGCATTCGTCTCCGCGAACCCCTGGCTGATGACCGCAGTCAGCCTGCCGCCGGAAGAGTACGAGCGGCGAAAGCCGGAAATCATCGATACGGCCGTCTGGATGATCGCCCGGGCCATCGGCCTTCCGCCGGATACCGGACTGTAAAACGAAACCGATGCTCCGTAATGCTGCCGTATGAACCGTGCAACGAACCGCGCGACGGGATGCTGTTTTGCTAAGAGCGCTCCGCTCCGGCTATGGGCAATCCGGATCAATCCTGCGCGGTCGGAGAAACGGCCGGCCTGTTCCGCGAGGAAAGGGATTATTCTTCCAAAGGCGCCTCCGTCTGTGCCTGCGCTGCATACATTTTTTGCATTAGCTCCTCTCGCACCTTTGGCATTTTGTCCTCAATATCGTATGTGAAGAGCAAGATGGCAATCAGCACCAGGCATCCCAGCGGTAAATAGACATTGAGCGCAAATAACCCTTTGACCAGCTTTTCCGATTGTTCGGTTGCCTGCGCCACATAACCGCCCCACTGAAGCGCATATCCCAAAATAGCCGGACCAAGCCCCTGCGCCACCTTCGCTACAAAGGTATCTCCCGTTACGCCAATGCTTTTCGCGCTGATTCCGGTTTCGTATTCCGCGTACTCAATCGAATCAAACAAAAGCGGCATTTTGACAACGCTGTACGCGCCGTAGGACAGGAAGGTTAAAAAGAGGGTAATCAGAAAAACGACGACGTTGTGATCTTTCGTAAACACTCTTGCCACCAGCGCCGCAATGCCGATGCCAACGGCAAAGAGCACCACTCGCCGTTTACCGAACCTCTTTACCAGCGGTTTTACCGTGACCAGCGCAACGACGACGGTTGCCATGGCAATCAGGCCTCCGGCAGCCATCAGACCGGGTTGCTTGATGTAATAGGTCAGATAATACACCAGCGAAGACATGTTTATGGAAAAGAACAGGAACAGTAAAAACGTAACCGAGATCAGTTTCAGCCAGGGCTTGCACTTGATGAACATGCCCAGCCCCTGAAAGATCGAGATCTTATCCTTGCGTTTCTCTTCGATATATTTCTCCTTTACCCCGAAGAAGGTAACAAGAATGCAGACGATTGCCAGAATGGCAAAGACGATGGCGACATAGAGATAGGCCGAATGAATATCTCCGGAGGCGCCGGAAAACGCCTTGACCATCGCGGGCACCACCGCCGAGATCAGCATGGTTGGAAAAGCCAGAAAGCTCACCCACATCGCCAGCGTTACCCGTTTATCCGGGTTCAAGGTAATCCGCATGGGCATCGAGAGAAAGGATATCGATGCCACCGTAAACGCCATCCCGAACCCGATATACGCCACATAGGACCATGCCAGTTTCATTGCGGCGGAAAGGTTCTGGGGCACAGCAAAAATCATCACAAAAAAGAGAGCCATGGGGATTGCGCCAAACAGTACATACGGTCTTGCCTGCCCCCATTTTGCGCTGGGTTTTGTGTTGTCGAGTATGGTGCCCATGATTGGATCGTTCGCTGCGTCCCATATCCGCGCGATCAGAATCATGGTGCCCACCGCCGCCGGTGCGATGCCCGCGTAATCGGTGAGATAATACAGCATAAAATAGCCGATTACCGCGGAAAGCCCGGCAAATGCCAAATTGCCAAGCCCGTAGCTGATACCCGTCTTCTTTGGCAATCTGCCGGTTTGCGAAGCGTTATTTGACACTTTTGCATCTCCTTTGGGGATAGATTGAAGTTCGGTGCGGAGAAATTTGCGTTAAAAATCCGAAACCGGCAGAACCTTTTTCGTGAAACACCGGCTTTGCGGGATTGTTTTGCGGATAAACATCGCAAGCTGCGGTATTTCACCGCAGCTTGCTTTTACACGATTAATCCAGCAGTCTCTCGTCGAACGGATACCGGCTGAAGATCTCATATCCGGTTTTTGTTACGACGAAGTTCTCTTCCAGCCGTACGCCCTGCTCGCTTTCGGGATCCCCCGCGTACGTTTCCAAGGCAACATACATATTTTCCTTGATCTCAGTGGGGCAGGCCTTGGAGTAGGCTTCCACAATCGAGGGCGTTTCGTGCACGATCAGCCCGAGCCCGTGGCCGATGTTCAGACTGTAGTTGTTCCAGTCGCCCTTGGGCAGCGCTTCGGCAACAATATCGGTGGTTACGCCCGCCTTAACGGCGTTGATGGACTTATAGAGCGATTCGTAGCACTCCCGGTAGAACCGTTTCAGCTCTTTCGAAGGCTTTGTTCCGTTGAAGAACGTGCGCACAACGCAGGTGTGATATCCCATGTAGGAAACCACAATGTCGGTAATCAGCAGATCGTTCGGGCGCAATATCTTATCTGTGCCCTCCAGCCGGTAGTACGGGTTGGTGCGCCCGCCCGTCGTGCAAATGCCCTCCAGACTGTCCGCTCCCAGGGAGATCATGGTTTTTGCCGCTTCTCCCCATAGTTCGCATTCCCGGATACCCGGCCGCATGTTTGATTCAATGGTATACAATCCTGCTTCCGCAATCTGGCTCGCGATGCTGAGCAGCTGCAGCTCATCCGCCGTTTTTACGGACCTTGCGTCCATCATTGCCGGCATTCCGTCCACAACGTGGATATCCGCGTGCTCCAGAGCCCGGATCATGGAGAGATCGAGGATGAAATCGAACCCGATCTTCCGATCCGCAACCCCGTATTCCTGCAAAACCTTTTTAATGCCGTCTGCCCAGAGATAGGAGAGGTTCTCGCGGTTTTGAAGCTCAACGGGCGTTGCATGGTGAGGCGTTGCGAACACCGGAATGGAGGCTGTGATATTCTGCTCCGGAATCCAGGTTGCGCTCTCCTTCAGGCGCCCCATATCGGCGCCCAACTCAAAAATGACCGGATCCGCCGTTACGGGAAACACAACGTAGCGAAGAACCGTTGACGGAACGGGTAGCCCCTTAAATCCGGTGATATACCGGGTGTTTTCCGCACGAATCGCAACGATTGCGCCCAGGTCGTGCGCCCGCATGGATTCCCGCGCTTTTTGCAGCCGTTCCCGCCGGAGGCGATCAAAATTGATGCCTTCCTCATAATCTTTCCCGAACTGGCCCCACTTGTTATAGATCGGTTTTCGATTTCCGGTATCGCTCATGGCTGCATCCCCTTTGCGCTCATTTGAAAAACAAGGACTCCCCGGTTCTAAAATAAAAATACCTGCTCTCATTCTATCGAAAAAGCTTGATAGATCAATGTGTGTTATTTTATAATTGCAACAGTTTTTATGTGTCAATTCACATTATTAAGGAGAGGATTCCCATGCACGATTTCGAGCAGATTGCAAGGGATATGGCAAAGCTGCCGTCCGTCGCCGACATGGACATGATCGTAAACGATATTCTGGAAAAGACGCTGTCCATCGTCCAGGCGGACGCCGGCCTGCTTTGGGAATACGACCCGGATTCGAATCAGCTTTACTGCAAAGCATACCGCGGCATTGCACAGGAGATTGCGCTTTCCCTTCGCCTTGCGCTGGGCGAGGGATTGATCGGAAAGACATACTTGCGGGGCACCCCCAAGCTCTATAA
Organism: Eubacteriales bacterium; assembly: GCA_021373115.1. Taxonomy (GTDB): domain Bacteria; phylum Bacillota; class Clostridia; order Christensenellales; family CAG-138; genus UBA7703. The sequence continues at coordinate 39,601 of JAJFTI010000029.1, read as the reverse complement.
CAGCATGGACGAAATACGGCTGGATATCGGCGATTTTTCCGCCGAAAACAGGGGCGCGATGAAAATGCTCTTTGGCAACGAAGAGATCAATTCGGCATACCTCATGCCAATCTACGTGAACAGCCAAATCGAGTGTATCCTAATCGTATACCGTGCGCAAGGGAACCGTCCGTTTCTGCCGGCGGATATTGAAACGCTGGATGTGTTTTCCGGGCTGATTGAGATTGCGCTGGCCAACGCCAAAGGGTTGCTTGCACTGCAAGCCCAGATGGGCAACCTCCAAAAATGCAACAGCCTATACGCAACGCTGACGAACTATTCCGTCAACAACTCGGGTATCTCCAGCATAGTGGATGAACTGAGCGGCGCGCTGGAAGCTCCCGTTGCGGTCATCAACCGGATGACAAACGAACGCCACCCGAAAAACGCCTTTGAGGACGCGAATCTTCTGGCCGAGCTGGCACAGAGAAACGCAAAAAACGGCGAAGCGTTTCTTGTCGAGCCGGAAGGCCGCGCGAAATCCTACGCCGTTTATCCAATTCTTGCGGAAAATTCCTGTCTGGGTTATTTCATCGTAAACGCCGAAGATACCGAATCCCCGCTGAAAAGGATGCTGCTTGAGGTCGGCCGTATGGTATTGGCGGTGGAGTTTTCAAAAGCCCAGTCCAGACTGGATATCTCCTATAAAAGAATGGCGCAGAGTTTTTCCGAACTGGTTTCCGCAAACAGCCCGGCGGCTTTGAGCAGTAAAAGCAGTGAATTGGGAATCAGCCAAAAGGCCAACTACGCCGTCCTGATCTTTGCCTTCCCGCCGGACGAGTGCGGCGAGATACAGGAGTCCGCAATCTACCGGGTCATCGCTGATATCCGCAAGGAGCTCGGCGTTGTCCAGAAACTGACCTTTGCCTCGCAGGACAGGATCATCGCGCTTCTTCACCTGCAGACAACCGACCGGGTCGGCGCCCTTTCCCGCCAGATTGACGGAATACTCTCCTGCATGCTGCAAAGCGAGGGTCTGCCGCTCTGCGCGGGCCTGGGTTCCACCTACAACGGTCCCGGCGGAATCGGGCGATCGTATCATGAAGCGGAAAAGGCGCTGTCCTATCAGCTGACGCGGCACAACGGCGGGCTGATGCAGTACGCGCAAATGGGGATTCATCAGATTTTTGTGAATTTACTGTCCGACGACGCCGAGTCGTTCCTGCACAGCGTGCTTGCTCCGCTGGCGGAGAAGTCGGAAAATCTGGAAGCGACGCTGATCGCCTATCTTGAATCGGGCTATTCACTGAAAAAGACGGCGCAATCGCTTTTCATACACCCCAATACGTTGTACCAGCGGCTTAAAAAAATCGAAGACTGCCTGAATATATCGTTCGATAACCCGGATGATCTCCTAAAACTGCAGCTGGCTCGCTACCTAAAAAGCTACTACCCGGATGCTTCCGATGGAAACAGGCCGTGAGCCGGTCCCCCGCCTTCCCTTTCTGTGATGGTTCACATTATCACAGCATATAATATAGACAAATTCACATTGAACGCGATCCTGAGCCGCATTATCATGAAATCGTTGCCAGCGGTGGATTGGCCGACAGAATACGGAGGCGAGCGGGATGCGTGACGCGGCAAGAATTTCCGAATTAATCGAGTCGAAAAGGGACATGCTCCTTGCCATCAGCGATGAAATCTGGGGCAATGCGGAACTGAAGTTCGAAGAGTACCGGTCCGCCGAACTGCTTTGCAGCACGCTGGAGAAGGAAGGATTTTCTGTTGAACGCAAAATGGACGGCATGGAAACGGCATTCCTTGGCAGCTGCGGAACGGGGCGCCCGGTCATAGCAATTCTGGCGGAATATGACGCGCTCGACGGCTTAAGCCAAGTCAGCGGCGTCGCCCGTCAGGAACCGGTTACGCAGGGCGGCGCGGGGCACGGCTGCGGCCATCATCTGCTTGGCACCGGCTCGTTGGCCGCCGCAATCGCGCTCAAACAGTATATCCTTGAAAACGGCCTGAGCGGAACCATACGCCTTTACGGCTGCCCCGGCGAAGAAGGCGGTTTCAGCAAAACATACCTGGTTCGGGACGGCTATTTCAGCGACGTGGATTGCGCGCTGACCTGGCACCCCTCGCCGGCCAATCTGGTGGTACACGGCTCCTCACTGGCAAATATAAACGCATACTTTCGATTTAAGGGCAAAAGTTCCCACGCGGCATTCTCGCCGGAGCTGGGGCGCAGCGCGCTCGACGCGCTGGAGCTGATGAACGTCGGCGTGAACTTTCTGCGGGAACACGTTCCGCAGGAAGTGCGGATGCATTACGCCATCGTCAACGCAGGCGGGCGCTCCCCCAACGTGGTTCCCGCGGAAAGCCTGGAGTATTTTTGTATGCGCTCTCCAAAGTCGGAACACATGCGGGCGATTTACGAACGGGTATGCGATATCGCAAAAGGCGCGGCGCTGATGACCGGTACGACCGTTGAATATGAGATGGATTCCGCCGTTTCGGAAGCGGTGCCGAATCTGACGCTGAATAAGCTGATTTATGATAACTTTGCCAGGCTGGGTACGCCGGTATATGACGAGAACGATATCCGGATAGCGGAATCGTTCCGCAGCATACAATCGCAAGAGGCAAGGAAAGCTGTTCCTGCGCCGTTTACAAACCGGCCCGTTCTTGATGCACTTTTGCCGTTTGACGAGAACGAAATCACGCACATGGGTTCTACCGACGTGGCGGACGTCAGCTGGGTCGTTCCGACCGCGCAGTGCTGGGTAACCTGCGCGGCAAACGCAACGCAGCTGCACTCCTGGGAAATGGTTGCCCAGGGAAAGACCGCCATCGCGCACAAAGGAATGCTCCACGCGGGAAAGATTCTTGCGATCACCGCCGCGGATATCCTGCATGATCCCGCGATAGCGGAAAAAGCAAAGCGCGAACTGCAGGAAAGGCTGGGAGAGCAGCGGTACATCTGTCCCATACCCGCCGATGGTAAGCCGTCCATAACCGGCAGAAGCGGCGACAGAACCGGCGACATGCGGTAATCTGCATAGAAGGAGGCGTATATGAAAACGTTGGAAGGTCTTGTTTGGTTCGCGGTGGCACTATTCATGGTGCATGAGTTCGAAGAAATTCTTTTGATCAAGGCATGGGCCATCCGGTATAACGACAAAATCAGAAGCCTTTGGCCGAAGGTCAAGCCCTTTGGCCTCCATCTCTTCGATTCGGCCGGATATGCCGCGTCCCCGATTACGGAAACCGCTTCCATTGGCATTGGCATCCAGTTCTTTCTGATTGCGCTGCTTACCCTGCTTTCCGTCCTCTTCGATTCATATCTGATCTGGTTCGGCTTTATGGCGTTAACGCCTTTTACTTCACTCTTTCTGCATTCAAGAGATGTTATCCTGTTCAAAGGCTATACACCCGGAATCCTAACAGCCGTTCTGACCGCGATTCCGACCGTATGGATTCTATGCCGGGTTTATGCGCTGAGCAATTTCGGAATTTGGGAAACTCTGATTGCCACGGTTGCGACAAACCTGGTGATTGGGTTTCTCGCGTTCAAATTCATGCATTCGTCGGCAACCGCGCTTTCGATGCGCCTGCAGGCATACGCAAATAAAAAATAGCAGAAACAAAGCTATGTTCCTGCTAAAAAGCGAAGCCAAGCCTGCCGGCCTGCGGCCTGCAGGTTTATGCTTTTGTTTTTCGCGCTCCCGCCCGTGATTTTGTACCGCCCGGCTCGCCCGCTTCGTATTGGAATACAACCGGTTCCGGAAGATTTGCAAACACGGCGTCGTCCGCGCCGGTTCCGTGCCGGAAAACCACCGCGCAGGTTGCGTCGCCGTCTATCGGGTAAGGCGCATAGTGCCAGGCCCCCCTGGCCCAGGAAACGCCCTTGCCCACCGGAATATAAAAGGCGCGCAGTTTTTCGGCATCCGGCTCGCCGGCGGGCATGCCGGCAACGATCACACCGCCGGTAAGCGGCAAAATCGTTTCGGTCGTACGTTCGTGGGCCTCAAACCGCTCCCCGACGTACGGGCGCATGTGCGTAACCAGCAAATTGATTGAAACCGTCTCGGCGCCGTCCACCTGCGCCTGCTTTTCATACCACTGATAAACCCCCGTTTCCCCGCAGAACGCCCTGCCTTCCGTTTGAAGAATTGACCCAAAGGGCGAGAAGGCTTCTTCCGACAGTTCAAAAACCTCAATCTTCTTCATGGTTTATCCTCCGCAAAAAGATCGGCAAGCATGCCTGCCGTCACAAAAACCGCATCCATGCCGCGAAGCCCGCCGATCATCACATCCAGTTCGGCAAGCGCTTTTTCGCCGCAGTTCATCGTTATGAATTCATCCGGAATGACGGTCGCTTCGCCAAAGTGATACGACTTCTCCATCGGCCAGAACTCCCACGGGTGCAGGTAAAACGCAAGCACGCGCGGTATCTGCTTTTGATCGCAGAAGTTCAGGAACTCCCGTGCGCGTTCGAGCATGTAGAGCCCTCCCTCCGTCCGGAACAGCGGCCACTGGTCGCGGTCCCGCTCCAGGCCGGGGTCTTTGCTCTCCATGACCATATCCGCAAAGTTGGGTACTTCCAAAACCGGGCTGTCGCCCTTCTTCGTCCAGTCGTCGCGTGAGGGATGATAGGGGGAAAACTGTTCCCGGTAGAAATACATCGGATAGGTCACGTCGCAGGTAAACCCGAGCTCCTCAAGCGCGTTTACCACCGCGGTGGAACCCCAAAGGCGCGGACAGCGGAACGACTTCGGCTCTACGCCGGCGGCCTGCGATACCCATTGCTTGCAGAGGTCGAGCCGTGGTTTCACCTCATGATCGAGCAGGGGCTTTACGCCGGGAATCGGGAAGAGTTCGTCCCCGATCGTTTCATGATACAGGGAGTGGCAGCCGACTTCGTTTCCGCTTTCGGCAACCATTCTCGCCACATCCGGATTCTGCCGCGCGCAGTCCCCGGTGAAAAAGAAGGTGGCTTTCACGCCCCTCTTCGCGAACAGATCGATCAACAGCGGCGTGCCGTGCTTCGTGCCCTCATAGAACGGCGTAAAGCTGCCCACATCCGTTTCCATGTCGATACCAAACAAAACATAAGTCGGTTTACTCTTCATTGCTGACTCCTCGCTTCATGGCTCGACGCAGGGATACCCCATCGTGGTATAAAACGCCATGTTCTGCTGGCGTGTGTCAAGCCGTCCGTACTGAATGACGACCGGCACGTCGCTTTCGATCTTGAGTGCGTACTGCCGCCCGACCGGCAGCGTGATTCCGCCGAATTGCTCCGGATCATGGGTGCGAAAACAGCCGACGCGCTGCGCCGCCACCAGGACGGATATGTTTTCAATGGGCGGCTCGTTCTCAAAATAGACGGTAAAAGATAAATGCGCGTCCCGATCGTTCGGGTTGAGCACAACGTAGGATTCGTGTCCGATCAGCTCAAAATCACCAATCGGCGGGCGCTCTCCATCCGGAAAGAACCAGACCTTTTTTCCGTACATGACTTGTTCTCCAGTCTTTGCATTATGCCAGGTGAAAGATTTCGTTCCAATCCATATAATATTCCTGCCGGTCGTGGTGCAGGAAACAAGGCTTTGTATGCGTCCACCAGCGCTGCATCACTTCGCTCTGCTCCATGCGGCGCATGTCGGCTTCGTAATCGCTGCCAACATATTCAAAATACGCAAACAGCTCTCTGCCGGATCGATAGATCGAATAGTTCACCAAATTGCACGCGTGGATCACCTCCAGCACCTCCGGCCAGACGGCGGCGTGAAGCGCTGTGTATGTTTCTATCATATCGTCCTTTAGTACGGCATGCTGGCCAAATCGTCTCATACCATGTACCTCGCGTTCTTATGTTTTTTTATATCCAAACCGTATCTTCGGATCAATCAGCATATAAGCCAGATCCGTCAGCAGGTTGATCACAACGATGATGATCGCAAAGATCAACAGAATGCCCTGAATAAGCGGATAGTCGCGCTGCGTAATCGAGTTGATCAGCAGCAGTCCCAGACCCGGATAGGCAAACACCTTTTCAATCACGACGACGCCGCCCATCAGATAGCCCATGGTCAGGCCGATGTTCGTAACGAGCGGAATCAGCGAATTGCGCAGGGCGTGAATATAGTAGACCCTGCCGTTCGTGTTTCCCTTGATCCGCGCTAGGGAGATATAGTCCTGCTGCAGCACCTCCAGCATGCTGGAACGCATCAGACGGGAAAGGGACGCAAAGAACGTGGCCGCCGTCGTAATGGTTGGCAGAATCATGCACTGCATCCACCCGGTCAGGCTCTCCTGTGCGGAAACATAGCCGGATGTCGGAAGCAGCCGGAGTTTCACGGAGAAGATGAGCATGAAGATCATTCCTAGCCAGAACCCCGGAATCGAGATAAACGTCAGGTTCATGATGGTCAGCGACAGATCCAGCATGCTGTTGTGGCGGCGCGCGCAAGCCACGCCGGTGGGAATGGAAATGACCAGCGCAACGAGGATGCCGCAAAAGCAGAGCGCGATCGTGCGGGGCATGCGTTCCATAATCATTTGGAATACCGGCTCGCCGGATTGAATGGAGCTGCCCCAGTCGCCGCGCAGCAGGTTGCCCGCCCAGGTAAAATACTGCTCGGTCAGCGGTTTATCCAGTCCATAGAGCGTTTTTACATAGGCAATCTGTTCGGCATTTGCGTTTTTGCCAAACATAATCGTAATCGGGTCGCCCGGAATCATTTTGATGACGAGGAATACCAAAATACTAACAATGAGTACGATCGGTATGATAAGCAGCAGCCTCCGGACGATATATTTCAGCATTTCTGTTTGCCTCGCCTTCAGATCTTAGAATTTTAATTCGAACAAAACGTCAGTCTTGGGCTGTTCCGGCCTCTGAAAATCGAGGCCGGAACAGCAATTGCGCGAACGTTATTTCGTCTTGTACACGCCGTCAAAGTCGAACCACCAGTTCGCATATCCCTGCAGGCCCTGTACGTTGTCCTGCAGCGCCGAATACAGATACCCGCCAAAGAGGAAGGTAATCGGCTGTTCGTCCCGCATTAAGAGGAACGCTTTGTCATAGGCTTCTTTGCGCGCTTCGTCGGTCGAGGCGGCCGCGCCCTGTGCAATCAACGCGTCGAGCTCGGGATTGCTGTAGGAGCCAACGTTGTTGCCCGCGCCCGTCTTGATCCAGCGGGACAGCCAGGTATCCGGTTCTCCTTCGGAGCCGTCGCCCGTTACGCACATTTCAAAGTTCTTTTTCGTCCAGACCGCGTCGATAAACACGCTGACTTCCATCTTCTCCAGCTGGCAGTCGATACCGATTTTCTTCAGCTGCGCCTGAATGACGTCCCCGCAGCCGCCTTCCTGAACGGTGTTGGGCACCTTGAGCGAGCAGGTGAATCCATCGGGATAACCGGCTTGCGCAAGCAGCGCTTTCGCCGCTTCAATGTCCTGCGTGTAGGACGCCGCGTCGTTGTAGAAGTACGTGCCCGGATAGACCGGCTGATCCAGCACCTTGCCATATCCCTGCGAGGTCAGGTCGATAAGCTCCTGCTTGTTGAGCGCAAGCGCGATCGCCTTTCTGACCAGCGGATTGTTGAACGGTTCCACCTGCGTGTTGTAAACAAGGATAAAGGAATCGAACAGGTTGGTCGCCTGCGGGTGGACGCCTTCGGTGCCGTCCCAGATAGCGATATCCGTGAAGCTGGACCACAGAAGAATATCCACTTCTCCCGCTAAGAACGCGTTGTGCATGGTGTTGTATTCCTTGATGAACTTGAAGGTAAGACCAGCGGCCTTGGGATAGCCTTCCTTCCAATAGTCGTCAAAGCGCACCAGTTCAATATCCTGATCCTTGTTCCAGGCCTTGAACTTGAACGGACCGCAGCCGACCGGGCTTGTTTTCAGCGTGTCCGCGCACTCCTTCGGAATGATGGGCACCATGCTCAGCCTGCTGACAAAGGGCGCGTAGGGCTCTTTCAGATAGATAACGCCCGTATAGTCGCCCGTCACTTCCACGCGATCCAGGGACGTGAAGTAGGAAGCCGTGGACGAGCCGTTGTTTGGATCCATAATGTAATCCAGCGAGAATTTGACGTCGTCGGCTTTCACCTCGCGGCCGTTATGGAACAATACGCCGGGACGGATTTCGAATTCATAGGTTTTGTCGTCAATCCGGTCGATCCGTTTCGCAACAGAGAACTGCAGCTTCATTTCCGGATCGTACTGCACCAAAAAGTCGTTGATGTTCTTCGTCACCCAAACGGTGATATAGTCCGGAGAAACAGACAACGCAAGGTGTGTCGGTTCCGTATCGATCGCTACGGTAATGGTATCGTCGGTTGGTTCCGTCGGGGCTTCGGCGGCGGTTTCCGGTTCCGTGGCGTTCTCCGCGGGAGCCGTTTTTGCACACCCTGTTGTCAAAACGGTTCCGATCGCAAGTACTAAGCACAGAATCAGGGAGCATAATCTTTTCAGTGTCTCTTTTCTCATTGCCTTCCTTACCTCCTATATCGCTTTTGTTTATTTTTGCCGCATCCTGCGGCTTACCCTACCTTATTTTGGGGACCATGATGCACGCCGCCTGCCTTCCGGGCGCAACGTCTTCCAGTTTTACATCGCAGGTTTTGCAAGCTTCCGTCGCAAGCGGGCATCTTGGATGCAGCCTGCAGCCGCCTGGAATATTCACCGTGCTGGGAATATCGCCCGTTAAGCGGAATTCCACGTTTTTCTCCTGCAGGGGATTATGGGGAACCGCGGAAAGCAGCGCCTTCGTGTAGGGGTGCAGCGGGTTTTTTATAACCTCTCCGGTCGGTCCGGTCTCTACAATCGTGCCCAGATACATCACCAGAATTCGATCGGAGATATATTCCACAACGCCCAGATCGTGCGAAATAAACAGCATGGTCAGCCCCAGCGTTTCTTTGAGCTGAATCAGCAGCTTGAGTATCTGCGCCTGAATCGAAATATCCAGCGCGGCCGTCGGCTCGTCGGCTATGATCAGCTCCGGTTCCACCGAAAGCGCGCGGGCTATGCTGATGCGCTGCTTCTGTCCGCCGGAAAATTCATGCGGAAAGCGAAGCGCGTTCTCCGGCGTGAGCCCCACCTCGCGAAGCAGCTTCTGTATCTTCTCTTCGCGCTCTTTGTCCGTTTTGCTCAGATGAAAGATCTGCATCGGGCGCGAAAGAATCGTATGCACCGTCATGCGCGGGTTCAGCGAAGAGAACGGGTCCTGAAAGATGTATTGAACGTTCCTGCGCAGGGACTGCATCTTCCCTTTCTGGCGCATATCCTCGCCGCGGTAATAAACCGCACCGCTGGTCTGCTCAACGAGGGAAACCAGAAACTTCCCGATCGTCGATTTTCCGCAGCCGCTCTCGCCGACCAGCGCGACAACCTCGCCGCGGTGGATGGTGAAGCTGACGTCGTCAACCGCCTTAACATACTTTTTACGAAGGGAAAACAACTTTCCGCTGAAGGACTCGGAGACCGGAAACTGTACTTTCAGGTGTTCTACTCGCAGCAGTTCCTCCATTACTTCGCACCCCCCTTCAAAGGCCGGTGGCAGCTGTAATAATGTCCCGGGCCGACCGGAACCAATTCGGGTTCCCGTTCAAAGCAGCGCGTTTCCGCATAGGGGCAGCGCGGCGCAAAGCTGCAGGACCGGATGTCGTCCAGCATGTTCGGCACTTCGCCCGGCATGGTTTTTGGATCCGCTTTTCCGTCCTGATGAATGGAGAGCAGCGAACCGAAAAGCCCGACCGTGTAGGGATGCGCCGGATGTTTGAACAGCTCCGCCGTTTCCGCTTCCTCAATAATTTTACCGGCATAGAAAACCAGCACGCGTCCGCACCGTTCGCCGATCAGGTTGAGATTGTGGGAAATCAGCACAACCGACATGTTCATTTCCGCCTGCAGGCTTTCAATGAGGTCCAGAATCTCCGCCTGCACCGTTACATCCAGCGCCGTTGTCGGTTCGTCCGCAAAGACAAGCTCCGGCTTGCAGGCCAACGCGAGCGCGATCAGCGCCCTTTGACGCATGCCGCCGCTGAATTGGTAGGGATATTCCTTCATCCGTAGTTCCGGCTCCGGCAGCTTGACCCTTCGGAGAATATCGATGGTTCTTTCCCGGATGACGGCCTTATCCTTTTCGCCCTGAATCCGGTAGGCTTCCGCAATCTGCCAGCCAATGGAAAAGGACGGGTTCAGCGCGGTCAGCGGCTCCTGAAAGATCATGGACATGCTGCTGCCCCGGAGTTTCCGCATCTCACTTTCGGAAAGCTTCAGCAGATCCTTGCCGTGAAAGATGACCTCTCCGCTGTCGATTTTGCCGGGATGTTTCACCTGGTTGAGAATCGAAAATGCCGTAACGCTTTTTCCGCATCCGCTCTCGCCGACGATGCCGAGCATCTCGCCTTTTCGGACGTCAAAGCTCACGCCGCGGACGGAGTGGATCACCCCCCGGTCCGTATAGAAACTTGTCTGCAGATTGTTTACGCGTAGACAGATGTTCTGTTCCATAGATTACAGTTCCCTCAAGCCGCCCATGTATCTGGGATCGAGTATGTCCCGCAGGCCGTCGCCAAACAGATTGATTCCCAATACGGTCAGCGCGATTGCAATACCGGGGAAAATGGAGAGATAGGGTGCGTTCCACATATACTGCGAACCCTCGTTCAGCATCACGCCCCAGCTGGGGGTTGGCGGCTGAACGCCGACGCCAAGGTAGCTGATGGCGGCTTCATCCAGGATCACAAAGGACATCACCAGCGTTGCCTCAACAATCAGCGGCGCCATGCAGTTCGGCAGGATGTAGCGCCCGATGATTGAAATCTGCTTCTCGCCGGTCACCAGAGCGGCGCCGACAAATTCCTGTTCCCGCACGGAGAGTACTACGCCCTGCATCAGCCGCACAAAGGTCGGCACATACGCAAATACAAGGGAAATAATGATGACCTTCTCCCCTCCGCCAATCAGCGCGGCTACGCACAAAGCCGCCATAACCCAGGGAAAACACAGCATGACATCGACCGTCCGCATAATGAACGATCCCGAAAGATCGTTGCGGTAGCCGGCAAGAAGGCCAAGCGGAACGCCGATAAGGACGGCCAGCAGAGTAACCACAACGCCGATGCGCATGGAAACGCGCGTCCCCATGATAATCCGGCTGAACACATCCCGTCCATAATGATCCGTACCCATCAGATGCTGCTGCGCGGGTTTGGAAAAGACCGGTCCCGTGTTCATCTCGTCCACTTCATACGGGGCGATCCATGGCGCGAAGATGACAATCAAAATCAGGATCAGGATCATGAAAAATCCTATGGTCGCTTTTTTGCTGCGCGTGATTGCGCGCCAGCCTTTTTTGATTTTGCGTCCGATCTTATTCACCGGGAGCTCCTCCATCCAATTGTTCCGATTATTCCACAGGCCAGGATCTTGTCATTTTGTAATTCATGCGTTTAAGCATATCCGCCTGTTTTGCGCGGATCACCGGCGCCAGTTCTTCCAGATTCACCCTAGTCGGCTTGCCGTTTCGAACGATGAACGCGCCGTCAACCAGCACGGAATCCACGCTGCGCGACATGCTGGAGTACACCATCTGCATGAGCCGTTCGCCCTGCGTCATCATTTCGGGCCGATCGGTCGAGTGGATTACGAGATCGGCCGCTTTTCCAGGTTCCATGCTGCCGCATTCGTTTTCAACACCGAGCGCTTTTGCCCCGTTGATTGTTGCCATTTCAAAAGCATCCTCGCGGGTAAAGTAAGGGTACTCGTTCTTGCATTCTCTGTGCCCGACGCAAACCTGGTACATCTGCTGGAAAATATCCAGCCCGTCGCTCCAGTTGCCCGAGTCCGAACCAAGCGCAACGTTAACGCCCCGCTCCCTCATCTCCTTGAAGCGCCCGACGCGCATTGCGCCAAGTCCGTAGCGGAGCGACGCGCCCGGGCAATGCACCACGGATGGCCTGCGCTTCTCCAGAATCTGCAAATCGTGATCCGTCGTATGAATCACGTGCACGAGCGTCGTGTGCTCATCCAGCACGCCCAGATCGTCGTAGAATTCAATCGGCGTTTTGTTGTACCGTTTGCGGAAGTATTGGATTTCCGATTCATAGACGCTGCAGTGCACCTGCATCTGGACGTTGAACTCTCTGGAGAGTTCTTTTGCCGCCACCATCAGATCGCCGGAGGTGTGCTCCATGCCCGCCAGCCCGACATGGGCGCCAACAGGCGTGCTGCCGGTGCGCTTATAACGCGTCAGTTCGTCCCGAAAGAGCTCGATGCACCGGTCAAAGGAATACTCCATGATTTTGAGCTCGGGCGTGTAATCATCGCTGATGCCGTGGCTGGTATAGCCCTTTACGCCCACGATGTTCGCGCCTTTGAACATGCCGTCCGTGTAGCGCGAACCGCCCGTATCCCCAAATATGGTAGTTCCGTTGACCGCCATCTCCAGCGTTGCCAGAAGGATGCTGTATTCTTCGTCCTGCGGCGTAATGCCGTGGACAATCGGATTTTCGTATTTTTCCCAAACATCCTCAACGGTAAAGGTATCCGGCACGATACCGCGCACAAGATGCCACGCTACGTGCTCATGCGCGTCCACGAGGCCGGGATGCACCACGCCGCCGTGGCAGTCGTATTGGGTTCCGTCGTACCTCGCCAATATGTCGCCGTTCTTCCCCACTGCCGCAATTTTCCCGCCGATGATCGCAACGGCGCCGTTTTCAATGATACGACGATTCGGGTCCATCGTGATAAGATATCCGTTGGTGAGAATCAGATCCGCACCGGTTTTTTCCGTCGCCATCGATTGCGCCTCCATCAAACATCCAGTTCGTACAGCGTTCCAATATCCCCGCTCAGCACTTCGATCTCGTTCTTGCGAATACAAATGCCCTTCTCCCAGCGAACGCCGTATTCCTTCGTTGCGGTAAACGTATCAATCTGGAAGCACATGCCGGGCTTGAAAGCATAGTTCGAGCTAGTCTCCACCCAGGGCGCTTCCACCTCGCATAAGCCCGTGCCGTGCATCGGGCCATACACGTAATTTTCCCCAAAGCCGTTGTCCTTATAATATTGATAAGCCCTCTTCGCGATTTCACTGGCCAGCATTCCGTTTCGAATCTGCTTCTGCACCCAATTATGCGCCTGAAGTCCAAAGAGCACAACATCACGGCGGCGCCCTTCCAGCTTTCCAAGAACGATCGGGAACCCGACCGAAGCCGAATAGCCGTCCACTTTTGCCGAAAGGTTGAGCTGAACAATGTCCCCTTTCTTGAACTCCCGGTAGCAGGAGCGAGAGATGCAGTGCCGCGTGGACTCCTCCGAAAACACATACATAGGCAGTCCTTCGTACTCGGCGCCGTTTTCATAGACGGCCTTCTGCGCGATTCCAACCATTTCCAGTTCGGTTCTTCCCGGGCGGATGGCTTTGATCACTTCCTGGGTTGCGATTTCAGCGATTCGGTATCCTTCCTTCAGGCAGCGAATCTCCGCTTCCGATTTGATGCTGCGCAGTTCGGTCATAATCTGCCCTGCGTTCACAATTTCGGCGTCCGGATATGCCTTTTTGATCCCCTCCATAATTTCAACCGTCGTATCGATATAGCTGGCGACGCCAATCCGAATCCGGCTGCCGGTTACGCCGATCCCCGCCAGAACATCGTTGAACGTATCGCATTTCAGCTCCGGATACTGCGGATCCGCGCTCTCGCGGTATTCGCGCAGCACGAAAAGTTTTTTCAGTTTCGAGCGGTCCGCCCCAAACGCCTGGCTTTCCGGCCCAACCATCAGCGCCGCATCGCCATCGGGCGATATCGCAACGCCGCAGCGCTCAAACAACGGCCAGAAATTGGAAAAATACCGCGCGTTCGCATAGTCTCCGTCCGTCGAATTGACGATTAAAACGTCCAGATTATCTCTGCGGATGCACTTGGCCGCGTTTTTACAGCGCACGACAAATTCATCGTCGGGAATGAATACCTGGTTTCTCATCTGGGATTCTCCTTTATGATTTTAATATATGTTTGAATATATAAATAAATATTTCATTGCGATTTTCCGAATGATACTTTTTTACAATTTCGGGCCGGTCGGTTTTACGATTCGGTTCTTATCCACGGTTTGTAAGACGATTTGCAGCAGGTAGGAACTGCGTGCTTTTTCACCGTATTTTCGATATTTGATGCGAGTTTTTCGTTTTCAAGATCGAGTTGCGCATTTGAGCAATCGTTTGCTCATCTGCTGTGATTATACCCATTGTTCCGTGTCTTGTCAATCCCTTTCCTGCATCATTCTTGCAGGAAAGCAGATTTCGTCGTATTCTACGAAATACGCCTGTAATCCGTTTATCCGTTCAAAGTCCATTTTCAGCAGCCGGTTATCTTGCATTTTCGTCGTTCTTTCTATATGATTTGTTTAATCATGATTTGCTTATTCTTCCGGCACTTCGGATTTTTACAGCCGTAAAACTATGCCGACGAGAGGATTGATTCGCACGACGATGGTCAAGCTAACGGATATCGCCAGAAAGCTGAATATTTCACCTTCCACAGTTTCACGCGCGCTGAATCAAAAAGGCAGAATCAGCCCGGAGCTTCGCCGGCTCATTCTTGAAACAGCCGACGAGTTTCAATATCAGCCGAACGAGTACGCCCGTTTTCTGAAAACGAACCAAACCACGACTATCGGCGTGATTCTGCCGGATATCTCAAATATTTTTTACGGGAAACTGCTCAAGGGAATTGACGCCACCGCCCGGAACAATGGCTTCAGCGTAATTTTCTGCGATTCGGATGAGGATCTTGCGAACGAACGCACCTACTATGAAATGCTCAAGAGCAAAAACGTTTGCGGCATCGTCGTCGCCCCGGCGGGCGTCAGTGATATTTATGACAACGCCAGCGCCGAAGATCATATCGTGTTCGTCGACAGCGCGCCTTCCGGTAGTTCGTCGCACCCGGTGATAACAATAGACAACTACCGCGCCGCCTACGAACTAACGGAACACCTTGTCTCCCTTGGCCGCAGCCGGATATACGCTATCGTCGGTCCTCGCTGCGAGACCTCCGCAAATGATCGTGTACGGGGTTACCTGGATTGTCTGGCTGCGCATGGGCTCCCGGCCGAAGGGCATGTTTTTGAATGCGAGCACGACTATGCCAGCGGCGTGAAAGCGATGCAGAAGATACTGTCGCTCCATACGCCGGATGCGATCTTTACCGAGAACAACCTGCTGGCATATGGCGCGTTGTCCGTAATACGCGCCTATCGCTTAACCATTCCAAGCGATCTGTCCATTGCTTGTTTCGACGCAAGCGACGATTTCGGCATGATGTCGGTCGCCTTCACCACGATTATCCAGCCCGTTGCGGAATTTGGAAAAAAGGCGGTGGAGCTGATCGTTGGCATGAACCATTCGCAGGATTCCTATCAAGGGCCAATGGAGATTCTCATGGAATACGCCTTCATACGCGGGCAATCGACTTGATCCTCGCTAAAAAACAATCTTGTCCTTACCACGAAAAATATCCCTCAAGCGAAGAAGGAGATCGAAAATGAAACCGGTAAAATGGGGAATCGTTGGAACCGGCAATATCGCAAACCAGTTTGCGCAAGGGCTGCAGCAGGTGGAGCATGCGCAGATTGCGGCGGTCGCGTCGCGCAGCCTGGACAGCGCAAACGCGTTTGCGGAGAAATTTAGCATTCCCAAGCGTTATGGCCGTTACGAGGACATGGCGCAGGACGCCGAACTGGAGATAATCTACATCAGCACGCCCCATCCGCAGCATTTTGAAAACGTGATGCTGTTTTTGGAAGCGGGTTACGCGGTTGTCTGCGAAAAGCCGCTGGGCGTAAACGCGGCGCAGGCCGAGAAGATGGTTGCGAAAGCCCGCGAAAAAAACGTCTTCCTGCTGGAAGGGATGTGGACACGGTTTTTTCCGGCGTTCAAGCAGGCGTTGGAGTGGGTTCGTTCGGGGCGTATCGGCGAACTGAAAATGATCCATGCCGACTTTGGGTATGACGGCAACTCCTATCGAAAACAGTGGCGGTTTCAGCACGATATGGCAGGCGGCGCGCTTCTGGACGTGGGCATTTATCCGCTCGCGCTGGCGTTTGCAATGTTTGGCACAAATCCCATAAAGGTTTCGGGCGCGGCCTTCATCGAAAACGGCGTGGACGAATATAACTCGTTTACGCTTGAATACGACGGCGGACGCATCGCGGTTCTGTCGGACGGAATCGGCGTTAAGCTCGACAACCGCGCGTTTATCGGAGGTTCCAAAGGCTCCGTGCTGCTCGGCGAAGGATGGTGGCATCCAAGCAAGGCAGAGTTTGCGCCTTCGGGGGATTCGGAAGTCGGCATTTCACCGGATCGCGACGTATTCGAGCAGCCATACCCGTCGTCCGGTTTTCAGTACGAAGCAAGGGCGGTTCAGCAGTATTTTCTGGAAGGGCGCAAAGAAGCGCCCGAGATGCCGCTTGACGAAACGCTGATCATTGCGCGGACAATGGACCTGCTTCGCAAAGAGTGGTCTCTCGTTTACAAAGAGGATAACGAGTAGCAAGGATGCACGCCAAAGTCGGCCGGACGCCGGCAGGAATATGCCCGAAGCGTCCGCAAGCGGGTTATTGAATCGAACCTGGATCGCACATCCGTCAGCCCATTGTTTTCGTTATTTATCCTGCGGGGAGAACACATACATTGATCGGAATCTTTTTTCAATCGCTGCTGATCGGATATTCAGGTGCCGTTATGCCCGGGCCTTTATTGACGTACAACATCAATCAGAGCATCCGCGTCGGCGTTCGTTCCGGTCTTCTTTTGATCACCGGCCATGCGTTGCTGGAACTGGTCACCATCACGCTGCTCATTTTCGGGCTTGGCGCATTCCTTTCGACCGAGATTTCGCAGATTGTCATCGGTTTGGCAGGAGGTACCGTTCTGATTCTGTTTGGCGCCCTGATGGTGAAAGACGTGATCCAGGGAAAGGCCAAGCTTGACATGCCAAAGGAAGGAACGTCGAAATCCGGCAGTTTGGTTTTCAACGGCATCGTCATCAGCGCCATGAACCCTTATTTTCTGATTTGGTGGACGGTGGTCGGGCTTGGGTTGATGACGGCGGCAAACAAAGCCTACGGCCTTATTGGAATCGCGGTCTTCTTTGCCGGTCATATGCTGGCGGACTTTTCCTGGTATGTGCTGATTTCGTTTCTGGCGAGCCGGACGCGAACGATTCTGAATGCGAAGGCTTACCGGGTGATTGTGGTCGTCCTTGCGCTGGTTCTCGTTGGTTTTGGCGTCAGCTTCCTCCTGAACGCAGGGGCAAAATTATCCGCCTAAGGAGAACGGGCTTCCATCGGCGTTCGATTTGCGCCGCAGAGGCTCCATGCGCATCGCAATATAGAAGTCCCCGTTTCAGCCGAAACGGGGATTTTTGTAACGGCTTGAAACTGCGCATGAATTGCAAATGAATATGATTCCTAATATAATGTATTTATCTGATAATAAGGAGGGGGTTCATATGAGCAGAACAAAAAAAGCCTGGATCAATCTTGCTTTCCTGGTTCTTACGCTGGCCGTCAACACCCTTGGCGCCACTGGCCTGATCAACGGGCTCAGTCAAAAGCAGATTTCCGACCGGTACCTCACCTTAATCACGCCAAGCCCCGCCACCTTCAGTATATGGGGCGTCATCTACTCGCTTCTTTTCATCTCCATGATCGTCATAATCGTAAAGAAAAACGATCCGTATTACCAGAAGGCGGTCGATCGGCTTTCCACACTCTACCGTATCTCCTGTCTGTTCAACATCGTATGGATCGTTGCGTTTTCCTATGTTCTGGTTGAGCTTTCAACGCTGTTCATACTGGGTTTCGTCATCACGTTGGCGCTCCTGGGAATCCAGCTTCTGAAAATACACGAAGGCAGGCGCTGGCTTCTGCCTTTGAGCTTTGGGCTGTATTCGGGCTGGCTGTTCATTGCGACCGTGGTGAATGCCGCGGCTGCGCTTGTTAAGCTCAAATGGAACAGGTTCGGTCTTTCCCCCGAAGTTTGGGGCATCCTCATGCTGTCGGTTTCCATCGTCCTGTTGATCGGGGTTCTGCTCAAACTCCGCAATGCCGTCTTTCCGCTGCCGGTTGCCTGGGCTTACTACGGTATTAATCAGTTCCTGAAAGCCGGGGACGGCTTTGGCGGCGCATACGGCGGCCTCGAGACCGCGGCCATCGCCGGTATGGCGGTGCTTGTGGTCGTTGCGATCGTTCAGTTTATTCTAAACCGCTTTTCCATCCTGCCAAAACAAGCAAGCTAAAAAACGGCGGCATTCTCCTGCCGCCGCATCCGCTCGAGCGCGATCCTCTTAAAACAGGATCGCGTTAAATTCTTACCGTATATTTCCCTTTGATCAGCGCCACATAGTATTCCAGCGGGACGTCCTCGCCAAAGGAAACATAGCCTTCGCAGCGCAGCAGCGAATTGTTCTTTCGAATCTCCAGGCTCTGTATCTCCTCGTTTGTTGTCGCGCTGCTGCTCTCGAAGGTTCGAGTCGTATGATTGGGAACGATGTGATACGTCTCCTCCAGAATTTTATAGAGCGACGCTTCGTTTGAAAAATCGAACGCTTCGATTCCTTCGCAGTATTTATACGGCAGCCAGTCTTCGACAAACGTATTCACTTCCCCGTTGACATAGCGCAGGCGCTTGAGGTAAAACACCTTTTCCCCGGGTTCGAGGCAAAGGATCTCCTGAATCGCTTTGGGCGCGTCGATTACCGCCTTGGCCAGTACCACGGAGTTCAGCGGTATCTGTCCGCCGCGGCTGGAATACGCGGAGAAATACTTTGCCGAACCGGTATAGCCGACCGTGTTGCTGTAATCCTTTACAAATGTCCCGCGTGACTTCTCCCGTATAACATAACCGTTGCGCATCAGATCCAGCACCGCCTGCCGCACGGTCGCGCGGCTGACGTTGTATTCCGTTATGATTGAAATCTCGGTTGGAAGCATATCCCCGGGTTTATACTCTCCGCTCTTAATCTGGCCGAGCAGTATTGTATACAGTTGATAATACAGCGGAATCGGGGAATTTCGATCCAATGTTGCCATACATGCACTCCATTCCGTTTCTGTCTGAAATTACATACAGTAGTATATACTGACATTATAACGAAACCCGATGGAAACTTCAAATCCTATTTCTGGAAAAGATACCGTCAAACGTAAAATTTCTTTCGTTTACCTGCGAAGCCAGTCGCCCGCAGTCGGCCTCATCGAGCGAAAAGGGACCGCCGCCCCGGAGACCCGGAAGCGGCGGTCAACGTAACGGCGCTGTTATTGAGCGGGATAGAGTGCCGACCAGGCCTCGTCCGGCGTCATAATCGCCGGGGAGGAGAACCAGGCCTGCGGATTCGTCTTTTCGATCAAAATGATCGGAGCATACACTTCCTTCGGAATCGACTCGCCCTTTACGGACGCAACGGCCATTTCAACCGCGCCGGATCCGAGTTTATCCGGATACTGGCCGACCACGGCGGTCAGCGGGGAATCGGCCTGCTTCATCTCTTCCAGCACAACCTGATCGGCGTCCACGCAGACGACGAAGATCTTGTCCTGCATGCCCAGTTCGCGGATCGCCTTGGAGGCGCCAACCGCGGCAAGACCCCAGTCACAGTAGACGCACTGCACGTCGCTGTTGCCCTGGAGATACGCCTTGACCTCTTTGTAGTAGTTGTTCACCGCGTCGTTGGTGCCGATGGAGATCGTCTGTACGATCTTGATGGCCGGATAATCCTGAATGACCGTATCCAGCATGCGAAGACGAATAATCAGCGACTGCCAGCCTGGGGTGTCCAGAACAAGGATGTTGCCCGCACGGCCGAGTTTGTTGACGCAGTAGAGCGATAGCTGCTCGCCGCCGTTGAAGTTATCGCTGGTCAGGTTGCAGGTGGAGTATTCCGAGGTAATGTCCACCGTAATGCAGGGGATTCCCATTTCCTTCATCTTCTGCATGACCGGTTCAAACGCCGGGCCTTCGCCGCCGCCAATGATCACCGCGCTGACGCCCATGGTCAGGAAGTTTTCAATGTCCGCAACCTGCTTGTTGGAGTCGCCCTGCGCGTTGGCCGTAATGAGCTTTACGCCAAGCTCCTCCGCTTTTGCCGTTACGCCCGCCAGGACGCCGCGGTTAAAGTCGTTGGTCAGGTGTTGCGAGGAAAGCGCGATCGTGATCGTGCCATCGTCCCCTGCGGGCGCTGCGGTCGCTTCCTGCGCCGCGGCTTGTGCCGCGTCGCCGCCCGCTGTTTCCGCGGTTGCTTCGGTTGTGCCTGCAGTGTCCGCAGCGGTCTCCGCCGCCGGAGCGGCGGTGCAGCCGATGGCAAGCACCATCAGCAGTGCGAGAAGGAACGGTACGAGTTTTTTCATAACTTTCTCCTTTCAGATTTCCCCTTATTTATTTTACCAGATTCGCCAGCGATGTGTGCAAATCCGGTACAACGCCCCATTTACGAATGTTCTTTTCCGGCCCCATCGGCGAGTAGATAAACAGGAAGACAAACTCGCCGTCGCCCGTGTTCAGCAGCTTATGCGCTTCGCCAACCGGAACAAACGTTACGTCCCCCGCGCAGAGCGCATAATCCGTTCCGTCTTCCATTCGCATGATCCCTTCGCCTTTGAGGTAGATCATGACCTCTTCCTCGCTCCCATGCGTATGGAATTCCGAGGCCTGTCCTTTGTTGTACACACCAATGCCGACGGAAAGGTTTTTCGCTCCCTCCTGCGCGTCTACCAGGATCAGGTTATCCCGGACATTCGGTGCCGCCGCCCGGTAAACGGGCAGCTCGCTGATCGATAGTTTCTTCATAGTCACTCTCCTTTGTTTGGTAAAAATGCCGCTGGTATTCGCCGCCGGAACCGCCCTGAATCGATTATTTTGACAGTTTCTTTCAGCCGGCTGCTGAAAAGGATGTCTCTGTTTGCATCAGATTCCGATCGGCTCTTTCATTTATGTACGTTCTTACTATTTATCGTATGTTTTTATGTTCGTACATAGCAGACAATTAAAAAGAAAGCAGTCGTTCCGGATGGCTCGCGCCCAGTCGCGTAGCGCCGAGATCCAGCAGCTTTTCGGCAAATTCGCGATTGCGGATTCCTCCGGACGCTTTCACCTGCAGGGAATCCCCCGCCTCCCGCATCATCAGGCGGATATCGCTCTCCGTTGCGCCCGAAGAGGTAAATCCGGTCGATGTTTTTACAAAATCGGCGCCGCCGCGCTTAACCAGGCGCACACCCTGAATCTTTTCCTCATCGCTTAAATATGAGGTTTCAAGAATTACTTTTGTCACGCGGCCGCCCGCCGCGGCGACAAAGCGGCGGATTTCTTCGGCAATATCGTCGTAACGGCCGCTGCGCAGCCAGCCGATGTTGATCAGCATATCCGCCTCCGCCGCCCCTTTGGCAAACGCGTCGATCGTTTCAAACACCTTGCACTCGGTCGTCGTGTACCCGCTCGGAAAGCCGATCGGCGCGTCGATTCCAACCTCGCTGTCCGCCAGCACCTCGCAGGCAACCGGAAACCAGGCGCAGCCTATCGCAACCGTTTTAAAGCCGTACTTGCGCGCCGTTAACAGATGTTGCCGGATGTCGCTCTCGGTTGCGTTTGGTAAAAGGAGTGTTGCATCGATTGTTTTTACAAATTCTTCATTCGTTCTCATAGTTCCTTACTCCTAGATCTCTTTGTTATCCTTTTGCGCAGTCAGCGCAGCAGACCGTCCTGAACGAAGATCAGCGCAGCTTCCAGACATTTTGGCGCTGTTCCTGCGTAACCGTGCCGGGCGATTGCCACATGGGCTTCACCAGGCCACGCTCCACGAGTGTTAGCGCGTTCGCATAGAGCTCGCGCCAGCGTGCGTATTCGTCCCGGTAAACACGGTGGTTTGCCGGACTCGGCTCATAGGATTCCTTTTCGCGAATCAGCGCGCGCACGGCTTCCTCGGTATCCCGGTACAACCCCTTGCCGACCATTGCCAGAATTGCCGCGCCCAGCGCCGTACCTTCTTTTTCTTCGGGAACTGTAACGGGTTTCCCGATCACGTCGGATATTATGCCGCACCACAGCCGGCTATGCGCGGCGCCGCCGCAGACGATCAGCTTCTCCGGAAGCGAAACATCGCCCGTTACGCGCTGAATGCTTGCGAACTCTCCAAACGACTGGTAGCAAGCGTTCTCCAGAAGCGCCCGAAAGAAAACGCCTTTATGGCTCGTTTCCGGGTTGAGAATGTCCCATCCGACAAAGGTCGGCGAGCACATCATCCACTTCTGCTGGTTGGCGACATCCGCAAACAGCGCTTGCACCCCGTAGCTTCCGGCGGGCACCGGTTCGGCAAGACGGTCGAGCAGATCATACGGATTCATTCGGTATGTGCCGGCAATCTGCTTTTCCTGCTCGCCAAACGCATCCCGAAACCATCGCACGGCCAGCCCGGCCAGGAACCCAACCCCTTCAAAAATCCAGCGCCCGCGCTGCGAATGGCAGCTCGTACGCGTCCGGTATTCCGGGTCGGTGTAGGGACGGTCGGTCACATGGCAGCTCATCCAGTAAGTACCGCCAATCAGCGCGGAGTCGCCCGGCGCAATCGCGCCAACCCCTACAAGCCCCGCCTGCGTATCCGCTGCGCCAACCGTTACCGGCGTGCCGGCCGCAAAGCCCGTTTCCTCCGCAACACGGGCGCCGATGGTTCCAATTATGGTTCCGGGCTCGACGACAGGCGGCAGGATCGAGAGCGGCAGCTCGCAGGCGTCCATAATCTCTCTGGACCAGGCGCGTGTTTTCAGCTCAAGCAACAGCGTAGAAGACGCATCGCCCGGCTCCACGGCGATCTCCCCGCAAAGCTGGTAAACGAGCCAGCCGGAAACCAGCATGATTTTTCCAATGCGGGAAAACGCCTCCGGATCATGCCGTTTGATCCACATCAGCCTTGGCAAGCCATGGAGGCTCGGCCAGTCTCCGGTAATATCGAATATCTTCCGTTGCAGATTGTGTTCATACAGATAATCGCAATCCGTGCGGCTGTCCATATTAAAGCAGCCGTAGAGCGTTTCCGAACGCTGCGTGTCCACGCAGAATATCCCATGCCGAAAACCGCTCGCGGTCACGACCTCGATCTGCGCCGCATCCACCCGTGAAAGCGCCTCGCGGATGCATTCGCAGGCCAGCTTCCAGTTCGCGCGGGAGTCGAAATCGTACGCCCCGGGAATCTCGCTGTTGCGCGGAACGTACCAGTCCTGCGAAGCAACGCTCACCTGCCGCCCGGTATCCGCGTCGAATAGAATGCAGCGCACGTTGGAAGACCCGCAGTCTATGGTTGCCGTCAGTCTTCTGGCCACGTTCTTCGCTCCCTTTCCCCGTCGATCCGCCGACGGATGCACTCCATCCGATACCAGGCAGGTTATACGCCGGCCGTACGGCGCTTGCCTTTCCCGTCCTGCTTTTGTTTGATCAGCGTGAGCAGCAGAACGCAGACGAGCAGCGTCCCTTTGCAGATGTTGAGCACTGTAACGGGCGTGCCGATCATCGCAAGCCCCGTTTCAAACGAACGCAGGAAGATTGCGCCGAACGCCGTGCCGTAAATCGCGATTTTATGATTGATCAGCGTTTTCCCCAGCAGTACGACCAGCAGCGAATCCATCAGGAACGACGAACCGAGGTCCGGCGCGGCGAACGTTTGAAACGCGCAGAGCGTGAGTCCGAGCACCGCCGCGAGCAAGCTGCAAAGCACATACGAAATAAAAGTGTAAAACCGGATCGGGATGCCGGAGAGCTCGCTCGAAAATTGGTTGAGTCCGGTCGCTTTGAGATAGCGCCCGAACGGCGCGTGCTCCGTTGCAATATGCAGCACCAGAAAGATCACGAGATAGATCACGATCGGCATGGGAACGCCAAGCGGTTCGCCCGTTCCAATGAACTTAAACGCGTCCGGAAAACCGTAGGAAATGGAAAGACCGCCTTCGCTGAAAACATATTGCATGCCCTGTGCGAAAAACATCGTTCCAAGCGTTGCAACAAACGGCGCGACGCCGAGTTTGGAAACGCAGATGCCGTTGATCGCGCCAATGAACAGCGCGATTGCAACCGCAATCAGCAGGCCGACCAATAGCGGCGTATCCCCGAATACCACCGGCCACAGCCCCGCGAGCACGGAGAGGCCGGCAACCGCCGCGACGGAAAGATCCGCGCCGCCCGTCATCATGACCAGCGTCATGCCGCTTGCGATTATGCCGAGCAGGGAAGCCTGCACCAGAATGGATTTAAAGTTGTCTATGGTGAGGTATTGCGGGCGAATCAGCGAGAAGATCAGAACCATCCCGAGATAAATCAGAATCGTGCCGTATCGTTTCAGCCCCAGCCGCACCGCGCCATTACGTTTCGTATCTTTCATGGGTAGCCTCGCTTATCTCAAATCTTCCTGGAGAATGATGCTGCGATTGCCTACCGAGAGAATCGCGGCGAACAACAGAACGATACCCTGCGCAACCAGCGTGTAGTAGAATTCCAGACTCAGGAGCGTAAACGCCGTCTGAATGGACGTAAGCACCAGCGCGCCAACCAGAATACCGGGAATATTGGGGCGTTTTGTACCGAGTATGGTTTTTGCAATATAGGTCACCGCGAGAACCGGAAGCAGCAGCCGCTGGCCGGAGTAAACGATCGATCCGCTGGAGCGCAACGCGTTTAGAATACCGCCCAGCGCGTAAAACACGCCGCCCATGCCAAAGGACCAGAATTTGATCGACCGAACCGGAATGCCCGCAAACTTTGCGGCGTCCTGCGACAGCCCGACCGACTGCACGTGCAACCCCATCCTCGTTTGATGCATGATGAAGTAGACGATGAAAAACAGCAGCAGCGAAAGAACCACCATGACCGGAATCGGACCGATTGTTGCGGTAACAAGCTTCACAACGGGGTTGTCTCGCACCCACATGCTCTGCCCGTTCGTATAGGCATATTCACAGCCCTGCGCAAGAAACATGATCGATATGGTTGTGATAAAGGAGGAAAGTCCGGCATACGCGACCAGCGCGCCGCAGATCAGCCCAAAGAGCAGCCCGGCCCCGATGCTGACCACCGACGCGACGAGCGGCGAGCTGCCTTTCGCAATCAGTCCGCAAAACAGCGAAGCGCAGAGGCCGACGACGCCGCCCATGGAAAGGTCGCTTTCACCAGCCATGTTGACAAATGTAACGCCCAGCGCCAGAATCATCATCGGCGCGCTCTGCGTCAGAATATTGATCAGGTTCGACGCGGTTCTAAAATTTCCGGAAAGCGCGCAAAAGAGCAGAATCATGGCCGAAAACGTGATAATGGAGCCCCAAACGTCAAAGAACTTGCCAAGCCGTTTGGAATGAGGCACTCCCGGTTTCGTATTGTTAAGCATTTTCCTTGCCTCCCATGGTCAGGTAAACGACCGCTTCCCGATTCGCCTCGCAGGAACGGTACTGCGCCACGACGCGTCCGTTGTACAGAACGGCCACCCGATCGCTGATGGAAATCGCTTCCTCCACCTCGGAGCTTGTGACCACCACCGCTTTTCCGTTCGCCGCAAGCTCATGAATCAGCGTATAGATTTCGCCCTTGCCC
Source organism: Eubacteriales bacterium (assembly GCA_021373115.1). GTDB lineage: Bacteria > Bacillota > Clostridia > Christensenellales > CAG-138 > UBA7703. The sequence continues at coordinate 13,962 of JAJFTI010000029.1, read as the reverse complement.
TTAACGTCAATTCCAACAGTCGGCTCATCGAAGAAATAGACCTCCGAATCGCCCGCAAACCACTTGGCAACGACTACTTTCTGAATATTGCCGCCGGAAAGCGTTTTTATTGGCGCTTCCATGCTGGGGGTTTTTACATGCAGCTCTTCGCAGAGGTTTTTCACCTCGCTGCGTTCCTTTTTTCTGCGGATCAGCGCGAGTCGATTCGTGTATTTTTTTAGGAAAGCGATTGTCGTGTTTTCCCGTACGGAAAAGTCCGAAATGATGCCGTGTTTTCTGCGATCCTCCGGAATCAGGCAGATACCGTGCCGTTTGGCAGATCGCGGCCCGGTTAGCCGAACCGGCTTTTCATGGAAATAGATCTGTCCCGCGGAGAGGCTGCGAATGCCAAGCACCGTTTCGATCAGCTCCGTCTTTCGCGCTCCTACCGCGCCGGTCAACGCCAGGATTTCGCCCGGTTTCACCGAGAAGGACACGTTGTCAATCAAGCCCGGCACGCAGAGGTTTTCCACCCGGAGTACGGGTTCGCGGCCGTCCAGCGCCGTATCGTAAGGCTTATGCTCCGCAACGCCCTGAATCTGGCCGACCATCCGATACACGATCTGTTCGCGTGTAATCTCGGCGATTGGCCACGTACCGGTGTATTCTCCGTCCCGCAGGATGGTCACGCGGTCGCAGATGCGGAACAGCTCCTCCAGGCGGTGCGAAATATAGATAATCGTAATGTCGCGTGTCTGCTTCATCCGGCGGATTGCGGTGAAGAGCGCGTCCGTCTCCGAAGCGCTCAGTCGGCTTGTCGGTTCGTCCAGCACCAGAATCTGCGGGTTGCGGTAAAGAGCGCGGATGATGCAGACGATCTGCTGTTTGGCAACCGAGAGGTCGTCGATCTGCGCGCCGGCGTCCACAACGCCCGGCATAAACTCGTCCAGCGCGCGCTGGGCGAGCGCCGTCATCTTCTTCCAGTCGATCAATCCGCTTTTCAGCCGCGGCTCTACGCCGATCAGGATGTTCTGCGCAACCGTAAATCCCGGCACGAGCTCAAGCTCCTGAAAGATAAAATCGATCCCATAGCCGCGAATATTGTTGGTCGTCGCTTTGTTCAAGCTGCTGCCGTTGAGCAGGACGTCTCCGGCAGTCTGCTGATAAACGCGAGCCAGTATCTTGATCAGCGTGGACTTCCCCGCGCCGTTTGCGCCCATGAGCGCGTGCACCTCTCCCGCGTGAATCGAAAACGTAACGTCGTTCAGCGCGCGCACACCGGGAAATTCCATGGATACATTCTGGAACGCCAGACAGGTTTGTTCGGTACTCATCGGATTGCTTCCTCTCATTTCACCCAGTTCAGCGAACGGGATATGGCTTCCTTCCAGCCCTGAATCTGCGCGGCGCGCTGTTTTGTCGAAATCTGCGGTTCAAACGCGCGATCCAGTTTCCACAGAGAACGGATTTCGTCCAGATCTTTCCAAAGACCCGCCTTCAGCCCCGCCGTGTACACGGCACCCATCGGCGTTCGATCCGTATTTTTCGGCCGCTCGATACGGCAGTCAATGAGATCCGCAAACAGCTGCAGAACAAAATCGCTTTTTGCCACGCCGCCATCCACACGCAAAACGTTCAGATCGATTCCAAACCGCTGCTTCATGGTCTCCACCACATCGTTCGTCTGCAGCGCGATCGACTCCAGCGCCGCGCGGCAGATATGCCGCTTGTCGTGATAGCGCGAGAGGCCTATGATCAGCGCGCGGGCTTCCGCGTTCCAGTGCGGCGCCCCCAGTCCTTGAAACGCGGGAACGAAGTAGACCCCATCCGTACTTTCAACTTCCCTTGCCAGCGCATCCACTTCCTCCGGCGAGGCGGCAACGCCAAGCTGGTCGATCAGCCACTCGGTCACCGAGCCCGCAACGTATACGCCGCCCTCGATCTCGTAGGTGATTTCCCCGGCGCGGTGGTTTGCAATTGCCGGCAGAATGCCGGCGGCCGGTTCCTCCAGCTTGCCGGTATAGGAAACGAGGTTCAGGCAGGTGCCAATCGTGCACTTCGCCTCTCCGCGCGCAAAGCAGGACTGCCCGAACAAAGCGCTCATCTGATCTCCGATGGAAGCCAGCACCGGAACCGGTTCGGAGAAAGCGCCATCCGGTTTTATCGCAAGTCCAAACAGCGCGTCGCAGGGGCAGACCTCCGGCAGCATCGCCTCGGGCAAATCCATCTTCTTCAGCAGCGATTGATCCCAGGCGCCCGTGTGAATATCAAAAAACATGGTGCGGCCCGCGTTGCTGGAATCCGTCCTGTGCGCACGTCCGCCGGTGAGTTTCCAAAGAATCCAGGTGTTGACCGTTCCAAAGCAGATTTCGCCCTGTTCGGCGCGCCGGCGCAGCGCGGGATCGTTCTGAAACAGCCAGGCGATCTTGCTCGCCGAATAATAAGGATTGCTGATCAATCCGGTCTTGGCGAGAATTTCGTCCGAAAACGGCGCCCATTGTTCGATGATCTTCGCGCCGCGCGTACACTGCCAGCTGATGGCGGGCGTCAGCGCCTCGCCGCTGGCGCGATCCCAGAGGATGGTGGTTTCACGTTGATTCGTAATGCCGATCGCCAGAACGTTTTTCAGATCGAACTGCGCGGCAATCTCCTGAATGCACTCGCTCACCGACGACCACATTTCATTCGGGTCGTGCTCGAGCCAGCCCTCCTGCGGATAGAAATTGCGAATCCGGCGATATGCGCTGCATACAACTTCGCCCTGCGCGTTTACGATCATCGCTTTGGAGCCGGTCGAACCCTGATCGATTCCCAGAATGAATGCTTTCATGTGAGCCCTCGCTTTCCAAGCTGCAGCTGAACCAGGATGCTGCGATCCAATGATACCTGAGCCGGAATAGTAATCCGCTGCTCTGCAACCACAGTCAGACGTGAAAAATCTTTGTTAGTACATTCGAACGTTATTTCGTTATTATGTTATCACGGTATTTTCGGAAATGCAAGCCCTTCTCCGAAAATTTTTATTCCTCGTGGTACACCGTCTTTCCCATATAATACGGTTCGATGTCCGGCGGGAAACCGGGTGCAAGCAGCTTGCAGGCAGGCAAATCGACCAAGGCCGAGCCGACCGGCAACGGCACAAAAAAGGCAGCCGTCAGGCTGCCTCAGGACATTCATAAACCATATCAAAGGGTGTGGAGGGGATTTAGAAATCCCTATGATGCATTCAAATGAAACCGGCCTTCTCCCGCCGTTATTTGATCACGCGGAGCGATTTGCGGTCGATCGTCAACGCGACCACACAAAGGAAGATGATTCCCTTGACCAGCTGCTGCGTCGCGGACACCGGAAAGACCATCGGCAGACTTTTTTCCAGAATGCTGTAGGTCAGCGTTCCGATGAGGATATTCGAAAAGCTGGCTTTCGCGCCGCCGGAAATCGGCAGTCCGCCAAGCACGAGCGCAATGAGAATCTGCGTCTCCAACTGGCTGCCCGCCGTCCCCGTGATGGAGCCAACCTTCATCACATTGATAAACGAAGCAAACCCTGTAATCGCGCCCGCCGCAACATAGATTAGAAACTTGGTGAGTTCCGGCCGGCAGCCGGAATAGCGCGCGGCGGTTTCGCCCGCGCCGATGGCGCGCAGATCCATGCCGAGCCGCGTAAAACGAAACACGAAGAAACCAATCAGAATCACAACGCCGGTCAGGAGAATTTTGAGCCATGTTTTATTCAGCGCGACAACGGCAACCGTCGCGGCGATTGGCCCATCCGTGGTGATAAACTGGCAAAGCCCGCGGAAAAGATACATGGTGCAGATGGTGACAATAAACGACGCAATCTTGAATTTCACGTGGAACAGGCCGTTGAACGCGCCCATGAGCGCGCCGGCAAAAATGCCCGCAACCACCGCAAGTAAAATATGGTATTGCGACACCCAGCAGATGATGATGGAGGTCAGACCAAGGATCGAACCCTGCGAGAAATCAAGCCCGCCCGCCGTCATAATCATGAATACGCCCATGGCCGCAATCAGCGGCACGTAGAGCTGGCTTAAAATCAGCTGCAGGTTCTTTGGCTGGATGATCTTTCCGCCCGTCAGAAAGGAGAAGATGACGACGATGAGCAAAAGGCCGAGCAACGGCAGCAGCTCGCGCACCCAGGGTTTCTGATCGAACCGCAGCGCACCGCGGACGTTCTTTTCTTCTTTGATTTGTTCCGCCATATCGCTCACCTCTTTACACCATCTTCGCAATGAGGTCCTCTTCGCCAAGCGCGGGGTTCCTCCGGTATTCGCCGTTGATTTTTCCGTCCTTCATGATCAGGATTCGGTCGCTCATGCCGAGCAGTTCCTGAATCTCCTCCGAGATCATAATGATCGATTTGCCTTTCTTGCTCAGCTCGCGCATCAGCGCGTAGATATCCGCCTTCACCTTCACGTCGATGCCGCGCGTCGGGCTGTCCAGCACCAGGATGTCGGAATCCTTTCCGAGCCAGCGCGCCAGCACAACTTTTTGCTTATTGCCGCCGGAAAGGTCGGCAACGTATTGCCCGATTCCGGTCATGACGACGCTCATCTGTTCCGCATGATTCTGGGCGAACCGGTCCAGTCGTTTTTTCAGCAGGACTCGCTTCGTACGCAGCTCGTCCACCGAGGGAAGGCATATGTTGTCACGGATTGTATCGCTGATGACGACGGATTCGTTATCCCGATCCTTGGAGGCATAGGCAATGCTATGCCGGATTGCGCACGGAATGGAGTTGATGTGCACGCCGCTAGACAGCCGCACGGTACCGCTCCGATGGAACGAAGCGCCAAAAACCGCTTTACCCACCTCGTGCATTCCGCATTCGCTCAGTCCGCCAATACCGAGTATTTCGCCCTTATGGAGTTCGAAGCTGATGTGATCCACTTCGCCGGACACCGCCAAATTCTCAACGGACAATACTACTTCGCTGGAAACCGGCTCGTCGTAATCCGTCCGGTAATAGCGGCTGCCCAGTTCTCGCCCGACCATAAGCCGCTTCAGATCGTCCGGCGTCACATCCGCGCTGGTAACCGTACCGATGAGTTCCCCGTCCCGCAGAACGGAGATCCGGTCGGTATGCTCGATGACTTCGGTCAGATCATGCGAAATAAAGATGACCGTGTTCCCCTCGTTCCGGATTCGATTCATATGCGTAAAGAGCACTTCACGGCCGCTTTGGCTCAGCGCGGTCGTCGTTTCATCAATTACAACAACGTGCGGCTTGAAATAGGTCGCCTTGACGATCTCCACCAGCTTACGGTCTTCAAAATTATAATGGTCGATCATGGCGGACGCATTGATGCGCCCAAAACCGTACTGTTCCAGCAGCGCCTGCGCCGTTTTATTCATGACGGCAACGTTCTTGATGCCGTTTTTAACAAACGGATCCTCATTTCCGAGATAAATGTTCTCCGCGACCGTCAGCCCGGACAGCGTACCCATTTCCTGCACAATGATCGAAACGCCGGCGCGGTTTGCGTCCACCTGCGTTTTTACCTTGAGTTCCTTGCCGTCCAGCAGAAAGCGGCCGCTCGAAATGGGATAAATCCCGCAGAGCATGGAGCAGAAGGTGGATTTTCCGGAGCCGTTTTCACCGATCAGGCCGTGAATTTCGCCCTTTTCAAAGGACAGGGATACATCTTTCACCGCGTGTGTAATGCCGAAGTGCTTGTTCAGGTTTTCCGAACGTAAAATGATCTCTCCCATGGTATCCCCCTCACTTCACAACAACGCCTTTGGCGGCGCGGTTGGTCAGCGTAACGATCGTCAGAAGAACTGCGCCGGTCACAAAGTCGTTAATCGTCGTTGGAATGTTCATTGCGACGAGGCCGTTAAAGATCAGTACAATGATGAATTCGCCGATGACGATGGCCGGAACAGGGCACCCGTACTTCTTAAACGCGACTCCGAAAAAAGTGCCCATCAGCGGCTTAAAGTTGCGTTCCATGGACGCCATGCCCGTTACCGCCAGAATCCCTTTGCCATAGCTGACGGTGAGGAGCGCCATGATCCCCACGAACAGATGCAGCAGCACAAAGCCAATGAATTTATATCGTTCCACGTTGATACCCATGTTCTTGGCAACGTATTCGTTGCTGCCAATCGCATTGCAGTAGGTACCGATTCGCGTATAGTTCAAAAGGAAGGACATCAGCAAAAATGCGGCAAACGCCACAATGTAATTCCACGGCGCGTGATTGAACGCCAGAAGGTCGTTCGTGAGCTTGCCGGGATTCACGCTTGGGTCAATCGCGATGGCATAACTCGCTATGCTCTCCAGAACGAGCATTAAGCCGACCGTAACGATCATGGAAGGAATCCGGAGTTTGGAATAGAGGAATCCGTTGAAGATGCCGATCAGCGCGCCGCAAAACAGGCATCCCAGAATGAGGCCCCAATATCCGAAAAAGCGGGAAAGCAAAACGCCAACGAGGGAGGATAGCACGATATTGGCGCCCACGCTGAAATCGAACAACCCCATAATCACGATGAAATACAGCCCGCAGCCGCCGACGGCATACTGGATACTCGTTTGAAGGTATCCGATCATCTGGCTCCGGGAGCCGAAATTTGTGGGCGCAAACAGTTTAAAGAGGAACCAGAAACCGGCTGCCATCAGTAACAGCAGCCCTAACCCGAAGAATCGATTGGTCTTGATCTTGTTGAACACCGCGCTCATAAACATCATCCAGCCTTATTCAGAATTGACCTTGCCTTGCGGCAGGAAGTCTGGCGAAATAGTATGGGTGAAGGGACCGCCCGCAAAGGGCGGTCCCCATCGTCTCAAACGTCACATTACCGAAATAATCAGCCGGCGTGGCGCGCCTGAACATCGGCAATGGATAGTTTCTCCGCAGTCGCCTTCAGGTCGTCAAAGCTCATGGCGCCCATGGCTTTGAGTTCGTCCGCGCTGTAGGGCAGTTGGTCAACAAACAGCTTTGCATACGCCGCGTAGTCTTCCGGCGAAGCAACATAGATGTACGGGAAGTTGATTTCGAGGAAACCGTCGGTCGGTACCGCATAATTGCCCTTGATCGCGTTGTAAACCATCATGAACGCGAACAGCGGGTCTGCATAGTGGCCGCCGGACTCCGCGGACATGGCGCCGCTGGCAAGCTGCTGATCCAGGTCGGGGAGGAAGTCCGTCGAAACAACGTCGATCTTACCGGTGAGGCCGAGGGACTCGATTGCAGCAAGCGCGCCAACCAGCACGTCGCCGCCGCCGCCCGCGACGATCAGAGCGTCGCTGGTCGGATTTGCATTGATGATGGCTTCCGCCGTTGCACGGCCGGTGTCGGAAGTGGTGCCGCCATACTGCGGATCCAGCAGCGTCGCCTTGTCGTCCGGATGGGCGGTGTTCCACTGATCAATTCCCTGTTTGTAACCTTCCCAGCGGAGGAGGAACGTCGCGTCGCCGGCTTCCCAGCCTTCCAGCGCGATGTTTCTGCAGCCCTTTTCGCAGAGGATGGTGACCAGGTTGATGCCGTTGTCGATCTCGTTCTCATGGACGGAACCGACATAGTACGGGGAGGAGCTCGCCAGCGCATACTCGGAAGGATTGGCTTCCTCGTTGATTACGCGGAAGAACTGCGCACAGTACATTTTGTATTCGTCGCAGGTGTTGATTACGGAGGTCATTTCCGCGGATGCGGAGTTGCAGATGATCAGGCCGTCGCAGCCGGCCGCCGCAGCCGTCTCGGCCGATGCGGTAACCTGCTCGGAAATGTGTCCCTGATCGATGTACATGACCTTGACGCCGAGGGCTTCCGCGGCCGCGTCAAGAATCCGTTTGCACTGGCTGCCCAGCGTGTCGGTCGAACTCCAGATGGAAACGCCGATGAGAATGTCGTCATCCGCAGCGGCGGGCTCTGCCGCTTCCGTTGCGGGCGCAGCAGCCTCTGCGGCGGGTTCTTCTGCCGTGGCAGGCTCGGCCGCCGTTGCAGCAGGTGTGCTTGCCGCACAGCCAGCGAACAGTGAGAGAACCAAGCCAAGGCACAAAACGATGCTGATAAGTTTTTTCATTTTGATCTCTCCTTTTATCAATTTACCGGATTCTCCGGCGGAATACAAGCAAGAACCCATATTCGGGCAGGAATTGCCGCTTTCCGGGGCGAACAGATGATCCTTCCGTACGCCCCGTCCGCGGAGGAGGAGAAGAAGAAACGGCGCAGTCGGGAAGCAGCAGTGCGAGGTGAGCAGAACGTTTGCACCGGCAGGTGAAATCACGTCACGCTGCGCTCCGCGCGGTTGATCCCGGGAAAAGGCGTTGCTCAGGAACGCAGCTTCCAGGCAAGATCCGATAAAAACAGGTTCTGGCGGAACGAGTCCATGCTGGTGTCCTTACAAATATGAACGAACTCCATCTGCATCATCTCCGCCCAGTCCTCAAGCATCTGCGCGGTCGCCGCATAGCTCATAACCGTATGATGCGCGCCGCCCGCGAGAATCCAAAGCTTGAGCCCGGTGCTCAAATCCGGCATTGCGCGCCACATAACGCGCGCGACCGGCAGGTTCGGCATCTTCATGATCGGCTGAATGGCTTCCACATCCTGAACGATGAGCCGCATTCTGCCCCCCATGTCGATAAGGGAAGCGACCACGGCGGAACCCGCGGCTCCTTCGAACACGAGACGGGCGGGCGGCTCGCGGTCGCCAATTCCAAGGGGATGCACTTCGATGCGCGGTTTTGCCGCCGCAATCGAGGGGCAAACTTCCAGCATATGCGCTCCAAGCGAATAGGCGCCGTCCTCGGCAAGATGGTAGGTATAATCCTCCATAAAAGCCGTGCCGCCGGGCAGGCCTTCGGTCATCGCCTTTACGATCCGCGTCATCGCGGAGACCTTCCAGTCTCCCTCGCCGCCGTAACCATACCCCTTCGCCATCAGATGCTGGCTCGCAAGGCCCGGCAGCTGGCGCATCCCGACCAGGTCCTGAAATGTATTGGAAAACGCTTTTGCGCCAACACGGGTTAAGAATTTTTCGATTGCAATTTCTTCGCGCGCCTGATAGCGGATCGTGTCCATCCGGTCCGTCGCAAGATCGTAAGCGGAGAGGTACTCGTCCATCCGCGCGTCGATTTCGGAATCCGTAACGGCGTTCATCGCTTCCACAAGCTCTCCAACCGGCCAGGTGTTCACCTGCCAGCCGAGCTTAATCTGCGCTTCTACCTTATCGCCTTCCGTCACGGCGACCTCGCGCATGTTGTCCCCGAAGCGGACAACCTTCAGGTGCTTGCTTTCCCGATATCCCACCGCGCTGCGCATCCAGCCGCCCAGTTCAGCAAGCACAGCCGGATCCTTCCAGTAACCCGCAATCACCTTTCGCGGCATACGCATGCGCGCGCCGATGAACCCGTGCTCCCGGTCGCCGTGCGCCGCTTGATTCAGGTTCATGAAATCCATGTCGATTTCCAAGTCCGGTATCTCGCGGTTGTACTGTGTCGCAAAATGGCAATAGGGTTTCTGCAGCAAAGCCAGCCCGTTGATCCACATCTTGCTCGGGCTGAAGGTATGCATCCAGGTCACAATGCCGATGCAGGCGTCGCAGGCATTCGCCTCTTTTACGAGAAGCTCGATTTCGTCCGCGGTTTTCATGGTTCCCTTATACTGGAAACGGCAAGGGATTTCCGGCTGCGCGTCGATGAACGAAGCCATCTCGGATGCGCGCGCCGCAACCGTATCCAGCACCTCGGTGCCATAGAGGTACTGAGACCCAACGATAAACCAAAGCTCCTGCGTCTTGAGACTCATGCTGTGAACTCCTTGTTCGGATTCAATCCTCGTTTGAAATCAAGAAAACGTGATACTTGTTTGTGATTTGTATGTATTTTTTCTATTACAGCAACAGATTAACACTCGAATATTTGGATGTCAATACATAATCGCATAAATATGAACGTATTTTTGAAATATTCCTCCTTGTTCTGCTATATTTGTATTGTTTTTCGCTTAAATGTTTATAATTTGTATTGTTTTTTACGCTATACATCCTGTATTCTTGTTCTTCAGGTGTAAAATTTCCGCGATGTTTCGGAATATTGCCAGCTCGATCCTTTCGGCTCGTGCCTTCCCCTCAATAATATGTACTACTTTTGTATTGACGCAACTCGTTTTTATCGCTATGATATTTCTATCGTCAGGAGATTGCAGCACAACGAGGGATTATGCCGAAATATCAAATCATCGCTTCCATCCTGCGGGATGAAATCCGGAACGGGCAGTACGCAAGCGGACAGATGCTTCCAACGGAAGAGCAGTTGACCGAGCGCTTCGCCGCGAGTCGGCAGACCATTCGGCAGGCGCTGTCGCTGCTGGTCGCCGAAGGACTCATCAGCAAGCTGCGCGGCAGCGGCTCCCGCGTCCACGGGCAGAACGAGCCGCCCAGAAGCGGGAACATCGCCGTTATCGCAACCTACATCAGCGACTATATCTTCCCCGGCATCCTGCGCGAGGCGGAGTCGGTTCTGACCGCAAACAAATATACCGCAATTCTTGCGGCAACACGCAACAGCGTTTATAACGAGCGAAGCATCCTTGCCGATCTTTTAACAAAGCCGATTGACGGAATGCTGGTCGAGGGAACAAAAACCGCGCTTCCCAATCCCAACCTCGATCTTTACGGCCGGTTTATGGAGCGCAGAATTCCAATTGTATTTTTTAACGGGTATTATCCGGATTTGAGCGGTACGGTCAGCGTATATGCGGATAATTTCGGCGGCGGATACGAGCTGGTGCAATATCTGCTGGGCATTGGCCATGAAACGATCGCGGGTATTTTTAAAAGCGACGATATTCAGGGGCACCAGCGGTATTCCGGATACCTCACCGCGCTTCGCGACGCAAATCGACTGATTTCAGACAGTTCCGTCTTTTGGTATACGACCGAAAACAAGCACGAGCTTTTCACCGAAGAGCTCGCGCAGAAGATTGCGGAATGCTCCGCCGTCGTCTGTTACAACGACGAGATCGCCTTTCGCCTGATTCCGCTGCTGCAGGCGCACGGCATACGGGTGCCGCAGGACGTTTCGGTCGTCAGCTTTGACAACAGCAGCCTCAGCGATATTTCCCCGGTTAAAATCACTTCTCTTTCTTATGGAAACCAAAACATCGGGCGAACGTCGGCCGAGCTTTTAATACGCCGCATTGCAGGCGAAACAGTGGAATCCCAAACGCTGCGTTGGACGTTGATGGAAAAGGAAAGCAGTCGTCCCATCGAAATATAACGGGATTGCCTTCGCGCTTCTTCTTGCGATTCAGCGGCGGAATCGCCGCTGTTTATCGTTTTTTTTGTGATATCGCAATGCTTGCATCAGCAGCTGAAAAAACTCTTTCTGAATTTTTGAACTGAATCGAGGAGCAATATGACACCGCAAACCAGACGCGCAGATGAAATCCGTACCGGAAAGACCTATCTTGGCATCGAATTCGGTTCTACCCGCATTAAAGCCGTGCTGATTGACGCGGCGCATAACGTGCTGGCATCCGGCAGCCATAACTGGGAGAATCAGCTGGAACACGGTTTTTGGACCTACGCGCTGGAGGACGTCCTTCTCGGCATGCAGGATGCATACGCCAAGCTCGCGGCGGCGGTGCAGGAAAACTACGGCGAAACGCTCACGCGCACAGGCGCAATCGGCATCTCCGCCATGATGCACGGCTACCTCGCGTTCAACTCTTCGGGTACGCTCCTCACGCCGTTTCGAACCTGGAGGAATACGACGACCGGAGCCGCTTCGGAAGCGCTCTCGAAGCGGTTTGGATTCAATATTCCGCAGCGCTGGAGCATTGCGCACCTGTATCAGGCAATGCTCAACCGGGAGGCGCACGTCTGCTCCATTTCGTTCCTCACAACGCTCTCCGGTTACCTCCACTGGCGGCTGACGGGCGAGCGGGTCATTGGCGTCGGGGACGGGTCGGGCATGTTCCCGGTGGACAGTGTTTCGCTCAACTACGACGCAGCGATGGCCGCGTCGTTTCAGGAGCTGGTAACCGAACAGGGATATGGTTGGAAGCTGACGGATATCCTGCCGCGAATCCTTCCCGCGGGCGCGCCGGCGGGGCAGCTGACGGCAGATGGCGCCGCATTGCTCGATCCAAGCGGCAAGCTGCAGGCGGGAATCCCCCTTTGCCCGCCGGAAGGGGACGCCGGAACCGGAATGGTCGCAACCAACAGTGTGCGCCAGCGCACGGGCAATGTAAGCGCCGGTACGAGCGTCTTCGCCATGCTGGTTCTTGAGCACCCTCTTTCGCGTTCGTATCCGCAGATCGATCTTGTGACCACACCCGCGGGCGATCCGGTCGCAATGGTGCACTGCAACAACTGCACGAGCGATATCGACGCCTGGATTCGTCTCTTTGGCGAAGCGGCCAGCGCGCTTGGCGCGCAGTACGACGAACGTACGCTCTATCGAACCCTCTACCAAAAAGCACTGGAAGGCGAGCCGGACTGCGGAGGCCTCCTGGCGTTTAACTATCTTTCCGGCGAGCCGGTAACCGGTCTGGACGAAGGCCGTCCGCTCTTTCTGCGCAAGCCCAGCGCTTCGTTTACCCTGGCAAACACGATGCGCGCGCACCTGACCTCCGCCTGCGCCTCCCTCCGGATCGGCATGGATATCCTCCTTGCGGAGCAGGTTGAGCTGGACGTTATGATGGGTCACGGCGGGTTCTTTAAGGCGGAAAAAATCGGACAAACGATCATGTCCGCCGCGCTCGGCACACCGGTCACCGTCATGGAAACGGCGGGCGAAGGCGGCCCCTGGGGCATGGCGGTTCTCGCGGCGTTCCAGCAGCGTCACGCAAGCGGGCAGTCGCTCGATCAATACCTTTCGGAGTGTGTGTTCGGCGCGGCAAAGAGCGTTACCATTCTGGCAACCGAAGAGGAAACGGCCGGTTTTCAGTCGTTCATGGAGCAATATAAAAAATGCCTCGCCGTTGAACGCACGGCGGTGCAGACGCTGTAACGGCGGGACGATCGGAGGAAATGCGAATGTTAAGCGCGCTCAAAGACCAGGTTCTGGAAGCGAATCTCCAGCTGCCAAAGCTCGGTCTCGTTGCTTTTACCTGGGGTAACGTCAGCGGGATTGACCGCGAATCCGGCGTTATGGTGATCAAACCATCCGGCGTAAAATACGAAGAACTGACGGCGGAGAAAATGGTCTGCGTCGATCTGCACAGCGGCGCGGTAATCGAAGGCGCGCTGCGCCCTTCCTCGGATACGCCGACGCATCTCGCGCTCTATCGCGCGTTCCCGTCCATCGGCGGCGTTGTGCATACGCATTCCCGCTGGGCAACGATTTTTGCGCAGGCCGGACGTACCGTGCCCGCCCTTGGCACCACCCATGCGGACTATTTCTTTGGGAATGTTCCCGTAACGCGCCCGCTGACCAACGGGGAGATTGCGGGAGACTATGAGCTGGAAACCGGAAATGTCATTGTAGAAACCATGCGGGGGATCGATCCCGTTGCGATGCCCGCAATTCTCGTGCAGGAACACGGACCGTTCACCTGGGGCAGAAATCCGGACGAAGCCGTCTATCACGCCGCCGTGCTGGAGGAGGCCGCCATGATGGCCTGGCACACGCTGCAGATGAACCCGAAAGCGAAGCTCAACCCGGCGCTGCTGGATAAGCACTATCTTCGAAAGCATGGAAAAAACGCCTATTACGGGCAGGAAAAACACTGATCTGGAATTATGAAACCGTCTGTCTTGCAGATTCCGCCGGCAAAGTTTCGCTTTGCCGGCGTTTGTTTAGATATCCGGTGATTCTAAATGAAAGAATCCGTTTCACGGCCGCCGGTGCAAGGCCGGGTCCTTGTTACCCGCGTCTCATACGGAAGCAGCGTTTCGGAATTGTCGCTTTCCACGTTGCCAAGCACACGTTCCCCCGCGAGCGCTTGCGGCAGATTTGCGCGTTCTCCGCTCATGTTGCAGACGATGGTGAACGTTTCGCCGTCCA
>JAJFTI010000025.1 GCA_021373115.1 Eubacteriales bacterium | reverse complement strand
ATACTCCGGATGCTGGTTCACCACCGCTTCCAGCGAGGAATACACCTCCTCCACCGTCTGCAGAAACTCCGGCTCGCTCGCGTTCTTCTTCTGAATCTCTTCCAATACCCGCTGTATATAGGCGTTCATCGTTTTCTCCCTCCAAATGGTGCGCTATGCTTCAACATGCTTTGCGTTTTTCAGTAAGAATCGCTCCGCTTCGGCACACCACAGTCCATTGTACCCTTTCACAATCCGCGACAGCTGAGCAAACAGCGGGTCGGTCTTGCCCAGTTCCTCAAAATCCGCAATCGCGGTCAGCGGAAGCTCCAGATGCGTATAGATCAGCTTCTTGCCGCCGGGAATCTTCGGCAGGTTCAGCGTTGTTTCCGCAACGCAATTCAGTCCGCCAACGTGCGTAATCATCGCCGCCGGATCGATCCTTCCCGCGGTCATCAACTCGATCGCTTCCCGCATATCGTTCGTATTCCCGCCGGACGTGCCCATGACGTGATGCGCGCCATAGTGCACATCGTAATAATTCAGTTCCGCCTTGAATGCCTGGTTCGAAGGTCCCGCAAAGAAGTTCAGGCACCCGTCGAATCCAAGGATCGCATCCGCCTGTTCCACCACCTGCTTAACCGGCGCAAAACAGATTACGTCGTCAAACCCCTGGCCGTCCGTGAGCGAACGGAGCGCTGCAACGGGATCCTCCGCCTTTGCGGTGTTCACATACACAAGCTCCACACCAATCGATTTTGCGTGCTCCACGGTATAAATACTTTGCGCGCGGGAAAGCCGCGCATCGTCAATATCCGTCACCACAAGCAGCGAGGGTTTCCTTCCGCCGTGCAGCGCGTAGTCGATGGCTCCGAGTCCCATTGGGCCAACGGAGGCCAGCAGTGCAAGTTTTCCGCCTTCCACAATGCCCATCCGGTGGTCGTAGCTGCCGGGAGTGGTGTGATACATCGCGTGGTATGTCCCAATGATGCAGCTCATGGGTTCCGCAAGCGAACCGTAAAAGTAAACGTCGCTTTTATATGGCAGCAAACAGTCCGCCGCAAGCGTTTCAAAGGGGATATTGACCATTGTCGCGTCGCCGCCGCAATAGGGATAGGAATAGCCCGGCGCATGCAGGGAACCTTCGTAAAAATGCGCGGGCTGGATAGCAACGTTATCCCCGGCCTTGAATTTCTGGCGCCAGTTTTTCCCAACCTCCGTGATCTTTCCGCAGAACTCGTGGCCAATGATCGTCGGGTTCGTCGCAATGTCGTCCGGAACGCGCTTATGCGCCGCGCCCTGCACCGCCGCCTTGTAGCTGGACATGCAGATGCTGTCCGAAATCACCTCGACGCGAACGCCGTCGTCCCCGATCTCCGGCAAATCGAACGATTCGAGCCGCAGATCCATCGCACCATACAGGCGCACCGCTCTTGTTTTCATATTGTTGCCTCCTTATACCGCTCCGCCGACCGCTTCGGCTTTGATTTGCTGTGCCGCGCGGCGAATTCCGCAGAGGGAATCCCCGCCTGCATAAAACCGGTAGTACCCAAGAATCATGGATTGCAGCGTTTCTTTGCCGCCAATACCCGAAAGCCGTTCCAGCGCTTCGGCTGCGTTTTGCTCCGTTTGTTCCCGACTGTTTTCCTTGAGATATTCATAAACCGCGCCCGCGGCGCCGACGCAGAGGTACGCGGGCGTAACGCCCTGCTCCAGACATAGCCGCGCGGAGCCGATCAGCCGGTCGGACGCGGCCAGTTTTCGAACCGGATCCGCGCCAACGCGCGCGCAGGTATCGCCGAGACTCCGGTTGGCAAACCGCGCGAGCAAATCCTGGATGTGACGCAGGATTTCCGGCAGCGCAACTCCATACTTCTTGGAGAGTGCTTCCGCGCTCTCCAGCATGGCTCCCTGCGCCAGAAATAGGATTTCCGGCTCGTCGATCGCGTCCGCGATCAGCATCTTTCCGGTATACAGTCCAAGGTACGCCGCGGTTGCATGCCCAAGATTGTGAATATAGAGCTTTCTTCGAATGTAAAAATCGAACGGAGAAAACGGAACCATATTCCGAATCTGCGGAATCTCTCCGCGAAACGCGTCCCGGTCCACCGGCAGATAGCCATAGCGCTCCACGCAGACGCGAAGCGCGTCGCCATCCTTCATCTGTTCCGTCTGCACGGGAACCATACGCCCGATGGAGGCTTCCACAAGACCTACGTTTTCGCCGAGCCACGCCTGTTCCGCTTCGCTCAAATACTGTTTGATGAGGCCTTCCAGGACGCGGTTCGCGTCCATCAGGTTTTCGCAGATTAAAATGTTCAGCGGCATTGCGCCGCGCGCACAGCGCAGCTTCAGCCCCGCCGCAATGTTCGGCGCAATGAATTTGAGAATGTTCGCGCCGACCGCGGTCGCCATCACATCCGCCTGCGCAATCGCTTCCGCCGCCGCTTCCGCGTCTGTACCGTCAATCGCACCGACCCGCAGAATCGCAACGTCCTCATAGCCCGCGCCGTCCAGCACGCGCACCGGATAGCTCCCCCGTGTTTGCAGCGCTTCGACAACGGGCTTTGCCACGTCGATAAACGCAACATCGTATCCACTCTGGGAAAACAGTGCGCCGATAAATCCGCGCCCGATATTCCCCGCGCCGTACATAACCGCTTTCATCGTGTTTCTTTCCTTTCCAAAATCGTCCAGCGTTCCGTGTGTTCCGCCGTCTCGCCGGGCAAATAAATCCGCGTTGCGGCAAGCGTTTCGAACTCCAGCATCCACCGGCAGGTGTAAACCTCCAGGTTCACGCCGCCGTCCGGATACGCAACGCCCGTTTCAGCGGGAAACGTTTTGATAAACGCCTGATCCGGCAGTTCGTATTTCGCCGTTCCCGCCGCGCAGGAGAATCCCATTTTAAAGTAGGCGTCGAGCGGCTTTTGGCGAATCACCGCCGCGCGCTTTGTAAACGTCAGCCGCGCGTCCCCAAGGCTCGTTGTATTCCAAAGGGACAAGAACCGCTCCGGTTTGGCCGTAATCCGTTCCGATTCGGGTGTAAACGGCACGGTCAGCATCCCGCCCGCGCGCATGGCGCTCACCGCCCAGGGCGCGCCAACCAGCGGTTCGCCGCCCGTGTTCGTGATTCGATACGTAATATCCACGCTGTCGGAATCGCCCGCCGGGGAAATCTCCATCTGCTTGACCGCATGCAGCGCCGTATCCTCCGCCTGCGTCAGGATCAGGCGGCCGTCCGCCCACGCATAGGAGACCGGCTGTGCTTCCGGCCGGTAGAGCGAGTGTTCGCTCTCCGGCGCAAACCACAGCCGCGTTCCGCCAAACACCCGCCAGCCTTCCGGCGTGCAGAGATAGTTCGCATCCTCCGGCTGCTCAAAAAAGACGTTTTCCCGTCCTCTTTTCGAAAAATAGAGGATGCGCAGCCCAAATGAGAGCGGAATCCCCATTTCCCAGGCCTCGTGTTCCAGCCAGAGGCATTCGCCGAAGTGCTTATAGGCTAAAATGCGCGTCTTCATTTACGGAGTTCCCGGTAAAGCTCCATCGCTTCCGCCGCGGTGCGCATGCCCTCGCTCGCTCCGCTTTCGGAGAGTGAGCAGGCCGCCGCCGCGCAGGCAAGCTCAATTGCCTCTTTGAGCGATTGGTTCCGGTACGCGCCGTACAGTACGCCGGAACAGAACGCGTCCCCCGCGCCGACCGTACCCTTGATCTGTTCCTTCGAAAGCGGAAGGCTCTCAATCGCAACGTAGTTACCATCCTCGTCGAGCCCGTAGCCGCCTTCGGGGCAATGGATCACGGCCCATGTGGAAACGCCAAGCTGTTTGAGCTTTTTCAGAGCTTCCGGTACGTTCGCAAGGATCAGCTCACCGCTTTCATTCCGGAGCGGAATGCCCGTGGATGCCTGCGCTTCCAGCTCGTTGATGACGCAATAGTCCGTATACCGCAGCGCGGGCGGAACGATCCGGCCAAACCGGTCTCCCGCTTCGCTGACCACGTCGATCGATGTTTTAATCCCGTGCGACTGCGCCGTGTGCAGCAGGCGCGCCATCCTGGTTCCATAAACTTCGTCCGGCTCGTCCAGCGCATCCAGCAGCAGGATATAGCCGATGTGCAGCAGTTTCACATTCAGCGCATCCCAGTCTACGTCCGCTTCGCAGAACCTCGCATTCGCGCCGCGATAGTGAAAAAACGTCCGCTGCTTGGTTACCGTATCCGCCATAACCGCGGTAAACGAAGTCAGCCCCTCGCGCCGAACGCGCGTAATATCAATGTTCGTTTGCGCGCCGAGTTTGTCAAGCACGTAATCCCCCTCGGAATCCGTACCAACGCGACCCAGCGCCGTCAGCGGGAGCGCGGGGTCCAGTTTTGCTAGATCGACAATCACGTTGCAAAGCGCCCCGCCGGACGAGCGGGAGATTCCCTCGGTAATTGTCGTCAGTTCCCCCGGTTTCGGGATTCCGAGAATCGGATACAGCACGTCCACAATCATATTTCCCGCAACCGCTATGCCGTTTCGTTTCATGCGTCTCCGCCTTTCTTATTTGTCCGGAATGCGAAGAAGGCGCGCGTCCTTCTAAAACACGCGCCCGCTTCACCGCGATGGATTCTATTATAATCCAGCTCTCCCGAACGGATCAACCCTGCATTAAAAGTTCCATCACATACATTTCAAGGCGCTCGAAGTTTTGCGTCTTCACACACTCCGCCTGGAATTTATAATCGAAGCGCTTGACCTTCTCCAGCAGCATTTCGAAGATCTTCTTCGATTTTTCAATATGCGCGAAGCAATCGCTCGCGGGCTGGGAACGCATGGCCTTTACATCGAGGCCGACGCACTCCTGCTTGCCGTTGTCGCCAAAGTTGTTCTCATAGAGCACCTTGACCTGGTTGAACGCCTGGCGGAGGTTGTCCACGCCGAACGCCTTGTCCTGGTCGTACTTCATGCCGTTCTGGTCGTTGAGATGGACGCCCCAGAGCTTACCCAGCGCAATGGCGAACGCCATGTCGTTTGCCGGGTCGAGTCCCGCGAGGATCGAATGCGCGCTCTCGATGCAGACGCCGACGCGGCTCGGATCCACCGTATAAGCGCCAAGACCCAGCGCATGGCCAACGGTTCCGCAGTAGCTGCGGTCGATCGGCTCGTTGGGCTTGGGTTCCACGAGGATCAGCGCGTCCTTGTCGTATTTGAGGATGGCGTCCATCGCGTCCCGCAGCTGCAGAATCTTCTCAACGGGATTTTTGCCTTCGGCGCAGAGCGTGCCTTCGCGGGCAAGCCAGAGCTGAATCTTGTTGGTGCCGAGCGCTTTGGCGATGTCGCAGCTGCGCTTGGAGCGCCAGATGGCGAAATCGTAGTTTTCCTTCAGGCTTGCGGTGTATGCGCCGTCGTTGCAGCGCGCGTCGAACCAGAGACGGGGCGCCACGAACTCCGCAAACAGGCCGTACTTATCGAGCATGGCCTTCACGTCCTTGGCGTAGTCGATAATTGCCTTGTCGGACATGTTGTTCATATCCGGCACCGCGTCGTCATCGTGGAACTGAACGCCGTTCATGCCGATTTCGGCGAACTTCTTGATCTTCTCTTCCAGCGGGACGCTCGGACGGATACCCGGTCCAAACGTTTCATTGCCCTCGTGTACGTTCCAGGGACCTACCGTGAATCGAAATGTGCTCATGCCATTTTCTCCTCTCAATCAAGCAGATTAGTTTGTGATAAATTACTTGTCTTTCTTTTCGTGTGCCGTTTAACCACCCGATGTGTCAATGAACGGATTCTGGGATGCGATGCCTGTAAAATCTTGAACAGGTTAAATTTGAAAAAGGATTCTTCTTTGATCTTTAGTTTCAGAATAGCCGCTTTTTCAGCCGATTTCCTTTCCTTTCTTGCGATTTTTATATGATTAATTTGCGTTTTGGTTGACAAAGTAGCAATCTTCACGGACAATGTATCCGGAGGCGTTTGATGAAGCGGGAATACGAACTGGTTCTGCATCCGCAGATGGCTTCGCTGCACGTCTTTCTCGTGCGGATTGATTATCGCGCGCCGCATGCGCACATGGAAATGGAAATCGGCGTCGTTTTAGAAGGCGAGCTGGAACTGACGACCAACCGCGGAAGCATTCGCGTTCGAACGGGGGACATGTACTACCTGAATTCCATGGATTTTCACGAACTGCAGGCGCAGGGAAAAACCGCGCTCATCCTCGCAATTCAAATCAGCGAAGGAATGGTTGCGCCGTACTATCCGGTCATTCGAAACCTGGTGGTGCAGGACGTGGCGGTTCGTCCCTACTTTTCCGGTTTGGAGCAGCCATATCAAACCTGCCTCGCGCTCTCGGCGCAATTGTCGCTCCACTACCTGGAATGCGCGCCGCACTATGAGTTCCTCTGCACCGCGCTGCTCAACCAGTTGTTCTACGAGCTCTATGCGCGCCTGCCCTATACAACGCTTTCCGAGCCGGAGATTGCCGTTATCGCTTCCCGAAACAGCCGGATCAACCGGGTGCTGGACTATATCGACCAAAACTTTCAGCGAAAACTGCTGCTCTGCGAACTTGCCGAGCGGGAGGGTTTAACGCTGACCTATCTGTCGCATTTCTTTAAGGATACGCTCAGCATGACCTTTCAGAACTATCTGGCGGAACGCCGGTTCTCCAACGCCGCCATGCTGCTTGAAACAACGGACCTCTCCATGCTCGACATCAGCCTCGCCAGCGGATTTTCGGATGTGCGCTACCTCAGCCGGCTCTGCCAGAAGCACTATGGCTGCACGCCGCTGGCCTACCGCAGATCGCGCCGCCAGCGCGCCGCCGCCCCGTCCCAATCCGGCGCCAGCGCGCAGACGTTCATTGGCGGCGAGGAAAGCAAAGCGGTTCTGCTGCGGCTGATCGGCGAATGGAAGCAATCGCAAGCAATTGCGCCGTCCGCCGCCGGCGAACCGGTCTAGCAAAAGATTCAAACCAACGCAGGGCGGCTCAGCCCGCCCGAAAGGGATTGGCAAACACCCATGAAAGACATCGAAGTCCTCTCTCCCGCGGGCGGCGAAGAGCAGCTGCTCGCGGCGGTACGCTGCGGCGCAAACGCGGTCTATCTGGGCGGCAAGCGGTTCAACGCGCGCCGGAACGCCGCCAACTTTGACGAAGCCGGTCTAGGCCGGGCTGTTTCCTACTGCCACGCGCGAAATGTTGCGGTCTACGTTACCGTCAATACCATCGTTCTGGATTCCGAGCGGGAAGCGCTGGAAGCGGAAGCGGACGAAATCGCCGCCGCCGGAGCGGACGCAGTCATCCTGCAGGATATGGCCGCGCTGCGGCTGTTTGCCGGTCGCTATCCTTCCATCCACCGGCATGCGTCCACGCAGAGCGCCGTGCACAATGTTGACGGCGCGCGGTTCCTGCAGGACGCCGGGTTCGACCGCATCGTGCTCGCGCGCGAGCTGTCCCTTTCCGAAATGGAACAAATCTGCTCCGCCGTGCCGCTCAAAATGGAGGCGTTTGTCCACGGCGCGCACTGCATGAGCGTTTCCGGCGCGTGCTATCTTTCCGCCATGCTCGGCGGCAGGAGCGGAAACCGCGGCCTCTGCGCGCAGCCTTGCCGCCTTGACTGGCACTGCGGAAGCAATTCTTATGCGCTGTCGCTGAAAGACCTTTCTCTGATTTCGCATGTCCGCGAAATGGCTCAAGCGGGCGTCGGCTCTTTTAAAATCGAGGGGCGTATGAAGCGGCCGGAATACGTCGCCGCGGCGACGACCGCCTGCGTAAAAGCGCTCGCCGGGGAACCTTACGACACGGATACCCTGCGCGCGGTGTTTTCCCGCAGCGGTTTTACGGACGGGTACCTCACCGGAACGCGCGGCGCAGACATGTTCGGCAACCGCACGAAAGACGACGTGACGGACGCGGCCGACGTGCTCAAACCGCTCGCCGCGCTCTATCGGGCCGAAACACCGCTCGTTCCGGTCGATCTGCGCTTTACGCTGGATTCCGAATCGACGCGGCTTTCCGTCAGCGACGGCGATCGTTTGGTGGAAGCGCTCGGCGGCGCGCCGGAACCGGCGATCCACCGCGCGCTCGACGAAACAAGCGCGAAAGCCTCTCTGGAAAAGACGGGCGGAACACCGTTTTTTGTGCGGGATTTCAGCGCCGCCATCGCCCCGGGCTACGCCCTCTCCGCCGCCTCGCTGAACGCGCTGAGGCGGCAGGCGCTGGACGAGTTGCTCGAAGAACGCGGAAGAACGAGTCCGCACGCGCGGCAATCCTATCTTTGCCCGCCCCCCGTCCCCTATCGCTCCGTACGCGAACAGCCCGCGCTCTGGGCGCGGTTCTATCGGGAAACGCAGATCCCCGCCGAAGCGCCGTTTGAGCGAATCCTG
Organism: Eubacteriales bacterium; assembly: GCA_021373115.1. Taxonomy (GTDB): domain Bacteria; phylum Bacillota; class Clostridia; order Christensenellales; family CAG-138; genus UBA7703. The sequence goes on along the minus strand of JAJFTI010000025.1, from coordinate 39,878 downwards.
CTTCCGGCGGAACAGATCACGGAGGAAACCATCGCGCGATACGGCGAACGGCTGATCGCGCAGCTGCCGACGCTGCTGTTTCCGGAGGACGAAGCGACGTTTGGCGAGCGTCTCCGGCAACTTTCCGACGCGGGTCTTCGCGCCGTCCGGGCGAACAACATCTATGGAATCACGCTTGGAACGCGCCTCGAGCTGGCCGTACACGGCGGGTTCGGGCTGAACGCGGCCAATACGGAAGCGCTGAATGCCTACGAAGCGCGTGGGCTTTCAAGCATTACCGTTTCGTTTGAGCTTGCCATGGCGAAAATCAAGGCGCTGGGCGGAACGATTCCGCGCGGGATCGTTTCCTACGGCGCGCTGCCGCTAATGCACGTTCGCAACTGCCCCGTGCGCGCGGCGGAAGGCTGCAAGAGCTGCTCCGGCGCGGGCCATCTGGTGGACAGGCTGGGCGTTTCCTTCCCGGTGGAGTGCGATCAAATGCGCTCCGCAACGCTGCTCAACAGCGTTTTTCTCGATCTGGCCGACCGGAACCTCACCGGGCTGGATTTTCAGCTGCTCTACTTTACGCGGGAAACAGCCGGGGAAGCCGCTTCGGTTGCCGCACGTTACCAGAACTCGCAAAAAACAGACCGTCCCCATACGGGCGGCCTGTATTACCGGACGCTGTTATAAAATATCTATTCCCCGCAGAACTCGCCCGCGCCTTCCGGCAGCGAAATTTCACCACAGTAATCCGTCATCATGATGCGGCGCACGCCGTTCAGATCGTCCGCATGCGCCAGCGCCCACATGAGCTTGGTCACCGCGCATTCGCTCGTCATGTCGAATCCCTGCAGAATACCGGACTCCACGGCGAGCCGCCCCGTTTCATACACCATTGGGTCGGAAGCCTCGTAGCGGCACTGCGTCGTGAGCAGCACGGCCACGCCCGCGCCGAGCAGCTGCTTGATTCCGTCCAGCAGGTTCCGCCGCAGGCAGTGGATGCCGCCGAGGCCGAATCCTTCGATCACCACGCCGTGATAGCCCATGTCGCCAATCGCCTGAAACACTTCCGTCCTCGTGCCGGGGATCAGTTTGAGCAAAAATACGCCGGGGTCGATCGCCTCGTCCAGCACCGGCTCCTCGCGCGGTTGCTCCGGTTCGGCAAACAGGCGCACGGCTCCATCCCGAATCTCCCCCACCGGCGGGCAGTTGATGCTCTCGAACGCGTTCTGGCTCGTCGTGCGCACCTTGGCGACGCGGCATCCGCGCATAATCGTCCCGTCGAACGCCACGAATACGCCGCAAAGCCCGCTCAGCGCGGTCAGCATCGCATGACCGAGGTTCAGCTTCGCGTCCGTTTGCGGGTGGCCGATCGGCAGCTGCGAGCCGGTGATGACGACAGGCTTCTTCAGCCCGCGCAGCATGAACGAAAGCATGGACGCGGTATACGCCATCGTGTCCGTTCCGTGCAGGATCACAACGCCGTCGTACTCGTCGATGCATTCAAACACCTCGCGCGCGATCATCTTCCACTCCTCCGGCTGTATGTTCGAGCTGTCGAGGTTGAAGATGGTCTTTGCATCGATCTGGCCGACCGCGCGCGCGTCCGGCAGATAGGAAAGAATATCCCCCGCGGAAAGCGTGGGGATCAGCCCCGCGCTGGTTTGCGTGCAGGCGATGGTGCCGCCCGTGGACAGAATCATCAGTTTTTTCATGTTTCGCTCCTACGTTTGAAAGAAATGCAAAAATAGAGTGGATCTCGCCCGGTCAACCGGTCTGCGCGGTCTTTCCCGCGCCGCCGGGACCAATCATTGAATTACGTTTTTGAATACCTTATTTTACCACAAAACCCGCCGGAATCAAAAAAGCGTTGCCGGTTGCCAACAACCGGTTCCGCTCTTTTGTTTGATTGTGCGATTCGTTTCTCCATCCGCAGGGCGCGCGGGGCAGCTCCTGCTACGCCGGACGAATCCGTTGCCCTTGTTTACTTGATGACGCCCTTTTGGATCATGACGTTCGCATAGATGGCCGTTTCGCCCGTCTGCACAATGCAGTAGGACTTTTTCGCCGCTTCGTAGAACGCGAACCGTTCGAGGAAGCCAACGGCGCGCGCCCCCCTTGCGTCGTGGCGGGCGACGATCGCCTCGTATTCCTTCCAGATCGGAATCTCCAAATCCCTGTCGCAGTCCATGGTCTGCATGAGCTGGACGGGGGTCTCGGCATACGCGTCCGCGGGAATTACGCTCAATACCGCCTCCAGCAGGTCCGTGCCGGAGATGCCGTCCGCGCGGAGGAACTTGCAGTTGCCCTCGTGGGCAAAGCGCTTGCCGGGGAAGTTCGCGTCGCCCAGAACGATTACGTCGCTATGGCCCATTTCGCAGAGCGTCGCCAGCAGTTCCGGCGAAAGCAGTTTGGGTACGTTCAGCAGCATGGGGGAAACCTCTTTTCATTCGGCAGGGTATGCCGAAACGTTGCGTTAGGAATAAAATACTATCGGCGGCGGGGAAAGTCAATGAGGGGGGGAGAATATTTGGCGTGGAGGGTGTTGGGGTAACGGAGGTTGTGTTGGTGGGGGAAGAGTTGGGGGATTGAACTTTTTGAGCAGGGGTATGAGGAAGCCTCCCGCAGAGAAGTGGGAGGTTTTGCTTGCTCAAATAAAAAGAAGCTAGGCAAACTGTTGGATTATATCAAGTATAATTTTGAATAAACCTTCGAATCTAAAGAATGCAACTTGTTCAAAAGTGGGTACAATTTTTTCAGCAAAGTATTTTTTGGTCGAGTTGTCAATTTTATAGAACTCATACTGTCCCTCTGCGGGGAGGCTGGTACTCTGAACTTTTCCTGACGGAGTAAGAGTTCTAAACGGCTGAGGTATTAAAATTAGCGATTTTTCTTCTATGGTTCTCGTTAAATAGACATTGTCAAAATAGAACTCAATACATAAATTATCATTTTCTGCAAATTGCTTCCTGTCCTCTAGTACAGGTAGGCAAATTGCGCAACAGCGCTTATTCCGATGCATTTTTACACATTCATCTTTTTTTTCGAAGTTTCTATCCAGCTCATAACTTTTAATTCCTTCTTTGTCTCTATCAAAAAGGCCAATAACAAAATTTGGATTGTCTGGCCGTGAAGAACATAATAAATCAGCTAACTTGCCACATCCGGCTGCACTTACATCATCTTGTTCTAATAATGTGTTGCAACTTTTTATTTCAAATGGACATTCGTTATCATATAAAGCCTTCCAAGCAGTTTTCAAGATTAGAACATCTGTAATTCCTTCTGTAAATAAAGTTGGTTTAGTAGCCTGTTCAAGTTGTTTGTTTATTAAGCTGATTTCTTCTTCTCTTTCTCCCAACTTTTCCAGCCGCAATTTGTAATCTATAACTTTTGCATTATAGAGCTCAAATATTTCTTTTTGTAGGTTCACATACCCCAATTCTTCGCATAGTTCTGGTTGATCCTTTGCTTTGTTTAATGTTTTAATGCAAGTGCCTTTATCATCACGAAAACAACGATAGACTTGAACATATTCACTTGTCTCAAGTCCAATAAAAGCTGGTGAGTGCGACGTTAAAAAAATATTACTGCCTTCCGAAAAACGGTCCTGAAAGTCTTCTGCCATTGATAGGGCCAGATTATATTCAAGTGAGTTTTCAGGTTCTTCAAACCCCCAAATATAGAGGTTGCTCGAATTCAAAGAGATATAATGCAGAATACTAGGTAAATACCTAACCCTTATTCCATCACCACGTAGATTTAAACTAATATCTGTACCCTCCATATCAGTATCGACACTTATGGATTGATAAAGATCGGAAATTGTTTTCGGTGAAGTGAGATATGAGCGGATGCCTGTAGCATCTTGAAATTCTGCATTTAGTTCACTAGCGGCTTCGGACACTGAGTTTGATAAAGTTTCAAGCGACTCAAGCAAAACAGTGCTATTTGAAAGTGTGTCGTTATAAATTGATTCTCTCAGTAAACTGAACGTAGAACGAAAAGTGCTATCATCCTTGATTGCTGGTACATATATATATCTAATCTTGTTCAGAAATGATGTTAATGATGCTTTATTTCGATCATTATATTGACCGCCATTTCTTTCAACGAGTCTTTCAATATCTGACTCCGTAACCGATGGCCGTTCATCATATCTAAACCACTTTTTTGTAACAGTGAATTTCTTTGGTAGCGTTTTTTCGGCTCTCTCTCCTCTTAAGAAAGTTACTTTAATTGTTATAAATTGCTTACCTTTTACGGATTCGCTCCTTACTTCCCTTAAGCGTCTTTTATTATAGTCCCTCTCAAAGAGAAAAGGAGTGTCACTATCTGTACAATTGTTAAAAAAAAGATTTAAGGCCTTTAGAACATTGGACTTCCCAACATCATTTTTTCCAGTGAGAACATTAAGATCATGTAAATCAGTTATTGTTTCCATATATATTGATCTAAAATATTGAATCTCAATTCTACTAATATAGAGCATACTTCTTCTCCGAAATGTTTTGTTTAGTATACCATCGTTCTGCGTAGAAGTAAACAAACGCAACAGCCTCCCCCGATCTCTCGGAAGAGGCTGTTTTTTCGCCCAATAACTTGGTTTTTCCCCTTGTTCCCTTACTCCGCCAGCGCCTTTACCGCCGCATACTCCTTCAGGTCCGTATAAAGCTCCGCTTTGTACGGATTCCGCTTCGTCTTGACAACCTTGTAGATCATGTACACGAGCACGCCGACGTTCGCCGCCAGCGCAACCGCACCAAAGATCGTATAGATCACGGGGTTATAGGTCGAGCGCACCATCTGCATCCCCTGATCCTGAAACAGCGGGAACGTCTGCGCAAACATGCACCAGATCGCCAGCGTCTGCGCGCGGTGCTGGAGCCAGGCACCCTTGCCGAGCGTAAAGGCGCAGAGCGTGGGCGCGACCAGCAGCGCTAAGCCCGCGTAGAACGAGTGCGTCGGAATGCAGTTGTAGGTATACGTAAAGTTCCACAGGTCGTACGCAATGATCCAGAACCAGAGCATATCCGGCCAGAGCATGTCGCGGCTGCCGTCGAGCTTGGTCTTTTTGCGAATGACGATGCCGAACCAGCCCGTGATCGTAACGATGTTGAGCAGGCCCGCAATGCCGTTCATATAGTTCCAGGGACCTCCGAGCACGCCGGTGACCTCGCCTTCGATCGCGCCGGAGTTCACAAGCCAGTACATCGCGCCAACCTGGAAATCGCGCGCGCAGGCTTCGAGAATGTTGATGGCCAGAATCAGCGGCGGGAAAATCAACGCCCACTTCACGTCCGCCAGCCGCCAGGTGACCTCGCCCGTGAGCTTGTCCCGCTTCTGGATATGCCGGATGCACCAGAAACCGAGGCTGCCGATGGTCGCGGAATAGACCTTCATGAGGTGGAACCAGTCGGTATAGGTCTTTTCCCGAAGCACCGTAAACCAGAGCACGGAGAGCCCGACCGGCAGGATCACGAAGCTGAAGAACCCCGCCCACTTCCAGCGGCGGGCAAACTCGTTGAAGAGAAACAGCGCGGCGAACACCGCCAGCCATACGCCCCAGACCGCCAGCGCGGAAACGCCCTCTTGAAATTGAAACATATCTCCCTTTCCCCACTCGCCGCTTGCCGGTGCGGCGAAACCGTAATGAAACCGTCCGCCGCGTCAAAGGTGGAAAACGCGCAGCGTGACGGGCGAACCGCTTGGTTAACAGATTCGCCCTTCCTGTTTAGTATCTCGCCGGAATCGCGGGCTGTCAAGGGAAAACACACGAAATCGATACTGGCGTTTCGATTAAAATTCCGTAGTTTAACAGAAATTCAAAAAAGCGTTGCGCATCTGCGCGTGCCTTTTTACATCGAAAAAACGCCACCCGTTCGGATGGCGCTTCACTCGTTTGCTGCGCTTTCGTTTACGTATTTTCGGCGCATCGGAACGATACGCAACCGAGCGCGGTTTCGTGCATGCGCTTCACCTCAGCGGATGCCCAGTTCTTCGTTGGACACGGTGGCAATGCCGTTCGCGGCCAGCGTTTCGAGCAGCTTTGCCCCGTCCGTCGCGCGAAAGACCATATACGCCCTGTCCTCCCCGCGCCCGATCAGCGAGTACATGTATTCAATATCCACCCCCGCGCCCGCGAGAATGGTGAGCACGCCCGCAAGTCCGCCCGGCACATCCGGAACGGCGACGATGGTCACCGCCGTCACGCTCGCGGAATACCGCTTCTGTTCGAGGATGGCGCGCGCCTTGGCCGCGTCGCTGACCAGCATCCGCAGGATGCCAAAGTCCGTGGTATCCGCAATGGAGAGCGCGCGCAGATCGATTCCGCCCTCGGCGAGCGCGGTCGTGATGGCGGCGAGCTTGCCGGGTTCGTTCTGCAGAAAGACCGAAAGTTGCTGTATCATGCTGCTTCCTCCTAAACTTCATTTGAAAAACGACTGAGACAAACTAATCCAGAAGCTTGCGCTTGTCCACAACACGAACCGCCTTTCCCTGCGACCGCTCGATTGTGTTCGGCTCGAGCAGCTTCACCTTTGCGGAAATGCCGAGCAGCGAGCGCAGCGCCTCTTCCAGCGCCTTCTCCTGGCGGTCGAGCCCCTTGACGGTGTCGGAGGGCAGTTCACTGCCGATTTCGACCTCTACGTCCACACTGTCCAGATTCTGCGAGCGATCCACGATGATGCGGTAGTTCGCCGTGTACCCCTGTTCGAGCAGCACGGTTTCAATCTGGCTCGGGAAGACGTTGACCCCGCGGATAATGAGCATGTCGTCCGTCCTGCCGCGCGGCTTGGTCATCTTGACGAGCGTCCGCCCGCAGGGGCAGGGTTTGCGCGTGATGAGGCCAATGTCCCGCGTGCGGTAGCGTAGAATCGGGAAGGCTTCCTTCGTGATGCACGAAAAGACGATCTCGCCCTGCGTACCTTCCGGCAGCACCTCGCCCGTGTCCGGATCGATGATCTCGATGAGAAAGTGATCCTCGTTGACGTGCATGCCTGTCTGTTCGCCGCATTCGAACGCGACGCCCGGGCCGATGATCTCCGTCAGCCCGTAGATATCGAACGCCTTCAGGCCGAGCTGCTCTTCGAGTTCGCGGCGCATTTCGTTGGTCCATGGTTCCGCGCCAAAGATGCCCGCCTTGAGCGAAAGATCTTTTTTGCTCGCGCCGCTTTCGCGCAGCGCTTCGGCAAGGTGCAGCGCGTAGGAAGGCGTGCTGCAGAGAATCGTGGAGCGAAAATCCTTGAGAATCGTGATCTGCCGCTGCGTGTTTCCGCTGGAAACGGGAATCGTTGCCGCGCCGACCTTCTTGCTCGCCGCATCCATGCCCAGGCCGCCTGTGAACAGCCCGTAGCCATACGAAACGTGGACAATATCCTCCGCGCTGCCGCCCGCGGCTACGATGGAGCGCGCGCAGCAGTCCGACCAGACCTCCATGTCGTTTGCCGTATAGCCGACGACAATCTGCTTGCCGGTCGTCCCGCTCGACGCATGCAGGCGGACGACGTCCTTCATCGGCACGGCGAACATGCCATATGGGTAGGTGTCCCGCAAATCCTGCTTGTAGGTGAACGGCAGCTTTTTTAGGTCGTCCACGCTTTGGATATCGTCCGGCGTCACGCCCGCCGCCTGCATCCGCCCGCGATAGAGCGGCACGCGCTCATACACGCGGCGCACGGTGGCCAGCAACCGCTCGTTTTGCAGCGCGCGAATCTGTTCGCGCGGAGCGGTTTCAATCTCCCGCTGATAGTAGTGCTCCATGGTTCTCTTCTCCTTTTATACTCCGGCAGGCAAGCAGTTTGCAATGCCGTTTTTTACATGGTTCGATTTCGCGCATTCCGGCAAATAAAAAAACCGTCCTCCGCGGATTGATTCCGCAGAGGACGGGCTGATTCCCGTGGTACCACCTCTATTTGCCGTTCGCTTGCGCGAAAAGGCCTCTCTGGGATACGCCGTCATATCCCCGGCGCTGTATCGGGCGCGCCCGTCTTTGCCTACCACTCTCGCTTCAGCAAGCCGCTCGGGAAGGAATTCGCCGCTCCCGCTTCTGCCGCTTCGCACCAATTGGCGGCTCTCTGAAAAAAGCTTGTTGAACGGGTACTGGTTTCCGTCTTCGCGTTGGAAATTCAATTGCGCTTACTGTAGCACGGTCGTGAATCGTTGTCAATAGTATATGATATATCTTTTTGACGGATCGATTTTGATATTGATTGACATGAAAAAAGAGATTCCGGCACGCTCACCGCGCGTTCGTGTTTTTCACACCAAACTGCGAGGCAACGTGCCGGAACAAAGATGTATTATAGCTTTCCCGCAGAAAAACGCAAGCTGTTTTTTCACATGCTGGTATCTATTTTTTCATATACCCCGTTCAGACGACCCGCTGAATCCAACCGTGGGGATCCGCGATCTTTCCGGTCTGGATTCCGGTGATGGTATCGTAAAGTTTCTGGGAAAGCGTACCGACCTCGCGATTGCTGATCGTATACTCCTTCCCCAGATAGCGAAGCACGCCCATCGGGGAGATGACCGCGGCGGTTCCGCTGGCAAAGGCTTCCTTGAGCTTGCCCGATTTTGCCGCGGCAACCACGTCGTCAATGGAGATCTTTCGTTCGCTGGCGCGAATACCCCAGTCACGCAGCAGAGTAAGCACGGAGTCCCGCGTGATGCCCGGCAGAATCGTTCCGGCCAGCGGAGCCGTGATCACTTCGTCGTCCATCACAAAAAACGCGTTGGAGGAACCGACCTCTTCCACATATTTGTGCTCGATCGCATCCAGCCAGAGCACGTCGTTGCAATCGACTTCGTGTGCCTTTTGGGACGCGCGGAGCGATCCCGCGTAGTTGCCGCCAACCTTTGCATAGCCCGTTCCACCGTGCGCCGCGCGGATGAACTCGTCCTCCACGAAGATGCGCGTCGTCGAGAGCTTGCCGCGGTTGGCCGCATAGTAGGGGCCGGACGGGCAAAGGATGACCATGAAGCGGAAGTGCTTGGCGGACTTTACGCCGAGCGCCGGATCGTCCGCAATGATGAACGGGCGAACGTAGAGCGAGGTAAACGGAGCGTTCGGCACCCAGTCCGCATCCTGTTTGACAACGGCTTTTACCGCCGCAACGAAGAGATCCTCGTCCATCTGCGGCATGCACATGCGCTCGTTCGTGCGATTCAGGCGGCGCGCGTTCATCTCCGGACGGAACAGCTGGACATGACCGTCCTCGGTGCGGTACGCCTTCATGCCTTCGAACATCATCTGCGCGTAGTGCAGCACACTGCTCGCCGGGCTGATCTGAATATCGCCGTAGGGGACGATGCGTCCGTCGTGCCAGCCTTTGCCTTCGTCATAATCCATGACGAACATGTGATCGGTGAACACCTGGCCGAAAACCAGCGTATTGGGATCGGGTTTCGGCTTCGGGTTCGGGTTTCGCGTGATTGAAAATTCGTAGCTCATGTTCTTTTTCCACCTCTGTTTATCTGTAATTTATTACCAAACAAGTTTAATCAAGTCGATAGAGTTCCGGCCTTCGATCCGAAAACACCGGAATCGCCTTTCGTACCGGAGCAAGTTCATCCAGTTGCATCTCGGCGTACAGAATGCCCGCGCGCGTTCCCGCCTGTTTGAGCATCTTGCCCAGCGGATCGATCACCATCGAACGCCCGCCGAACTTCGTTCCATAAGCCGTTCCGCAGGCGTTGCAAACCGCAACAAACAGCTGGTTCTCGATGGCTCTTGCCTTTGCCAGCGTCTCCAAATGCGAAATCCGCTGCCTCGGCCACTGGGAAACGATAAAGAGCACATCCAACCCCGGCAGCGCCAGCGTACGCGCCAGCTCCGGAAAGCGCAGGTCGTAGCAGGTCATCAGCGCGCAGCGAACCCCGTCGAGCGTAAAGCGCGCGAGGGTCCCGCCCTTTTGATACGCCTCTTTCTCCCCCAGCGGGGAAAAGAGATGCGTCTTGTCGTAACAGCAAATCAACTCCCCTGCGCGGTCGAACCCGTAGGCCGTGTTGTAGCTTCCGTCCGCGCGGCGGGTGGTCACGCTTCCCGCGAGAAGGTTGATTTTCAGTTCCTTTGCCAGCGCGGAGCACATGCGCTTCGTCCGCGCACCGTCCCCGTCCGCCTGCGCGGGGTCGAGGTGTTCCGGCGCAAAGCCCGTGTTCCACGTTTCCGGCAGCAGAATGACATCCGGCCGTTTGCGCGCAGCCTTTCGAATCAGCGCCTCCGCGAGGATATAGTTCTCCTCCGGTTTTCCCGGGAGCACGTCCATCTGCGCGCAGGCGATTTTCATTTGTCTTACCCCTGATGCGCTCTGCCGAGCGCGATGGCCTTCTGGTTTGCCGCCAGCAGGTGTTCCTTTTTCGCGGGAACGACCTTGGCAAGCGCTTTTTGGATCAGCTCGCCGCTGGTCGGCAGGCAGGCTTCGAGGAACTTGCCGAGCAGAATCATATTCCCCAGCCCGTCCAGCTGTTCGTCCGTCGCCATCTGCGTTGCCGGCAGGGCAAAGTAAGTAATGTCCTTGCGCGCGTACGCTTCGTTGATCAGCGAGGAATCCAGCACAATCGCGCCGCCGGGTACGACCGCGTCCTGATACTTCTGGAACGAGGGCAGATTCATGGCAATCAGCACGTCCGGCGCGTCAACAATGGGCGAACCGATGGGGTCGTCGCTCAGAATCACGCTGCAGTTCGCCGTGCCGCCGCGCATCTCCGGCCCGTAAGAGGGCAGCCAGCTTACCTGACGATCCTCCGCCATGCCGACATAGGCAAGAAATTTACCAACAAAGAGCACACCCTGTCCGCCGAATCCGGCAATCAGGATACGCGTGGTTTTTTGTTTGTTTGCCATAACGCGTTACGCCTCCTTTGCGCTGCGGTCTTTATAGACCCCGAGCGGATAGTAGGGGATCATCGCGTCGTCAATCCACTGGAGCGCGGCCTGCGGCGTCATGCCCCAGTTTGTCGGGCAACCGGAGAGAACCTCGACGAGCGAGAACCCCTTACCCTCCACCTGATTGCGAAACGCCTTTTCAATCGCCTTCTTGGCGGTATTGACGTTCTTCACGCTGTTGACCGCAACGCGGGTCAGATACTCCGGACCTTCGAGCTGCGAAAGCATTTCGCAGACCCTGATCGGGTAGCCGCACTGGGTCACGTCCCTGCCGTAGGGCGAGGTCTGCGTAACCTGGCCGGGCAGCGAGGTTGGCGCCATCTGACCGCCGGTCATGCCGTAGATCGCGTTGTTCACAAAGATAATCGTAATGTTCTCGTTGCGCGCCGCGGCGTGGACGGTTTCCGCCATGCCGATGCTCGCGAGGTCGCCGTCCCCCTGATAGGAAAAGATGATGTTGCCCGGCTCCGCGCGCTTGAGTCCCGTTGCGACGGCGGGCGCGCGCCCGTGCGCGGCCTCGATCATATCGAACGCAAAGTAGTTATAGGCCAGTACCGAGCAGCCGACGGGCGCGACGCCGATGGTGCGCCCTTCGACGCCGAGCGTGTCGATCGCCTCCGCCACGAGGCGGTGGATAATGCCGTGCGTACAGCCCGGGCAATAGTGCGTGGGCGTTGCGGTCAGTGAATTCGGGCGTTTTGCGACAATCATTATCTGTCACCTCCTGCCGCCTGTTCAATGGCGGAAAGTACCTGTTCCGGCGTGGGAATCATGCCGCCGACGCGGTTCACGAGCGTTACCGGCTTTTTGCAGCGGGTGGCCAGCTCGATATCCTCAATCATCTGCCCCATGGACATCTCGACCGAAAGGAACGACTTGACCCGCGTTGCCGCCTCGGCCAGCGCCGCCTTGGGAAACGGCCAGAGCGTAATCGGCCGGATCAGTCCCACGCGAATGCCCTTAGCGCGCGCGGCGGTAACGGCGTTTTTCGAAACGCGCGCCGTGATACCGTAGGCAACGACGCAGATCTCCGCGTCCTCCATTTGGAACGACTCGTACATTACTTCGTTCTCTTCTACAATGCGATAGCGCGCGTAACGTTCAATGTTCAGCTTTTCCAGCGCTTCCGGCTGGAGAAAAAGCGAGGTAACGATGTTGTGTTTGCGCGCCATTTTGGTTCCCGTGAGTGCCCAGGGCTTTTCGTAGACCTTCGGCGGCTCGACTTCGAGGGAAACGGGTTCCATCATCTGGCCGATCGTACCGTCCGCGAGGATCATTGCCGTCATGCGGTATTTATCCGCAAGATCGAACCCCTTAACGGTCAGACTCGCCATCTCCTGAACGGAGGCGGGCGCGAGCACGATCATATGATAGTCGCCGTGTCCGCCGCCGCGCGTCGCCTGAAAATAATCCGCCTGCGACGGCTGAATCCCGCCGAGACCCGGACCGCCGCGCTGAACGTTGACCACAAGCGCGGGCAGGTCGCTGCCGGCCAGATAACTCAGCCCTTCGCCCTTGAGCGAAATACCCGGGCTGGAAGAGCTGGTCATCACCCGCTTGCCCGCGGCGGATACGCCGTAGACCATGTTGATGGCCGCAATTTCGCTCTCCGCCTGCAGGAACACGCCGCCGATCTTGGGCATGCGCTTTGCCATATAGGCCGCAATCTCCGTCTGCGGCGTGATCGGGTAACCGAAATAGTGCCGGCAGCCCGCCTGGATCGCCGCCTCGGCGATGGCCTCGTTGCCCTTCATTAAAACCTTTTCCGCCATGATGTGTCTCCTACCTTTCCACCGTAATCACGCAGTCGGGGCACATGGTGGCGCAAAAGCCGCAGCCGATACACTTGGATTCGTCCGTCATTCTTGCGGGGGAGTGTCCCTTTTGGTTGATCGTCTCTCGATCGATCCTGAGGATCTTCTTGGGGCATGCGTCTACGCAGAGGCCGCAGCCCTTGCACAGATCCGTCTCAAACGTCAGTTTTGCCATGATTTCGCCTTTCCTGTTTCTGAGATTGATTTTTTAAAAATTCATCCAAAATGGATGTTCTATCCTGTCGCCCAGTTCTGCCTTTAAACGCGCATCTGCGCTTGTAAAAGCAACCGGCAATTCCGCGAGCCGCGCGAATTCCTCCATGCGCGAAAACGTGCCGGTCACGTCGTTTGCCGTAGTTTCCGCGCCCAGGTTGCTGTTGTTCACCAGCGCGGTAACGCGCATGCCGCAGGCGGTTTCCACCTCCCGCAGGATATGCAGCGCGTCTTCGGCGGTCTTTGTCAGCGGGCGGTAAAAGTTTGCCACAAAGAGCATCTCGTAATTCTCTTCCCCCGCGATATCCGGCACGAACCTTCCCAGCGCGACCGCCCCGCGGTCGTCCCCGCCGACATCCAGCACCGCATAACCGCTCTTATCCGCAATTGCGGCATAGAGCTCCTTGGGCAGCGCCGGAATGTCCAGGTTGCTGCCCGCAAACGGGGAGGTCACAAGGCAAACGCCCGCCGCTTCCAGCTCCGCGCGGTGATCCGTTGACCGGAAATACGGGTTGACAATGTCCAGGTCGCAGATGGAAACCGTCTTTCCCTCCCCGCGCAGACGCAGCGCAATCTGCACGGCGATGCTCGTTTTTCCGCTGCCGTAATGCCCGGTCAGGATGGTGACGCGTTTGGAAATCAAAATGGTTCATCGCTCCTTGTTCTTCGAATGCGGGATTTTCCCGACGGCGTACGATATTTCTCCGGCCGTCATCAGAGCAGCCTTCGGATGATCTTGCCGCTCGTCGTCTTGGGCAGGCTGTCGCGGAACACCACAATGCGCGGATATTTATACGGCGCGGTATGGCTCTTGACGTATTCCTGTATCTCGGTCTTGAGCGCTTCCGAAGGTTCGGTGCCCGCTGTGAGCACGATGCTCGCCTTGATGATCTGCCCGCGGATCTCGTCCGGCGCGGCGGAGATGCCGCATTCGAGCACATAGGGCAGTTCCATGATGACGCTCTCAATCTCAAACGGCCCGATCCGGTAACCGGAGGACTTGATCAGATCGTCCGCCCGGCCAACATACCAGTAGTAGCCGTCCTCATCCCGCCATGCGAGGTCGCCGGTGTGGTAAATACCCTCGCGCCGTGCTTCGCCGGTCGCTTCCTTATCGTTATAATACTCCGTAAACAACCCGCAGGGATTGCCCTTGTCGAGGCGGATCACAATTTCGCCGTTCGTACCGGTTTCCACGGGATTTCCGTCCGGATCGACGAGGTCGATATCATAGAGCGCAACGGGTTTGCCCATGGAACCGATCTTGTGGGTGCCGCCGCGGAGGTTGCCGATCATCAGCGTTGTTTCGGACTGCCCGAACCCTTCCATCAGCTGCAGGCCGGTTGTTTTCTCCATCTGGCGGAACACCTCGGGATTGAGCGCTTCGCCCGCCATTGTGGCGTGCTTAATGGAGCTCAGGTCGTAATGCGAAAGGTCTTCCTTAATCAGCATGCGGTACATCGTCGGCGGCGCGCAGAAGGTCGTAATGTTGTACTTTGCGAACATCGGCAGGATATCCGCCGCGTCGAACCGGTCGAAGTCGTAAACAAACACCGCCGCTTCACTGAGCCACTGCCCGTAGAGCTTGCCCCACATTGCCTTTGCCCAGCCGGTATCCGAAATGGTCAGGTGCAGCCCGTTCGGATCCACGCACTGCCAGTATTCGGCGGTGATGTGGTGTCCCAGCGGATATTTATAATTATGCGCGGCGAGCTTGGGCTGCCCCGTCGTCCCGCTCGTAAAGAACATGAGCATCAGGTCGTCGCCGCAAGGCGCATCTGTTTCGCGCGGGAACCGGCCGGAATAACGCGGATACTCGCTGTCAAAATCGTGCCAGCCTTCGCGCTTGCCGCCAACGAGAATCTTCGTAAGCGTTCCGGTAAAATTGGCCGCCGCGCGGTCGGCTGTCTCCGCGGCGTCCTCGTCCGACGTGCAGATGACCGCGCTGATTCCCGCTTTTTCAAAACGGTAGGCGTAGTCGTGCTCCTGGAGCAGATACGTTGCCGGAATGCCGATGGCGCCGAGCTTATGCAGCCCGAGCAGCGCAAACCAGAACTGATAATGCCGCTTGAGTACGAGCAGCACGCGATCCCCGCGCTGGATGCCGAGGGAGGCAAAGTAGTTTGCGCACTGCGCGCTGGCGCGCTTGAAGTCGGCAAAGGTGAACCTGCGCTCCGTCTTGTCCTTCGAAATATGCAGCATTGCGAGCTTGTCCGGGCACTTTTCCGCCAGTCCGTCCACAATGTCGAAGGCAAAGTTGAATTTATCCGCGTTTGCAAACGTCAGCGCGGTGGGATTGCCGTCCGCGTCCTTTGCCGTTTGGATAAATTGATTGAAAATCCGCGGCTTGTCCGTTTCGTCCGGCCGTTCCCAGTCCGGATTCTTCACTTCTTCGGCGCTGTGCGCGCCCTTATAGGCGGAAGGATTGAGGACGATCGCGTAGAAGCGGCAGTCCTCGCCGCCAACGGCGATCATCCCATGCGGAATCGAGCTGTCAAAGTAGGCGCAGTCGCCCTTATGGAGCACCTCGGTATGCGCGCCGATCTGCAGCTTGAGCGTCCCGCTGATCACGAGGTCGCACTCCTGCCCTTCGTGCGTCGTCAATTCGATATCGCGCTTTTCCGCCTCGGCGCTGTAGCCGACCTCAACGTAAAGCGGTTCGGAGATGCGGTTCTGAAACGGCGCGGCAAGGTTATAGTAAACCATGCCGTGCGCCTGTTCGATGCGCGCCCCCTCGCCCGCGCGGGTGATTGCGTAACCGCGCAGCGTCGGACTCGTGCCCTCGATAATATCCGTAACGTTCACGCCAAACGCCATCGCGCAGCGGTAGATAAACGCGAAGCTCAGGTCATGGCCGCCGGTTTCGCAGGCGCTGTATTCCTCCTCGGATACGCCGGTGCGCTGTGCCATTTCGGCGATGGTCAGGTTTGAGATGCGCCTTAGCTCGCGGATGCGAGCCGCCATTTCCTGCAATTGGAAATCCAGTTCGCTGTTGCTGCTCTTCATGTTGCTGCTCCCTTTCGTCTGGAGTGGAAACATCCCCAGAATAATCTCTCCCGTTCTTTCGAACCCATAAGAGTTTCATCGTAAGGTACAAAAAAATCGTCCCTAAGATGATCTTATGATAGTCCGATCATCTTTGAGACGAGTGCAGCTCGTAGCTTTTACCCGCGGTACCACTCAAATTGCACCGACGTCGCCGCCGATACCCCTCTTCGAGCTCCAACAAGCTCTATGCCGTAACGCCGCATGCACGGGAAGGTTCTACTGGCCGAACCGATGATCCGGTGTTCTTCCTTCCGGCTCGGGAGCTACAAATCTTTGTCCCCGCCATCCCGGTTTGCACCAGCCACCGGGTCTCTGAAACGGCAATTGGACACGATCCTCTCCGTCTTCGCCTTTTGAATTCCGCTTGAACGCCCGCGCGCATTTGCGTTACGCAGCAAGTGTTCCTTTTCAATTTTGTACAGACTACCACAAATCCTATATTTTTGTCAAGGAATATTTCCAAAGTTTTATGCAGGCTTTACGCATTCGCTTGCCGGAAGTTCCCCCTCTTCATCTGCCGCTTTGCGTCCGTGCGCAAAGCGGCAAACGAGAGCCGGTTTAGAGCAAGCGGCGCATGATCTTTCCGCTGATCGTCTTGGGCAGCTCGTCCCGGAAAACGACGATGCGCGGGTATTTATACGGCGCGGTATGCGTTTTGACGTACTCCTGTATCTCTTTCTTGAGCTCCTCGGTGCCCTCCGTTCCGGCGGTGAGCACGATGCTCGCCTTGATCACCTGACCACGCAGCTCGTCCGGCGCGGCAGATACGCCGCACTCCAGCACATAGGGCAGTTCCATAATGACGTTTTCAATTTCAAACGGCCCGATCCGGTAACCGGAGCTTTTGATCACATCGTCCCTGCGGCCGACGTACCAATAATAGCCGTCCTCGTCCCGCCAGGCGAGATCGCCCGTGTGATACACGTTGTCGCAGATCGCCTCTCGCGTTTGCTCCTCATCGCGGTAATACCCCTGGAACAGCCCGCAGGGGTGCCCGTGATCGGTGCGGACCACGATTTCGCCGGGTTCGCCAAGCTCCGCGGGTTTTCCTTCCGGCGTGAGCAGATCGACGTCGTAGGTCGGCACCGGTCGGCCCATGGAGCCGGGTTTCGGGGTCATGCCCGAGAGGCAGGCCACAAGCAGTGTCGTTTCGGTCTGGCCGAAACCCTCCATGATCTGGAGGCCGGTCGCCTGCTCAAACTGGTAGAAGACCTCCGGGTTCAGCGCCTCGCCCGCGGTGGTCGCATGGACGATGGTTGAAAAATCGAACTTGCTCAAATCTTCCTTAATCATCATGCGGTAGATCGTCGGCGGGGCGCAAAGTGTCGTCACCTTGTGTTTGGCAAACAGCGGAATGAGATATTTGGCGTCGAACCGCTCGAATTCAAACGTGGCGATCGCCGCTTCGCAGAGCCACTGCCCATAAATCTTTCCCCAGAGCGCCTTGCCCCAGCCGGTATCCGAAATGGTTAAATGCAATCCGTCGGAATGCACCTGATGCCAGTATTTCGCGGTAACGAAGTGTCCCAGCGCGTAGGTACAGCTGTGGGACGCAATCTTCGGGTATCCCGTCGTACCGCTCGTAAAGAACATGATCATGGTATCCTCGCCCGCGATGGCGTCCTCGGGACGCTCGAACCGGCTGCTGAAGCGCTTGTACTCGCTGTCGAAGTCGTGCCAGCCCTCGCGCGTTCCGCCAACGAGGATTTTCGTCCGCAGTTCCGGGCAGCCTTCCTGGCCCAGTTCCGCCTGCGCGGCCGCGTCGCCGTCCGCCGTGCAGACCAGCGCGTTGACGCCCGCCGCCTGGAACCGGTAGGTGAAGTCGTGCGCCACGAGCTGATAGGTTGCGGGGATGGCCACCGCGCCGATCTTATGCAGCGCCAGCATGGCAAACCAGAACTGGTAGCGGCGCTTGAGCACGAGCATGACCTTGTCGCCCTTCTTGATGCCGAGCGAGCGGAAGTAGTTCGCGGTGCGGTTGCTGGCCTTGCTCATATCCTCAAACGTGAATTTCCGCTCGACGCCGTCCATGTCCACATGCAGCATGGCGAGCTTGTCCGGCGCTTTCTTCGCAATTCCATCCACAATGTCGAACGCAAAGTTGAATTGATCGGTCTCCACGAAGTCCACGCTCTGCAGCGCCCCGTTTTCGTCCTCATGCGTCCTGACGAACCGGTTGCAGACGTAGTCCTCGGCCTTGCGGGCCTCCACGATGCTCGTGTGCAGCGCGGCGGCGTTGGCTGCGCCTTCGCCCGGCAGAACGACCGCAACGAACAGGCACTCCCGACCGTTCACGGCGATCATACCGTGCGGCGTCGCGCTGTTGTAATAGATGCTGTCGCCTTCCTGCAGTACTTCCACATGTTCGCCGACCTGTACCTTGAGCGAACCATGGAGCACAAGATCGAACTCCTGTCCGTTATGCGTGGTCAGGTGGATCGGGCGGTTCTGCTGGGACTCGGAATACTCGTACTTGACCCAGTAGGGCTCGGCGATCTTGTTGCGGAACATCGGCGCCAGCGAGCTGATCTCGATTCCATCCTCCTTCGCCGCCATTTGCCCCTGACCTTTTCGGGTCACCGTGTAGGAGGATAGCTTCGCGCTGTCGCCCTCGAGCAGGTCGGTAATTCCAATGCCGAACGCAAGCGCGCACTTATGGATGAACGTGAACGGAAAATCCATCTTGCCCGCTTCATAATCGACGTATTCCTGCAAGGTGACGTCCGTTCGCTTCGCCATCTCGTCCCGCGTGAACCCGGAGATTTCGCGCATCTCGCGAATGCGGTATGCGATTTCGAGCAACTGGCTGTTGAGTTCGGCTGTTTCCATAATCCCTCCTGAATTAAGTTTGATGTGCCCTTAGGACACAAACTGGAATTTCTTTTCTTTGCTTCTTACGAAGCAGTTTCTAAAAAAAGCAATACTGCGCAGCAGTAAAAATATAAAAAACACCCGTCCCAAGATTCCTCTGATTTTATCTCCGGCATTCGCGGAAATAAAAAACACCCGTCCCAAGATTCCTCTTGAGACGGGCAATCATTTTGATTTGTCCCGCGGTACCACTCAACTTGCGTTTGAAAAAACGCCACTCGTCAGGCTCCAACAAGCCCTTTGCCTTTACGCGGCAACCACGGAAAACCCTATTTCGGAAAAACCGTTTCAAGTTTTCGGCTCGGAAGGGATGGGACTTTTGAATTTGCCAGCCGCCGGGATTCCACCCTCCCCGACTCTCTTGATGCGGCGCGTTCGTCCGTCTTCGTCACAGCCTTTTGTTCCGTATGAAATTGTGAGTATCTTACCAGCATCCGCGCTGTTTGTCAACCGTTAATTTCATAGGGATACGGTGAAAAGCGAATGTTTATGCGGTGACCACGCTCGCGGCCTTCTGCAGGCCGAGCATCTGGATTGCGTCCTCGCGCATCTTGTATTTCAGGATCTTGCCCGCCGCGTTCATCGGGAAAGCGTCCACCATCGCCACATAGCGCGGCACCTTGTGCTTGGCCATGCTCGCGCGGACGAATTCCTGAAGTTCCTGTTCGGTCGCGGTTTCGCCTTCCTTGAGGATGACGCAGGCCATGATCTCCTCGCCGTACTGTTCGCTCGGTACGCCGATTACCTGAACGTCCTTCACCTTGGGATGCGTGTAGAGGAACTCCTCGATCTCCTTGGGATAGATGTTCTCGCCGCCGCGGATGATCATATCCTTGAGCCTGCCCGTGATACGGTAGTTCCCCTCCGGCGTTTCGCAGGCGAGGTCGCCTGTATGCAGCCAGCCTTCGGCGTCGATGGCGCCGCGCGTCGCGCCGGGCATCTTGTAGTAGCCCTTCATGATGTTGTATCCGCGCGCCACGAACTCGCCGATCTCGCCGACCGGCAGCACCTCGCCCGTCTCCGGACTGACAATGCGGCACTCGATCTCCGGCAGCGCGCGGCCGACGGTGCCGACGCGCACCTCGATGGGGTCGTCCGTCGAGCTCATCGTACAACCCGGCGAAGCCTCCGTCTGGCCGAATACGATCGTGATCTGATCCATATGCATCTGATCCACTACATCCTGCATGACCTTGATCGGGCAGGGGCTGCCCGCCATGATGCCCGTGCGCATGTAGGAAAAATCCGTCTTCGGAAAATCCGGATGTTCCAGCATGGCAATAAACATGGTCGGCACACCGTGGAACGCGGTGATGTGCTCCTGATGAATGCAGGCCAGCGCGGGTTTCGGCGAAAAGTACGGCAGTGGCAGCATCGTTACCCCGTGGGTCACGCAGGCGGTCATCGCAAGAACCATGCCAAAGCAATGGAACATCGGCACCTGAATCATCATTCGGTCCGCAGTGGAAAGGTCCATCCGGTCGCCAATGCATTTACCGTTGTTCACGATATTGTAGTGGGTCAGCATAACGCCCTTGGGAAAGCCCGTCGTACCGCTCGTATACTGCATGTTGCATACGTCGTGCGGGTTCACTGCGGAGGCAAGGCGCTTGACCTCCTCGATGGGCGTGCGGCTGTAGCGCGCCATCATCTCCTCCCAGTTCAGGCAGCCTTCCTGCCGGTAACCGACCGAAACGACGTTGCGCAGGAACGGCAGCCTGCGGGCGTGCAAATGCTCGCCCGGGCGCGTGTTTGCCAGTTCGGGGCAGAGTTCGGCGATAATGCCGGAGTAGTCCGAATCCCGATAACCCCGCTCCAGAATCAGCGTATGCGTATCGCTCTGCTTGAGCAGGTATTCCGCTTCGTGAATCTTATACGCCGTGTTGACGGTCACCAGCACCGCGCCAATCTTGGTTGCCGCCCAGAACGCGACGTACCACTGCGGCAGATTCGTCATCCAAACCGCAACATGGCTGCCCGGGACTACGCCCATGCTGATGAGCGCGCGGCAGCAGCGGTCCACGTCCTCGCGAAACTCCGCGTAGGTGCGGGTATAGTCCAGCGTCGTATACTTGAACGCGTACTGATCCGGATACTCCTCCGCCATGCGGTCGAGCACCTGTGAAAACGTCGCGTCAATCAGGATATCCTTGCGCCAGACGAACGTTCCGGTTTTCGCCCTGTTCTGGTAGAGCTTCGGTTTCTGGCGCGCGGTGGTGCGAAAACGCTGCATGTAGTTGGAAAAGTGCGCGAGCACGCTTTCCAAGTCGTCCATCTCCGGCATCCACTTCGGATCCCACTCCAGCGAGAGGAACCCGTCGTAGTTAATCGAACTCAGCGCGGTCATGAGCTCCGCCATGGGCAGCGCGCCTTCGCCCGGCAGGCAGAACGCCCCGTTGGAAGCATCCTTGACATGTACGTGCTTCACATATGCGCCAAGGTTCTTTATGCTTGTTTCCGGCGATTCGCCGCAGTCGAAATACGGATGATGCAAATCCCAAAGCGCCGCGAGAGAGTCGCTTGCAAACCGCGTTAAAAACTGCTGCAGCTTCGCCGTATCCGCAAACGCGGCTACGGTTTCCAGGAGCAGCGTTATCCCGCGCTCCTCGGCAAACGGGAGCACGCGCGTCATCCGCTCATAGGCCGCAGAAATGCCGGCCTCGCTGCCGTCCAGCGCGCGTACGCGCACATAGGGAATTGAAAAATCGTGCGCCAGCTGAATGGTCGCCATCAGTTCCGTGTCCTCGTCCGTCTTGACGGACGAAACATCGCAAACGGAATCGACGCAGCTGATGCGGAGGTCCTCGTCGAACAGCCTCCGAACGGTTCGGCTCGCGTTCGCGCGGGAAAACGGCGCGCCGTCCTGCGACCAGGGCGAGTGCGCAACGCCATGCAGTTCAATTCCGCTCATGCCGGTCGCCGTCGCCGCGTTGAGAAAATCCTCCCAGCCGCATTCGCTCCAACCGCGGGTTGAAAAACTCAGTTTCATACTAAAACGCCCCCTTCACGCGCGCACCGCAATGCCGCAAAGGCGCTGTTTGCCCAATGGACTTCCGTTTCATGTTCGAGCGCCCTCCTCGTACACAATTTTGTTGAGCGCGTTGAGATACGCGTGGATGCTCGCGCCGATAATATCGGTTGAAATGCCCCTTCCGGAATAGAGCTTCCCTTCCTCGCGGAGGCGAACCAGCGCGCTGCCCATTGCCTCGCGTCCTTCGGTTACCGCCTGGATCTGGAAATCGTCCAGTTCGTAATGGTGGCCGATAATCTGCTCAATCGCCAGAAACGCCGCGTCGATCGGACCGTCTCCAAGGCCGAAACCCTGCAAGGTTTTCCCTTGCTTGAGCAGTTTTACCTGGGCGGTAGCGGTAATCACGTTTCCGCTGTTGATTACATAGCTTTCCATCGTGTAGGTCGGCGGCACCTGGAGCGCTGCGCTCGCCACGATTGCATCCAGCTCTTTTTCGCCGACGCTCTTTTTTTCGGCGATGCGCAAAAACGCAGCGTAGACCTTGGCGTTATCCTCCTCGGAGAGGTCGTAGCCGAGTTTCTGTACAATCGCGGCGATTTCGGTTAGCGATGTTTCGCTGGAGAGCTGAACGGCTTCGTCCACGGAGCGCGCCGCGCCGGATTCATATACGGGCGCCGGTTCGCGTTTCGCGCTTACCATCCAGCGCACCTGCCCCGCCGTCCGGCTCAGCTCCGTCATGGCGATGTCCGCGTGCAGGTTCAGCTCTACGCCGCGCGCCCGCAGAATGTTCGCGAGCGTTTCCAGCGGCAGCAGGCCGTCCCCGCCGGAGGTGGTTTTCACAAGCCCCGCACCCGCCTCCACGGCGCTTAGCGCGCAGGCCGCGGCAAGGCCCAGCCCGTCCGCGCACTGCACACCGAGCAGAACGCCGGACAGCGCGGGTACCCGGACATATGCATCCCGAATGAACCGCCCGAACTGCGCGGGGAGCATGCCTTCCGATCCGTCCGCGAGGGTAACGATATCCGCTCCCGCCTCAATCGCGGTTTCCATGGCGCGGTAGAGGAACTCCGCTTCGCTTCTGGTCGCGTCCTCGGCAACGAACTCCACCTCTTTGCAGAGCGATTTCGCCTTTTTCACGAGTTCGGCAATCAGCGCGAGGATCTGATCCGGCTTTTTGTGGCAGATGTATTCCATCTGCGCGGTTGAAGTTGGCACCGCGATTTGAAGGCAGGGTTTTACCGCCTCCTTGATGGCGGCATACGCCTGCTCCACCCCCTTGGCCGTGAGCGCCGCGGAAAGAACAACCCGGCTTTCCTTCACCGCGGAAGCGATCGATTTTACGAGCAGCATATCAACTTTTTCGTTCTGAATGGAAGGCAGTTCCACGCCGCTAAGTCGCAGTCGGTCAAGGGCGCGCGCGATCTCCAATTTTTCACGGAAGCTCAGCGCGGCTTCGGTCTGTTTGCGTTCCTGGCGCAGGGTTACGTCGGAAATAAGTATGTTTCCCATGGCGTGTTCTCCTTCCGGTCCCTTGCGGCGTTTAAAAAAATATCCTTGAAACCGCCGAAAGGAGGCATCAAGGACGTGCCGCAAAGACCTGTTTTTGAAACATGAAACTCTTTTTTCGTTTCTTTTTGCCGAAAAAAGATGCGATTCGCCTATTTTTCCAGATATTAACACAGCAGAACATTTGTGTCAATATATCATATATAAACAATGCCGAAATCGGAATCGATCTTTCTTCGCTCTATTTGCAATTTTTCGCCCGCTCGCTATAATTGTACTAGACCGATCCCAAACAGTTTAATCCGGTAATGGTGCGTATGAAACTGATCTCCTGGTTCAGCAAGCGAATTCAAACTTCGCTTCTCGATGATTACGAACGGCGCTATTTCCTGTTCGTCTGCATTTATGCGCTGCTTTCGCTGGTCTCCGGCGCGATGACCGTTGCGAACATCCTCACCCACAAGGGTATGCTGACCGTATCGACCGCCGTGTACGCCGTATTCTGCGCGCTGATCTTCGCGCTTCTGCTCACGAATCGAATCAAGCTCAAATTATCGCAGGCTGCGTTTGTCGTCAGCTTTTATCTTCTGCTGACCTATTTCATCATATCCGGTAATCCGGACGGTTTCAGCATCCTTTGGGTCTCCCTGCTGCCCGCCTGCGGCCTGCTCGCGTTCGGGCGAAGGACGGGGACGCTGATCTGCCTCGGCATGCTGCTGGAGCTGCTCTTTCTTTTGCACACGCCGCTCGGGTTATCGATTGTACAATACGACTATTCCGAAACATTTCGAATGCGGTTCCCGCTGATCTATATTGCGTTCTACTTTGCTTCCCTTTTGCTGGAAACCATCCGCGAACTGACGCAGAACAAGCTGAAGGAAACACAGGCGCTCTATCAGGCGCTCTACTCGCACGACGCGCTGACGGGAGTCTACAACCGCTACGGGTTTAACGAGATGATGGATCGCTTCTTTCAGCAAAACCGGCAGAACCTTGCACTGATCATTCTCGACATCGACTATTTCAAGAACATCAACGACCGGTTCGGGCACCTGCAGGGCGATCTCGTTCTGCAAAGCGTTGCCCGGCTGATTCAGGATGCCGCGGGTGCGACGGCTGGGGTTTGCCGCTGGGGCGGCGAGGAGTTTGCGGTACTGATTCCGGACTGTGCAAATTGCCGTTCCGTCGCCGCCTCGCTTTGCGAGCGGCTGCGTGCCAATGAAATTACGGTGGAGACCGGCTGTGTTTCCCTGACCGTCAGCATCGGCGCGGTGCTGGCGCGCGATACCGGTCGCTGCAGCGCCGCGCAGCTTGTTACCCGCGCGGACGCATGTCTTTACCTCGCAAAGCAAAGCGGGCGCGACCGTGTAGAATACGATGAACTTGATCCCGTTTCGCATGGCGATCCGCTTTTTTCCGCATAAGAAAAATTGGAGAAGAATTCGAATGATCGCTTGGATCGAATGGGCGATTACACTCCTGCTCGCGTTATCTCAGCCGCTCTGGAAATCGGTGTTCGCATTGTCCCCCGCCGCCGGAGCCGACGTGTCCCCCGCGGTACTATGTCTCGTATCCGGCGCCGCGCTCTGCTCCTTTGCCGGATTGCTGATTGCCCTTCCGCAATTTGCCCGGTTGCCGCGCGCCGTTTGGAGCGGTTGGAGCACCGGGGTACAGAAGGAGCGCACGCCCAGCCTGCCGGATCTGTCCGAGCCGCTGCTTGGCGTCGTCTACGCGCCGTTGTTTAACCCGAGAACCGTTCATGCCGGACGAATGCTGGTTCGCGGCATGGATTCCACCGCCGCGCTCGCCAGCTGTCTTTGCGCGTTGCTCGTCTGTGCCGCGCAGGTCGCTTCCAGCATCACCGGCGATTCTCCGGCGCGCTTGCTTCCGTTTGCCGCGCTGCTGTTTGCCTCGCTGGCGGCCTGGTCCATCTCCGTTCTGGCCGCCGTTCGGACAATCCGGCGTTCGGATGCCGGGAAAACCTTGCCCGCAGATTTCAGCAGGAGCCCCGCATGGCTCTGGATGATTCCTCTGATGCTTTTCCTGTACGGGTTGAGCAGCGCGCTGCTTCCCGTATTGAGCCTGCGGCTGGATCAAACGCCCGTCCACGGATTTACCGCCGTATTCTATGCGTTCATACGGTCGCTGCTGCTCGTTGTCGTCCAGTACCTTCTGCTCCACGCCCCGGCCAAGCTGGCGCTGCTGCTCGCGCCGAAAAAGCCCCACCTAGAACCGTGGATTTTTTACGCAACGTCAGGATTTGCCTGTTTCGTCTGGCTGACGATCGACTCCTTTCATCCTATATTCTAGACAGAAAAGGTGCGGAACGAACGCCGTTTCGCACCTTATATTCTTTTCTTGATCTTGTCGGTCAATAGTTTTCAATCGCAACGCGCTCCACCATGCCGGAGATATCCGATCCGAGATAGAGCGAAGCGGTCGCCGCAAAATCCTCCGCGCTGTCGCTGGCGTAATAGCGCCTCTCGCCCGTTCTGCCCGGATCGTTGAGCTTGTTCTGCCCGCCCAGCAGTTCGGCCGCAGCCAGCGCCGCCTGTTCTCCGGTATCGATCAGAGTGACGCCCACGCCCATATAGTCCGAAATCACGTCCCGCAGGAGCGGATAATGCGTGCATCCCAGCACGAGCGTGTCCACGCCCGCTGCCTTGACGGGAGCAAGATATTCCGCCACGACGCGCTCGGTTACGGGATCGCCGCGCCGCACCCGGCCGTCCTCCACAAGGGGAACGAGCAGCGGGCAGGCTTTCGCGGTCAGCCGCGCAGTCGGCAGCAGCGTACGGATGCTCGTCTCGTATGCGCCGCTGCGGATGGTCGCCTTCGTGCCGATCACCCCGATGTTTCCCGTTCTCGTCGCCTTCGCCGCCGCGTTTGCCGCGGGCTGCACCACGCCGAGAATCGGAATCGCGTTTTCGCTGTTCAGCAAATGAAGCGCGGTGGTGGACACCGTGCCGCAGGCGATGACAATCGCTTTTAAGTCGAAGCCGCGCAGAAACGCAACGTCCTGCCGCGCATACCGCACAATGGTTTCCACCGAGCGCCCGCCGTAGGGCACGCGTCCCGTGTCCCCAAAGTAGACAATATCCTCGCCCGGCAGCAGTTGGAGCATCTGGCGCACCGCCGTGAGCCCACCCATGCCGGAGTCGAACACGCCGATGGGTCTTGTATCCATGCCTTCACCTCGGAAACAAAAAAGCGGACAAGCGCGGCCTGCCCGTTTTTTAAAATTCGGAAACTCGCCATGGGGTATTGTATCACAAAACTCGCTTCGCGGGTAGGCGAACCTGCCGCTACGCGCGCAGCAGCGGCAGCATGCCCGTCAGGCGATTGACCTTTTTCTTATTCCCATACAGCGCGAGACCAAAGTAGCGGAACTCCTCCGTTCGCGTTCGCTCCGCTTCGGAAAGATAATCCTCATAGATTTGAATTCGTTGCGCAACGTCGGAAAAGTCCACGACAAGCAGGTCTTCATACTCCGGTTCATACAGCCGCAGCCGCAGTTCGCGGAGCCGCTCCTCGCTTGCCTGCAGTACGGTCGTCGGCACCGTATTGATGCCAAGATGCATCCCACCCGCGGCATCCGTCACGCTTCTTCCAACCACATTCGGCTTGGCGGAACCAAGCGTAGTACCTAGGATTGCCGCCGTGTTCGCGATCAGGCCCAGCGGAAGCGCCGCGTCGATAACCAACACGCATTTCTGTTCCTGTTGTTCCATGTTGAACGATCATTCTCCTGATTCCGTTGATTTTTCGCCTGCCGTTCGACCCGGCTCGTCCTCCAGCCGTTCCTGCCAGAACACCCGCCGGTACTGGCCCGGCGTCAGCCCGATCAGCCGTTTAAACGTATTGGAAAAGTGGCTCTGATCCGAAAACCCCGTCTCCTGCGCAACGTTCGCGGGTGTTTCGCCCTGTTTGAGCAGCGCCTTGGCGCGGTCGATGCGAAGCGTCTCGAGGTAGCTATACGGCGTAATGCCCGTCTCCCGCGTGAAGGAGCGCAGCAAATGATACTTGCTCAGCCCCGCGAGCGAGGCCAGCGCGTCGAGCGAAACCGTCTCATCCAGATGCGCCGTAAGGTAGTTGCACACCGCCTGCACCTCCGCGCGCCGCTCCGGCTGCGAAGGCGCTTTTACTTGCGCATATTCGCGCAGAATCTGCTCCAGCAGGAAGAAGAATTTCTCCTCTTTCTGCACACCCTTCTCCCCGCGCAGAATCATTGCGTGCAGCTCGCGCAGGTCGCCCATCAGCTCGCAGTGAAAAACAACGCTCTGCGTAAAGACCGGCAGCCGGTCTTCCCCAAAGATTTCCCGCGCGGCCTTCGCCATCACGTCCGGCGCAATATTCAGGCAGCGGTAGTCGAGAGGCTGATCCGCCGCGCCCTCGCAGGCATGGTTTTCACCGGGGTTGAAGAGCAGCAGATCGCCCGGGGCGGTTTTATACCGTTCGCCCCTGCAGCAGACATTCCGCTGCCCGCGCTCGATAAACCCGACGACGTAGTGCTCGTGAAAATGGCTCGGAAACGCCTGCATCACGCCCTGAAACTGATAGGCTTCCACCATCAGTTCCGGATCGTAACGCGCCGTGCGAAGTTCGCTCTTTTTTCCGTCCGCCTGTTTCATTGCCAAAGGATACCTCGAATTCTTTGGGGAAATCTTGAAGGATATTGCTATTATACCGTACGGCAGACTGCCGACGCAAAAAAGCGCCGTCAAGCAGACGACGCTTTTAAAAACAGCCGTTTACCCGATCTGCGGGAAGAGCGCTTTCACCGCCGGGTAGATCTTCACGAATTTTTGGTACTGCGCCTCGTAGCGCGCGGCAATCTCCGGATCCGGCTTGACCGTCGCGTTGACATGCACCATCTTTTCTGCAATCTCCTCCACCGAAGCGTATTCGCCGCAGGCGACCGCCGCGAGCATCGCGCCGCCCAAGCCGGGGCCTTCCTCGGAGGTGATCGTGTCGATCTCCATGTTCAGAATGTTGGCAAACATCTTCTTCCAGAGCTTGCTCTTTGCGCCGCCACCGCAGATCTTGCTGCGGTCAATCTTGATCCCCAGCGACTTGGCGACTTCCACCGAATCGCGAATGGCGAACGCGACGCCCTCCAGCACCGCCTGCGTCATGTCCGCGCGGGAGGTGTCCATCGTCATGCCGATGAACGTACCGCGCGCGGCGGGGTCGTTGTGCGGCGAGCGCTCGCCCATGAGATACGGCAGGAAGTACACGTGGTTCGTGCCGAGTTTGTCGTCCGTAATCGGCGCTTCCAGCCCCTTATAGTCCTTGCTGTCGAGGATGTCCTCCATCCACCATTTACTGCAGGAGCCAGCCGAGAGCATACAGCCCATGAGGTGGTAGTTGCCGTCCGAATGCGCAAAGGAGTGCAGCGCGTTGTGGCTGTCCACGCCGAACGCGCAGTTGCTGATGAAGACCGTGCCGGAGGTGCCGATGGAGATATTGCACCTGCCCTCGCCCACCGTTCCGGTGCCGACCGCCGCCGCCGCGTTATCCCCCGCGCCCGCGCAGACCTTGACCGCTTCGCTTAGCCCGAGCGCTTTCGCCGCGTTTGGTTTGAGCGTGCCGACCGATTCGTAGCTTTCATACAGCTTCGGCATCTGCGCTTCCGAAACGCCGCAGACGTCCAGCATCGGCTTTGACCAGCGGCGGTTCTTGACGTCGAGCAGCAGCATGCCGGAGGCGTCCGAGTAATCGCAGCTGTGCATACCCGTGAGCAGATACACGATGTAGTCCTTCGGAAGCATGATTTTTACGATCTTCTTGAAGTTCTCCGGTTCGTTCGCGCGCATCCAGAGCAGTTTCGGCGCGGTGAATCCGGCAAAGGCGATGTTCCCGGTCCATTCGGAAAGCTTGTCCTTGCCGATTTCGTTGTTCAGGTAGTCGGTCTCCTTCGCGGTGCGGCCGTCGTTCCAAAGGATCGCCGGGCGAATGACCGCGTCATCGTGATCGAGCACGACAAGTCCGTGCATCTGACCGCCAACGCCGATTCCAGCAACCTTCGATGCGTCATAGCCCTTGAGCAGTTCCGGAATGCAGGCAAACACCGCGTCCTTCCAATCCTCCGGCCTTTGCTGGGACCAGCCGGGATGCGGAAACTCCAGCGGATACTCGCGGGAGGCAATGTTGAGCACGCTTCCCTCGCTGTCCATGAGCAGGGTTTTCAGCGCGGACGTTCCAAGATCGATGCCAATGTAGTACATACGTTTCACCTCGCGTAAAAACTGGGCGACGCATCCGCCGCCTTAATATCCTCCCGTTCAGATTAACCGAACAGAATCCCGTTTACAATACTCTCGAGATATTCCTGCCTGCCGCTGCCGGGCAAAGCGGGTTTTTTCGTCTCGGCCGCTTTCGCGGCGCACTCCGCCAGCGTCGCTTCGCCGTTTGCGATGCGCGCGCCAATGCCGGAGCCGTAGCTCGCGTAGCGTTCCTTCCGGAACGCGTCCACGCGGCCGTCCTCCATCAGCGCCGCCGCTTTGAGCAAACCGAGCGCGAAAGTGTCCATGCCGAGAATGAACCCGTAAAACATATCTTCGTGGGTATAACTCGGGCGGCGGTTCTTCGCGTCGAAGTTCAATCCGCCGGAGAGCCCGCCCGCCTGAAGCACTTCGTACATGCACATGGTTGCTTCGTATACGTCGAAGGGGAACTCGTCCGTATCCCAGCCAAGCAGCAGGTCGCCCTGGTTCGCGTCGATGCTGCCGAGCATGCCGTTGATACGGCTGACGCGCAGGTCGTGCTGGAAGCTGTGCCCCGCAAGCGTCGCATGGTTCGCTTCAATGTTCAGCTTAAAGTCCTTGTCGAGCCCATAGGCGCGCAGAAAGCCGATTGCTGTTGAGGCGTCGTAATCATACTGGTGCTTCATGGGTTCCTTTGGCTTGGGCTCAATGTAGAAGTCGCCGGTAAAGCCGATGCTGCGCCCGTATGCAACCGCCATCTTCATGAGGCGGGCAATGTTGTCCAGTTCGAACTTCATATCCGTGTTGAGCAGCGTCTCATAGCCTTCGCGGCCGCCCCAGAAGACATATCCGCGTCCGCCGAGTTTTACTGTGAGCTCCAGCGCCTTTTTAATCTGCGCCGCCGCAAAGCAGAATACCTCCGCGGAATTGCTCGATCCAGCGCCGTTCATGAAGCGCGGATTGCTGAACATATTCGCCGTGCCCCAGAGACACCGGATCTGCGTGCCCTTCGTCTTTTCGAGCATGTAGTCCGTAATCTCATCGAGGCGGCGATTCGTTTCGTTGATGTCGTCCGCTTCCGGC
Source organism: Eubacteriales bacterium (assembly GCA_021373115.1). Classification (GTDB taxonomy): domain Bacteria; phylum Bacillota; class Clostridia; order Christensenellales; family CAG-138; genus UBA7703. The sequence continues at coordinate 9,299 of JAJFTI010000025.1, read as the reverse complement.
ACAAGGTCTACATCGTGGAAGCAGAAATAACGGATGCCCAGCTTCTGCATGAACTCGAAACCCGCGTCCACCTTGCGGCGCGCCTGCTCCATGGAACCGTCCTCGGCGCCAAAGGTCTTGTCCGCCGTGCCAACGCCCATGCCGAAGATATCCTTCCCCGTGTTGCAGAGGTTGTGCCACCAGGCCATCGCAAACGGCAGATGCTCGCGCATCGGCTTACCCAGAACAACACGTTCCGGATCGTAAAACTTGAATGCCAGCGGGTTTTTACCGCCTGCTCCTTCGTAAGCAATTTTGGGAATCCCCGTGAAAATCTCAGCCATCGTGTTTCTTGTCCTTTCGTACACGCTGTCGTGCAGCATATTTACTTAATTTCTGATATTATTTCGATATATTAATTCGTTAATTCAGCTTAATTCAATCATACTAGTTTATTTTTCATTGTCAAGCTCGAATCTATCCAAATTTTGAACCGTATAATTCTACCTTTACTTCTTAATTTAAAACTCGTATAATAAATAAAATTTAGTTCAAAATAAGGAAACGATTATGGCAGACGTAACCGCAAGAGATCTTGCCAAGATGCTTGGCATCTCCACCGCCGCCGTATCCATGGCGCTGAACGGAAAGCCCGGCGTCAGTTCCGATACGCGCCAGAAGGTGCTCGCGACAGCCGCGAAGCTGAATTACGTTACCCCGAAATCCCGCCATACGGAACGGCAGGCGAAGCACATCATCAGCTTCGTTATCTATACCGGCATCGGCGTTGCGGAGCAGACGACGTTCTCCACGTTTGTGCTGCGCGGAGCGGAAGCCGCCGCCAAGAGTCTCGGTTATCGCGTTCTTGTTCATTATTTTTACGCAGACCAGCCCTGGGACGAACAGATCAAGCGCATCCTCTCGGACGCCTGTGGTGTGATCCTGCTCGGAACCGATATTACCGAGCCGCAGCGCGACGCGTTTTTCGAGTTTTATCATCTGGGCAGCGTACCACTTGTGATTATCGACAATTTCCTGTTTTCCGCCTATGTGGACTGCGTTGGCAACGACAACACCTACGGCGTAAAGTCGGCGGTTTCCTATCTCATTAAATGCGGGCATCGCAGCATCGGTTACCTGCGCTCCAAGCAGCGTATCGTCAACTTCGACGACCGCGAACTCGGCATCAAGCTCTCCATGGAAGAGCACGCCGATCTCGGCCTTGCACCGTTGCAGGTGCTGGACGTGGATATCTCGCCGGACAAAGCGCGGGAGGATATCCTTGGCTGGCTGGCCGGCGGCAATACCCCCGCGGGCGCGTATTTCTGCGAGAACGATATGCTCGCCGCCGCGTTTATCCGCTCACTGAAAGAGAGCGGGTACCGCGTGCCGGAGGACGTATCCGTTATGGGGTTTGACGATGTGCAGATCTGCGAAATGATTGAGCCGCCGATTACGACCATGCATGCGTTTAAAGAGCGCCTCGGTAAGACCGCAATGGAACTGCTCAGTTCCCGCATCGAAGCGGGAGACACGCTGATGACCAGCCGGGAGTCCGGCCTCATGAAGGTTGCGCTCTCGCTGCAGATCAAGGAACGCATGAGCGTCCGCTGTGTCGAATAGTTTCTCCGGCAGTTCGCCGAATGGTATGCTTTCGCTCTGCGGCGGCTCGCCTGTCGGCGGGTCGCCTTTTTTTTGTTTTTTTTCGTAATTGTATGGTCTTCCATTCGGGAACGTTTTATTTACACGTTTTCCAATATTACGTCGTGTGGTAATTCATCGTCCGAAATCCCGGCATTTTTTTCCAAGGCATTAAGGATTTTTCTGTTTTACCTTGCATGGTATTTCATGTGCCGGACGATATGTATGTCTCGAGTTCACCTGCTCGTCCCGCACATGGCGGAAAGCCCGAACCGGCGTTTTCGCGTTTGCCATTGTCCGGTTCATGTGGTATCCTGTAAGGCGTTTCGCGCGCGTGCGTAAAGGCACGGATACTCTTGAATAGGAGATCCCCGTTTTGACAATCGTACTCAACTGCGTGTTCGTTGGCCTCGGCGGCCTGGTCGGTTCCGTACTTCGTTATCTGATCAGCCTTCTTCCGCTGCGCCACGAAAGCGGCTTTCCCCTCGTAACGCTCGGCATCAACGTCCTGGGAGCGTTTCTGCTCGGCCTGATTATGGCATTTGCAGGCAAAAATAACGCGGTTGATCCGCGCGCGCTGCTGTTTCTGAAAGTCGGCGTCTGCGGAGGATTCACGACGTTCTCCACCTTCGCGTTCGAAGCGCAGTCTCTTTTGAGCGCAGGCCGGCCGTATACGGCGCTGCTCTACGCGCTCATGAGCGTAGTGTTCAGCATGTTCGCCGTATTTTCCGCGGATTTTCTGGTCCGTTAACGGGCGAGGGAGTGTATGCGGATCTTCGTTTCTTCGCTTCTGTAAATATAAATCAGTATATACAAGCGTCTGAAAAGCAGCCCGCACAATATATTATAATTTTTTGTAATTTTCTCTTGCATTCCGAAAAAATTGCATGCTATACTCTGCCCGTAGTGATTCTGCAAATTGGGCGAAAGCACGCAATGCGGAATATGGAAAGGAGTAAAAATGAAAATGCTGAGCGAGGTCAGGGTGGCGAACGCCTAACAATTTCATAATCGGACGGGACATCATTTCTCCGCAGGTCTATTTTGTGAACCCTTTTGTGGAGTCGTCTCTCGTCCGGCAGCGTAACCTTTCGAACGAACTGTAATTTTTTTACGGGCATATCGATCGGGTGTGCTCGTTTTTATTTGCACAATAAAAAGAGCCGTCCCGCCTGAGCCGTGAAAGCAGTCTGAAAAAGGCTGCATTTCACGGCTATTTTTCTGCCCGCAGCACAACGAAACAACCATGGAAAGGAGTCGGCCATGTTGATTGAGAACCATTTTAAGCAGACCTTGCTCCGCCGCTGGAGAGCGGCGCGCGCCGGCCTGTACCGCCGCTCCGGCGCAACGGTCCGGAGTGATATTGAAATATCCGCGATTACTTATACAGAGGGGGGGATTTGCAAATGAGCAATATGCTCGAAGCCTTCGCGCCGTCGGGCGCACGGATTTTGACGCTTTCCCCGCTGGAAGCAATTACACGGTTTGCCCGCAGAGCGCAGGCGCGTTTTGTCGCCGAACCGATCCACAAACGACGAACGAATTTTTCGGAGGAATATATGAAACCCGATCCACATAATTTTATCGCGTCCCCCGCTCAGGGGTCCGCGCTGAATGCCGGCCAGTTCGGCAGCATCTTTGCCCCGCATCCCTGCAGCGGATGCGCGAAGCAGCACCAGGCCTACGACGCGCTTGTGCCGTCCAGACCGCAGCGAAACATCCGTCAGGCCATCGCCCAGCTGCTGAGGAAACCGCAATGATCCCCGCAGCCGGACTGGAAGCCTACGGACTGCTGCCTGCCCAGCGGGAAGCGCTGGCCGCGCGGGGAACGAAGCAGGAAATCCCCGCGCGCGTCACCGCCGTGCATAAGGAGCGGTATGAGCTCGTCAGCGACCGCGGCGAATGCTTTGGCCGACTGAAATCGTCGGTCTACTATAACGGCGGCGACCAGCCGTTTCCCACCACGGGCGATTTCGTGCTCATTGCCTACAACGAAAGCGGCGACAGCGTCGTCACCCAAACGCTGCCGCGCCGGTCGTATTTCGCCCGCCGCAACCCGACGCTCGGGCAGGGCGAGCAGGCGGTAGCCGCGAATTTCGACAGCGTTTTCATCATGCAATCGCTCAATTTCGACTTCAACGTGAAGCGGATGGAGCGCTATCTCACCCTCGCGTGGCAGTCCGGCGCAACGCCGGTTATCGTACTCACCAAGGCGGATCTTGTGAAAAGCTGGGACGAGCAGCTCTTGCGCGCCAGCGAAACGGCGGCGGGCGTCGAAATCTTCGCGGTCAGCGCGAAGACCGGCTACGGGTTCGACCGGCTTGCGAACTACCTCGCGCCCGGCAGAACCATCGTACTGCTCGGCTCGTCCGGCGTTGGAAAATCCAGCTTCGTCAACGCGCTCGCGGGCGAGGATCTGCTGGCGGTCAACGCCATTCGCGAGGACGACAGCAAGGGACGGCACACGACCACCTGCCGCCAGCTTATCCGGCTCGACAGCGGCGTGATGATCATCGACACGCCGGGGATGCGCGAACTCGGCATGCTGGATTCCACCGCGGGCTTGAGCGAATCCTTTGCGGATGTGGAGCAGTATGCGTCCCGCTGCCGCTTCTCCGACTGCCGCCATTCGGGCGAGCCGGGCTGCGAAGTACAGGCGGCGATTGCGCGCGGCGATTTATCGCGTTCCCGCTGGGAAAGCTATCAGAAGCTCCAGCGCGAAACGAGCTATTCCACAAGTCAGGCGGACTACCTCCGGCAAAAGCAGCAGCGCTTTACCCAGATCGCCAAGCTCAGCAAAGAAATACAGAAATCCGGCGGCAAGCGCGGCAGATCTGCCTTCGACGAGTAGTAAAAAGGCGGGCGCGGCTTGTGCCGCTCCCGCCGGACTCCGCCGAACCGCCGTTACTTTTGCGCCGTCTCCGTTCCGGCGGGGCCAATGCGCACCGTCGTCGTCGGAATCGCAAACGGCACGCCAAGGCGCTCGAACTCCTCTTTGATACCGATGTTCACGCGCTGGTTGATGTCCATATACCGGTCGAAATCCGAACCAAGCACGAAATAGACCACTTCGATGTTCAGGCAGTAGGTGCCGAACGACGCGAAATGCGCGCGGGAGAAGGACGTTTCCTCCGTCGCCTCCACGACCTCCCGGATCAGGTCCGGTATTTTCCGGAGCTGTTCGGAGGGCGTGTCGTACGGTACGCCGAGCGTAAAGCTCACCCGCCGCTGCTGAAGCGTTTTGTAGTTGCGGATACGGGAGCCGGTCAAGTCCGCATTGGAGGCGATGAGCTGTTCGCCGCCGAGCGCGCGCAGGCGCGTTGTTTTCACGCCAATGTGCTCCACGGTGCCCATATGCTCGCCCGCAATGATGAAATCGCCGATCTCGTAGGGTTTGTCGAAAAAGATCGTAAAAAAGCAGAAGATATCCGACAGCGCGCTCTGCGCGGCAAACGCGATCGCAACCCCGCCAATGCCGAGACCGGTGACGAGCGACGTGATTTTGACGCCAACGTTGTCGAGAAACAGAATCAGCGCCAGTCCCCATACGACCGCCTTCGCCAAGCGAATCAGCCACTTGATGGCGAGCGCGCCGTTCTCGTCCTTTCCGCTTTGCAGCTTGCCAAACGAAAACGCGATCAGGGACGAGAGGAACATTGCCCCCATCACGATGGCAAACAGCGTCGAGCCGCAGCGCACGAGGCGGACAAGCGTATCGTTCAGTGCCAGTAGCCGTGTACAGGAGTAGAACGCCGCGAAATACGCAATCGGCAGCAGGTACCGCTTGATGCTGACGCGAATCAGTTCGCCATATGGAGACTGCGTTTTCTCGCAGTAAACCGCAATTCGCCTTAGCAGCATTCGCCCGAGAAAGAAGATCACCGTCAAGCTCAGCGTCAGCGCGAGCAGAAAAACAGCGTAGTCCAGCACCGTGTTGTTCCAATAGACCTGTTCTAGAAATTCCATTGCTTTATCGATTGTCCCTTGCGTGTTACTCATTCAAACCCGCAAATCGTACCACAAAAAAGACCGCCCGCAAAGCGCGGCAGTGCGTTTTACGGGCGAAATCAGCGATAGTTTGAAAAGAGTTTACCGTTTTGTCACGCTGCGCGACAGGTTCGCGCCAACGAACACTACAGCGCGCCGAGGTCGCGCCGCTCAAATCGGAAGAACGCCAGCACGAGAAATGCCGCCGCAAGCGCGACGCTCAGCGCCGCAAATTCGAACGGAAAGCCTCCGGCCATCAGTTCGTGGTTCGGAAAATAGCGAAACGGCGTAAAGAGCCGGATCACCCCGGGTTTCTCCAGCAGGTCGCAAACAACCGCGAGCGCATACGTGCCAAGCACCGCGAGGTTTCCCGCGCGCGCACCGCGTTCGGCGGACGGAAAGCTCGCCGAAAACATTGCCGCGAGCGCGAAGAACACAACGCCAACAAGCCACATGGAAAAGGAGAAGCGCAGGAACAGGCCGGTATAATCCCCTTCCACCCCCAGCTGTTTTGCAGCGAGCACGGAGAACAGCAGGTTCAGCGCTGCAAAGACCGTTAGGTAAACCGTTGCCGCAAGCAGTTTCCGGGCGAGAATAAAGGCGCGTGAGCGCGGTTTGGTAAAAAGAAACTCATACGTCCGATCCACGCTTTCGCGGGACACGGCGTTGTTGCCCAGGTGCGTACCGTATACCGCCGTGAGCACGAAGGTATACTGCATAAGCACCCCGTAAAACCCGCCGAAATTGGAAATATCGACGTTTGCCATGCCCATAACCGCAATGACAATACGCGGAAATTTGCCAATCAGCTCGGTCATAAACGCGCCGTCCGCCATTGCCGCGCCGGATTTGACAATCCCCGCGAAGATGAGCGCAAACAGTCCAAGCGTCCAGAAGAAGAACGGCTTGAGTCCCGCTTTCAGTTCTTTTAGAAATAGATTCATACCCGCATCCTCCCTTCCTATAGCGCCGGAATATCGGCTCGCGTATACTTCCAATACGACAGCGCCAGCAGCGCAAGCGTAACGACGGCTGCGGTCAGTACATAGGGCGTTTCAAACCTGCCTTCGAAGAACGCTTTTCCCACGTCGAAGTACTGATACGGTGTGATGTAGCGCAGCGCGGCCTCCTCCAGCAGGCTATGCAGCGCGCTGAGCAGGAACCCCGCAAAACCAATCGCCGTTGCCGTGCCGGAAACGGAGCGGATTCTCCGCGCAAACACCGCCGCAAACACCGCGATGGAAAACATGACCAATTCGGTGAAAAACAGCGAGACTGCCGCGAGCAGCGCGTAGCCCATTTGAAGCGGCGCGGGCGCGTAGGCACGGTAGAGCGCGAGCGACTCGGCCACAAACAGTGCGTTGGAACAGAACATCAGCGTCAGCGCGGCCAGCAGCTTTTCACCGAACAGCCGGCTTCTCCTGCGCGGTTTGGTCAGCAGAAAATCCATGCACTTCTCGCGCTTTTCGCGGGAAAACAGATCCAGCCCGATGCCGGCGACTAGAATCGCGCCAAAGAGCGAATAGTAGAGAAATCCAAAGGTGTAGAATCCGCCGAAGCTGAAGAGATTGTCCATCTCCAGTCCAAACGCCGCGGCAAACGCGGGCGGAAAGCTCCCCAGCATCGCCTCTACGCCCGCGCGGCTGTCCAGAAACGCGGGCAGCGCGCCAATGATCAGCCCGCCCAGCAGGCCAAGGATCACAAGCGTCCAGACCGCGGCGCCGACCCACGCGCGCCGCAGTTCAAACCGGAAGACGTTCATGCGTTCGCCTCCCCATCCTCATAGTAATGCAGAAAGATCTCCTCCAGCTCCGGCTCGCTGACGTCCGCGTTGACAAGCGACAGGCCCGCGAGTTTACCGAGCAGCGCGTTGATATCCCCGTTGTAGAGAAAGCTCGTCTGCGCACCATCCTGTTGAATCTGCGCCGCGCCCGGCAAAGCGAAATCGGCCAGCGGAGACTGCGTTGTAAACGAGACCTTTTTATAGGAGTTTTTGCGCAAGTCGTCGATGCTGCGCAAATCGACAATGCGCCCTTCCTTAATGATCGCAACCCGGTCGCAGATGCGCTGCACCTCGCCAAGAATATGCGAGGAGAAGAGCACCGTCGCGCCACGTTCGTTCTCGCGCTGAATCAGGTCAAAGAACGTCCGCTGCATAAGCGGGTCGAGGCCGCTCGTCGGCTCGTCGAGAATGATGAGCTTCGGCGAATGCAGCAGCCCCTGCACAATGCCGACCTTCTTTTTATTGCCGAGGCTCATGTCCTCGATCTTTTTATTCAGGTCGAGCGAGAGTACATCCGCCAGTTCCTTGATTCGCTGCGTACAGTCTTTTTTGTAGAAGCTCGCGGAGTAGCGCAGCAGGTCGATGGCGCGCATCCGGTCGTAATAGAACACCTCGCCCGGCAGATAGCCGACTTCGGAGAGTATCTTTACCTTGTCCTTTTCGCAGTCCATACCGAAAATCGATGCGTTGCCGCTTGTTTTTTTAATGAGCCCCAGCAGCGTACGGATCGTCGTGGACTTGCCCGCGCCGTTCGGACCGATGAAGCCGAAGATCTCGCCCTCTTCCACCGCGAGATCCACATCCACAATCCCGCGCGCCTTACCGTAATACTTCGTCAGCTTGTTTGTTTCGATGGCATGTCCCATAATCGCGTTGTTCCCCCTGTCCTGTTTTGTTTGTTTGAATCAGGCCGCTTCAGCACTCCTCCAGCAGCTGTATGACAATCCCGCGAATCAGAATGCGGAGCGTTTCGTCAAAGATCGCTTCACCGATTTCACTTTTATGCATCAGCGTTAAAAAGACGCATCGAAGCGCCGCGCTGAAGACCTCCGCGCGATCCTCGTGCATGCCGGGCAGCAGCTTCAGCAGGTCGCGTACCCGGTTGTCGTCGTGCTCCGCATGCAGCTTCGCCAGTTCCGGCGGGAGCGTTCGCATGAAAAATTCCATTTCGCCGTCCTGTAAAACTCTCGGCAGAAACGAATCATCCAGCCGGCAATAGAGTCGAAAGATGATGTCCGTCAGCAGTTCCGCATCCGGGACGCTCGCCAGCGCGGAGATTTCCGCGAGCAGTTCCGTTTGAATTTCATCGTTGAACTGCAATATTACGTCGAACAGCAGCCGTTCCTTGGATTCATAAAAGAGGTAAAACGTCCCCTTCGGAATACCGACACGCCGAACCAACTCGTCCACCGTCGTTTTACGGATGCCGTACTGCGCGAGGCTCTTTTTTGCCTCCTCCAGCAATCGCTCCCGGATATATACTTTTTCCTGTTCCGAAAATGTCTTTGGCATGTTTGATCAGCCTTTTTGACTATTATTTCATTATCAGTCATTATAATTTTTCCTGGTCGGCTTGTCAAGCACATAAAAAAAGCGCGCTTCCCGAGCAGAAACACGCTTCATTTTTCACATGTTATATCTTCTTTTTGGGTTTGACCGGATGTTGTGAGCCAACCCCTTTTTTCTTTCTCACCGAAGCCCCGACGACGACGATACCAACAAAAACCAGCGCCAATAACCCCGCGAACACATAGACGAGCGGGTCTAATTTTATGTCCGCGGTTGGTTGGTCGGGCTGGGTATACGGCTCCGGTGTGCTGATGTGCATGCCCAGTATTGCGTCCGTTGCCCATGGGCCTTCGTCTGCAGTTGGTTCCGGAGTCGGAACCGATGCCTGCGCAATGCGGGT
>JAJFTI010000014.1 GCA_021373115.1 Eubacteriales bacterium | reverse complement strand
CAGCGACCTTTTGGTCCCGAACCAAACGCGCTACCAAACTGCGCTACACCCCGAAAAAAATGGAGCCAATGTGGGGACTCGGACCCCAGACCTGCTGATTACGAATCAGCTGCTCTACCAACTGAGCTACATTGGCAACTCATGCTTTTCAATTATAGGCAAACGGGCTTAGAGTGTCAAGTCATTTTACAGGAAAAACGGCTAAGAATTATTGCGGGAAGAGACATAAGAAAGAGTCCGGCGATTCTCGCCGGACTCCGAAAAAAGACGAGCGTCAGATTGCCTGCTTTTCGAGCTCTTCCTTTTCAAGCACCGTATAGGCGACCTTGCCGACCAGCGTCTTCGGCAGTTCGCTGCGGAACTCCACGTCGTATGGCATGGCGTATTTTGCAACGTTCTTTTCGCAGTGCGCGAGGATTTCCAGCTTGAGCGCGGGCGTCGGCAGCACGTTGGGACGCAGTACGACAAACGCCTTGACCTTCTGAATCCGGTATGCGTCCGGCACGCCGATGACGCAGCTCATGAGCACTTTCTCGTGCGCGTCGATGATGTTTTCAATCTGCGAAGGATAGACGTTGTAGCCGCTCGTAACGATCATGCGCTTGATCCTCTGACGGAAGAAGATGAAGCCGTCCTCGTCCATAACGCCGAGATCGCCGGTATGCAGCCAAATGTGCCCGTCCGCGTGCTTTCGGAGCACGTTCGCGGTTTCGCCCGGCTGGTTGGTGTACTCAATCATCACGGAAGGCCCGCAGAGGCAGATTTCCCCGTCTTCACCGTAGGGCAGTTCGTCCGTCGTGCCCGGCTTTACGATTTTATAATACGTATCCGGGAACGGCAGGCCGATGCTTCCCTCACGGTACATGTCGTAGGGGGTCAGGCAGCTCGCGGTAACGCATTCCGTCGTGCCGTACCCTTCGCGCACCTGAACGGTTGCGCCGTGCTCGGCGAGGAACGTATCGAACTTCTTTTTCAGTTCAATGGAAAGCGTATCACCGCCGGAGAACACACCCTTGAGGCAGCTTAGATCCACGCCGTCCATAAAGGGATTCCGCGTAATGCCTTCAAAAAGCGTCGGAACGCCGGCAATATAGTTGGGGTGCTCCTTTTTCAGCAGTTTTGCGTAACTCTCCACGGATACGCGCGGAACAAGAATTGCGGTAACGCCGATGACAAGCATCGTATGAATGCAAACGCCGAGACCGAAGCCGTGGAACATCGGCATGGCGGCGAGCATGCGGCAGCCCGGAACAACGCAGTGCCCCATGGCACAGGTCTGCAGCGCAAGCGCGTTGAAATTGAGGTTGCTCAGCAGAATGCCCTTTGTCGTTCCCGTCGTTCCGCCGGAGAACAGGATCACGGCGGGATCGGCGGCGTTGCGCTCCACAAAGCAGGACTCATCCTTTTTCTTAGCGCCCGCGAGAAAGTTCTTCCAGTAGAGGACGTTCGCGTCCTTGGGGATTTTCGGCACTTTTTTCCCCTCGGTGAGCGCGTAGCCTACCTTCATAACGGGGCTGAGCGCGTCCCCGACGCTGGTGAGCACCAGCGTTTCAAAGGAAACGTTTTTGCGAACCTCCTCAAACTTGCCATAGAACGCGTCCAGCGTGACGACCGCCTTCGATTGGGAATCCTTAATATAGAACGCAATTTCACCTACGCTGGACAGCGGGTGAATCATGGACGCAATCGCGCCGATGCGGTTGAGCGCGTAAAAACAAAGTACGATCTGCGGGCAGTTGGGCATGCAAAGCGTGACTTTGTCGCCTTCGCGAATGCCAATGGCGGAAAACGCGCGGGCAACGGTCTTGACCTGCCGAACCAGATTCTGAAAGGTAACGCCTTTGCCCATGAACGTGATGGCCTCGTATTTCGGATACTGCGTTGCGCAGCGTTCGACCAGGTCGAACATGGAGCAGTCCGGATAGGCGAGCTTTTGCTCGACTTCGCCGTAAAACTCCAGCCAGGGCGCTTTCACATTGGTCATATCCTCGGAAAAAGGAAAAGTTTTAATTTCTGTACGCAAGATTGCGCTCCTCCTTTGCGGGCTGCCGAGCGGAATGGCTCGGATCAGGGATTTGTTTTCGAATGAATCCTCGGCACTAATACTCGATGTCGAGCGCGTCCTTTGCGGGGATATCGAGCAGCTCCGGCTCGGCCAGCAGTTTTTTCAAAAGGCGGACGGTCTTCGAAAAGTAATAGCCGTCCCCGATGCGTTCGTCGAGCGTTATGCCAAGTCCGATTGCGGGCTTGACGGAAATCGTGCCGTCTTCGTTGTAAAACGGCTGCATGTGCTTTTCGCCAACTACGACGAACACGGAATTGGTGCCCCAGTTTGAAAGATGGTGATACCCCGCGTTGAGCTTGATGGAGCCAAGATTCGAGATGAACACCGTGCTGTTATACGGGTCTTCCTTTGCAATGTCCTTTGGCATACGGCCGTGCGCGTCCAGAGAACGCAGAATATCCATCAGCATCTGCCGAAACCACTGCGGCCCCTTTGACATCGTATCCAGAATATCGGTTGTGTTGTCCGTTGTGTCGTGGGTGCGCATCGTGTATACGAAATCGCAGAGCTTATCATGCAGAACGTCGATGGCCGGTTTTTCGCTCTCGGGATCGTATTTGAGTATGACGATCGATTCCGCGCCGGTATCCGAAAATGCTTTTTTTGCGATCATGGAGAAGGAGATGTGATTCCGGTCGTAGTATTTACCCCCGATGATGAAGCGGTTCATCTGCGGCCGCATCTGCACCGTGCGCGAGAGCGCCGCGAGGATGACGTGGAAAAAGGTGTACTTGTACTGTGGATTTGCCGCGTTTTTTCGTTCCAGATATGCTTCTACGGCGCTGAAATCGATCATTTCCTGAATGAACGCTTCGTTGTCCGCGCGGTTTGGCATCATCAGCGGAAAAAACGCGTGCATTGAATCCAGGCCGCGAACCAGCGTCGCGTCGCGCCGGTCACCGCGGCGGCGCTTCGTATTTTGTTCCATGTGCATTCCATCCCATTCATAATCTTGAAGTATAAGTGCAAATATTGCCATGAATATATACGATATTCAACAAATTGTCAATTGAATGACAAAAATGTAACGTAACCGGCGCATTCATTCCACGCAGCCATCCTGCCGAAAACGTGCCGCCTGATGCACCAAATGCCGCACCGTCATTGACAATTACGGCTATCGCCGGTATACTTTACCTAGTGAAAATGACCCGCGCAATGAGAGGATACTATGAGCGACGACGAGAGCGACAGTACCGGCGACCACAGAACCAATCAAACGAACGGAATGATTCGAAAGAACATAACCAGTCTTTGTTGAGAAAAGGCGTTGCGGTTATGCTTTTTTATGTTTCCGGGAGAACCGGAATAGAACAGGTACAGCCGTTTTGATGCTGTTCGTCGGGAAATGGATACGTTTGCCGGCGAAACGGGAAAACAATGAACTGTTTAGCAACACGACTTTGGAGCATTGGATAGGAATGGAAAAAGACCCCTTATTCTGGCAGCTGATCCTGCAGGCGATCCTGATTTCCCTCAACGCGGTGTTTGCCTGCGCGGAGATTGCCGTAATCACCATGAACGACGCGAAACTCGCCAAACTTGCCGCCGAGGGCGACAAGCGGGCGATTAAGCTCGCACGCCTGACGAGCCAGCCCGCGCGTTTTCTTGCGACCATACAGGTAGCGATTACGCTCTCCGGCTTTTTAGGCAGCGCGTTTGCGGCGGATAACTTTGCAAAGCGCATTACCGCCGCGATTTCCGGCAGCTGGAGCGCGGTTCCTGCGGCAACGATCAATACGGTGTCGGTTCTGCTGATCACGCTGATTTTAACGTTTCTTACGCTGGTTTTCGGTGAGCTGGTGCCCAAGCGCGTCGCCATGAAAAATGCCGAAAAACTGGCGCTTGGCATGTCCGGCCTGATCAATTTTGCGGCGAAGATTTTTGCTCCGCTGGTATGGCTGCTGACCGTTTCGACCAACGGCATCCTTCGCCTGATTGGAATCGACCCAAACGCGGAGGACGGGGAGGTTACCGAGGAAGAGATTCGAATGATGGTGGACGTTGGATCGGAGAAGGGCACGATCGAAGCGCAGGAAAAAGAGATGATCCACAACGTCTTCGAATTCGACAACGTTTCCGCCGAGGATATTCTGACCCACCGCACCCAAGTGGACATCCTCTGGCTGGACGAAAGCGACGAGGACTGGGCGCAGACGATCCACGGAACACGTCATTCGTTTTACCCCATTTGCCGGGATTCGTCGGACGACGTCGTCGGCATTCTCGACGCAAAGACCTATTTCCGCCTGGACGACCGCTCGCGGGAAAATGTGATGGAACACGCGGTTCAGCCTGCGCGGTTCGTTCCGGAAACGATTAAAGCGGATGATCTGTTCCTGGACATGAAACGAAATCGCAATCATTTCGCCGTGGTGATGGACGAATACGGCGGCATGTGCGGCATTGTAACCCTGAGCGATCTCATTGAGGTGATCGTTGGGGATATTGACGAGCAGGAGGACGACGGCCTGCCGGTGATATCGCTCGTGCGGGAGGGGGTTTGGCAGACGGAGGGGTTTGCTCCGCTCGACGAGATTGCAAAAGCAACCGGTTGTCCGCTGCCAATGGAGGAGTTCGATACGCTCAACGGCCTGGTCTTCAGCGTGCTCAACGAAATTCCGGAGGACGGAACGGTGTTTGAGGTGGACGTTGTCGGGCTGCACATACTGGTGCTGGAGATGAAGAACCATGGCATTGAACGCGCGGAGCTTTCGCTCCTGCCAAAGGAAGTGTGCGATCCCGAACCCGCGAAAGCATAGAAAGGTATTACAACACAAACAAAAAACAGAGCGCCAACGGCGCTCTGTTTTTACGCTTGCTTATTCGATCCCAACCACGTCGTCGTCCAGCACGACGGCAACGAGCATGGTCCCCTTGCCCGCGCGCGGCTCCACGCGCGCCTCGCCGGTGCTGACCGCCGTGCGCGAGCCGTGCCGCTGCAGAAGCGTGATGGTGCGCGGCTCTAAAAGATGGAGCACAGCGGCGATGCAGGTCCCGTTTGCGCCATTCTTCTTGAGGTCGAAGGTTTTCAGTCCCTTGCCGTTCCGGCCCTGCAACTCGTATTCAAACATCGGCGAGCGCTTGCCAAAGCCCTTGTCCGTAATCGTCAGCACTTCGCCGTCCTCCGGAAGGAGCGCGGCGTAGATGACCTCGTCGTTCTTTTCAAGTTTAATGCATTTCACGCCGCCGGAAACGCGTCCCATGGCGGGCACGGTGTCCGCCGCAAAACGGATGCTCATGCCCTGCTTTGTAACAAGCAGAATCGACTTCGGTTCGTATTTTTCCACAGCGAGCACACGGTCCTTGTCCCGCAGGGCGACGGCGGCGGTACGCTTGACGCGAATGCGGTATTCGGCGCAGGGGGTTCGCTTCACGTTGCCGTCCCGCAGATAGAAGAGGTATTCGCCATCCTCGCTGTCCGGAAACAGCGCAATGACCCTTTCGTTCTTTTCGAACGTCAGCAGGGAGGCGAGATTGGCCGCGCGCGTAGTTGGACGCGTTTCCGGCAGTTCGTCCGCCGCAATAGAGAGCAGCGCGCCCTGATCCGTGAAAAGCCGGATGCGCTGGTTGGACTGGGTTTCGAGTACGAACAGCGGTTTGTCTTCTAAGATGGCGGCCAAGGAAAACGCCCTGGTCGGCATCCTGCGGATTTTTAGCCCTTCGCAAACGCAGATGGTCACGTCCTCGACAAGGGAGAGGTCTTCCTGCTCGTCCGCGGGCGCGTCGTCCACGGCAATGAACGTTGTGCGCCGGGAAACCGCGAGCTGGTCGCGTATTTCCAGCAGTTCTTTTTTGATGAGCGCAAGCAGCTTCTTTTCGCTTGCGAGAATGCCGCGCAGTTCTTCAATGAGCCGCACGACCTCGGCATACTCGCGCTTGATCGTAATAAGTTCCATATTCGTCAGCCGCTGGAGGCGGAGATCCAGAATTGCCTGCGCTTGGATTTCGCTGAGCGCAAACGTCTTCATGAGGCCCTCGCGCGCTTCCTTCGGCGATTTGGATGCGCGGATCAGCGCGATTACCGCGTCCAGATTGTCCACGGCAATCATCAATCCGGCCAGGATATGCTCGCGTTTGAGCGCCGCGTCGAGTTCAAACTGCGTGCGCCGCGTGACCACGTCCCGCTGATGGCGAATGTAATGCGCAAGGATCTGTTTGAGGTTCATCTGCTGCGGCTTTCCGCCCGCAATGGCCACCATGTTGACGCCAAACGTCATCTGCAGGTCGGAGTATTTAAACAGGTACTGCAGAATGCGCTCTGGATCGCCGTCCTTTTTCACTTCAATGACCGCGCGCATGCCGGTTCGGTCGCTTTCATCCCGAATATCCGCAATGCCGGAAAACATCGCCTTCTTCTCCTGACTGACGGCGAGGATCTTCTCCAGCATGTTTGCCTTATTTACCTGGAAGGGCAGCTCGGTGATGACGATGAGCGTCTTACCGTTCTTTTGCTCCTCGAAGTGCGTCTTGGCGCGCATATAGATTTTTCCGCGTCCCGTCCGGTAGGCCAGCTCGACCTCGGAGGATTCCAGCAGAAATCCGCCGGTCGGAAAGTCCGGCGCGGGAATGATCTTCATGAGCTCTTCCAGTGTGATGCGCGGGTTTTCCATGACCGCGATGACGGCGTTGATCGCTTCCACGGGGTTGTGCGGCGGGATGTTGGTGGCTAAGCCCACCGCGATTCCGCTGGCGCCGTTGACGAGCAGATTGGGAAACCGCCCGGGCAGCAGATCCGGCTCCTTTAACGTATCGTCAAAGTTAAACGAATAGGAGACGGTATCCTTGTCGATGTCCCGCAGCAACTGCATGGCGGCGTCCGTCATACGCGCTTCCGTATAACGCATGGCCGCCGCGCTGTCGCCGTCCACGCTGCCGAAGTTGCCGTGGCCGTCCACAAGCGGAACGCACATGTTATATGGCTGCGCCATGCGCACCATCGCGTCGTAAACGGAGGTATCCCCGTGCGGATGGTATTTGCCAAGGCAGTCGCCCACGATGCGCGCGCTCTTGCGGTGCGGCTTGTCCGGCGAGAGGCTCAGTTCGAGCATGGTATAAAGAATGCGCCGCTGCACGGGCTTGAGCCCGTCCTCCACGCGCGGGAGCGCGCGCTCGAGGATGACGTGCTCCGCATAAGGCATCATGGACTGGTGCATCACCTCGTCCATGTTGCGCTGAATGATTTTTTCCAGTTTTAATTGTTCGGGTTGTTTCGGCATATGAATGTTCCTTCATCAGCAGTTGATTCGCTAAGGGATTGCTTGCGTGGATTGCGGCGTCAGTCTTTCAGCTTTTCGAAGGCTTCGCTTGAATTCTTGTTGAAGTCCGCGTTTTCGAAAATGTATTCTTTTCTGGACTGTACCTTGTCGCCCATCAGAACGGTGACGATGTGCTCGACATCCGCCGCATCCTCGATGTTGACGCGGACGAGCGCGCGACCGTCGGGATTCATGGTCGTTTCCCAGAGCTGCTCCGGGTTCATTTCGCCAAGACCCTTGTACCGCTGGATCGTATAGCCTTTGCCGACGGATTTCGTCGCCGCGCGGAGCTCCTCGTCGTCGTAGCAGTAGATACGCTTCGTATCCTTCTGCACGCGGTAGAGCGGGGAAAGGCCAATGAAAACATGTCCGTCCGTAATGAGTTCCTTCATATAACGATAGAAGAACGTCAGAAGGATCGCACGGATGTGCGCGCCGTCCTGATCCGCGTCCGAGAGGATGATGATCTTGTCGTATTTGAGCGAAGAGATATCGAAGTCCTCGCCGATGCTGGTGCCGACCGCGGTAATGATCGAGCGGAATTCCTCGTTTTGCAACACCTGGTCGATCCGTTTTTTCTCCACGTTGAGCGGCTTGCCGCGCAGCGGCAGGATCGCCTGAAATTTCCGGTCGCGCCCCTGCTTGGCGGAACCGCCCGCGCTGTCCCCTTCGACGATGAACAGCTCGTTTCTGCTGTAGTCCCGTCCGGTGCAGCTGGAGAGCTTGCCGACGAGCGGCGCGTTTTCGAGCTTGTTCTTTTCACGCGCGGTGGCCTTCGCTTTTCGCGCGGCTTCGCGCACCTTCGCCGCTTTGACCGATTTTTCCGCAATGGCGGCGGCTACTTCGCCGTTCTTCAGATCCTCGAGATAGGGCGTTAGTTTTTCCATGACGACGCTTTCCACAGCGGGGCGCGCTTCGGTATTGCCCAACTTGGTTTTTGTTTGCCCCTCGAACTGGATCGTGCGCATTTTCAGCGAAAGTACGGCGGTGATTCCTTCGCGGAAGTCCTCGCCGGTGAGCGGCGCGTCCTTGTCCTTGAGATAGCCCGTCTTGCGGCAATAGTCGTTGAGAACCTTTGTGAGCGCGGCTTTAAAGCCCGTTTCGTGCGTGCCGCCTTCAGTGGTTGGAATGTTGTTAACATAGGAAAAGATGTTATCCGCATAACCGTCGTTATGCTGCAGCGCGACTTCAACGATGATATCGCCCGAAACGCCGGAGAAATGGATCGGCGGTTCGTAGAGGGGGGATTTATCGCTGTTGAGGTAACTTACAAAGTCGCTCAGTCCGCCGTTGAACTGGTACTCGCCCTTGCGCGGATGTCCGGAGCGCTCGTCGGAGAGGATCATCTTCGTGCCGCGGTTGAGATAGGCCAGCTCGCGAATGCGCTTTGCAATAACGTCGTAACTCATCTCGACGGTTTCAAACACGCGCGCATCCGGCAGAAAGGTGACGCTCGTACCCTGCTTGCGCGTCCGGCCGACCTCTTCGAGCGGGGCCGTGGCTTTGCCGGAGATGATTTTACCCGTCGCGTCCTTTTCACTGGTAAAACGAATGTGGTACATGCGCCCGTCCGTGCAGACCTCGACCTCCAGCCATTCGGACAGCGCGTTGACGACGGAAGCGCCAACGCCGTGGAGCCCGCCGGAGTAACCGTAGGACTCGTTGCCGAATTTGCCGCCCGCGTGCAACTGCGTAAACACGACCTCCACGCCGGAAACGCCAACCTTCTCGTGAATTTGAACGGGGATGCCGCGGCCGTTGTCCGTAACGGTAACGGAATTATCCTTATGTAGGGTTACGGCAATTTCATTGGCAAAGCCGTTGGCCGCTTCGTCGATGGAGTTGTCAATAATTTCCCACAGCAGGTGATGAAGGCCGCGCTGTCCGGTTGAACCGATGTACATGCCCGGCCGCATGCGAACTGCGTCCAACCCCTCCATAATTTTGATTTTATCAACCGTATAATCCGATGCCATAGCGTCTCCTAACAGCATGTAGAATCCATTCGCGCGGTGCGTATAACAGCCGTTCAGACGCCGGCGGAACCGGGGAACCGGAGTTCCGCGTGCCCCGACCGGCGGCAAGCTTGACCAATACGCCATATCTAGCGTGACGATAAAATCAGTATACCATACTTTGTACCAGCCTGTGTACCGGCTGGAGAAAGGAACTTGCAAACAAATGTTTTGTTTTCAAATTATTCAAAAATGAAGATTCGCCGGTGCGAAAGAAGGTTCCTGCACGCCGGCGGAACCGGCAGGAGCAAACTGTCTTTCCGAACGGAGAAATTGTGAATAAATGCGAAAAACACCAGGAAAGTGGTGACAAATGGGGAAGAGTGGTGTATACTCTTGCTAAATCTGGGGGATTCTATCCCCGCTTTCATCTTTGGCCAACGAACGGGAGGGAAACGCGTGCTGATCGGTTCTTATGAGCACATGCTGGACGCAAAAGGGCGCGTATTCATTCCCGCCAAGTGGAGGGAAACGCTGGGGGATATCCTCGTTGTTACCGTTGGACTGGATACGAAGCAGGAAACCTGCCTCTACGGAATGTCGGTGCCCGAGTGGGAACGCTTTTCGGAGAAGCTCTCCTCGTTGCCCGTTTCGGACGCGAGCGGCCAGAGCATCCGCAGAAGGCTGTATTCCATGGCCGCCGCCTGCGAGGTGGACAAACAGGGGCGCATATTAATCCCCGCGCAGCTGCGGGATCTGGCCGGGCTGATCAAGGATGCGACGCTGATTGGCGTTGGCGAGCGAATGGAGTTCTGGAATCCGGGAACGCTTGCCGCCTATCATGCCAGAACGGATGAAAGCTATGACGAGGCGCTGGAACATCTGGCGTCGCTTGGCATATGAGCGCGGAATTTCAGCACATACCGGTGCTGTTGGGCGAGGTGCTGGAACTGCTTGCCCCCGAGCGCGGCGGAACGTTTATTGACGGTACGCTTGGCGGCGGCGGCCATGCCGAAGCGGTGCTTTCGCGCCTGCCGCAATCGGGCAGGCTCATTGGAATCGACAGGGATTGGGAAGCCGTGCATGCGGCGGAGCACCGGCTGCTCGCATACGGCGGCCGGTTCACCGCACTGCACGGCAACTTTTTTCAGATGAAAGCGCTACTTGGCGAAATCGGGATTTCCGAAGCGAACGGAATTCTGCTCGACCTGGGCGTTTCTTCGCACCAGCTCGATACGCCGGAGCGGGGATTTTCCTATAAATACGACGCGCCGCTGGATATGCGGATGGACAAAACGGCGCCGCTTTCCGCGCGCGACGTGGTCAACACCTACTCGCAGGAAGAACTTGCGCGCGTGCTCTGGGAATATGGCGAGGAGCGTTTCAGCCGCAGAATTGCGGAGCGGATCTGCCGCGCGCGCGCAGAAAAGCCGGTTGAAACCACGCTGGAACTGGCGGAGATTGCCAGGGCCGCTATACCCGCGAAGTATCGAAACGAACCGCAGCATCCCGCCCGAAGAACCTTCCAGGCGATCCGCATCGAGGTCAACGGAGAGCTCAAGGAGTTCGACCGCGCGGTCGAGGATGCCTGCGATCTGTTGCAAAAAGGCGGAAGACTGTGTATAATTACATTTCATTCACTGGAGGATCGCATTGTGAAGCAGGCGTTCAGGCGATTTGAGCATCCCTGTACCTGCCCGCCTTCCGCGCCGGTCTGCATTTGCGGCAAGGAACCGAAGGCGAAGATCCTTACGAAAAAACCGCTGACCGCCTCGGAGAAGGAGGCCGCCGAAAATTCCCGCTCTAACTGCGCAAAGCTCCGCTGCATCGAAAAGATTTAGCAAAAAAGCGCGCGGTTCGGGCGGATTCTGCGCGCCCGACCACGAGGTTCCAGCCGGAGAATGGAAGGGATCGATTTGGACATTCGCTTTGACGAAGCGTCGAAAAAAGGAAAGTCGCCTACCACGCGGCTGTATACGCAGAACAAAAACGGCGAAGCGGAAGAAACCGCGCGGACTGGCCGTGTGAAGACGAACCGAAGGACGCCGGACGAACCGCATGTTCGTGTGGACAAGCCCGAGATGACGGTGCTTGGAAGAGTAGGCCTGATTATCAGCGGGTTTATCCTTTCGGGAATGATCCTTTTTACGCTGGCGGGATACGAACGGATATCCCGCGCGTATGCGGATATCAACGCGCTGAATACGGAGAAGGATTCGACCAAGCTGCGCATCAACGAGCTGGACGTGCAGATTGAATGCGCCGTGACGATTCAGGACGCGCAGAAGATTGCCGAAGCATACGGTATGCGCTATCCGGAAAAGAGCCAGTACGTCCGGATTGGAGACCCGCTTCCGTTTTCGGGCGGTGCTCCGACCGAAGCGCCGCAGCCCGATACGACAGCAACAACACAACCGGAAACGACGCCCGAACCCGATTCGGGCGGCACAGGCGATAACGCGGATGGCGGGGGGGGCCAGCCGCCCGCTGGCGGTTAAGTTCGAATGGAAGGACGAAAGCCGTATGGCAAAGGATAAAACACCCGCCCCCAAAATCAAACGCAAACTCGTGCTGCTGATGGTGTTTGCCGGTTTACTCATGCTCCTGCTAATTTTGCGCCTCACGCAGGTTATGCTGGTTCAGGGACCGGAACTGCAGAAAAAGGCCGAAACGCAGTGGACACGCCGCCAGAATTTGTCCGCGCAGCGCGGGCGCATTATCGACCGGAACGGGCTGGTGCTCGCGCAGAGCGGCACGGCCTATCGCGTGCTGGCAAACCCGCCGTCCATCGCGGCGGACGACCGCGTTCGCGTTGCGACGGAGGTTTCCGACATTCTGGGACTTGACTACGACTATGTGCTGGAACGTGTTTCGGATCCGACGCGATTGCAGGTGCAGCTCAAGCGGCAGGTGGAGAGCTCGGTGATCGACCAGCTCGAAGCGCTTCAGCTCGGCAACGGAATCACCTATACCACGGATATGAAGCGCTACTACCCGTTTGGCCAGCTCTTTACGCAGCTGGTCGGGTTCACCGGCATTGAAACCGAGGGGCAGACGGGACTGGAGGCGGAATATAACGCCTACCTTGCCGGAACAAACGGTCTGCTCGTCACTGAAGTGGACCGCAAAAACCAGCCGCTTTCCTACGGTGTTCCGGAATACATTGCTCCGGTGGAAGGCTTTGACCTTACCATTACCGGCGATTCCGTAACCCAGAGCTATCTTGAAAAATATCTCAAGCAATGCTATGAGATCAATCGCCCGATCAGCGCTTCCGGTATCATTATGGATCCGAAAACGGGCGAAATTCTCGCGATTTCAACGTATCCTTCCTTCGACCTCAACGATCCGCCCCGCGACATGGTAACCGAGCTGATGTCCATGTCCCGCGCGCGCATTGTGACGGATACCTACGAGGCCGGAACCATGTTCGATATGATTACGACGGCCGCGGCGGTCGATTCCGGTGCAACGGCGGCCGGGAACTCCTTTAACTGCGACGGGTCGCGCACGTTCCGGCTGGAAAAAATCCGATGCTGGAATACGAACGGGCATGGCGACCAAACGCTCGCCGAGGCGCTGGGCAACTCCTGCAACGTTGCCATGATGGATATTGCGGCGGCAACCGGCGTGGATAAACTTTACGACTATATTTATTCGTTCGGATTCAACGAATCCACCGAATGCGGCATTCCAAGCGAGGATACGGGCGAGGTCATTCACCGGAAGTATATTCGCAGCAGCGACCTTGCGTATCTTTCCTTCGGGCAGACGATTACTACGACCGCCATCCAAATGGCAAACGCTTTCTGCGCGATTGTCAACGGCGGTGTTCTGATGCAGCCATACGTTGTGGACAGCATTGTCGATACGGACGGCAAGGAAGTCGTAAAAAACGAGCCGACGATTTTGCGGCGCGTAATCAGCTCGGAGTCCTCGGCCACCATGCGAAACCTGCTGCAGTCCGTTGCGGAAAACGGAAACGGTTCCAACGCGCAGGTGGTCAACTACACGGTTGCCGGCATTACGGGCGTTTCCCGCAAATTTGAGGAGGATGGCGTTACCCCGTCGCGTACGCGCGTGGTCGCGACGTTCTGCGGATGCATTCCGGCCAGCGATCCGCAGCTGGTATGCATGGTGATGATCGATGAACCGCAGGTACCGGTGATGGAAGCGAGCAGTCTCGCCGGTTATTGGGTGCAGAAGATTTTCGGCGATCTTGTGCAGTACTACGGAATCCTGCCGGATACAACGTCCAAAACCCGCACGGTGCCAAACGTGGTCGGCATGACGGGAAAAGACGCCGTATATGAACTCACGCAGGCAGGATATCCCGCATATGTTGTGCCAGGCGAGGAAACGGCGCTCGTGATCTCGCAGTTTCCTGCGGCCGAAACCGTCGTGGCTTCCGGCACAAGCGTAATCCTCTATACGTCCATGACGACGTTTAACGACGAAGGCATTTACAAAGCGCAGGCGGTCGTACCGAAACTGATCGGGAAGCGCCGCCAGGACGCGTTTGATACACTGGCAAAACTGGGGCTGTTTCTCTCCTTCGACAAAGCGCAGTGCACGGGGCAGATCGATACACAGTCCGAACCGGAAGGGGCGCTGGTGGATCCGGGGACGACGATCTATGTCACATTCCCGACACCTGCACCAACGGAGGATGCCGGCACGTCGCCGACGCCGGAGCCGCTGGAATAGAGCAGATTCGCCGCAGCGCGGCCGGAAACACCGCGCAAACCAATAGGAACAGGCGATTTATTTATCTATATATTTTTCAAACGGCGCGAAGATGCGCTTCGCGCAACGGGAGGTAATCACATGCTGCTTTCGGAACTCGCAATGGCATCCGGCCAGCGCTTGGAAGGCGAGGACACGGATATCGCATCCATCGAATACGATTCGCGCAAGGTGAAGCAGGGGAGCTTATTCTGCTGCATTGTCGGCGCGCTCTTCGACGGACATACGTTCGCGCAGAGTGCGGTAGACGGCGGAGCCGGCGCGCTCCTCGTGGAGCGCGAACTGCCGATTGCGGTTCCGCAGGTTGTGGTGAAGAACGCAAGGAAGGCGATGGCCGAAATGGCCGCCGCGTTTTACGGATATCCGCAGCGTGAAATGATGATGCTAGGCGTAACCGGCACGAACGGCAAAACGACCACGACCTATATGGTCAAGGCGATTGCCGAACAGGCCGGAAAGAAGGTCGGCGTAATCGGTACCATCCGAAATATGATCGGTTCCGAGAGCATCCATACCGAGCGCACGACGCCGGAATCCGTCGATCTGTTTCGCCTTCTTCGTATGATGGCGGATGCGCACGTGGACCTTGTTGTGATGGAAACGAGTTCGCATGCGCTGGAGCAGTTCCGCGTCCACGGAATTAAGTTTGACGTAGGCCTGTTTACGAATCTGACACAGGATCACCTCGACTATCACAAGTCGTTTGACAACTATCTGGCCGCAAAGAAGATTCTGTTCCTCAACAGCAAAAAGGCGGTTGTCAATGTGGACGATCCCTATGCCGCGCGCATCATGGAAGGGCTGGCGATTCCGATTCTCACCTTCGGCGTGCGCGACCGCGCGGATATCTCCGCGACGGATATCGATATTACCACGGACGGCGTGCAGTTTGATTTGCACACGCCGGAGGGCGAAGTCCTCATGCACCTTGCGATTCCCGGCCTGTTTTCGGTGTTCAACGCGATGGGCGCGGTTGGAATGGCGCAGGCGGTCGGCATTAAACTTAGCGCGATCAAAGCGGGGCTGGAATCGCTGACCAGCGTTTCCGGCCGGTTGGAACCGGTTAAAACGAACCGGGGATTCTCGGTTTTTGTGGATTATGCCCATACGCCGGACGCGCTGGAAAACGTACTGAAAACCGTTCAGCAGTTCACCAAGGGCCGTGTGATCTGCGTGTTTGGCTGCGGCGGCGACCGCGACCGCGCGAAACGCCCGATCATGGGCGAGATTGTCGGGCGGTTTTCCGAATTCGCGGTCATCACCAGCGACAACCCGCGCACAGAGGAGCCCATGGTCATCATCGATTCGATCGAAGAGGGCATGAAGCGCAGCGGAACGAAGTACACCGTGATTGAAAACCGCAAGGAAGCGATTCGCTACGCGCTTGCAATGGCGCAAAACGACGATGTGATTATGATTGCCGGCAAAGGGCACGAGAACTATCAGGAGATCAACGGCACGAAGTACCACTTCGACGATAAGGAGATTGTCGAGGAACTGCTAAGCGAACTGTAACCGGGGCACTTCTCCGCACTTTTGATCCGGCTTGTACGCGCGAAAAACGCGCGTACTGGCGCGAGGATACGAAGGTGCGGATTTTTGAATGTTTCGGTTTTTTTCATTCGGTGCGCGCCCACGGACGGAAGAAAACGATGTATTTCGGAAGAAAACGCGCTTGCCGCATCCGCCGGAAGTGAATTGGGGATTGTCGCGCATGCGGGGATGGGGTTATAATATCGCTATGTTTCAAGTTTTGATTACGGCGTTAACCGCCTTTACAATCGTCTGGCTGCTCGGCCCGCTGTTTATCCCCATGCTGCACCGGCTGAAGTTCGGTCAGATCGAGCGCGAGCTCGGTCCCGAGTCGCACAAGAAAAAACAGGGTACGCCAACCATGGGCGGCATTATGACGCTGCTTGCCATTACCGTTGCTTCGCTCGTATTCGGGCTGGACGGCATGGATTTTGTGCTTCCCGCGCTGCTGGTGACCGTTGCGTTTGGAATCGTCGGTTTTCTCGACGATTTCATTAAGATTCGCCGGAAAAACAATCTTGGGCTGCGTGCCTATCAGAAACTGCTTGCGCAGATTCTGATTGCTTCGCTCGTTGCCGTTTGGGCATACCGTTCGCCGCTGATCGGCTCCTCGCTCTACCTGCCGATCTCCGGCGGGGAATGGGACATAGGCATCTGGTACATTCCGCTCGTCGTCTTCGTCATCGTAGCGGAAGTCAACGCCGTGAACCTGACGGACGGGCTGGACGGGCTCGCAACCAGCGTGACCATGGTCTACTCGCTCTTTATGCTCGCTATTTTCTCCGTGATGACGATACTGGCGAATCAGAACGGCGAGCTGCTTCTGGGAAACAATCTGAACGGGATGATGATTTTCTGCGCGGCGGTCGTCGGCTCGTCGATCGGTTTTTTACGCTACAATACCTATCCCGCGCGCGTGTTCATGGGGGATACCGGCTCGCTCGCGCTCGGCGGAGCGGTCTCCATGATGGCAATTCTCAGCCGCTCGATCCTGCTTCTGCCGATTATGGGGTTCTGCTATCTGGCAAGCGCGCTTTCGGTCGTGCTGCAGGTTGCGACAAACCACCTCAACCACGGAAAGCGAATGTTCAAGATGGCGCCGATCCATCATCACTTCGAATTATCGGGGTATCCGGAACCGCAGATTGTAACCATGTATGTAATCGTTACGACGGTTCTCTGCGCAATCTGCCTGCTGCCCTATCTGCGATAAAGAAAACACTTCCGCCCGAACGAAGCGTCGGGCGTTTTTTTCGGAGGAATACCGGCTATGGAATCCAAAAAGAATCTATCCCGAAAAGCGCTCATCGTCGGCATGGCGAAGAGTGGAATCGGCGCGGCCAAGCTGCTGTGCCGCGTTGGCTGGGAGGTTGTCGTCAACGATAAGAAATCCGAAATCGAGGGCCTCAAAGAAGCGCTGGAAGGCGCAGCCGTCACGTGGCGGCTTGGCGAGGATCCGGTCGGCCTGTTTGACGGCGTTTCGCTGATCGTCATCAGCCCGATTATACCGATGACGGTTCCGTTCGTGATGGAAGCAAAACGGCGCGGCATTGAGGTCATCAGCGAAATCGAGCTGGGCTACCGATACAGCCACGCGGAATTCGTCTGCATTACCGGAACAAACGGAAAGACGACCTGCACCGCCCTGACGGGGGAGATGTTCAAAGCGGGTGGACGGCATACGTTCGTGCTCGGCAACATCGGCGTGGCGATTACGGAGCATGCGCTGGATACGCGCGAGGGGGACGTGGTCGTTGCCGAAACGGCGGGCTTGCAGCTTGAAGGGAATGTTCATTTCCACGCGCGTGCGGCGGGCGTCTGCAACATTACGGAGGATCACCTCGACCACTTTGGCACGATGGAGAACTACATCGCCGCCAAGAGCAAAATTTTCGATCACCAGACGGCGGAGGATATCGCCGTGCTCAACTATGACGACGCGATCGTGCGCGATATGGCGCGGCTGACGCCGGCGAAGGCGTTCTACTTCTCCCGCAAAGAGGCGGTGCCCCGCGGCTGTTATTTAAGCGGGGACACGGTGATCTACCGCGACGAGGCGGGCGAATCCCCGCTCATCCGCGCGGACGAAATCCGGATTCCCGGCGGGCATAACCTCGAAAACGCGATGCTCTGCTCGCTGCTCGCGCTCGGCATGGGCATTTCCGCGGACGCGGTGCGCGAAACGCTGAAGTCGTTTCCCGGCGTGGAGCACCGCATCGAATTCGTGCGCGAGTTCGAAGGCGTTCGCTATATCAACGATTCCAAAGGGACGAACCCGGACTCGACCATCAAGGCGATTCAGGCGATGACGCGGCCGACCGTGCTCATCCTTGGCGGTTACGACAAGCACAGCGACTTCCACGAGCTGTTCGAGCACTTTCACGGCAGTACGCTCAAGGCGATTGTCGTGCTGGGCGCGACGAAGCAGAAGATTCTCGATACCGCGCGGGACACCGGTTTTCTCGGCTACTGTCACGCGACGGGCACGTTTGCGGACGCGGTTTCCTGCGCGCGCGTGCTCGCACAGCCGGGGGACGCGGTTCTGCTTTCGCCCGCCTGCGCGAGCTGGGACATGTTTGATAATTTCGAGCAGCGCGGCAGGGTGTTTAAGGAGATCGTGAACCAATTCAAGTAAGTGAAACAAACAAAAACGCCCGCGAGGGCGTTTTGTGTTGCATACGAGTTTATTCGTTCACAATATCAATCTGGCAGACCTTCATGGCAGACAGGGCGTTCTTATGCCCTTCCGGCGTGGCGCCCGCGCAGGCTGCGGCGTCCACCGTGATCTTTGCTTCCGGATAGAACGCCTTAAGCAACAGTGCGTTGCTGATGACGCAGATATCCGTGCAGAGCCCGACGAGCGTGATTTCCTCCGGGTCGCCGTCCAGCATCTCATGGATGCGCATCGGCAGGCTTACGCCGCCGAACGTGTCCTTCGCGATCATGTGCTGCTCGTCCGCAACGTTTTGATGCATCAGCGCCATCCAGACGGCGGCGTTGGGCGCCCAGCCGTCCGACCCGGCGATGCAGTGCCGAACGGGCAATTTCTGCCCTTCCTGCGTGTCCAGATAATTCTCGGTGTGCGTGTCGAGCGTATAGAGAATCAGTCCGTCGAAGTCCAGAATGCGCTTTACCACGTTTTCCACAATCGACTGCGCATCTTTTGAGCCGAGCGAACCGGTGATAAAGTCGTTCTGCATATCGACCACGACAAGGACTTTTCGGTTAATTGGCTGTTCCATTCCTGTGCTCCTTTTCGGTTGAAATCGGGAGGGATTATACGCGGGGCATCGCCCCGGATACGACATACAGCAGCACGCCGGCGGCAACGGAGGCGTTGAGCGACTCTGCGCGGCCGCGCATGGCGAGCCGGTATCCCGCGCAAAGAGCGGCGACTTCGGCGCTGACGCCGCTGCCCTCGCTGCCGATGACGAGAGATACGTTTTTCGTGAGGGCTGGCAGCGTTTCGCTGCCCCGTAAATCACCGCAGAGCGCAAAGAAGCCCTGTTGCTTCATCCGCACGAGTTCCTCCGTCAATTCACCCTGCCAAACGGGCAGATGATAGGTCGAACCCATGGCCGCGCGGAGCGTCTTTGGCGCGTAAACATCCGCGCAGGCGGGGGAAAGCAGTACGCCGCTTGCCCCGAAGGCATCCGCCGAGCGAAGGATCGTTCCGACGTTGCCGGGATCCTGCACACCGTCCAGCGTGACGACAAGGCCGCCCGGATACCGCTCCGGCGGGGTCAGGGAGGGGGTTTCGACCACGGCGACCACGCCCTGCGGCGTTTGGCTTTCGCAGAGGGATTCGAGCACGGCGCGGGACACCACGTGCGTCACGGCGTTCTCCGGCGGCGAGAAAACGAATCCCTGCTCCAGAAAGCAGGATACGACGCGCGCGCCGGAAGAGACCGCTTCGCCGACGAGCTTTTCCCCTTCGATCAGATGCAGGCCGGACTCCTTCCGTTCCTTGCGCAGCAGGAGCTTTCGCGCTTCCTTTACGCGCTCGTTGGAGCGGCTTTCGATGACCATGCGACCGCCTCCCTTCCTGCAGAGTGAAACACGTTCGGGGTAAACCCCGATATCCAGTTCAGTATACCACATTCGCCGGTGCGGACAATCGGAATTCGCGCTCGAAAGGTTAAAAAAAGAACCGCCGAAAACGGCGATTCTCATTTTGCTTTTCGCTTGTTACGCTCTTGCCTTCATCGCGATATCGACGAGCTCCTTGAACGCGCCCATATCGGTGATGGCGAGGTCGGCGAGCACCTTGCGGTTGATGTTCACGTCCGCGAGCTTGAGCCCGTTGATCAGGCGGCTGTAGGTCGTTCCGCAGATGCGGGCGCCCGCGTTGATACGGGCAATCCAGAGACGGCGGTATTCGCGCTTTTTCAGCTTGCGTCCAACGTACGCATACGCCATGGACTTCATCACCTGCTGGGAAGCGGCGCGGTATTGCTTGCTCTTGGCACCGTAGTAACCCTTCGCGAGCCGCAAAACCTTGCGGCGCTTTTTCACGGCGTTGACTGCTCTTTTAATTCTGGCCATAATTCATTTCCTCCTTACGCATACGGAAGCAGCT
Organism: Eubacteriales bacterium; assembly: GCA_021373115.1. Taxonomy (GTDB): domain Bacteria; phylum Bacillota; class Clostridia; order Christensenellales; family CAG-138; genus UBA7703. Next base: position 64,987 of record JAJFTI010000014.1, on the reverse strand, counting down.
TGCGGATTTTCTTCTCTTCGACCTCGGCAATATAGCCGGTTTTACGAAGACCGCGCAGGCGCTTGGTGGATTTCTTGGTCAGAATATGGCGTTTGTAAGCCTTACTCCGCTTGATCTTACCCGATTTCGTGAGGGAGAAGCGCTTTGCCGCTCCGCGATGGGTTTTTAACTTAGGCATGTGTCGGTTCCTCCTGGTCTTTCTTTCTTGTGTTACTTCTTTGTGTTCCCGCTACTTCTTTTCATTCTTCGAAGCGAGAATCATGAATAAGCTTCTGCCTTCCATTTTGGCTGCGCGCTCTTTGACCGCGCTGTCCGCAACCATTTCGAAAAAGCGATCCATCACGTCCATACCGATCTCATTATGCGTGATCTGGCGGCCGCGGAACCGGATGGAAACCTTGACCTTGTCGCCTTCCGCAAGAAACTTGACGGTTTGCTTGGCCTTAATCTCCATGTCCCGCACGTCGATGGTGGCGGAGAGGCGGATTTCTTTGAGCTCGATGATCTTCTGATTCTTGCGCTGTTCCTTGTCGCGCTTGCTCATTTCAAAGCGGTACTTGCCGTAATCCATGAGCTTGCAGACGGGCGGATCGCTGTTTGGCGCGATCTTGACCAGATCCAGTTCGCGTTCGTCGGCCATTTTTTGCGCCGTCCGGACATCTACAATGCCGAGCTGGTCGCCGTTTTCACCGATCAAACGAACCTGGGGGTCGCGGATCTCTTCGTTGATCATCAATTCCGTGATAGCGATGGCAGAACACCTCCATAATACATAAAAATAGTGGGCGCAAGTCAGATTGCGCCCACAGGAAAACATTTTCAAATCGAAAACTGGTTGCTACCGTGCCTGGCAATCGCCGGCAGGTGAGAAGCGGGCGCTTCTGCTTGAACATGACTATTATATGGACTCTGCGCCGCCATGTCAAGAAGAAATACCCGGATTCCGCGGATTTTTACGATATCCGCAGCGCAGGGATCAGTCGTCCGCGCCCTGCAGCGCTTCCAGCTTGGACTCCGGCTTGCCGGGCTTGCTGTCGCCATGCTTGGCAAGGGAGATTGGAATGATCGCCAGCGCGATAAAGACCGCCGCATAGGGAAAGAGCGTGCCGTAGCCGACATACTGGAGCAGATAGCCCGAAACAATCGGCGTGACCACCTGCGCCGCCATGGAGCAGGTGTAGTAAAAGCCCGTATATTTGCCGACGTTGCCGAAACGTGAGATCTCCCAGACCATCGGGAACGTGTTGACCGTTACCGCCGCCTGCGCGAAGCCGATTGCCGCGAACATGACGTAAAGCAGCGGCGAGAAGGTGCTGGCTCTGACTGCGCCGAAGATGAAGCAGGCGAGCGCGACGATCAGGCCGATGATAATCGTTTTTTTCCGGCCGATACGGGAAGCCAGAAAGCCGATGGGCAGGTAGGAGAGAATGGCCACGCCCGTTGCAACGAGCAAACAGGTTGAAACATTGTTGAGCCCGGCGGCCCACATCTTGGTGGCGTACTTGCTGAACGCCGTGGTCACCGCGTTGTAACCAAGGAACCAGAGCGTAATGGTGGCAAGAATGAGAATCAGGCTGCGCAAAACCTCCGGCGGCAGCTTCTTCTTGCCGTTGACCTCAATCGATTTGCTCTGATCTTCCTGCTCGGAGACACCATAGTTGATGTCCTTCATCTGCTGGACGAGCTTGCGCTCCGGAACGAAGAAAAACACCGTCAGCGCCGCAAGCAGCATGAGCGCGGCGACCGCGAGGAAGAGGTAGAGGTAGTTCGAACGCCCGCTCGGGCCGTCGAACACGAGCATCTTCATCACCACAAGCGAAAACGCGCCGCCGACCGCGCCCATGAGATTGATGACCGCGTTGCCCTTGCTCCGGACCGGCTTCGGGGTAACGTCCGGCATCAGCGCGACCGCAGGCGAGCGATAGGAGCCCATGGTGAGCAGCAACAGGCCGAGGACGACGACGAACACGGTGAGGGAAATCGCGGGCGTCCAGATGCCGTAGGTGTTGTCGAGAATCGGCAGCAGCATGAACAGCACGACCGCCGTAAACGTGCCTGCCAGGATGAACGGGATACGCCGGCCGACCTTGTCGCTCAGCGCGCCGAAGAGCGGCAGAAGGAACAGCGCGACGATGTTGTCGAGGCTCATGATGATGCCCGCAGGCCCATCGCCCATGTGGTAGGTGTCCCGCAGAATGAGCGGAATAATGGTGTCGTAAAGCTGCCAGAACGCGCTGATGGAAAGAAACGCGAATCCGACGAGGAACGTGCGTTTGTAATTCAGTTTCATGTGCCGCTTCTCCAATTATTCTGAATTTTGCTGGGAATTTTCGAAAGAACAGACAGGCCGCCACGAAACCGGAGCTTCGCAACGATATATACATGGTAGCGCATTTGGCCTATAATAACAATACAATTCGACGCACAAATCAACCGGAGGATGAATATCATGTGGATCGCGCTTGCGGTTTTGCTGCTCGTTGCCGCGCTCTGGATTGCCCTGATTTTACCCGCGCGGAGTACAAAGGCACAGCGGGCGCCGTTTGTCCGGCGCATGTTCGCGCACCGTGGGCTGTTTTCGGCCGATCAGGCCGTGCCGGAAAACTCGCTGCCCGCGTTTCGCGCCGCCGCTGCGGCGGGGTATGGCGTGGAGCTGGACGTTCAGCTCACAAAGGACAAGGTGGTCGTTGTGTTTCACGACGACGATCTTAAGCGCGTTTGCGGCGTGGAAGCGCGCGTGGACGCGTATACGTTTGCCGAACTGCAGGCGTTCCCGCTGCTGGACACCGCGGAACGGATTCCAACTTTTTCGGATGTACTCGCCGTTCTGGACGGAAAAATTCCAATGATCGTCGAGCTGAAAAGCAGCGGGGACTGGAAAACGCTCTGCGAAAAGACACTTGCGCTGCTGCTGGAATACCGGGGCGATTACTGCGTTGAGAGCTTCCATCCGCTGCTGGTGCGCTGGTTCTACCAGCATGCGCCGCAGATCCTGCGCGGGCAGCTCTCCGAAGCGGCGCGCTTTTCCCGGAAATACGTGCCCTGGTATCAGGCGCTGATGATGAGCCGGCTTTTCACGAACATTCTGGTGCACCCGCAGTTTATCGCTTACCATATCGGGCCAAAGTGCCTTTCTGCGCGGCTTTGCGAGGCGATGGGCGCGATGCGCGTGGCCTGGACGGCACATCCGGCGGACGACCAAGCGAAGCTGACCGAGCGCAACGACGCGATCATCTTTGAGCACTACCGGCCGGAACCGCGCTTTTAGTTGAATACTCATTCCGAACCTGACAGTAACATGTCAGGTTTTATAGTATAGAATGGGTGCAAACAAGGCGGAAGAGCAGAAGAAGGGGAATTCAAATGGAAACGATTTATGATTTTATAAAAGAGGAGAAGGCGCTCTATCAGCCAAAGACGGAACCTTCGCTGATTGACGTGCCGGAGATGACGTTTCTAGCCGTGGACGGCGCGGGCAATCCCAACGAGGAGGGCGGCGCGTATGCGGACGCGGTGTCGCTGCTCTACGCGCTGAGCTATACGATCAAGATGAGCGGCAAGGGCGGGCACGTCATCGGCGGGTTTTTTGCTTACCGGGTTCCGCCGCTGGAGGGGCTCTGGCAGATGGCGGGTGGTCAGCCGGGCGTGGATTACGACAATAAAGCGGGGTTTGAGTGGACGAGCATGATTCGCCAGCCCGCGTTTGTGGACGAGGACGTGCTGGACTGGGCGCAGGAGCAGGTACGCCGGAAAAAAGGGCTGGATGCCTCCGGTGCGCGGTTCATTCATTATCACGAAGGCCTATGCGTGCAGTGTATGCACATTGGCGCGTACGACGACGAACCCGCAACCGTTGCGCGCATGGACGAATTCCTCACGCAGAACGGGTATCGAAACGATTTGGGCGCGGCCAGAAAGCACCACGAAATCTATCTGGGCGACCCGCGCAAGTCCACGCCGGATAAGCGCAGGACGATTCTGCGGCATCCGGTCGTGAAGGATTCGCGCAGTCATTTCGAAACGGATCGCGTTTGAACAGAAAAGGGGTACCGCCGGAAAAGCGGTATCCCTTTGTTGAGTGCGGAATGTTCCAACCGTTATTGCTGAACCGGCAGCCAGACCCAACAGGTATAATCCGGCGAGGACTGATCTCCCTCGGAATACAGTTCGATGTCCGGTGCGTTTGCATATTGGTAACCGCTGCCCGGCAGCCATTCCGTGACGATGCGCTGCTGGAGGGACTGAATTGCGGCAGGCATAGCGCCTCTGCATTCAAAAATCGCCCAAGTACAGGCGGGAACCTCGTACGCGGTCATCCCTTCAGGAACAGGCTGGCCGCTGGCTACCGCAATGTAGTAGTCGAACTGTCCGGCATGCTGCCAGTCCCCTGTGCTTACACCGAAAATTCCGGGCGTCTTCGGATCCATGATCTGACAAAGCTGTGGAATGGTTCCAAGCTGCGCGTGTTTCGCCCAGAACTTCGGCACTTCGCCAAACCCCTCCTGCTTTTCGGGCGACCAATTCGCCCGCAGCTTTACACCGACAATTCGGAAGGATTCTTTCGTCTCAATTCGATAATTCATTTCAGCTTCACCTCGTATCGTGATTTTGAAGCGGATGGGAGGATAGGCTTTCAGGGTTACGCCGTGCTTTCGCGCTTCGGAAGGGGATACGCCATGAACGCTCTGAAAAGCGCGGTTGAATGCCGTTGGCGAGTCGTATCCATAGCGCAGGGAAAGATCGAGAACCTTCACGCGGCTGTTTTGCAGATCGAAAGCGGCTTGCGTCATTCTGCGCCTGCGAATGTATTCCGAGAGCGGCACATTGGCCATATAGGAAAACATCCGCTGAAAATGGAAACTGGAACAGCAGGCGAGTTTGGCAACCTGATTCAGGTCGATCTGCTCGTCGAGGTTCTCCTCGATATAGCGAAGTGCGTCATTGAGTTGTCCTAGCCAATCCATACCATCGTCCTCATGTCGTTATATTACAGGATACCGGTCTTGAATTCCTCTGAATCCTTGCCGTATGTTGAGAGGTGCCAGCCAAATGCGTTAGCATACCCTAACGGTATTATAAACCTTATACCAGCTGCGAGAAGAGCCAAAAATCAAAAGCACCTGCAAAAAACGAGATGCTTCTTTTCGCAAAAGAAGAACCAAAAAATCAAAAGCACCTGCAAAAAACAAGGTGCTTCTTTCCGCAAAAAAAGAACCAAAAAATCAAAAGCACCTGCAAAAAACAAGGTGCTTCTTTTCGCAAAAAAAGAACCAAAAAATCAAAAGCGCCTGCAAAAAACAAGGTGCTTCTTTTCGCAAAAAAAGAACCAAAAAATCAAAAGCACCTGCAAAAAACAAGGTGCTTCTTTTCGAAAAAGAAGTACCAAAAAATCAAAAGAGCCTGCAAAAAACAAGGTGCTTCTTTTCGCAAAAAAAGAACCAAAAAATCAAAAGCACCTACTTTTTCGTAGGTGCTTTTGATTGGGATGGGATGGGAGGTAATATTGGGGGTCTGTCTTTGTCCTTGCTCTGAAGATAATGTACTACCCGCTTATGGAATAGCAATGGATAGAAAGTGAACTTCCTGTTACATGCAAAAACGCCAGCTTTCCGCTTTGAAACATACCGGACGCATGGTGAAAACGGGGGGCGATTTTCCTGAAAAAGCACCGCGAATTCGGCGGATTTTTCGCGGCGGACAAAGAATGAAATAATTGCGGCTGAATAAAATCTAACCGCGCGCAGGGGAAGCGGCTCGATTTTTCGAATCGAAAATGAGAAAAAACGTCTTGCTTTTTCATTCCCCATGTGTATAATAATATGTGCACTCGGGGTTATAGCTCAGCTGGTCAGAGCGCTACGTTGACATCGTAGAGGTCGTTGGTTCGATCCCAACTAATCCCACCACCTTGAAAAAACAGAGAATCCTGCGGTGTGCGTTACGTTTTCGGTTATAAACCCACAGAGTGACTTCGGGAGCGTTTCGTTGAGAAGACAAGATCAAGCCCGTTACGCGCGGGAAGGTCGCGGCGATCACGGCGTACCCACCTGCCGGGAGGCGGGTGTTATAGCAAAGACGAACGGCACCTCGGGATACTCTCGTTTTGTTGTATATAGCGGAATTGTGTAATGGTAGCACCTACGACTCTGACTCGTATTGTCTAGGTTCGAATCCTAGTTCCGCTGCCACGCAAGTAACCAAAAGACCCGCCTTGCCAGCGGGTTTTTTGTATGCTCAGGAGGACGGGGCGAATGGAATCGGTGGCTTTACCCTTACGGAATCAATGCTCTGCTATTTCCCCCACCCGGCTGGGAACAGCGCCAGCATGACCGCGCTGAGCAGCAGCAGCACACCGGAGGCGATGAGCGACCAGATGCGGCGATTGTTAACCTTGACCAGCGCCGCGCCAAGGGCAAAAAGGATCAGAGCGGGAACAAGGAACGTGAGTCCCGCAAGGCCGATATCGCTCGCGCTCCAATAACCGATCAACGAAAGAACGAGCGATGCGACGCCGCAGCCGCTCGTTTTTCTCGCTTTTGCCCGATTCTGTTCCTGCTCGCTTTGGATAATTGCCGCTCCTTCGCCCGCATGGACGGCGTAGACTTCCCGCGGTACTTCCGCGCGAACTGGAGCGACGTTTTGCAGGTTCGCGCCGCAGTCCGGGCAGTGCGCGTCAAACGTATGCCGGCCGCAGTTGGGGCAAACCTTCTCGCGGCTTTCCCGCAGGACGCCGCATTGCGGACAGCGAAGTGACGCAAAGCGAGCGGAGCAATTTTCGCAGATATAGAAAAACGAACCGGAGCCGCAAACGCGGCATTGGCGCACGCGGGAGCTGGCCTGCGCGCCGCAGGATGAACAGATCTTCATATCGAATAACCCCTGATGCAATGATATTGAGCAGTATAAACGGTCTTTTCACAAGATGGTTCTTTGGAGCGGTTACGGATCGACCGGCGGTGCTTCCTCCGGCGGCGCTTCGGGCGCCCAGAGTCCGCGCGCCATATACCAGTCGATGGATTCGCGCAGGAACTCCACGCTGACGTTGAGCGTAAACGCGATTTCGTAGATATCGTCCGTATTGCGCGCGGCGGTGCGGATTGCTTCCGGGGAGAGAAGCCGGTCGTGCGCCCATTTGCGTGCCTTCGCTTCCGCGCGCCAGTCGTCCGCGGCGGTATAATGAAGCCTCCGGTCGGACCCGGTATAGTGATGCCCTAGCTCCTCCGCCAGCCAGCAGGCGCGTTCGGCCTGCGTTCCGTCCTGCCGAATGACGATATGCTCGCCGGTTTCGGTTTTAATGTAGGCGGCGCTCATGCCGGGCACGGGGATTTCGCGCTGATGAACGTCAATGCCGAGCCCCCCGGCCTCGTCGCACAATTCTTCGATTCGATCCATGGATTACACCCTCGTTCCTGTGATTCGGAACAGACTTTTGCAAAACATGCCGCGCCGCTCGCTCGGATGATGGCGCCTCGGCTTATTTTGCGGATTCTTTGGTAAACTTCTCCGCGAGAAACTCAATATACTCCTCATAGCGTTCGCGGCCCTCCGGTGTGAGGCGGCTGGGATCGAAATGTCCCGCAGAAGCGAGAATCTGCGCGTTCGGGTCGCAAACGCTGTCGTCCGCGAGGTAATCGAGCGAAACGTTCAGACAACGCGCAAGGGACAGCAGCGTAGAGCGTTTTGCGTTTTCCGCGCCTTTTTCATAGAGGCTTGCGATGGTCGTATAAGGCACGCCGGACAGCGCGGAAAGCTGGGACTTGTTCAGCCCGCGCTCGTTCAGCAATAAATCCAGCTTATCGGTCAGCGTCAAAACCATCACCTCAAATTGATTATAGAATTCTAGTTACGACGTGTCAATTATTCGCTACGACGGAGCGTAATTGTTTATCGTATGGACATAAAGTGTATTTAAGATTGGTGTTTTCGGCGAAAAAAGGGCAGGTAAAAAGACGGTTTGTGACTCCTTTGTGAACCCGACCCCTCCTGCATTGACATTCGTATAGGAAGGTAGTAGTATTCAAGTGTATTAGTAGAACTAGTACACCTAAAGCGTTAAGCAACCACGGGGGGTGGATCTATGAACTGGAAAAGGAATATTTTGAAACTGTTCGCGGGAGTGCTCGGCGTTCTGGTGCTTTTTTCCGCAATGCCGCAAAACGCGGCGCATGCCGAAACCGCGCTGGCAACGGGCTATGTCAACACAACGAAACTCAACATGCGCAGCGGTCCGAATACGAAAAACGCAATCGTAGCAACGCTTGCGAAAAACGATGCCGTTAATATTTATGAGGTGTCCGGAACCTGGTTAAGAATTGACGTGCCTTCCATCGGCAAGTCGGGATATGTGAGCGGGAAATATATCTCCATCAACTCGTCCAGTCTGTCCGCCTATGCAATCGGCGTGACGACCGGAAAGGTAAACCTGCGCAAGGAAGCGAATTCCAAGAGCGAAAGTCTCGCGGTCGTGGATTCCAAGGCGGGCGTAACGATCTACTCGGCCGATAAAACAACCGGCTGGTATAAAGTCAAGGTACACGCGACGGCGAAGGAAGGATACATCTCTCCGAAATATGTAACCGTAATCGCCAAGGTAGTCGGTTCCAGCAGCACTTCGCTCGGCACGGGGAAGATCAACGCGAGCAACGTGAATTTCCGCAAGACGGCTTCCACTAGCGGGACGAAGCTGGGTCAACTCCAGAAACAGGCCGAGGTCACCGTACTGGAAAAGAGCGGGGACTGGTACAAGATTACGGTGAAGGCGACCGGCGTAACGGGATATGTCTTTACCAAGTACGTGACCCTTGACTCCGCGGCGAACACAACGCCTACGCCAACGCCGAAGCTTTCGACCTCAAGCGGGTATATTAACGCGGGCGGCGTGAATTTCCGCTCCGGCCCGTCGGCAAGCTACAGCAGCCTCGGCATTCTTTCCAAGAACACAGGGGTCACCGTTTTGGCTACTTCCGGCACCTGGCTGAAGATTACCGTGGTTTCCACAAACAAGACCGGATATGTCTTTGGGAAATACGTAACGATGAATACCGTAACGCCGACGCCAACCCCGACCGCAACGCCAACGGCGACGATTACGCCAACGCCGGTTCCAACCGCGGCTCCAACGGTATCGCCGACCCCAACACCGACACCAACGCCTGCGGGAACTGTGAAACCGTAAGGAACATACTGCGAGGATATCATTTGAAGCGCGTGCCAGACAAAGCACGCGCTTCTTACTGTTTCAGTTCGGGAGGAGTTTTTGAGTCGTATATGAATCGGCTATTATGATGATATATAGAAGATAGATACAATGTGATATAATAAACACAAACACGTGATTGTGCGGATTAAAACGGTTGTCATATAGGAGGACAGTATGCGATATGAAATGTGTGATTGCTTCGCAATTCTGAACGACCTTAGGGAAGGTATGTACTTCGTCGATAAGGACAGGGGAATCACGTTTTGGAACAAAGGAGCAGAACAGATTACCGGGTTTTCCGCGCATGAGATGATCGGTCGATCTTGCTTTGATAACCTACTGAACCATGTAGACGGTCTGGGGCGACAGCTCTGCCTGGATGGCTGCCCGCTTCAGGAAACGCTCAAGGATGGCAAGCTGCGCGAAGCGCAGGTATATTTGCATCATAAAAACGGACATCGTGTTCGAGTGGATATTCAAGTAAAACCGCTGGTACTCAACGGTGAGATTGTTGGCGCAGCCGAGGTGTTTTCCGACGCGGGACTCGAGGAAGCGTCGGATCTTAGCGTAAAGGAGCTTGAACAGCTTGCGTTGTACGACCAATTAACGGAACTGCCGAATCGGCGATATATCGATACGTTTCTCGCAAATCAACTGCGGGATTTTCAGGAACTTGGCATTCCGTTTGGAATCATGATAATGGATCTTGATTTTTTCAAGCGTGTAAACGATCAATACGGGCATAACATGGGCGACGAAGTGCTTAGGATGGTAACGAAAACCTTTCAAAGTACGCTGCGTAGAAACGATTTTATCGGGCGCTGGGGTGGAGAAGAGTTCATCGTCGTGCTGCGTGGCGTTTCCGAAGCGGAAATGAATACGATTGCAGAAAAGGTATGTAAGGTGACCGGAAAATCCGAGTTGGAGCGGGACGGCGCGGCCTTGTGCGTGACGATTTCCATTGGAGCGACAATGATACGCGGAGGCGACAACGCGGCATCGGTCATTCAACGCGCTGACGAGGCGCTCTACGCGAGTAAAAAGAATGGGCGGAATCGCGTGACGCTGTTCTAGAGAAAAGAGGAGCCGGTGCGTTAACTTTGCAACTATCCAGTCGTGAAAAACGAAGGCTGACAACGCTTGCTGCGTCATCAGCCTTTTACTTACGTCAACTCCATACAGTTTCCGAAGACAATCTATTCGCGCTCCCACCAATCCGATATGGCGTTGAGCTGGCTGGTCACCGTTTTAAGCTCGCGGTTGCTGCGCCCTTTGCTCGAACGGATCAACTCGGTCAGGCGTTCCAGCGCGGCGAGAAGGACATTGTAGGGCGAGTCGGTTTGTATGCGCCCTTCCGGAGCGCCATGTTCGCGGGCGGGTATGCGCTCGCGGGACGGTTCCCGCTCGGCCAGCGGGACGGGTTTCGATTCTACGATGAATTCGTTTTTCACGAGATCGTAAACCGAACCGCTGTATGGTGACGTCGCGTTGAGCCCGAACTCGTTTTTCAAACGGTTGGTAAACAGATCGCAAACCTCGGATTCCCCGTGGTTCACGAAAACGCGGCGGGGCTTGGGCGAAAAGTGCGTTGCCCACTTGATAAGCATATTCGCGTCGCCATGGCCGCTGATGCCGGGGAGCTGCTTGATCTCCGCGTTGACGCGAATGGTTTCCCCGAAGAGCTTTACCTTCTCCGCGCCGTCGATCAGCGAGCGGCCAAGCGTACCCGGCGCCTGGAATCCAACGAAGAGGACGGTGTTTTTCGCATCCCACAGGTTATGCTTCAGATGATGCTTAATTCTGCCCGCTTCGCACATTCCGCTTGCGGAAAGGATCACCTTCGGGCGCGGATCCGTATTGATCGAAATAGAATCCTGACTGGTCTGCGAAATGTTCAGACCGCTGAATTCCAGCGGGTTGATACCTTTGTCGATAAAGGATTTCGCCTCCGCGTCGAAGCAGAACTCCGCGTTTTCAACGAAGATTCGCGTTGCCGCGTTGGCAAGCGGACTGTCGACAAAGACGGGGAAGTTCGTATGCCCGTGCACCAGCTTTTCCGCTTTGATGCGGCGGATGAAGTAGAGGAGCTCCTGCGTGCGTCCAACGGCGAACGACGGAATGACGACGTTCCCTCCGCGGTCGAAGGTGCGCTGCAAAACGTCCGCCAGCGCCAGCGCATAATCCGGCGGCGCTTCATGCACGCGGTCGCCATAGGTGGATTCCACCATAATATAATCCGCTTCGTCTACAAGCGAGGGATCGCGCAGCAATGGCTGGTTGATGTTGCCGATGTCGCCGGAGAAAACGATTTTTCGCTGTTCGCCGTTTTCATTGACCCAGATTTCGATGTAGGACGAACCAAGCAGATGGCCCGCATCCGTAAAACGCACGTCAATCCCATCGTAGAGGGTGAATTTTGCGTCGTAGGAATGCGGAACAAAGAGCTTTAATACACCCTGCGCATCCTCCATCGTATAGAGCGGAACATAGGGGGCTTCGCCGCTGCGCGCGCCTTTCCGGTTTCGCCATTCCGCTTCAAACTCCTGAATATGCGCGCTGTCGCGGAGCATGATGTCGCAAAGATTGCAGGTGGCTTTCGTTGCGTGGATTGGGCCGCGAAAACCGTTTTTGTAGAGCAGCGGAAGCAGACCCGCGTGATCCATGTGCGCGTGGGTCAGAAGCACCTCGTCAATTTCGGTTGGCAGCGAAGGCAGCGGCGCGTTCTGGTAAAAATCCTTGCCCTGCTCCATGCCGTAGTCAACGAGGATTCGCTTGCCGCCGAGTTCGAGGTGGCTGCAGCTGCCGGTCACCTCGTGATCCGCTCCAATAAACGTAAGTTTCATTTGTTTGCCTTTCCTTGCATGATATCGTTTCGCTGCAGGCGAAGGATCGAAACGGCGGGTACACCGCCGATCAGGACAGCGGGTATGCGGCGACCGCCTGCAGAATCGCGTCGTGCAGTTTTGTATTTTCATAGTTCCCCGCGAAGAACTCCGAACCGACGCCAAGCGCGTAGACGGAAACGTCTTTTCCCGTGTGTGCGCCGGAACCAAAGCGAAGCCCCGCGCGCGTGGCGACGAGCGTTGCGCAGGCGGAGGTAATCGGCTCGTACACGCCGTATTCCTCGTTGGACTTGCTGCTTGGAAGATCGCCCTTCAGCGTATGGCCGTAAGCTTCCTTTAGGTAGGCGGTTTCGTCCGCCGTAAGCTCGCCAAGCCCGAATGCGGCTGCAAAGAGCGGCAGCGCATCGGAAAACGGCGTTTGCGCGGAAACGCACTGCGCAACGAGCGTATCGTCGCAGTTGTCGCAGGAAATGGTTTGCCGCAGGAGCACGGCGCGATCCCCCTCGGACAGCGAAACGTCCCCCGTTTCATGATCCGCCGTGACCAGAATCAGCGTTTCGCTCGGATGCGCCGTATAGAACGCGAGCGCTTCTGCCAGCGCGTCGTTCATGTCGAGCAGTTCGGCAACGAACGAACCCGCGTCGTTGTAGTGGCAAAAATAGTCGATGCGCCCGCCTTCAACCATGATGAAAAAGCCGTTCGGCTGATCGAGCCGGGAAATGGCGAGCGCGGTGCACTGCTTGAGCCAACCCGCGCGCGCGCCGCCGTCGATCGCGGGCGGAACGCCATAATCGCCAAAGACCAGGCCGGAGGAAACGATCAGTTTATCCGCCGATTCCGCCGGATCCGCGGGAGAGGACAGGATGGTATAGCCGTTTTCGGCGGCATGCTCCGCCACGTCCGGCGTGTCGTGAAACCGGCCGCCCGCGAAAAAGTCGAACCCGCTGGCAAAGAGATCGTCCGCGATCATATCGTAAGACCTGCGGGAGTCCACGTGCGCGTAAAAACCCGCCGGAGTGGCGTGGTCGAGCGAAACGGTGGTCAGAATTCCGACCTTGCGACCCATATCGCGCAGGGTTTCCGAGATTTCGACAAGACGGTTTTTATTCTCGTCCAGACCGAGGTAACCGTTGAGCGTTTTCGTTCCGGTGGCAATCGCCGTGGCGGCCGCCGCGGAATCCGTCGTTTCCCGATCTATGTTTTTCGTGCGCACGTTGCCAACGACGGGAAATCCAAGAAAGTGGAGCGGCTCCCGACCACCGGCAAGGAGTGCTTCGCTGGCGGCCTGCACCTGTTTTGGGCCCATACCGTCGCCAATGAACAGAAAGAGATACTTCAGCGCGGGTTCCGGCAGCGGTGTTGGCAAAGGTGAGGCGGACGGCGGCGCGAGAACGACCGGTTCATTGGAAGGAACGGGCGTGGCGGATTGCGGTGCGCTCGGCAAACAGCCCGCGCATGTAAGCAGCAGCAGCGCGGCGAAAGCGGAAAGTATTCGTTTACTACGGCGAAACGGGAACATAGATTAATTCTAGCACGATTTAAGGGCGCATACAACTGGACGCAAGCGCCTGCGGATGATAAGATAAAGATACGGACAGACCGCCGAGACGGCGCAATGAAAATGGGAAAGACGATAGGATAGCATGATGAAACGACCCCGGCTGATCTTGTGTTGTTTACTTGTTTGGATGCTTCTGCTTTTTACCGGATGTTCCGGCGCGTTCTCGCAGCCGCCCGTACAACCGTCCGCAGACACAACCGCTCCGGATCCGGCCGGGACGCCGGAACCAACGGCCACGCCGGAACCGACTCCATCGGCAAAACCGGAACCGACTCCTTTTTCGTTTGCATGGATGAGCGATACGCAGGAATATGCGGCAAACCGAAACGATATTTTCTGCGGCATGACGCAGTGGATTGCGGATACTCAGGCAAAGTGGAATACGATTGCCGCGATTCATACCGGAGATATCATCCGCGGCTCGTATAAGGATTATCAGTGGGAAAACATGAAGCAGGCATTTGCGCTGCTGCCGGAGGATATGATCCTCTTGACGGTTGGCGGGAATCACGATATCGAAAGCTATTGGGATCAGTATACGCCCTATCTGGACAACCGGCCGGATACGAATTACGACCCGAAGAACGCGTTCGACGATCAGGGGTATGTTTACTACACGACGTTTGAAGCGGGCGGGGTTCCGTTCATCCTGTTCTCCATTTCCTATGGGTATGAACGCGAGGCGGCGGATTGGATCAACGCGACCTGCAAAACATACGCCGATCATTATGCGATTCTCTGCTTCCACAGCTATCTCGATCCGGGCGGGTACTCCTCGGTTGGCCGGTATCTGCTGGACAGCGTGGTTGCGGCCAGCCCGAATATCCGTATGGTGCTCTGCGGGCACGAGCCGGGCGCGGCTTACCGGCCTGTGGAATTCGATGACAACGGGGACGGCGCTGCCGACCGCACAGTGTTTCAGATGATGCTTAACCTGCAGCACGAGAAGGACGGCGGCGGCGGATATCTGCGCATCCTGCGGTTCGACCCGGCAAAAGACACGATCGAAGTAATCACCTATTCGCCGTATCTGGACCGGTATGGCTGCGATTTGAACTACGGGGACGACTTCGGCGAGAGCAAGATTCTGGAGCATGCGGGGTTCAGCGCGTTTACAGCAAACTGAACCGCACTATGGAACGGTGAAAAGCACAGGATTCCTATCGGAAAAGGTTGGAGGGAAAACAGATGAGTCCAGCGAACAGACCCGGCGGCAGAGAGAGAAGAACCGTTACCGGCGGCGGAAACGTTTATCGCCGTGGAAGCGGCCTGGGGGGCGGTGGCGTTGGCGGCGGCCCGCGCATTGGCGGGGGCGGATCGTCCGGCGGTTCCGGCGGTGACCGCGGCGTTGGAAGCGGCGGACTGCTTGCCGTCATTCTTGCGCTGCTGATTGGCGGCGCAAGCAACAACAATCAAAACGGCGGTTCCAACCGCAGCGGGTGCCTCAAGCGGGTTTTGATTCTCGCGGTGCTCGTCGTCGTTGGCATCTTCCTGTTCCGGCAATGCTCCGGCAGTTCCTCCGGCGGCATTCTGGACACGCTGCTTGGCGGCTACAGCACAACGCAGGACACGGGCGGCTCGGGGCTTTCCAGCGTGGACGGGAGCACGGACTCGACCGATTCGAGCACCGCGGTAACGGATGCGCTCGGTTCGCTCCTCGGCGGCGCAACGAGCGGGCAGATTTCGTCCGTCTCCTCGACGGAAGCGGCCTATTCGGCGCACGAGCCGGATCGTACGGTCAACTCCGCCGCGCGTGAAAAATACGTGGACACAGCGGCGGCGCAGGACGTGACCGTCATGGTTTACATGTGCGGCACCGATCTGGAGAGCGAAGGCGGCATGGCCACCTCCGACCTTGAGGAGATGGCGAGCGCAACGCTGAGCGACAATATACGCGTGATTGTGGAAACGGGCGGAACTTCGCGCTGGCAGAACAGCTTGATCAAGGGCAACACAAACCAGCGCTTCCGCGTAAAACAGGGCGGTCTGCAGACGCTCGACGCAAACCTCGGCAAGCAGTCCATGGTGGAGCCGGAGACGCTCGCGGATTTCATACAATACTGTAAAAGCGAATATCCGGCGGATCGTTATCTGCTCGTTCTCTGGGATCACGGCGGCGGTTCGCTGACGGGCTATGGTTACGACGAAATCTTTCCCGGGGACAGCATGAGTCTGGACGAGATCAATACCGCGCTGAAAAACGGCGGCGTCAAGTTCGACGCGATCGGGTTCGACGCGTGCCTGATGGCAACCCTCGAAACCGCGCTGGTCACGGAGCAGTACGCGGACTACCTGATCGCCTCCGAGGCGGTGGAGCCGGGCACAGGCTGGTATTATACGAACTGGCTTTCCTCGCTGAGCGCCGATCCGTCGGTTTCGACGCTCGATCTGGGCAAGGAAATCATCGACGATTACGTGAAGATGAGCGGATCGAGCCAGACGACGCTTTCCATGATCGACTTGGCGGAAATGAAAGGGACAGTGCCTTCCGCGTTTACGGCGTTTTCATCCTCCACCGGGGATCTGATTTCGAACAACGAGTTTTCAAAGGTAGCCGAGGCACGCAGCGGCTCGAAGGATTTCTCGACAAGCAGCAAGATCAATCAGATCGACCTGATTCATTTTGCGCAGAATCTGGATACGGCCGAATCCAACGCGCTCGTGAGCGCATTGAACGGATGCGTGAAATACAACCGGAATTCAACGAATATTTCGCATGCAAACGGCGTTTCGATCTATTTTCCATATCAGTCGCTGAGCAAGGTCAGCGCGGCGATTGAGACCTACGACGCAATCGGCCTGGACGCGAGCTACAGCAAGTGCATTAAGAGCTTTGCGTCCGTCGCCGCGGGCGGGCAGGTGGCGAGCGGTTCCAGCGAGAACCCGCTGGGCACGCTGCTGGGCGACAACACGGGGAGCTTGCTCGGAACGCTCCTTGGCAGTTCGGCAACGAGCGAAGAGACCGCTTCCGCTTCCGGCGATACGGTTACGCAGCTCATCGACCTCTTCCTTTCCAACCGCAGCGTGGTCACGGGGGACAAGGATTCCAGCTGGGTGGACGAAGCGCTGGTTCGCAGTTCGATCGCCTCCTATCAGGAGAACAACGCGGGCTTTGCCAACCTGATGCTCACCTATAAGGGCGACACGCCCACGCTTGTATTGACGGAAGACCAGTGGAGCTCGGTGGTCACGCTGGAGCAAAACGTCTATGTGGACGACGGGGAAGGGTATATCGACCTCGGTCTGGACAACGTTGCGGACTACGACGCGGACAACGACCTGATCATGGCGTACGACGGCACATGGCTTTCGCTCAACGGGCAGGTGGTTGCGTATTACCTCGTGAGCGAGGATCAGGTGGACGATGGTTACACGATTCTCGGCCGCGTGCCGGCAATGCTCAACGGAACGCGCGTGAACATCATACTGGAGTTCACGAGCGAAAACCCCTATGGCACGGTGCTTGGCGCGCAGACGGATTACGAAGCCGCCACGACGGACACGATTCGCAAAGGGCTTGTCGCGATCAACGCCGGGGACAAGATCGACTTCCTCTGCGACTACTACAACTACGACGGAACGTTTAACGACTCCTACTATCTCGGCGAACAGATGGTTGCGACGGGGGATTGGGAAATCGGCAACGCGCCGCTGGGCGACGGCGCTTCCTGGCAGATGTGCTATCGTATTACGGACATCTACGGCGGGCAATACTGGACGCCGACGGTCAAGAACGACTAAGCCGAAAATCGGATTCCATAGCAAAATGCCGTCCCAAAAGACGGCATTTTGCGTGGTCAAGCGATCGTAAGAGGATTCCCGTTATAACAAGAATCGCGGAATGGGCAAATCAGGCCGTTTCCGTTTCGCGCAGAAAGCGGCTCCAGATTGCGGGCAGCTTTTCCTGCACGAACCGCGCGTAGGAATTGTCCCGCGAGCCGGTGCTGCAGGCGTCCCGCAGTTCCTCCAAGATCATTTCGTGCCAGATGGAAAGCGCTTCCTGCGTAAAACTGGAGTATCGCTGTATGGTGAGCCGTCCCTCTTTTTCCTGCTGCAGAAACCAGTCGTATAAATCGGGAATCCGTTCGCAGCGCATCACGGCGACCGGCTCGGTCGAGAGGCGCGTATTCGGGTTGGAGGCGAAACGCAGCAACTTTTTCTCATCCGCCTCGCAGGCATAGAGATAGCCGCTTTTCCTTTGGTAAGCTTCCGGGAAGGCGCCGGGATAGAGCTCCGAATAGAACGGCTTGCCGTTTGCGTCGTAACCGTAAGGAAACCAGTAATAGGGACGCTCGACCATGCTTGCGGCGTAAAAACCGGCGGAGACGGAGTCGGTCGTCAAATACACGTAGGGTTTACCGTGATCCGCTGTGAATGGTTGAAGGATACGCAAATCGCCCGTGGAAGAACCGTGGTACAGCAGCATACGTTACGTCCCCCTGAAAGGAATAAAAAAGAAATGCTTATACTTGATTTTAACACGGTATTGTGCCAATAATAAAGAACAAAGATATAAAAAAGAAGATCGCGTCAAATCGCCTGCATTCCGCATTTCACAGAATCGATGCGTGGAAAATTGAACCGTCCGGTTCAACAATTTTGACCGCAAATCCTGCCGGGCGGATGGCCGCCGGGCAAACAACGAACCCGGTAATGCATAAACACACGAAACGCCACGGAAAATTCAAATTTCGTCACAGGAATCTGAAAATCGTTATGCTATAATAAAACTGTTAGGCAGGAGTAAGACCATGAAAACAAGGATTCGAACGCTTGACGGACTCCCGATTGAAGAACCGGTGCTGGATGGCGAAGGCCAGCGCAAGCGGGAGGCGCTTTCCGAACTGGCGTTTCAGGAATACGAAGAATCCGGCACGTTAACCGGGCAAAAGCTGAACGAACAGGTCGTCGCCTACGAAACGGATATTGCCGGGCACGTGGTGGACGAGTAAGTTCCTTCCGCCCGGCTGATAATCTTGTCCGGCGTTGCCGGAAAAAACCGTCTTGTCCGCGCGGTATTCAAAGAAAGGAGATTCGAAGTTGTCGTATAACAGCATTTCCAAAGCGCTTGCGAGCGGCTTTTCGCAGATCTCCGTTCTGGACATACTGGATATTATCATCATTGCCGTTCTGATCTATAAACTCATCATCTGGACAAGAGAAACGCGCGCATACGAGGTGCTCAAGGGCATTGGGCTGCTCTTTTTAATTTCGATTGCGAGCCAGCTTCTTTCCTTGACTACGCTGAGCTGGCTGCTGGATTCCGTGCTGACGAGCGGCTCGATCATCATCGTGCTGATCATTCTGTTTCAGCCGGAGATCCGGCGTGTGCTGGAAAAGCTCGGACGCAGTGGAAAGCGGCTTGGCAAGGAATGGTTCGACGCTTCGGCCATGAAAAATAACGATCTGGTCCGGGATATGCATGCGGCGATCCTTTCGCTTTCGCACCGGCGCGTCGGTGCGCTGATCGTGTTTGAGCAGAAGACGGGACTCGGGGACATTGTCGGCACGGGCACGCGCATCGACGGAATCCTCTCCGGCGCGCTGATTGAAAACATCTTTGAGCCGAACACGCCGCTTCACGACGGCGCGGTGGTTGTTCGCGGCTCCAACATTCTTGCGGCAGGCTGTTTTTTGCCGCTTTCGGATGATTTAAGCGTTTCCCGCGAACTGGGTACGCGCCATCGCGCGGCGCTCGGCGTTTCAACGGTATCGGACTGCGTGACCATTATCGTCTCCGAGGAGACGGGCGCGATTTCAATCGCGCGGGACGGAAAGCTGGTTCGGTATATCGACGCCAAAGCGCTCAACAATATTCTGGAAAGTCTGTTCTTGCAGACGGGCAGCACCGCCGCGTTTAGCTGGAGCAAGCGCAGGCCGACGGGAGGCGCGCAATGAAACTACCAAAGTTCGATAAGCAGGCGGTTCTCAAGGGGTTAAGAGATTTTTTTACCAAGAACATGGCGCTCAAGGTGATTGCGCTCGTCTTCGCCGTTTTGCTTTGGGGATATGTGCTCACGGACCAGAAACCGGTGCGCACGAAGATCATTCCGGAAGTGACCACGAGTTTTGAAGGCGAGGCGGAGCTGATTGCGCAGGGATTCTGCGTGCGCGGCGATCGCAGCGAGATTCTGAAAAACGTTTCCGTTACCGTACGCGCACAGATTACGAACTATGCGTATATCGGCGCGAACACCATCAACGCGACCGTAAGCCTGCGGAACGTCAGCGAGGCGCGCGAGTATGAGCTCCCGATCCAGGCGACGGTGAGTTCCGGGCTTGGCACGGTGCAGTCGATTACGCCCGCAACGGTGAAGCTGGAGATTGACTCGCTGGTAACCAAGACGATTCCGATTACGACCTCGTTTTCCGGCGAGCTGCCGGAGGGATACTGGGCGGATATGGACGCGCTGAACACGACCACGCGCCTGGATATCACCGGCCCGAAAACGGATATTTCGAACATTACCCATGCGGAATGCGTGGTTGATTTAACGGATCGAACGAGCACGATTTTCAGCACGTTTGACGTAACGTTTTACAACAAGGACAACGACGTTGTTTCCACCGATATTATCGTAGGTACGCTCCCAAGTTCGACCGTGCGACTGCCGATCTACCCGGTTAAGAACGTTCCGGTGGACGTGGCGAGCGCGCTTGTAGGCGCGGACAATCTGGCGGCGAACCACGAGATTATCAATGCGGTGTCCACGCCCGCGGCGGTGCGCCTGGTTGGCGATCAGGATGTGCTGGATAAGATCGATGTGGTTCAGATTGAGCCCATTGCAGTCAACGGAATGGACAAGACCGAAACCGTAACGGGCAAGCTCATCCTTCCGGATAACGTGCGGTTGCTGGACGGCGAAACGGTGTCCATTCTGCTGGAAGTGCGTGAGATGGTCATCAGCAAAACATTTGAAAAGCTGGAAATCCACATAATCGGCAGACAGGGGCGCACGGTGGTGACGCTGGACCCCACTGCTCTGGATCTTACCGTGGAAGGCCGATATGGTCTTGTGAGCATGCTCATGCGGAGCGATATGAATATTTCCGTGGATGTGACGGGGCTTGCGCCGGGGACGTACCGGCTGCCTGTTTCCGCGCTGGTTCGGGACGAAAAAGCCACCGTGGAACTGACGACGACACTCTCCGCAACGGAGGTTTCGGTGACCGTTTCGCAGCCATAGAGGAGAACGCGATCAGAATCGTGCGCGGCGGAGAAAGACACTCCGCCGCTGTTTATTGGAATAGGATTCGTTAGAACATGGAGACGTTCGAATGAAGATTTGGATTCAGAATGTGAAGCAGCCGGTTTCGGAAGAGGACGAACTGCTTTCTAAGCGCGTTGCGTCCCTGCTTGGCGTGGATCATGCGAGTATTCGAAACGTACGGATTGCGCGCCGCGCGCTGGACGCGCGAAAAAAGCAGGACATTCACTTTTTACTGCGCGTATTGGCCGATCTGGATGACGCGGCGGCAAAGTCCGTTCTGTGGCGGGGAAACCCGAATCTCGAACTGTTTGAAGCGCAGGAGCAGGAACCAATCCATCCCGGAACCGAACCGCTCAGCGGGCGTGTCGTTGTTGCCGGTCTTGGACCGGCGGGGCTCTTCGCCGCTCTGCTGCTTGCGCGGAATGGGTATGCGCCGCTCGTTCTGGAACGCGGGGACGCGGTGGAAGCCCGAGCGAATGCGGTTGAGCGCTACTGGGAGCAGGGCATTCTCCATGAAGATTCCAATGTAATGTTTGGCGAAGGCGGAGCGGGTACGTTTTCGGACGGAAAGCTGACCTCGCGCAGCAAGGACGCGCGCGGGGACGCGGTGCTCGAAACGCTCGTTCGCTTTGGCGCGCCGGAGGAGATCGCGATTCTCGCAAAGCCGCATATCGGTACGGACCGGCTCAGGCTCGTTGTATCAAACATGCGGCATGAGATTGAGCGTTTGGGCGGCGAGGTGCGGTTTCGTGCGTTGCTTTCCGGTATCGAACGGGAAAACGGGCGGATTGCGCGCATACGCGTCCGGTGCGGCGGCGCCGAGGAACGAATCGACTGCGCGGCACTCCTACTGGCGATTGGCCAGGGCGCACGAGACACATATGAAATGCTTCTGGAGAGCGGCGTATCGATTGCGCCGAAGCCGTTTGCGGTCGGCGTTCGCGTGGAGCATCCGCAATCCATGATCGACGTTGCGCAATTCGGCGCGCTGGCGGGGCACCCGCGGCTTGGCGCAGCGGAGTATCGCTTGACCGGCCAGAGCGGGGAACGCGGCGTGTACACGTTTTGCATGTGTCCGGGCGGGCGTGTAATTGCCAGCGCGTCCAGCCGGGACGAGGTAGTAGTCAACGGCATGAGCGACTTCGCCCGGGACGCAAAAAACGCCAACGCCGCGATTGTCGTGCAGGTTCAACCGGGCGATTTTACCGACGGTCCGCTTGGCGGCGTGCGATTTCAGCGGGAGCTGGAGCAGGCGGCGTTTCGCGCGGGCGGGGAGAACGCCTGCGCCCCGGCGAGCACAGTGGGCGCTTTTCTGCGAAAGGAACTGCCCCGCGGTTTTGGCGCGGTTACGCCTTCCTATCGTCCCGGCGTTACGCCTGCGGACCTTTGGCAGGTGCTGCCGCCGTTTGTCGCGGCGGGAGTTCGGGACGGACTTCTTGCATTCGGGCGGCAGATGAAAGGGTTTGACAACGAGGATGCCGTTCTGACCGGTGTGGAAACCCGGACGAGCGCGCCGCTTCGCATTTTGCGCGGAGAAGGGATGGAGAGCGTTTCCTGCGCCGGGCTGTATCCCGTTGGCGAAGGAGCGGGTTATGCGGGCGGCATCGTCTCGGCGGCGATCGACGGAATGAAGGCGGCGGAACGTATTGTATCGCAGTATGCGCCGCCGGGACGCGCGGGATAGGAGAGCAACTTAATAGACCGACGGAGTGAAATCCGCCGGCCTTATCCGTTCTGAAAGGGTTACTTACCGTTTCGAATGGCGAGCGCCAGATCGGGTTTATTGGTGATAAGCGCGAAGATGTTCGCTTGTTTCAGCAGATACCGGATATCGGCTTCGCGATCGACCGTCCACGGGCTGGTCTTGATTCCCGCAAGTTCATATTTATCCAGTTCCATATCGCTTAAAAACCGGTAATCGGGATGCAGATATTCCATGCCGAGTTTTCCGGCATAATCCTGCGGTTCGGCAATCCGGCATTCGTAGAGCAGCCCGCAGGGCAGCTCCGGCGCGAGCGCCTTGCAGCGCAGGAGCGAATAATGGTTGAAGGAAGAAAGGATGACGCGGTCGCTCAGACCGAACTTGCGCGCGAGATCAATCACGATTTGCTCAATACCGTCGTACTCGAAAATGGCGGTTTTCAGCTCGATGTTGTTCAGAAACCGGCGATCCCGAACGAGCGAGAAGTATTCCTCCAGCGTTGGAATGCGCTGCGGTGGACACTCGCCCTTGAACCGATAAGAGATGTCAAACCGCTTCAGTTCTTCGCAGGAGAGGTCCTTTACGAGCGCGTCCGTGCCGGTGATACGGAGAAGGCTTTCGTCGTGAAACACGACCGGAACGCCGTCCTTCGAGAGTTGTACGTCGAATTCCGCACCATCCGCGCCAAGCGCGAGCGCGCGTTCGAACGCGAGCATGGAATTCTCCGGATAGCGGGACGAAAACCCGCGGTGCGCCAGAATTTTTACCAAAATGGAAGCCTTCTTTCTATAGGGAGAGAATTATATATCGTTACTGTTTTTTCGGAGCGCGCTTTGCGCTTCGTTTTGGCTTTTCGTCAATAGGCTGTTCATGTTCCGGCGCGGGTACGACGCCGGAGGATGTTTGCGGCGAATCGGAACCGGCTGCGGCTTCTGACCCATCGGCATTGTCGTCGAGGAGTTTATACAGGTGAATTGCGCCCTGCTTGTTCAGCGCGTGTAGCAGGGCGACGGTAATGGGCAAGCCCAGCAAACCGATTCCGCCGAACAGATACGTGCCGAGCACCATACTCAACAGCGTTACGAGCGGATGCAGACCAACGCGGTCGCCAACGATTTTCGGCTCCATGATCTGCCGGACGACAATGACGACGATATAGAGGATTCCAAGCCCGATTCCGGTTTTCAGGTCGCCGGAAAACAGCGTGAAAATCGTCCAGGGCAGCAGAACAAGACCGCTTCCGACCACGGGCAGGATATCGAACAGCGCAATGACGATTGCAATACCGAGCGCGTTATCAGCGCCGATGATGGAGAGCCCAAGCGCGATTTCAGTGAAGGTAATGATGAGGATCAGCGCATAGGAGCGGGTGTAGCTCCAGAGCGTGTGCCCGAGCTGAACGCGCGCGTTGTGAAAGAGGTCCCGCATGCGCACGGAGAGCTGGCGCATGACAAACGCCTTGATCTTTGGAAAATCGACGGTCAGAAAGATCGTGGCGATCACGGTAATCAAAAGTTTGAGCAGGAAGCCGGGTGTTTTCAGCGTCAGGTTCGTAACCCATCCGACCACTTGCTTCGAAACATTGACCACCGTGTCGCCGAGCGAGGTCGTTACATTGGAAACGACGGCGTTGTAAGCCGCCGCGGTATCCGGGTCGAGCTTCCCGACGAACGTTTGCAGGGACGCAAAAAGGTTGCTGAACCAAGGCGCGATCACATCGATATACAGCGAAGGAAGCAGCAGGAAAAACGATTTTGCCGCGGAAAAGAGCTGAACGCCGATAATGGCGAGCAGAAATCCGATCAACGCATAGAAGAGTACGACGAGTACGATGCCCCCGATGCCGCGCGGCACTTTCAACTTTTCGTGAAACAGCGCAACGGCGGGCTTCAGCAACAGCGATACGAGCAGGGCGATGACGAACGGCATCAGCGCGCCGAGCGCGTAGCGCGTGAGAAGCACGATTGCGCCGAGGATGATGGCGAAATAGAGAAAATTGACAATGAATTGTTTTCTTTTTTCGAGTTTCATGCTGGACCTCGTTTCTGGAAATTACTCTATCACGGCGTTTAAAACTTGTAAAGTGAAGAGACTGTGATTATAATAATGCGGATATGCAAAACGCAGGGCGCATCCCGGAGGAGTCGGGGGAGCGTGAAACCGTTCATATAAAAGCTGCGTTATTCACGGAAGGAAACCTCGAAAGCATGACATTTGTGGAACTGATGCTGACGGCGGTGGCGCTGTCGATGGATGCGTTTGCCGTTTCGACCTGCAAAGGCCTGGGCATGCGTAAGCTTAACTGGAAACACGCGATGACGATCGGGCTTTTTTTCGGCGGGTTTCAGGCGGCGATGCCGCTGCTCGGCTGGCTGCTCGGCAGGCAGTTTGAAAAGCTGATTACCGGCGTCGATCACTGGATCGTATTTGCGCTGCTCGCAATCATCGGCGGCAAGATGATTTACGATTCACGCAAGGGCGGTGAGGAAGAAGCCTGTGCCTGCGAAGACAAGCTCAACTTGAAAGAATTGGTGGGCCTTTCATTTGCAACCAGCATCGACGCGCTTGCGGTCGGCATATCGTTCGCATTTCTCAAAGTGCAGATTGTGCCCTCCGTCGTCTGCATCGGGGTGACGACCTGCCTGCTTTCCATTGGCGGCGTCTGGATTGGTCAGAGATTCGGCGCGAAATATCAAAACAAGGCGACGCTCGCCGGAGGGGTCGTGCTGGTACTGATCGGGCTTCGCATTCTGCTCGAGCACTTGGGCGTGTTTGGCTGAAACATCGCGCAGAGGATAAGGCGTTTCGGAAACGGGACGCCTTTTTTGCGCCCGCCCTCTTGACAGACGGGGCGGGCAGGCGTATAACATATCCTGAATGAAAAGTATGAAATGTCATACTTGTCGCACAAAGGAGCAACGCATGGAAGGTCCAAAAGGGAAACACCTGTTCGGCACTGTCCGCGTAGGGGAAAAGGGGCAGATCGTAATCCCGAAAGGCGCGCGGTCGATCTTTGATATCCAGCCGGGGGACAGCCTTGTTGTTTTAGGCGACGAGGCAACCGGTCTTGCGCTCATGAAGAACGACGCGTTTCTGGCGCTGATTTCGGACGCGATTTTTATGCAGAAACAGTCGCCGGATATGCCGGAAGGAAAACCGCCGTTAACCGGAGAAGAAGCATTTGAAGAGATCAAGAATCTCGCGCAGAAGCGCGCGGACGAATAGCAAGAAAAAGGAGGAACGAGACAAACAATGGGAAACGCAATTGAAGCGATTCAATTAACCAAGAATTATGGCGCGAAAACGGCGGTCAGCGGGCTGAACCTCTCCGTTGGAGAAGGCGAGCTGTTTGCGTTGCTTGGGGTGAATGGTGCGGGAAAAACGACGACGATCAAGATGCTCGCCGGGCTGACGCTTCCAACCGCCGGGGACGCGATGCTTCTGGGGGACAGCATCCGCAAGGATCCGCAGCATGCGAAGGCGCACAACGGTATCTCGCCGCAGGAGACGGCCGTAGCGCGGAATTTGAACGTGGGCGAGAACCTTGCGCTCATGGCGCGCATCTATGGCGCGGGTGCCGCTCAGGCGAGGGAGAAAGCAGTGGAGATCATGGAGCGGCTCGGTTTGGCCGAGGTGGCGAAAGCAAGGGCGAAGACACTCTCCGGCGGCATGCAGCGCAGGCTGAGCATTGGCATGGCGCTGATCAGCGAACCGAAGATTCTGTTTCTTGACGAACCGACGCTCGGGCTGGACGTGATCGCGCGGCGGGAGCTCTGGGCGGTTCTGCGGAAACTTAAGGGCAGGGTGACGATTATCCTGACCACGCACTATCTGGAAGAGGTGGAAGCGCTGTCCGATCGTGTTGGCGTTATGGCAAAGGGGAAACTGGTTGCCATTGGAACGGTACAGGAGCTAATTGCGCAGACGGGCGCAAAATCCTTTGAGGATGCGTTTATCGCACTGGCAACCGAAACGGAAACGGAGGCGATCGCATGAACGCGCGAAATGCTTTCTGTATTCGAAACACGAAGGAAATGCTGCGAGATCCGCTGAATATTGCGTTCGGGCTTGGTTTTCCGGTCGTTCTGCTGCTGCTGCTCACCGCGATTCAGCGCAATATCCCTGTGAACCTTTTCGAACTGGATCGGCTGACGCCGGGTATCGCGGTGTTTGGGCTTTCCTTTATCTCTCTGTTTTCGGCAACGCTGATCAGCAAAGACCGGACGACTTCGTTTTTAATGCGACTCTTTGCGTCACCCATGCGCGCAGCGGATTATATTCTCGGCTATACGCTGCCGCTCTTGCCGATGGCGCTTCTGCAAACGGCGCTGTGCTATGCAACGGCGGCATTACTGGGGCTAAAGCTCACGCCGAATGTGCTGCTCGCGATCGTTGTTGCTTTGCCGGCCGCGCTGCTCTTTATAGGCATCGGCCTGCTTTGCGGCAGCGTGTTCAACGATAAACAGGTGGGCGGAATCTGCGGCGCGCTGCTGACCAATCTCTCCGCATGGCTCAGCGGCACCTGGTTTGATCTCAATCTTGTTGGCGGCGCGTTCAAATCCATCTCCTATGCGCTTCCCTTTGCGCGCGCGGTGGAAGCGGGGCGCGCGGCAATGGCGGGGGACTATGGCGCAATTCTGCCGCACCTTTGGTGGGTAATCGCCTATGCGCTCGCGGTGCTGGTGCTTGCCGTGTTCGCGTTCCAAAAAAAGATGCATCGGGACAATGTATAAGCATCGCCTGACGGCATACAAAACGGCGCGGATGAATCCGCGCCGTTTTTTCGCTGTACATGCGCTACTTCGGCTCGCCGCAGTAAGCGGCGATCGCATCCGACATGAGTTTAGCCGTACCCGCGCCGAACTGGTCCAGATTTTTTGTAAAGCGTTCGTCGGCAAGATACATCTGCCCGAGGCAAGCCAGAATTCCGTCTGTGCAGAAGTAATAACTCTCGCTGATGAGCGCCTGCCAGCGCTTGACCAGCGCCTGCACCCGCACGTCTTTCGGATCTGTGCCGACCAACGCGGCAAATTCTCGAAAAATCACGGCGGATTGCTCTTGTATACGGGCGAAATCCTCGCTGGTAAACTTTGCGGTACGCCAGGCGCTCTCGCGGTAGGCTTCCGTTTCACCCCAGCGCGTTTTCGCTTCTTCGGCATACTGCTCGCGCAGCGCGTCGATTTCGCTGGTATCGAACGGTTTGAATTCCATATTGGTTTCTCCTTTCAGTGCATTGGAAACAAGCGAAATCAGCCGGTCCAGCCGTTCGCGTTTTCGTTCGAGCAGGGCCCTGTGCTCGAGCAGCGCGCGTTCGCGGTTGAAGCTGGGCGAAGAGAGAATTCCGGCAATCTCCCGAAGAGGAACGTCCAGTTCACGGTAAAAAAGAATCTGCCAGAGACGTTCAACGGCTGCGTCGTCGTAAAAACGATACCCTGACTCGGCAGTCTCGCTGGGATGCAGCAGGCCGATCTGGTCGTAGTGGCGCAGCGCGCGGATGGAAACGCCGGAAAGCTTGCTCAGCGAGCCAATGGAAAGCCGCATGGATTCGCTCACCTCCTGAAAGTAGGATAAACCATGACGCAGCGAGAGAGTCAAGCACTTTTTTCAAACTTGCGTTTTCAAGACGGAATGGATGTGCTATGATCGATAAAACGGCTTGGTTGGAAAGCCATTTCGGAAAAGACGGGTGGAGAGGCATGCAACAGAGAGAATTACTGGGTTTTTTACGAAAGTTGGAATGCCTGAAAACGAACGGCAGGCATAGTATAACCGCCGGCGGGGTTCAGGAAAGCGTTGCCGCGCACTCCTGGCGGCTTGCGGTGCTTGCGCTGTTAATTCTGCCCGAATTTCCGGAACTTGACGGAAACAAACTGATCCGCATGTGCCTGATTCATGACTTTGGCGAGGCGGTGACGGGCGATATTCCGTCGTTTCTCAAGACCAAAGATCATGAAAAGACCGAGGTGGACGCGGTCGGCGCATTGCTTTCCGAATTGCCGGATCCACAGTACGCTGAGCTGACAGCGCTGTTTGCCGAGATGGATGCGCTCGAAACGACGGAAGCACGGCTGTATAAAGCGCTGGACAAGATGGAAGCAGTGATTCAGCACAACGAAAGCGACATTTCGACATGGATTCCGCTCGAGTATGATTTGCAGCAGACCTACGGGATGGAGAACGCATCGGAGTTTCCTTATCTGCGGGCGCTGCGTGAGCTGATGCTGGAAGATACGAAGGAAAAGATCAAACACGCAAAGGAGAACCGATGATGAGCGATTATTTTGATTTGGTTAAGCGACGCGAAAGCTGCCGGAATTTCGATCCGGAACGCATCGTTGAAAAGGAAAAGCTGACGCGCTGTGCGGAAGCCGCCTGGCTTGCGCCCTCCGCTTGTAACGGCCAGCCCTGGAAATATTTAATTGTGACGAACCCGGAACTGGCCGCACAGCTCCGCCCGATGATGCAGGAGCTTGGCATGAACAAGTTCCTCAATGCATGCAACGCGTTTGCCGTGGTCGTTCAGGAAGCGACGGTTTTGAAGGTATCGGCCTCACAGAGGTTGAAGGATCAGGACTTTGCGCCGATCGACATTGGATTTTCCGCGTCCCAGTTCTGCTATGCGGCAGCGGAACAGGGGCTTTCCACATGCGTGATCGGCTGGCACAACGAGCTGAAGATTCGCGAGCTCTTTGGACTTACCAAAACGGAGCGCGTGCGGTTGGTTCTTGCCGTCGGGTACGCAAAGACGGATAAACTGCGAACAAAGCAGCGAAAGCCGATTGAGGACGTTGTGAAGTATTACGAATAAGATTTGTTGAGAAGAAAGCGGGACGAACCGTAAGGCGCGTTCCATTTTCCTGTCATGAGATTCAGAAAACGCGGGACGAACCGGATGGGACGTCCCGTTTATTATTGCACCGGCTTTAGATCGACAAGCACCAGCTCCGGCGGATTGCAGACACGCGGCAGCCAGCGCGGTTTTCGCGCAAGCCCGCGGCTGATGATCAGCGTTGTGGCTTCAAGGTCGTACCGGCCGCCGGCGTATTTGGGAAAGAACCCCTGGCCGGGTGCGTACAGGCCGTTCAGCAAGCCGGGGATGATCATTTGCCCACCGTGCGTATGGCCGGAAAGCATCAGGTTAAATCCGTAATCGAGATAGGATTCCACGCCGTTCGGGACATGGATGGCGAGAACGGAATATTCGTCGTCGCTGCGCATTCGGGCCGCTTTTGAAATCTGCATGAACTGCCGGTATTTCCCGCCGCGACCATCGTCAATTCCGTAGATTCGGACGCCGGAATCCAACAGAACGGATTCTCCCGCGAGAACCGGAATGCCCGCCCGACGGATCAAACCGCGAACCTGTTCGATGGGGCCGGCTTTATACTCGTGGTTGCCGAGAATGAAATAGCAGGGATAACGGCCGGATAATGCGCGAAGCAGCGTCAGTGTATTGGCGTTCCTTCCGTGCTGGTCAAAGAGGTCGCCAAGCAGAAGAACGACATCCGGGTGTGTTTGTTCAATTGCGAGCAGAAGATCGTTCTGGCCGCTGCCGTAGCGCGCGCCGTGTAAATCGCTGACCACGCAAAGACGGGTTTCAAGGCGGATGCGCGGATCGGTTATTTCGTATTCGCGGGTCACAATGCGGTATTTCCCTCCAATATTGATCAGCAGATACAGCTCCGCGACGAGCAGCAGGACAGAGAGCAGGCGTTTCGACTTTGTTTTTCGCCGGATCGACGGCGGGTGCTGACAGACGTTCATCCAGTTCAGTATAACAAATACGCTTCCGACAAACCAGCTAAAGCACGGAAAATCTGCAAAGACGACACGCGGCCGTTACAATAGCGTACCGCCGGTAACCGGATAAAAAGCCCCCAAAAAGGCGAGCCGTCCTATTCGGGACGGCTCGCTGTATTGACAGGATGTGTACGGGTTAGCTCAGGGTTGCGAACGTTTTGAACACATAGCCAACCGTGGTTGTATTGTACTGAATCTTGTACCAGTCGCCATCGGTGCCAAGGTAGGTGTACGTTACGCCGAGGGATGCTTTGCCGACACGCGTACTTGAGGTGCTCGCGCTGGCGCGCACATTGACCGCGTAGAGGCAGTTCGCAATGGTCACCTTGGTCGGCGTTGTGGACGTGGCCGGCGTAGCGGTGGCGCCGGGAGCAAGCGTTGTCGTGCTTGCGAGCGTATACGACGCGGAAGTCTTGGTGGCGTTGAGGTAGCTCGCCCAGATGTAACCCTTGGTCGTGTTGTTGTACTGAATGTAATACCAACTGCCGGTCTTGCCAAGAATCTTGAACGTGTCGCCAAGATATGCATAGCCGACGAGCTTGCTCAGGCCGCTTGCGTTTGCGCGGACGTTGACTCTGCGGCGGAAGTTCGCGGCAACGCCGTAGTTGTATTCGGTATTCGTAACGGTGATCTTGATGCTTACGGTTTTGCCGTCGCCCGTTGCGGTAATCGTCGCTTCGCCCAGTTTTACGCCTTTCAGGAGACCGGTGGAATCAACGGTGGCAACGCTCGTGTCGGAAGAAGCCCAGGTGACCGTCTGCGTGGTGGCGTTCGCGGGAAGAATCGTCGCCTTCAGATAGGTCGCGTCGCCCAGCATCAGATCCAGCGCGGTGCCGTAGTTGATCGTCAGGCCTGTAATTGCGATCTTGGGCTTGGAGAGCACCACGCACTCGGCGGACTTGCCGCTGCCGTCGGTTGCGGCTGCGGTAATGATGGCATAACCCTTCGTCGAACCTGCGGTAATGTTGCCTTTTCCGTCAACCGTTGCGACGGAGGTGTTCGAGCTCGTCCACTTCAGCGTTTGATTCGATGCGTTTGTCGGATAAATCGTTGCCTTCACGGCTGCGGTGTCGCCCTCGCTCAGGTCGAAGGAGGATTTATCCAGGGAAATGTTCAGAATCTGAATGTTGTTGACCGTGACTACGCAGGTAACTTTTTTCCCGCTGCCGTCGGTCGAGGTAGCCGTGATTACGGCTGTGCCCTTCGCGTTGGCGGTCACCTTGCCGGCGGAGGTTACGGACGCAACGTCCGTATTGCTGCTCGTCCAGATGAGGGTTTTATTCGTTGCATTGGAAGGGCTTCCCGTGACGGTGAGGGTTTCCGCATCGCCAACATTAAGCGCGAGGTCGGACTTGTTCAGCGTGAGACTCGTGGTGAGTACGGCAGGCAGAACATGAACTGTAACAGTGCCTCTTATGGACGAATTGGAGGTTTGAGCCGTAATAATCGCGTCGCCATAATCTTTGCCGGTGAGCAGTCCCTTCGCAGTGATTTTTCCGGTACTGTCAACCGTTGCGATCGACGGGTCGCTGCTTGACCAGGCGATGGAAGAATCCGCAGCGCCGGTAGGCGTTACAATAGCGCTGATGGTCTTGTAGCTTTCTTTATAGAGCGTAATGCTTGTTTCGCTCAGCGAAATACCATCTACAGCGACGGTGTTTACATATACCTTGCAGACGCTGGTAAGGGGTAAAGCCGTTGTGGCAGTAATCTTCACATAGTTACCATTAATGTCATTGAAGACTTCCGCGCCCGGAGTATCTTTCGAAAAATCTCGAATAACTTTGATTGTGCCAGTGGAATCAACCGAAACGTTGCTTGTGCTGGATGAGGTCCAGGTAATGGATTTATCGTCTGCGTCATCCGGACCGACCGTTGCGCTCAGCGAATACGTGCCGTTAACAGGCAGTAAAAGCGAGTTCTTATCCAGCGTGATGCTGGTTTCGGGAACCGGCGTCTTCTTAACGTTGACAACGACGGACTGACTGATATTGCTGCCGCGGGCACGAACGGTTACAATCGCCTGTCCGATGGAAAGCGGCGTAACGATTACTTTGCCATCGCTTGTGAGCGTTGCTGTATTAATGGAGGCGATAGCCGGCTTATCGACGCTCGCAACGAGGCTGCCGACTGCGTCATCCGGCACCGCTGTTACGGTCACCGGGCTGTCGGTAAGGTACATGTTCAGTTCGGTATGCGAAATCGTCATTGAGGTGGCGGCTGCGGCGACGGTAATCGGAATGGCTATATCCGCCGTTACCTTTTCATCGGACCCTTCGTAGGTTTCCGTTCTTGAAACCAGAATTTGCGTCATAAGGGTGGTCAAAGGCGCGGTTTCCGCAATTGGGTCCGCACCCGCAGCTTTGGTAGCAGTTACGGTGTATTTATCGCTGGTGAGCGTGACCGGATCGGTCATGTTGTAATAGGTTGCCGTTACGGCGAGTCCAGCCAGATTGAGGGTCTCACCCGCGAAGTACGCTTTCAGGGTAGGTCCGGTTGCTGCGAGGGTTTTCAGGACGTTGTTTTGAACGGAAATTTTAACGTCCGCGGTGACGGTGATCGCGCTTGAATGCCCGACCGGCGTATAGGTGTATTTTACGGTGAGGGTTTTCGGGCCGATGTCACTCGAAACAAAGGTGTATCCTACAGCGGGGTCATACACTTTGTCGTTAATCAGGAGCACGTACTTCTTCGCGACCGTATCGATTGCCGTGCCGAATTTCAGCTCAGTACCGCCAGAATTTTCGGTGGTATTGTCCTTTAAGGTAACAATTAAAGGTTCGGGAAGCAGAGCGGTAACCCAGCCGAGCGTCAGGTCTGTTCCGTACTTGAAAAGCGTTTTCGTAGCGGTTGGAATCGTTACTTCCAACCTTGCCTCGACGTCATTTACCGCCAAGGCGGTTGTTGGCACGAGCACGAGCATGAAAATCAGGCTCAGTACCAGCGCGATAGTGCGTTTCATTCGGTACACATCCTTTCTTGCATGAAAGACATTCTGTCGGGGAAATTATACATGAGCGGTATATATATGTAAACAGCGCCGGGCAATATGTTACGGATATTTCACACATACGGGATAATTCGGCGTTGTTTCAACTGGAACTTTGACTTAGAATACCACAAAACCTCTTTTCACGTACCGCATTTCACAAATCGTTTGATTTTGATTGACAATTTTTAACGGTTTTCCCTGATTTTTCGCTGGATTTCCATTGGCCGACCCAGCAGATTCCTTCCGGCTCGGGAGAAATCCGCAGGAATCGTTCAAAATGCATGCGAACGGAACAATATGTATAAATATGCGGAATATGCAGCGAGCGGACGACAAGAAAACGAGCCGCGCGAAACGGCTCCTGCAACGGCCGAAAAACGGTGGGAAACGGCTGTTACCAATGGTTGACCGCGTGCTCGGCAAAGCCGGATATACCGGAAAAAGGATACGCCGTTCCGTTTTCCGGACGGAATATTCCTTCGAACGAGCCGAACATCTGGTGGCAGCGGTTGTTCACGAAGAAAAGCTTTGTAATCGTGTCCCGGTCATAGCGTGGGGTCAGCACGGCGGAGAAACGCCCGTCCTCCGAAACGAGATGCCACGGCAGCATGGGGTCACTTTCGTGTGTGATTCGAACTGCACCGAGCTTATAGGCCTGATTTCCGAGATAGATGACATTTTCCGTTCCGCGTTTGCGGCTTTCGTCGCCGAACCCGCAGCCGAGGTTAAAGCCGAACGGGGCGCCGTTGAACAAGGTGCTTGCGCTGCTCCAGTACCACTCGTGCGAAACGGGCCAGACTCCGCGTCCCCAGTCCAGCAGGGAAAAGGTATGATCGGGATCAAACGCATACTCTCGGCCGTTTCGTTGAACAGCAACGCGCGCGGAAAGAAGATTGATCTTTTCATTCACGTAGAACTCCCGTTTATTGGAAAACGGCGTACAGACGAGGATACTCTTTTCTACGGCGGGGTTCAGTTCCACCTCCGCAGAAAACGATCCGCAGCGTGCGGTCAGTTTCCGCTGCTCGCAAGATGTTTCGAAAGCAAGTTCGATCCCGTCCCGGGAAAACGAAAGAATCGAATCCGCATGCGCGCTTTGCGGCAGGCGCATGCTGCGAAGCGGAAGCGGCGAAACGCTGCCGCGCTCAAAGATGCGTTCGCCGGAGCGGTGGTCAAAAAACGCGATATTGCAGTTGCCCGCGTAGGAAACATGGCCGATGACGAGCTGAAGGCAATAACGTTCGTCCGAAATCTGGTAAAAGTCCCATTCCTTGAGCCGCAGGAGCGCGCCGTGAATCCGCGCGCGCTCGTATACCGCGTCGCCCCGGAGCGTATAGCCCGCGACGGGGCGGCCGCTGTGATCGAGCATATGCTCGCCGGATGAAAAGATATAGTCTGTCATATGAGTGCGTTTTCGCGTATCCTAAACGTTTTTCGGCAGTTCCGAGAGCGCGATGCGATGGCGGTGCAGACGGTTTGCCATAAACAGCGGCAGAATCGCGAGCGCCGTTACCGCCGCCGAAACGAGGAACAGCGAGGGGCCGGGCACCATGCCGGAAACGTTGTTGATGAGCATCTGCTTGCCCCATGTGTTGATGACGGGAGCCGCGATCATGGGCCCGAAGATCATGGGCAGCGCGACGTAGAACACCTGCTTAATACCTTCGAACTGGCCGCGCTGATCCTCCGGGTACAGGTTCTTCATCCAGGCGGTCAGCGTTTGCAGCGTCAGGATATAGCCGCAGCCCGCAAGGAACATTCCGATGCTGAGAAAAACGATCGTGCTGTTGGAAAACGCAATGCAGAGCAGGCCGATCGAGTTGGCAATCAGCGCGATGAGGATTACGCGCGCGAGCAGGCCTTTATCGATGAGCTTCGCGGTTGGAATTGTCATAAACGAGGCAACAACCAGCGCGCCGCCCTGCAGGGCGCCGGAAATCGTATAGCTGTAACCAAGATAGTTCACGAAATAGATCGTGATATAGGAGAAGTACACATTAAACCCGATGAAGTAGACCAGCATCACGATAAATACCCAGAACAGTTCGCGGTTCTCCCGAACCGTTCTCCAGTTAAACACCCGGAGCACCTGCTTGAGATAGGTGGGTTCGTCCCTGCGCGGTTTGAGATCCGGCGCGTCCTTCATAAAGAACAGTGAAACGATTCCGAAGAGAATCACCATGCCGCCCATCATGACGAAGAACGGCAGATAATCGAATTTGTCGATGATCATGCTGGAGACGATCGTTCCGAAGATAGTTGCAATGACCGGCATAACCGCAAGCGCCCCGCCCAGCCGTCCGCGATTACGCTCGCTGGAGATATCCGTCGTCCAGATCGAAAAGCCCGCGTCGTAGCCAAACGAACCAAAAAAGCTCATAACCGCGTCCGCTAGAACAACGAACGTCGCCGCCAGCGTCAGCGGTGTTTTCGGGATAAATTCGCCAAGCCCGAACACGATGGTAAAAATGCCCCAGAAGATGTAGCCGATGCTCACGAAGGGCTTGCGGCGGCCGACACGGTCGCTCCAGGTGCCGATGAAAAATGTGCAGAACGTCGTAACAACCGCGCTGAGACCCACCATCCAGCTGATGATAGAGGGATCGGGCGCGATTTTGTTGTAAACAAACGTGCTGAACCAGGCGTTTTCCACATTCCAGCAGAGCTGGCCGGCCAGACCGAGCACCCAAATGAGAATCCAGTTCTTCCTGCTGATTTCGGTTTGCATGAGACAATATCCTCCGAATCATCCGTATTCTGTTTCGAGTGGCAAAAGCGGGAATCCGATAAAAAACGAACTTAGAATTCAGAAAATGAATTGCAATTCAGAAAAAGCTATCGAGCCCATTATAGCGTATGAACCAAGCGGACGCAATGCAGGACGCGCCGAATATCTTCCCGTTTCCGGCGTCTCGACCGGCGAGCGCGGCATGTGATATAATCACGGTAACCGGCGAACGCCGCCTGTAACATGAAAACCATATTCTGTATCGGCCAATGATTCCGGTTGGTATCTGTTGATGAACGCATACATTTTGCAAAAGAAGCAGAGGCAGAAATGGAAAGGATTGAACGAAATATGAAAAAGCTGATTTGGATCTTAACCGGTCTTCTGGCCGCCGCGCTGCTGATGAGCGCCTGTGCGGTGGCTCCGGCCGAACCGGCAGAAGCGACCGAAACGTCCGCGGCAACCGAAGCGCCGACCTCGGATGCGACGGAAGAGCCGGCTGCGGAAACAGCCGCCGAACCGCAGGAGGGGGGCTCGGTTTCGTTTTCCCTCACGACGCTGACGGGGGGTACTCTCGATCAGACGGTGTTTTCCGATCACAAGCTGACCATGGTCAACTACTGGGCAACCTGGTGCCCTCCGTGCGTGGGAGAAATTCCGGACCTTGTTAAGATCAGCGACGCATACGCGGACAAAGGCTTCATCATCGTTGGCGTACTGACCGGTGACGATGACGTGGAAGGGGCAAAGAAGTTTCTTGCGGACCAGGGGGTAACGTATCCGGTTGTTGCGGCGGAGGGATTCTTTCTCGAACAGATTCAAGGGTACCAGTATATTCCAACCACGCTGTTCTTCGATTCCGAAGGGAAACAGGTTGGAGACGCGGTGGTTGGAGCAAACAGCTATGACGACTGGGCGGCGAAGATCGACGAGCTGCTGGCTCAGGTTTCCGAATGAGAGGCCGTTGGCGCGCGCTGCCCTACCTGCTCATTGCGCTTGGTGCGGCGTTGATTGCGCTTGGCATCTGGCGCGGCGAGGTTGCGGTTGTGCTCTCGCGCGCGGTGAATATATGCCTGGAGTGTATCGGCATTGGCTAACAGGTTTTTACGCAACAAACTGCGGCATGTAGTGCAAGGTGCGTGGACGGTCGTTTCAAACGGCTATCTTGTCGGCTTTGTAAAAGGGCGTATCTGGCAGGGGAACACGAAAGCCGTCTGCGTTCCGGGGCTGAACTGCTATTCCTGTCCGGGCGCGCTTGGCGCCTGCCCGATTGGATCGTTGCAGGCGGAGCTTGCCGCGCGGGACTTGAAGTTTCCAACCTACGTAATTGGTTTTCTGCTCGCATTCGGCGCGCTGTTTGGCCGCTTCGTCTGCGGGTTTCTCTGTCCGTTTGGACTGGTGCAGGATTTGCTCTACAAGATCCGGTCGAAGAAAATCGGCGCGTTCCGGCTGGACCGTCCGCTTCGGTATCTGAAATATGCGGTGTTGGCGGTTCTGGTAATCCTGCTGCCGCTGCTCGTGAAAAATGCGGCGGGCGTCGGCGCGCCGTGGTTCTGCAAATGGGTTTGCCCTTCCGGCACGCTGTTTGCGGGGATTCCGCTTGTGCTTGCCAATCCGTCGCTTCAAGCGGTGATCGGGTTTATGTTCAGTTGGAAAATGGGAATTTTAGTCGCGGTGCTCGCGCTTTCCGTCTTTCTTTACCGGCCGTTTTGCAAGTACCTCTGCCCGCTGGGCGCGGCGTATGCGCTGCTCAATAAAGCCTCATTCTACCGGCTCAAGCTGGACGAAAACGCCTGTACGCACTGCGGAACCTGCAAAAGCGTTTGCAACATGGGCGTGGACGCTTCCAAAACACCGAACGATATGGAGTGCATCCGCTGCGGGGATTGCGTAAGGAACTGTCCGACCAAGGCGCTCAGCGCGGGATTCTGCGCGGGCAGGTGCAAAAACGAGCCGGAACGAGATACTTCCGAAGTACACGAAGAAACAAAGTACACCCGGTAACGTAAAATGGCAGGTTTTCCTGCCATTTTTGCTGCGTGTTGTTATTGCTCGTACCGGCTGAGGCGGGTACCGAGCGAGTCATAAAATGTTACGGTATTCGACTTCTTTTGGCTCAGCGGCTTGTCTTCGTTCGGGAAAGCAAAATCGCCGCCGCTGCCGATGGTCAGCGTTTGACCCGCCGCTAAAACCGCGCCGTCCGGAAACCGCAGCAGCGCGCCCGAGCGTGCGGAAAAGACGATGCAGCCGGAAAGGTTTGCGTCGCTGGAGCTGTTGTTTTCAAGCGTTACCGTTTGACGATCCGCGTCGAGGCTCTGGATGGCGACGTCGAGTCCGGCATCGTTCCGTGCTGGATTCGACACGGTCAATTCGCCCGCGCTGTCGCAAGTCAGCAACACGCCGATCGGGAAGTCCTGCGTGACGAATATTTCCGAACCGGCGAGCGCGGCGGTTACGCGGGTGTTCGCGCTGTCCGGATCCTCCTGCGTGCAGGTGGAGACGACCGCGTACGCGGGGAATACGAGCGCAGCAAAATCGTCCCCTGTTGCGTCCGGATTGCCATGGTTGCCAACTTTCAGCAGGTCGCTTTTGAGATTGGCGCCGGAATTGATGAGGGTTTGTTCCTCGGCAAACTGCATGTCGCCCGCGAACAGGAACGTTTTTCCGCCATAGGAAAATTGCAATACGAGCGAATTATCGTTGTCATCCTCGCCGTTTTGCTCCAGCGGACCGAGAACGTGGAAGGATACTTCGTTTTTCAATGTGACGGTTTCGCCCGCCTTGAGCTCCTTGTGCGCTAAACCCAGTTTTTCCGCGCGTTTCGTGATCTTACCGACGCCGTTTTTATCCTGTTCGGAGAAAAAGGGTGAATAGACGACGGGAATGCTGTAGTTTGCGGCAAGCGCATCCAGACCACCGAGATGATCGCCGTGGCTGTGGGTAAGGAAAACCGCGTCGATGGAGGAGACGTTCAGCGCGTTCAGCGCCGCAAACAGCTGCGGCGCGGACTCCGCCGAACCGGTATCGATCAGCACGGTTGCGTCGCCAACCCGCAGGATGGCTGCGTCCGCCTTGCCGACGTTGACGAAAAGAACTGCAAAGGCGGTGCCATCCGGCAGGGCATCCGCGAGCGAAACAGGCGCAACGGAGGATGCATTCGGAACGGTTACCGGCCCGGAGGCGAACAAAGCGGACTGCTCCGAAACGGAGTCGTCCCCGGATTCTGCGCAGCCCGTAAACAGAAAGAGCAGGAGCAGAATGGCAAGCGCCGAACAGATAATTCGGGAAGAAGGAATATTCGTCGTATGTTTCATAAAATGATTATAGGGGAAAGAACAATAAAAAAGCAAACGCGCCTTGCGGCGAGGATGCGGTGTTTCGGTGAACAAGCAGTCACCTTTTTTCAAAAACAAGGAGATCGAATGAAAATCCTGCCCCAAAACGGCATCCAATCGAACCGAATTGTGCTATACTCGATCGGTGTATGAACGCGGATTGCTCGCGTGAAACTAAAATCCGGAGGGAAACATGCTCTATAACTTTATGAACGACTACAACGAGTGCGCACATGAGCGAATTCTGGAAGCGATTACCAGGGCGAATCGGGAGCAGGACAACTCTTACGGGCTTGACACCCGCTGCGAACGCGCGCGGGAAAAAATCCGCGCCCATCTGGATGGAGCCGCGAGCGACGTTCAGTTTCTGGTTGGCGGAACGCAGACAAATACAACGATAATTGCCGCATGCCTGAAACCCTATCAGGGTGTGATTGCCGCGGCGAGCGGACATATCAACGTTCATGAAACGGGCGCGATTGAAGCAACCGGACATAAGGTGCTCGCCCTGCCGTCCGCGGACGGCAAACTGACCGCGGAGCAGATTGAGCGGGCGGTGGCCGCGCATTTTGCGGACGAGACCGCCGAGCACATGGTTCAGCCGGGCATGGTCTATCTCTCGCAGCCGACCGAACTGGGCACAATTTACCGCAAGGCCGAGCTGACCGACATCTGGAACGTATGCCAGCGCTACCAAATACCGCTCTATGTGGACGGCGCGCGGCTTGGCGCATCGTTTGCGGCGCAGGGCGCGGATCTTTCGCTTGCCGATCTTGCGCGGTACACGAGTGCGTTTTCCATTGGCGGAACAAAACTGGGCGCGCTGTTCGGCGAAGCGCTCGTAATCAATGATCCTTTGCTGAAGAAGGATTTCCGCTATCATATCAAACAGCGCGGCGGTATGCTCGCCAAAGGCAGGCTGCTGGGCATTCAGTTTGAAACGCTGTTTACGGACGGGCTGTATTTTGAGATTGGCCGGCACGCGGTAGCGCAGGCGCAGAAACTGACGGAAGGGTTACGCGCACGCGGATACGCGATGATGGTGGAGTCGCCGACGAACCAGGTCTTTCCGATTCTGCCGAAGACGCTGCTGCGTGAACTTGGCCGGTCGTTCGGCTACGCGTTCTGGTGCGCGGTGGACGACGAGAACGACGCGGTCCGCTTCTGCACCTCCTGGGCGACGCCGCCGGAGATGGTGGACGCGCTGCTTGGCAGCATTCCAGCGAAACAATGATGTAGTGCAATCAATAAGGCGGGGGTGGTATTCACCTCCGCCTTGTTTTATACGACCGAGTGCGTTCGCACCGGTTTTCGCTTGCCAAAGATGCGATAACTCAACAGCGCAAGCACGAAGAGACCAAGGCCGAGCTTGATCGCGATGCTGATCGGGCGGTAATCCTCCCAACTCGCGCGCAGGATCGCATCCGCAACCGAGAGCAGGACGGAACAGGCGGCAATCAGGAGAATCGTTCGCTTTTTAAACAAATCCCGCAGGCGAAGGTTAGGGAACAACAGCTTTAGCAGGATGAAAAACAACCCGAAGAGCAGAGCCGCATTGAGCAGCACACCGAGAAGAATCTGCAAAAACGGGTTCATAGCGGTAAACAACAGCGAGATCAGCAAGAGCAGCGCTTTTCCAACCGCCCAGAACGGCAGCAGAACGACACCCCGCACGACAGACGGTTGGGAGAAAAACACTTTTCTCAACCAATTGCGCAGGCGTGATTTTTGCGCAGAATCCGCGCGCTTCGATTTTCCCGGAGAACGGGAATCGTCCGCAGTTTGCGAGGCGGTTACCTGCGCTGCCGGCTGAACGCCGGAAAACAGCTCGTCCGGCGTGCCCGCAAGGGAACCAAGCGCAATCGAGCAGGCGGCAATGACGCCTGCGCAGACAGCGAGCGCTTTTCTTCCAAACTTTTTGAATTTTTTGGATTTTTCTTCCATAGGGTAAGCATAACATTAACTGAAATAATATTGCAACAAATAATTCGACAAATAAACATCCCGCCCAAGATAGGACGGGATGCTGTTTGCGTGAATTGACAGCGAAAGAGAGATTATCTCTTGCTGAACTGGGGCGCTCTGCGGGCCGCATGCAGACCGTACTTTTTACGCTCTTTCATACGCGGATCGCGCGTGAGATACCCGGCCTTCTTGAGGGCGGGACGCAGCGCGGGCTCCGCAACGAGCAGTGCGCGGGCGATTCCATGACGGATTGCGCCGGCCTGGCCGGTGGTGCCGCCGCCATAGACGTTGACGAACACGTCGAATTTCGAAAGCGTGTCGGTCAGGGTGAGCGGTGCGCGGACGATCATCTTCAGCGTTTCCATGCCGAAGTAGCTGTCCAGCTCGCGCTTGTTAATCGTGATATTGCCGCTGCCGGGGAGTAACCGAACGCGGGCAATGGACTTTTTCCGTCTGCCGGTGCCAAGATATTGCGTACTTGCCATGTTCTGTTTCTCCTTTCGTTATTTCAGCGTGAGGGGCTGGGGCTGCTGCGCGGCGTTCTTGTGCTCGGGTCCGGCATAAATGCGGAGCTTCGTGAGCATCTTGTCGCCGAGAGGGCCCTTCGGCATCATGCGGCGAACCGATTCGTAAACCGCGAACTCCGGCTTGGTGGCAAGCAGCGTGCGATAACTGACCTCGCGAATGCCGCCCGGATAGCCGGTGTGGTGAATGTACTTTTTCTGATCAAGCTTTTTACCCGTCAGGCGAACTTTGGCGGCGTTGATGATGATCACGTGATCGCCGGTGTCGACATGCGGGGTGTATATGGGCTTATGCTTGCCTCTGAGAATGGCTGCCACTTGCGAAGAAAGACGGCCGAGAACCATATCCTTCGCATCCACAACGTACCAGCTGCGCTCAACGGTTTCGCCCTTTGCCATATAGGATTTCATGGCGATTCCTCCATTACATGAATTCTGAAAAATGGTTTGTCTTTCGTGTGATTGAGCGCTTACTCCCGGGGCTGTGGCAGTTCTCGACCCAATGGCACATCGATTAGTGTAACAAACGCGTCCGCGTGTGTCAACCCTGAAAACGGCGAATGAACCGCTTATTTTCGCGGATTAGGAAAGAATCTCCAAATATATGCGGGCAACGCGTTCCGCCCAGGCATTTAGGGCGTATGTTTCGACCACGCGCCGTCCGGCCTGTTCCAGCGCGGATTTCTGCTCCGGCGTATCTGCTTTCTGTAAAACGCGGGGAATCGCGTTCGAAAGCGCCGCTGCGTCCTGCGGCGGAACAAAGGCGTCCTGCGGCAGCGCAAGATCCCTCTGGGCGTCGATTGCGCTGGCGAGCACGGGCGTTCTGCAGGAAACCGCCTCGACCAAAGCGTAACAAAAGCCCTCTTCGCGGCTTGGAGAGAGAAATACGTCCGCCATGTGGTAATACGCCGCAACGTCGCTCCGCGCGGGGAGAAGCCTGATCCAGCCCGGCAATTCTGCCGCGCCCAGCTGATGCAGAATCGCCGCTTCCACCTCTTCCTTTCGGGAGGAGAGCACGATGGCGAGCGAGACCGGCTCACCCGCTTCCCGCAGGGAGCGAACGGCCTCCACCGCCAGATCGACGCCTTTTCTTAGAAAGTCGAATCCGAACATGAGCGCGATCTTTTCATCGCGGGAAATTCCAAGCGATGAACGATCAAGCGGTTCAAAGGCGCTCAGGCGTTCGAACGCGATGGCGTTTTCCGCAACTAAGACGCGGATCGGGGGAATGCCGTCCGAGACCAAACGATCCGCAACCGATTTGCTGCAGCAGACGAAGCGCGAAACAAACGAAAGGTAGAGCCTCTGCGGCAGTGAGCGGAGACGGGACTTGGGGAGCACGAGATGGTTATGCAGGTGCAGAACGGTCTCGACCCGGTGCCCGCAGGTCTTTGCCGCGAAGAGCGCGGCGAGCTTTTCTTTGTAGTGGATGAAGTGCGCGTGGAGAATGGAAACATCGTATTGCCGGAGCAGCCTGCGAATCTGCCGCGCGTACGCAAAAAAACCGTTTCGCTCAATGAGAAACACGTTTTGCTTTTCACGG
Organism: Eubacteriales bacterium; assembly: GCA_021373115.1. Lineage (GTDB taxonomy): Bacteria > Bacillota > Clostridia > Christensenellales > CAG-138 > UBA7703. The sequence goes on along the minus strand of JAJFTI010000014.1, from coordinate 21,584 downwards.
CGCATGGTCTGCGCCCAGGGCATATCGCCCGCGCGTTTTGGAAACACGTAGATCATTGGAATCCCGTCGTCTGCCAGCCTGCGCTCGAGCGCGCGCAGGGACGCGATGAAATTGCCCTCGTACGGCGCGCCGTAGTCGGTCAGGTGCAGTACGGTGCAGTTTTGATGCAAATCGCTCAACCGTTTTCTCCTTACAGTGCTGAAAGATAGTGCAAAAACTCGTCGAAAGGACCGACGAACCGCTCGACCGCGGGATGGTGATAAAACACGCAGAAGCCTTCCGTTCCATCGAACGGCGCGCTGGATTCCGACCAGAGCAGGATGCGCTTGTTCGCGCTGCTGGCAATGGCGGTTCCAAGCTCCGCGTGCGTTCCAAAACGTCCCGGCAGGAGCAGAACGACGAGCTGGGCGTCGATGACCGCCTGCGACTCCGTTTGCGCGACTTCGCGCTTGCGCGCCGGGGACTCAGCGGAAACATCGCCATGCCGCGTCCAGTCGTAGGTGCGCTCGTGCCCGTTCGCGGTGAGCACGCGCGCCACTTTATTCACCCGCTCGGCGTTTGGCACGCCGCTTGCCACATAAAACTTCATAGATCCTGCGTCTTTCCGGCTAGATTTCTTCGTCTTCTTCGTCCTCGCCGTCGGCGGCGCAGCCGCAGACGCCGGGCACCGCGCCGCGCGCGAGATCTTCCGCGCGAAGTCCGGGGCCGGGGTCGCCAACGAGCCAGTGCTTGCGGCAAAGCCCAATGTACTTGTCGCTCGCGCCGAGCACGACCTGCTCGCCAACCTTTGTGATGCCGCCCACACCGTCGAGACGCGCGTTGTTCGTTGCTTTCCTGCCGCACCAGCAGATCGTTTTTACTTCCTCAATCGTGTCCGCACGGGCAAGTAACCGTGCGCTGCCGGGAAAGAATTCCCCGCGAAAATCGGTCTTCAGCCCGTAACAGATCACGGGAATATCGAACTCGTCCACGATTGGCAGCAGCTGATCCACCTGTTCGGTGGAGAGGAACTGCGCCTCGTCGATGATCAGACAATCGTATTCATGCGCGCGTACCGCATTCCAGTCGATCTGGTCGAACAGAATGCAATTTGCCACGAGTCCGCTTCGGGAACGGATTCGATACTCGCCGTCCCGCGTGTCCACGCCGGGCTTGATCAGCAGCGCTTTTTTGCAGCGCTCCTGATAGTTATACCAAACCATGATGGCGTTCGCCGTTTTGCTGGAACCCATCGCACCATAACGAAAATAGAGTTTTGCCATATTGCCTCCGTGTTGTAAACAAGAATGGTGTTTGCAGGAACGCGATGCCGCGCCGAATACGGTTCGACGCGGCACCGGTTAACGCGACAGCAAGAGAGAAAAACTCATCTGCGGCCTTTGTCGTAAGGAATGCCTTCCGATTTGGGGGCGCGGGATTTTTTACTGGTCAGGATCAGAAGAATCATGGTGACGATATAGGGAACCATCAAGTAAAGGTATTCGCTTTGATTCAGATTTTCGAATTTAGGCAGAAATGGGATACTGCCGGAATACGATCCGATGATCTTAAACAGAGCGAAAAACAAGGATGCGCCGAGGATATTCCACGGTTTCCAGTTGCCAAAGATCATGACGGCCAGCGCGAGGAAGCCATAGCCCGCAACGGAGGACTGGAACGTGGAGCCTGCCGCGATCGTGTACGCGAGGCCGCCGATGCCGCCGAGAATGCCGGAGATGAATACGCCCGCGTAGCGCATACGGTATACGTTGATGCCGACGGAATCCGCCGCCTGCGGATGCTCGCCGCACGCGCGCATGCGAAGGCCGAACCGTGTTTTATAAAGAAGAACGGCTGCAACAAGGAAGAGAAGGATCGCCCAGATCGTGGTTTGGTAAAAGCTCTTGAACACGAGGTTCTGCCAGAAGACGTCCTTCGGGACGATGCCGAGCGTTTCCTGCGTGATGCGCGTCCAGGTTGGGATGATGATGTTCGTTTGTCCCTGCCCCTGAACCGCCCAGGTAACGGCGATTGCCAGCGCAGGCGCCATCATGTTCAGCGCCGTGCCGCCGATCGTTTGATCCGCCTTTAGGCTGACCGAGGCAAACGCCAGCAGCAGGGAGAAAAGCGCGCCGGAAAACGCGGCAACCAGAATTGCAATCAGCATGCCGAGTTGGGGCGCGTTCTGGCCGATTGACGTATTCAGATCGAGCGCACGCAGTGTCAGGCAGGCAAAGAGCGCGCCGACGATCATGATGCCTTCCAGGGCGATGTTGATGATGCCGCTTCGCTCGCTGAACATACCGCCCAGAGCAACCAGCAGCAGCGGAACCGCAAACAGGATTGTTGCGCTCAGGATATCGGAAACGATTCTCATAGCGTGGTTGCCTCGCTTTCGGTAGAATTTTCAGCGGCAGTTTCGTCGGGAAGTGCCTGCTCGACCTCCGCAACTGCTTTTTGCGGAGAAATCCATTTAGCAATGACGGAACGCATGAGTAAAGAAAACGCCGAGAGGTAGATGATGACCGATATGATGATATCGATAATCTCCCGTACGAACTCCGGCTGCATCGAGTCGCCGCCGACCTGGATATAGGAGATGAACAGCGCGGAGAAGATGGTGCCGAGCGGGTTGGACGAGGCGAGCAGGGCGACGGGAATTCCGTTAAAGCCCATCGACGCAAGGGCTTTGAGCAGGGAGTATTGTCCCGTACCGGCGAGGTAGTAAAGCCCGCCGCCGAGACCGGAGAGCGCGCCCGCGATCACCATCGAAAACACGATGCTGCGCTTGGAGTTGACACCCGCATATTCGCTTGCGTTCCGGTTGAACCCGCAGGCCTTTAGTTCATAGCCGAAGGTTGTTTTGCTCAGAATGATATACATCAATATCGCAAAGAGAATGGCGATAAAAATGCCGATGTTCATGTAATTGGACCCAAGCAGCTTGTCCAGCCCGAGTTTCGGCAAAATAGCCGAAGGGTTGGCGGCGTCCAGCGGCGCGGTGCGATCCATCTGAGCCAACCCCCAGTCCTTTGCCAGCATCTGGCTGAGGTTGACGATCACGAAGTTTACGGAGAACACTCCAATCCAGTTGAACATGATGGAGGTGATGACTTCGTGGACGTTGAACAGCGCCTTGAAAAGTCCCGGAAAGACGCCCCAGATCGCCCCGCCGACCATTGCCAGAAGCAGGCAGACATACCAGGGAAGCTGAAGCTCGATCGCGCCAATTAACGCAAAAGCGGAACCCACAGTGTATTGTCCGGTTGCGCCAATGTTAAACAGGCCGGTTTGAAACGCAAACCCGACGGAAAGCCCCGTCATGATCAGTGGAGCGGCTTGATAAAGAACCTTTGCGAATTTATCGCTCGAACTGAACCCGGCCGAAATCAGAGAGATGAAGCCCTGACCGGAATAAGAGATATTGAAGCAGACGAGCAGGATCATGCCGAATACCAGCCCGAAGCCGATGGAAACCGCGCTGGCCAGAAAGCTCTGGAAGCCCGCGCCTTGAAATCTGCTTCTCGGAAAGAGTTGTTTCAATTTCATGCGCTGTACGCCTCGCTTTCGTTGGATTGCCGTTTCGCGCCCGCCATATAGAGACCCAGTTCCTGAACGGTAATATCCTTCGGGTCGAACGCGCCGACGATTTCGCCTTCGTACATCACGAGGATGCGGTCGGAAACGTTAATGACCTCATCCAGTTCGAGGCTGACGAGGAGAACCGCCTTTCCATTGTCGCGTGCGGCGATCAGCTGGTGATGGATGTATTCGATCGCGCCTACGTCGAGTCCGCGCGTCGGCTGAACGGCAACGAGCAACTCCGGATTCTTATCGATTTCCCGCGCGACGATCGCTTTTTGCTGGTTGCCGCCGGACATGCTGCGCGCCGGGGTAACGGGGCCCTGACCGCTGCGGATATCGTATTGCCGGATCAGACGATCGGCATATTCGCGCACCTGATCCTTGCGAATAAATCCTTTGTTTTGAAACTCGGGTTCCCAGTAACGCTGTAAAACAAGGTTCTCCTCAAGGCTGTAGTCCAGCACAAGGCCATACTTCTGGCGGTCCTCCGGAATATGGCTCATGCCAAGTTTGCTGCGGTGGCGGATGGGCATGAGGATCGGCTTCGTCTTGTCAAGCGATGCGGAAGACTGCAGACCACGCTTGTGACCGATCTGTACGATGGGTTCGCCCTTGAGCGTGATGCGGCCGGCGGACGGTTTTTCCAGTCCTGTGAGCGCGTAGACGAACTCCGTTTGTCCGTTTCCTTCGATTCCGGCCAGGCAGACGATTTCGCCGGCGCGGACGTTGAACGAAACATTCTTTACGGCGTTGTTCTTATGCGCCTTGCTGGGCACGGTCAAATTTTTGATTTCCAGCACCGTTTTTCCGGGTTTTGCGTCGTCTTTTTCGACGATGAAATCCACATCGCGCCCGACCATCATACGGCTGAGCTTGACTTTATCCGTATCCTTCACGTCCACGGTGCCGACGCACTTTCCCTTGCGAAGGACGGTACACCGGTCGGCAACGGCCATAATCTCGTTTAGTTTATGTGTAATAAAAAGGATGGATTTCCCCTCCGCTGCAAACGAGCGCATGATCCCCATCAGCTCGTCGATTTCCTGCGGGGTTAAAACCGCGGTCGGTTCGTCGAAGATGAGAATCTCATTGTCGCGGTAAAGCATTTTCAGTATTTCGACGCGCTGCTGCATACCGACGGAGATGTCCTCAATCAAAGCGTCCGGATCGATTTTGAGACCGTAGCGTTCGCTGAGTTCGACAACCCTTCTATGGGCTTCCTTCTTCTGAAGAAACCCCATCTTGTTCGGCTCCACGCCAAGGATGATGTTTTCCAGTACGGTGAATATTTCCACGAGTTTAAAGTGCTGATGCACCATGCCGATATGCAGAGCATTCGCATCGTTGGGGTCCTTGATATGGACGACGTCGCCGTCCTTTTTAATGACGCCGCCCTCCGGCTGGTACAGGCCGAACAGTACGCTCATCAGCGTGGACTTTCCCGCGCCGTTTTCGCCGAGCAGGGCGTGGATCTCCCCGCGCCTGAGGCGAAGCGTGATATCGTCGTTTGCACGGATGCCAGGGAAATCCTTTGTGATATTCAGCATTTCGATGACGTATTCACCCATTGAATCAAATCCCTTCCCATCAGACTTAGCCTATTATACCAAAGATCAGTATTTGAAGAAAAGGGGCCAGGCATGAACCCGGCCCCTTTTGGGTGTATGGTTATTTAGCTCATGTAGTCGACTGCGATATCGACCGTGGGGGTGACTTCCGGATCAAAGCTGCCGTCGATGACGAGCGAGCCATCCAGAATCTTGGCATACAGAGCATCGTATTCCGCAACGGTAAACGTGGTGAATTTCCAGGAGGTTTCCGTCGTCGGGATACCAACCGACTTGGTGGATGCGCCGAGAACAATCTGCTGACCGGCGAGATCCGCGGACCAGGTGCCGCCGTTATCGTAGAGCTTCTGCAGATAACCGGCCGTGGTGTTCGGCAGTTCCTTGTACGCGGAGGTCAGGAAGCGCTCGGAAATGTGGGACTGGTCGGAGTCCACGCCAATGACCCAACCCTTGGGGTTCGCTTCGTCGGCTGCCGCAACGACGGAAATATACACACCGCCGCCGCAGGCAAACACGACCTGCGTGCCGTCGGAATACCAGCCGTCCATCTTGATTTTGATTTCATCGCTCGGCGAGAACGTTCCGGCATACCAGTATTTGATTGAGACATCCGCAGTGTTGCCCATTTCGGCAGCTGCCGCGTTGGCGCCCTGCACAAAGCCGTAGCCGTAACGGACGACGGCCGGAACCGCCATGCCGCCGCAGAAGCCGAGCTTCGTGTTGCCGTCTTTCACAGCCGCATAACCGGCGCAGAAACCAGCGATCTCTTCCTGATAAGAGCAGATGGTGGTGTTTGTGGTCGGGGTCATATCCTTGGTGGTGAGGTCGATGCCGAAGAACATGACTTCCGGATACAGTGCCTGCGCTTCGGTGATGGACGGCCCGAACATGTAACCGGGGCAGACGATCACTTTTGCGCCTTTTTTCACAGCGGTTTTCATTGCTTCGAGACGGGCTTCATCGGAGTCTTCCGAAGGACGGTAATAGTTGTAGGTCTTGCCGTTTGCTTCCGCAAACGCTTTGACGCCTTCCCAGGTGCCCTGGTTAAAGGACTGGTCGTCAATGTTTCCGACGTCGGTGACCATTGCGATTTCGTAGGTTTTTGGTGCACAGGCGGCGAATGATAAAATCAGAGCCAGCATCAAAAGAACCGCGAAGAATTTTTTCATGTATCTTCCTCCTCGATAATCTTGCGTTTTGCATAAAACGCAGAATCTAACGTTAGTATACCATAGCTGAATGGGAGAAACAACGGAATCCGCAATGCCAAAAGTCATATATTATATTGTTTTTTACCGGATGAAAACGAATTATATAGAAACGAAAAACTGTTGACTTCAAGATATGCCTCACGTATAATGTCTTCTAGCGTCTTCTGGAAGTTCATACTTTAAGGAAGAGTCGTTTAGGAGGGGAGGGGAGAAGCATGGAAATTCGCGTAGGTGAAAACGAGTCCCTGGAGAGCGCTCTGAAACGATTTAAACGCAAGTGCGCACGCAGCGGCGTCCTGGCAGAGGTCCGTCGTCGCGAGCACTATGAAAAGCCCAGCGTGAAGCGCAAGAAGAAGGCCGAAGCGGCCAGAAAGCGCAAGTATTAATCGCTTGGCGCACGAAAGCAAGAAAACGAACCGTTCCGCGGTTCGTTTTTTCGTTTACACAGTGCTTTGCGCGCGTTTTTTTATCCGTTCCCCAAAAGCCTGGGGAACACGTGCAGATCGAAATCATATCTGGCATAAACACCATAGATCTGGTAGTATAATAAGTAATCCTGCACCATATAAGGAGCATACCACAAGGAGCATACCATAAGGAGCATACCATAAGGAGCATACCATTATGAAATGCAGATATTGCGCCAGCATCGAGAGCAAGGTGATCGATTCGCGTCCAACGGAGGACGGCAGCGCCATTCGCCGCAGGCGAGAGTGCATGAATTGCGGGAAACGCTTCACTACCTATGAGAAGATCGAAGAGATTCCGATCATGGTGGTCAAACGCGACGGAAGGCGGGAACCGTTTGATTCCGAGAAGATTCGAATCGGCGTTCGCAAAGCCTGTGAAAAGCGGCCGGTTGCGGCGGATATTCAGGACAAACTTGTGGAAGACGTAGCCAGAGAGGTCTTCAACACGCTTGCCTCCGAGGTGACCACGCGGGATATCGGCGAGATCGTCATGAAAAAACTCAAGGATGTGGACGAGGTCGCCTATGTTCGCTTCGCTTCGGTTTACCGCGAGTTTAAGGACACGCAGACGTTTATGAAGGAATTGCAGCATCTGCTGGACGAGAAGCAGGAGTGAAGGTTTTTTGATTCAAAGCATGCAAGAAACGAAACGCAACGACAGAAAGCAAGTCGTGCCTGTGATCTCCCGCGGTTCAAAATTTCGCTTTGTCAACGGGGTGGGAATCTATACGATGCCTGCTTTGGAACGTCTTGCGGGATTTGACCACGGGTTTTCCGCGCGAAGCGGCGGCGTCAGCGAAGGCTTTTTTACTTCGCTCAACCTGAGCTTTACGCGGCCGGAAAGCCGCGACAACGTGGTGGAGAATTATCGGCGGTTCTGCCGAGCCGCGCAAATTCCGTTTGATCGCATGGTGATGGACAGCTATGCGCATGAAACAACCGTACTCTGCGTGGACGGGCGGGATGCCGGAAAGGGGTATCTGCGCGATCCGCTGCCGAGCTGCGACGGGCTGATCACCAACGATCCGTCCATTACGCTGATTACGGGGCACGCGGACTGTATGGCGTTTTACTGTATCGACCCGGTGAAACGATGCATCGGGCTTGCGCACGCGGGATGGCGCGGTGCGCTGGGAAGGATCGGCGCGGTCGTTGTTAAGGGACTTTCGAACCATTACGGTTCGAATCCGAAAGATCTAGTAATCGGGATCGGACCTTCCATCTGCCCGGACTGCTTCGAGGTCGGATCGAACGTTGCCGGGGAATTCGCTGCGGCGTTTCCGGATATTCCCTGCGTTCTGGAGAGGCCGGATCAGAAACCGCATGTCGATCTCTGGATGGTTGCTGCAAAACAATTCCTGGATGCCGGCGTACTGCCGGAACATATTTCGCTTTCTGGCGTCTGTACGGCGGAAACACATCGCCTGTATTCGCACCGGAGGGACCGGGGCAGAACCGGAGGCATGGCGGCATACCTTCGGATTCTGTGAAAATTAGGCGCGTACCGCTCCGGCCCGCGGGTTGATTGACAAGATACGTGAGCGAGAGTATAATGCACTCGTTTCACCGATTGCGGGTTGATTCTGAAATCCTTTGGGACAGACAGAAATTACCATATATTATATGTAGAATAGGGAGACAAATGTTCATGAAACACAAGACGATAATCACGGTTTTACTGGTTCTCGCGCTGGCGCTGTCCGCGCTGCTTGGCGGGTGCCAGGGAAAGACCGTCCTTGCCGCTACGGTTGGGGATCGCGAGATCACGGTGCAGCAGCTCAAAGCGTCCTACACGAACGGGCTTAGCTATGCTTCCTATTACGGTTATGATACGAGCACCGAAGAGGGTGCCGCTGCCTATCGCGACTATATGCTCGACAGCCTGATTGCCACCAACATGAAGGTATATCAGGCGAAGCTGGCCGGAATTACGCTGACGCAGGAAGAGCAGGATGCGGCGGCGGAAACCGGCAAGAAGAATTACGACGATACCGTTCAGTCGTTTGTGGATCAGGCAACCCAGGCGGGCGCCAGCAATCCGGAGGCGTATGCCAAGACGCTGATGACCAAAGCGCTGGTTTCCAACAAAACCACCGTTTCCAAGCTCAAGGCGACCATGCTGGAGGATGCGGTGAACGAAACGCTGATCTCCAAGCACAAGGATGTTCTGCTGGAAGGCGTGGCGCTGACGGAGGACGAACTTGCGGCAAAGTATACGGAAGAACTCGCCGCGCAAAAGGAACTGTTTACCTCCGATCCTTCGGAGTATTTCACCTATGAATCCTATTCTTCCTATGGCTATTCCGTGATGCCGCTGTTTGTGCCGGACGGATTCTTCCGCGTTCGCCAGATACTGGTTGCGGACGAAGCGACCGCGCTGGTTGTAAAACAGAAACTGGACGCCGGCGAAGACTTCGAAGCGCTGCTGAAAGAATACAATACGGATCCCGGCATGCAGGGCGAAGCGAACGCCGCAGGTTATCTCGTTGGCACGGGCGCAGGCTTTGTTACCGAGTTCCTTGACGCGGCGCTTGCGCTGAAGAACAACGGAGACGTTTCCGATCCCGTTCAGTCCGAGTACGGCTGGCATATCATTAAGCGCGTTTCCACCGAACCGTCCCGCGAGATCGCGTATGCGGACGTGAAGGAAGCGCTGGACACCTACGAACAGGCACAGTATCAGGCGCAGTATTATTCGGATATCATTGCGAAATGGGTCGCGGATACCACGCTGGTAACGAAATATCCGGATAATTACGCGTCCATTGGCAAGAACTGACGGGGTGAGCGGCCATGAGTAAAGGTCTTCGGATTTTCAGCCTGATCGTTGCGATTATGATGGTAATCGGAACGCTCGCCTCAATTCTGTTCGCCCTGCTGTAACGAAAAGAAAGAAATGAAACGCGGAGCCGTACCAATACGGCTCCGTTTGATTTTTACTGGCCGAGTGAGTTGATTGTTCACCAAGGAGCCGATATAATAGTTATATAGACATATCTGTAGTAAAGCGTAGAAAATTCGAACGGAATCCGAAAAACCCCGCAAGCTAAGCGAACGGAGGAACAACGGCATGAAACTGAGCGCGCGCTTTGTAAAGACAATGCTAATCCCGCTCTGCCTGCTCGCCGTTTTTTTGCTTCTTCTGGTGCTATATTCGCTCAATGTAAGTGCGCGCGCAAACGCGATGGTTTTCGACGAACTGAGCGATACCGCGCGGGAAAAGAAAGATATATTCACTCTAAAACTGGATGACGCGTTCGATCAGCTGTGCGTGATTGCGGATTTTCTGGATTCACCGGAAATGATGTCCAAGGCGGATACGATGCAGCGGTTACAAAAAATGGCCGTGTCGTACGATTTTAAAGCGCTTTCTCTGGCGAACACATTGGGTCTTTTAGTAACGGATACCGGCGAGGAAATCTCGATTGCCGATCGGCAGTATTTTACAAACGCGCTCGCAGGTGAGCGTTCAATTTGGCAGAACGGGGAACAGCAGGCGGACGGAGACGGCGGCATCCTGCTGTCCGTTCCCGTTCGGCAGGGGGAACAGACAATCGGCGTGCTGACCGGAGAGCTGGAGGAGGCCGTTGTTTCGGATGCGCTGAATCAAAACGAATCCGAAGGGTACCTTGCATTTGTCTGCGATCAGGACGGTCGCGTGGTGGTTGGCGGCGATGAAACTCTCTTTGAAGAAATGGGAGAAGAACTGTTTTTGCTGCTCGAGAACGATTCCAATACGAAATCGGATTCTTCCGGCGGCCTGGCGATGAGCATCAGGAGCGGTACGGAAGGGACGGCCGCTTTTCTGCAAAATGACGAAAAGTGGTATATTGCCTGCACGCCGTCTGGAATCAATAATTGGAGCGTATGCCTCGCGGTTCCCGTGAAAGCGCTGGGGTCTGCGCTGAACAGCCTGAAGGTTGAAGGGATTGTGCTGATCAGCGCGGCGATGGGCTGCGCGCTTCTCTTGTCGCTTATTTTCGTTACACTGAACCAAAATGCGTTACGAAAATCCCGCAGAGAGAGAGAACGGCTGATCAGCACCGAGGAAGAATACCGTATTTCCGCGCAGCAGGGCGGGATTCTGGTAACGCGGTTTGAAATTGAGAGCGGCGCGCTGCTCTCTTGCCAGGGTACGATTGAACATCTGCATTTCCCGTCGGACACCGCCGGGATGGGTTCTGTTGACATGCTCGCGAAGCTGGTTGCGGAGGAAAGCCTGACGGAATTTCAATCCATTTGGACGTCGATGCGTCAGGGCAGACCGAACGGACAGGCGGAGATTTGCATGAAGAGCGCGGACGGCGTATCCCGCTGGTATTCCTTTGAGTATTCGGCAATCGGAGATGGCGGCGGCGCCCGTATGCAGGCGATCGTCACCATCCGCGATATTACATATTTACATGAGCGGATGGCGGAGTTTAAACATTGGCAGAATCTTGTTCTGGCTTCGATTGGCAAGTGGACCGCAATGATGGAGATCAATCTCTCCACGGGGGTCTGCGAGCGGATCGAGGGTGAGTTTTTGGAGTATTCGCAGACGGCACAAGATGAGCGCAACCCGGAGCAGCTGCTGAAACGGTTTGAACAGCAAGCGGTTGACCCGAACGATCAGGAGCGGTTCCACACCTTTTTTTCACGGAATCGGCTGCTGGAACTTGCCGGGCAAGGCATACAGAAAGACGAGACGGAGATTCGCCTGCTGCAGGAGGACGGCACGGTGCGGCTGTGCCTGGTGACGGCACAGATGGCATCCTTTCCTAAAACGGGAGAGATCAAAGCGTTCTTTTTGTTCAAAGCCCTTGCGGACAGCAGCCAGGAGATGGAACGGCTGAGCAACCTTGCGCTGCTGGACGAGCTCAGCGGGCTGCTGAACCGAACCGCCGCTCGAAACGCGATTGAGGAGGCGCTGCGTTTTGGCGGCGGGGAACGCGTTGCATTATTTATGATTGATGCGGACAATTTCAAGCAGGTAAACGATACATTGGGGCATCAGCACGGCGATCAGGCGCTTTTGCAGATGAGCCGGGCAATAAAAGGCGTATTTCGTGCTTCGGATATCATTGCGCGCATCGGCGGAGACGAGTTTTTCGTATTTCTTTCCGAGGTTCCGGCCGAGGATTTTGCGGAAAACAAGGCTTCCGCTCTCTGCAGCGCGCTGCATGTGAACTATTCAGTAGAAGATCGTGTGTCTCTTATGCTTTCCGCAAGCGTCGGCGTTGCGATTGCGCGCCGCGATCAGGCGGACTTTGATTCTTTGTATGCGGAGGCGGACCGGGCGCTCTATGAGGCGAAAAACGCCGGGAAGAATCGATACAGCATTCGAAATTCAAACAGGGCGGAAGAGAATAAAACAAGCCAGCCAACGTCCACCGGGTATGCGCTGCAGATGGAATCGCTCATGAGGCACCTCGACGGCGGCGTGATTCTGCTGGAGATTGGCGAAACGATAGAGCCGCTGTATATCAGCGACGGATATTTCATGCTCAAGGGCGTAATGGGGGAAGCGATCAGAAATGGAACATTCCCCGAATCGGTAATTCATCCGCATGACTTCGCTTTGGTCAACGATGCGGTTCGCGCCTGCGCAGCGGACGGCGAACCGTTCCAGATTTCTTATCGGAACGTTTTGGCTGGCGGTGGATACGGCTGGCGGCACATGAACGCGGTACGCATGCCGAGCGTGCGCGAAAACACGTCCGTGATTGCCGCGGTGATTACGGATATCACGGAACTGCATGAAGCAACGGAACATCTGCAGGAACTGGCTTGCGCATCTCAGATCGGCATCTTTATCATGCGCGTTGGCGAGCGGCTCGAGATTACGTTTTTTAACGACGGCGCGCTGGCGATCACCGGCTTTACCTATGAACAGATGCGCCTGTTTTCGCGGGATGCATCCGCGTTTTTCCGCGGTGAAAACCTGCAGCGCTTCCGTGAAGAGGTGCGCGCCGCCATCGCCGAGAACCGCATGGTGGATTATCTCTATGAATCCAAGGGATTTGTCGGTAAAAACGCGCACTACACGCGCCTTTACGGCGTGAAGCTCGATGTCCAGAACGACGTGCCTTCGTATTTGATTCTTATGCTCGACGAAGGCGATCTGCCGTCCTCCGAAATCCGCTGAACGATCGTTTCCTTGCAGGAATTCCTGCGTAAGTCGAATCGGGCGCGAGCGGGAGAAAACCGGAAAAAGCTCGAAATAAAAGGATTTTTATTGCGCAAACGATATTTTTTATGAAGTAGTGTATTTCGTGCACCTTTGTGCTGAAATCTCGATCTGCGATTTTTCTTGCACATCTGCAGGCGCGTGCGTATAATATTGATTTGTTAGATCAGAGAAGGAGGAATCAGTTTTGTCTTATAAATATGTTTATCTGTTCAGTGAAGGCAGCGCCGACATGCGCGCGCTGCTCGGCGGCAAAGGAGCGAATCTCGCGGAGATGACGAATCTCGGCTTGCCGGTTCCCTTCGGTTTTACCGTATCCACCGAGGCCTGCACCCGCTACTATCAGGACAAAAAGACGATTGCACAGGAGATTATCGACCAGATCGAAGCGGCGCTTGCCATCACCGAAAAAAACGCCGGAAAGAAGTTTGGCGATACGTCCAATCCGTTCCTGGTCTCCGTTCGTTCCGGCGCGCGCGCTTCTATGCCGGGCATGATGGATACCATTCTGAACCTCGGACTCAACGATGAAACCGTGGTCGGCCTTGCGAAGCTAACGAACAACGAGCGTTTTGCATTCGACAGCTATCGCCGCTTTATCCAGATGTTTTCGGATGTGGTCATGGAAGTCGAAAAAGCGAAGTTCGACGAAATCTTCGACGAAATCAAACAGAAGAACAACTGCAAGATGGATACCGATCTGAACGCCGAAAATCTGAAAGAGATCGTCAAGCGTTATAAAGCGCTCTATATGAAGGAAAAGGGCGTCGAATTCCCGCAGAACCCCCGCGTACAACTCATGGAGGCCATTAAAGCCGTCTTTCGCAGCTGGGATAATCCGCGCGCCATCGTGTATAGAAGAAAGAACGATATTCCCTCCGACTGGGGCACCGCCGTTAACGTCCAGAGCATGGTTTTTGGCAACATGGGCAACGACTGCGGCACCGGCGTTGCGTTTACGCGCAACCCCAGCACCGGCGAAAAGAAGCTCTATGGCGAGTTCCTGATGAACGCGCAGGGCGAGGATGTCGTAGCCGGCATCCGCACGCCGAGCCCCATTGACGAACTGAAGAACACGCAGCCCGAGGTTTACAAGCAGTTTGCCGAAACCGCGGATAAGCTGGAGCGCCATTATCGCGACATGCAGGATATGGAGTTCACCATTGAGCGCGGAAGGCTCTTCATGCTGCAGACCAGAAACGGCAAGCGCACCGCCGCCGCCGCCCTGCAGATTGCGGTGGATCTTGTCAGCGAAGGCATGCTCTCCAAGAGCGAAGCCATTGCCAAGATCGATCCGCGTTCGCTGGATGCGCTGCTGCACCCCACCTTTGAACCAAAGGCGCTGAAAAACGCCAAGCCGATTGCGAGCGGCCTGCCCGCCTCTCCGGGCGCTGCCTGCGGACGGATTTACTTCACCGCCGCGGATGCAATGGAAGCGGCCAAGCGCGGCGAGGACATCATTCTCGTTCGCCAGGAGACCTCGCCGGAGGATATCGAAGGCATGTATGCCTCCAAGGGCATTCTCACTGCGCGCGGCGGCATGACCTCCCACGCGGCGGTCGTTGCCCGCGGCATGGGCACCTGCTGCGTTGCGGGCTGCTCGGAAGCGACGATTTCCGAAAAGAACAAGACGCTGACCATTGCCAAGGGCAAAACGTTTAAGGAAGGCGAATGGCTCTCGCTCGACGGTTCCACGGGCAACGTTTACGGCGAAGCGCTGCCGACCATCGACGCGCAGGTTTCCGGAAACTTTGCGACCATTATGCAGTGGGCGGATGAGATTCGCACCCTGAAGGTTCGCACGAACGCAGACACGCCGCATGACGCGGAAGTCGCCGTTAAGTTTGGTGCGGAGGGCATTGGCCTGTGCCGTACCGAGCATATGTTCTTCGACGAGAGCCGCATTCCCGCTATGCGCGAGATGATCGTCAGCAAGGACGAGGAATCCCGCCGCCGTGCGCTGGCCAAGCTCCTGCCGATGCAGCGCAGCGACTTCAAGGGCATTTACAAGGCGATGGGCGGCCGCCCGGTCACCATCCGCTTCCTGGACCCGCCGCTGCATGAGTTCCTCCCGACAGAAGAGGCGGATATCCGCGCGCTTGCCAAGGAGATGAAGCTCACCTATGAAGACCTGCTCCATACGGTAGAAAGCCTGCACGAGTTCAACCCCATGCTGGGTCACCGCGGCTGCCGCCTTGCGGTCACCTACCCGGAGATCGCGGAAATGCAGACCCGCGCGGTCATTGAAGCGGCCATCGAAGTGCGCAAGGAAACCGGCATTGAAGTCGTTCCCGAAATTATGATTCCGCTCGTTGGCGAAGTCAAGGAATTGGAATACGTCAAGAACACGGTGGACGAAACCGCCAAGGCCGTTATGGCGGAACGCGGCGTAGAGATTCCGTATCTCGTTGGCACGATGATTGAAGTACCGCGCGCCGCTCTGACCGCGGACAAGATTGCCGAGCATGCGCAGTTCTTCAGCTTCGGCACGAACGATCTCAGCCAGATGACGTTCGGCTTCAGCCGCGACGACGCGGGCAAATTCCTGGACGACTATTACAAGAAAAAGATCTTCGAGTCCGACCCGTTCGCCCGCCTGGATCAGGAGGGCGTCGGCAAGCTCGTGAAGATGGCAGTCGAACTGGGCAAGAGCGTCCGCCCCAACATCAAGCTGGGTATTTGCGGCGAGCACGGCGGAGATCCGTCGAGCATCGAGTTCTGCCACAACGTCGGGCTGAACTACGTCTCCTGCTCACCGTTCCGCGTACCGATCGCGAGACTGGCCGCCGCGCAGGCAAAGATCAACGAAAAGAAGTAAATCGCTTCCGAATCCATGAATCCACCCTTCGGGGTGGATTCTTTTCGTCTCCTCCGAAGGATAATGTGTGGAACACTATTTCGGATTTCGCCGAGATACAGACGAGCACTGCGGGCGGCTTCAACGCATGTGAACAGTGGGGGCTCTTCGCACATATATAGGTTCTGCGAAAGCGTAAGAAGCGCTTTTCTCAATGGCGGTTCACGCAGGTGGCTGAACGTTTACGACTGCAGATGTCCGGCACCTGTCGCATTCGAAATTGTTTCCATGGTACGATAAACTTTGTAAAAAGTCCTTACGCCGCCGCTGATAATGCAGAGCTTGCAGAAATCTGCTTACTTGCGATATCGCGGGATCTATTATATGATAGAAACGAAGAATAGAAGTATGCTTGTCGCCGTAAAAACGAAGAATTCATATCTTGAACTATGTTTCTCAAAGCAATCAAATGCAAAAATACTGTGTGTTGATGGAATCCTGAAAGGAAAAGGATAATGACATATGGTATATATAGCGATTCAAAAATGACTGGGATCATTCAAAAGAAGGCAAGTTTTGCGAAACCGGCGAAACGCCATACCGTTTCTGAAGGTACAGGGAGCGTATTTAACGCACTATCCGTATAAATGCTGCTGTTTGATGCATCATCGGAGCAATCTCGATATGGACTTTTGGAGTCGCTATTCTAAAATCAGGTTGATGAACCGGGGGAAGGGAGTGCAGGTGATATGACGATTGGAAGAGCCGAAATTCTAACGTTGATCAACAACATAGCACTCCTGCTCATTATGTCGGTTGCCTATGAAGCAACGAATTTACTGCCATCCAAACACCAGAGATGGGTGCCTTGGATCAATGGCGCCGTTCTTTCGGGTATATGCGTTGTAATTATGAAATTGCCGTTTACGCTGGAACCGGGTTTGGTATACGATACAAGATCCATATTGATCAGCGTGACGGGGCTTGTATTCGGATGGATTCCTACGATCATGACCGGGATTGCGGCGATATTGGTCCGAATCAGCATTGGGGGCATCGGTACTTCTACCGGAATCGCGGTCATCCTGTCGAGCGCGGCCATTGGACTTGCCTGGCGGTACTGGGTTTATCCAAAAACACAGAAATGGCGCTACTTCAGCGCGTTTTTGATGGGTGTTAGCGTTCATGCGGCAATGCTGATCTGCACGCTTCTGCTGCCGTATCCGTACAACGTTACAGTCATACGAACCATTGCGCTTCCGGTTCTGACCATATACCCTGCCGGATCAGTCCTCTTAAGCGTGCTGCTCATCCGCCAGCAGGAGTATAAGGGCGTACAGGATCAGCTTGCGCAGTCAAAAGAGCGGTTTCAATCCCTGTTTGAAAAAGCGCCTCTTGGATATCAATCTCTGGACATCAACGGGAATTTTCTGGAAGTGAATCAACAATGGCTGGATTTGCTTGGGTATTCCCGGGAAGAGGTCATTGGGAAATGGTTTGGCGATTTCCTTGCCCCGGAATATCGGGACATATTTCGAGAGCGTTTTTTAATCTTTCAGAAACAGGGGCGGATTCACAGCGAATTTGAGATGATCCACAAGAACGGCGATCCGGTCTTTATCGCCTTTGACGGCCGAATTAGTTATGGCGAAAATGGCGGATTTTTACAGACGCACTGTATTTTGAAAGATATTTCTTCCGAGAAAAAAATGGAATATGATCTTCGAATCAGCGAGGAAAAATACCGCCGCTTGTTTGAAACGATGGCACTCGGCGTTGTCTACCAGACAAACGAAGGAAAAATCATATCCATGAATCCTGCTGCGGAGCGGATCCTGGGTCGCACCTTTGAGGAGCTGAAGGGTCATACGTCCGGATCTCCGATCTGGAAAATCAACAAGGAAGACGGCACAATCGCAACGGAAAACGATCATCCGTCGATGATTGCCTTAAAGACGGGCAAGCTCTGCGGACCTGTCGTTTTTGGAGTGTTTAATCCAAAGATATCGGACTATGTGTGGATCAGTATTATTGCCATTCCGCTGTTTCATTCCGGCGAGACGGTGCCGTACCAAGTGTATACGACGTTTCAGGATATCAGCGCGGAACACAGGGCGAACCGGGATTACTACCTGCTGTTTCAAGAAATGGTTGACGCATTCGCGCTGCACGAAATCATTTGTGACAAGAACGGAAAACCAATCAACTATCGTTTTTTGGCCGTCAATTCCGCATTTGAAAAGATGACGGGCTTAGTGGCGCCGAACATCATTGGAAAAACGGTGCTTGAAATTCTTCCCAAAACGGAAGCGTATTGGATTGAAACATACGGGCGGGTTGCATTAACGGGTGAGCCGATTCAATTCGAAAATTACAGCAGCGAGACCGATAAGTACTTTGTAGTCAGCGCATATTCGCCGGCTCCGAAGCAGTTTGCGTGCACTTTTTCGGATGTTACCAACCGGTTACGAGCGGAGAGAGAAGCAAACTGGATCATGTCCCGGCTCAAGGGGCTGCTGGAAAACAGCCCGACTCCCATTATGATTATCGACGAAAAGGGCAACCTGATTGACGCATCTTCCTCCGCAGAGCACATGCTTGCGAGGAGCAGCTTAAACGGCGACGGGGGGAGCATCCGCCGCGTTCCTCCGATTATTCTGCAGAAAATCAGCCGCATGTTACAGCGGCAGGACGACAGCATGATCCTTTGCGACCTGGATACATTTGAGGATGCAAAGGAGAAAAAATACTACGACAGCCGCCTGTTTTCGATTCCTGTGCCAAGCCGGGAAGAGCGGCTGTTTGGTTATATTGCGGTAGATGTAACGGAGCGGATATTCGCCGAGCATGCGCTCCGGGAAAGCGAAGAAAAGTATAGCACATACATCAACAGCGCTCCGTTCGGCATATTTGTTGTAAACGAAAACGGGGAGTACATCGATGTGAATCCGGCGGCGAGCAGGATAAGCGGTTATAGCCGCGCGCAGTTACTGCATATGTCGATTCTGGAGATTACCGCGAACGAGTCGGTGGAATCGGCCGCGCAGAGTTTCTCCGTTCTCAAAGAAACCGGAAGCCTGAACACCGAACTGCAGTTTATCCGCGCCGATGGGGCGCAGCGCTGGTGGACCGTGACCGCGACGAAATTATCCGGCGGGCGGTATCTTGGCTTCTCTACGGATATAACGGATCGAAAGAGCGCCGAGGAAGAACTGATCTTCCTGAGCAATCACGACTTCCTGACCGGATTGTACAATCGGCGTTATTTTGAAGCGGAGATTAAACGTGCTGATACGGAGCAGAATTTGCCCTTGTCCATTATCATGGGCGACATTAACGGAGTAAAACTGATCAACGATGCGTTTGGCCATACGGAAGGTGATCGGCTCATCGCTGAGTCCGCGCAAATTATTAAGGACTGCTGCCGCGAAAATGATACGCTTGCCAGAATCGGAGGCGATGAATTCGGGATCATTATGCCCAATACGGAGAGCGCTTCCGCCCTCAAGATACTGGCGCAAATTCAATCCGCGATTAAGTCGTTCGATTCACTTTCCAAGAACGATCACTTCCAGCATGGCGTCTCACTTGGATTCGGAACAAAGAAGAATCCGGAGGAGGAGATCCTGCAGATTATAAAAATAGCGGAAGAGTACATGTATCAGCGGAAGCTGCTGGAGCACACAAGTTCTCACAGCGCAATTATATCGTCGATTAAGGCGACCATGTTCGAAAAGAGCCATGAAACGGAAGAACATGCGGAAAGGCTCGTGACTCTCTCAAAGCTGATTGCGGATGGGCTGAATCTGCCACAGAAGGATCAGGATCGATTGGAATTGCTGGCAACGCTGCATGATATAGGCAAGGTTGGCATCAGCGATCGCATCTTGTCAAAACCGGGCAAGCTGACCGAAGAAGAATGGGTCGAAATGAAACGACACCCGGAGATCGGTTATCGAATCGCCATGTCGTCACCCGAGCTCATCCCTGTTGCGGAAGGAATCCTGTGTCATCAGGAACACTGGGACGGCACCGGCTATCCGCAAAAACTAAGCGGAGAAAACATACCCCTGCTATCGCGCATCATCGCTGTGGTGGACGCCTATGATGCAATGACGCAGGATCGTCCGTATCGCTCGGCAATGTCGCACGAGGCGGCGGTCCAGGAGATAGAAAGAAATGCCGGATCGCAATTTGATCCGAAAATTGCGCAAGTTTTTATTCAGCAGATTCGAAATTCCATGCAATTATAAACGTCCGCCTGCCCGTTCACACGCTGTATTGGAAGGCGAGAAAACCAGGCGAATGCTTCGGATTACATGAAATGCTTGACAGCGGAAATGGAATGTGATAGGTTATGTAACAAGTAAAGGCGACTCCGCGCAGACGGTACAGCCTGCGAAAACAGGCTCTACAAGGATAAAAGCCGGATGGCGGAGTTCCGCAGATGCATCCGGGTGCCGGATGAGCGTTTCCCCGCCGGTTGCCTTTTGTTTTTCGGTACGGCGCACGGCGAACGATGGCGATATGTATAACAATGCATATTGCAATAGGAAGCGTATTGTTTAAGCGATTTCAGTGGCACTTTGTCAATCGAATACGGTTGCGGTTCTTCCCATGTTAATAGCACACCCCGTGAAAGCGGGCGTCGCAAAGCTACAGGGCCTAACGGCGATCTTTCGCCTATGGCAGCCAGTTGCCGAATGAAGAACGCTCAATGGATACAGCGGAACCTGCCACACAGGTTTTGTTCGTTTTCTTTTTGTGCAAAGAGCGGTTCGGGTTTTTTGAAGACCCGAACCGTTTTTGATTTTAACCGCAATGGGATTTCCAAAAGGAGGCGCAAGTATGGATCGGCCATGGTTTACAATGACGCTCTGCGCAATGCTTGGTGCGGCGTCTGCCGTTGCGGTTCGTCCGATCTGCGCGCTTTTGCTCAAGCAGCGCGGGATAACCGCGGCGATGCCAAGACGGCATTTTTGGGTTTTGCTTGGCTGCCTTTCGGCGGCGGGTGCAATCGTCGGCTGGCGCGCCGGAATCTCAGCGCGCGGCGTTTACTTGCTTCTGCTGTTATGCGCCGCCGCGTGCACTTTTTATATCGACGCGATCTACCGCGTTATTCCCAATGAGCTGGTGCTCGCGGTGCTGGGACTTGCCGCGGTATTCGGGCTTACTGGCGCGGTGAAGTTTGACATCGTTTCCTCGCTGCTCGGTTTCGCCTTATGCTTCGCGCTCTTCTTCGTTCCGGCTGTCTTGGGCCGAAAAATCGGCGCTGGGGACGTGAAATTTGCCGCCGCGGTCGGTTTTGCGCTCGGGTTCAACGGAAGCCTGTATGCCATCGCAGCCATGGGTGCGCTCGTACTGCTCTATGTTCTTTTCTTGCAGCGTGTTCCGCTGGCGGAAAAGTGGAAAACAATGATACCAATGGGGCCGTTTCTGTCTTTGGCGCTCGTTGTTGTATCGGTTTTATAAGCAAGGGGGGTGAAACAATTTCAGCGTGCGGATATGGAAGGCGTATCCGTTATAAACATCCGACAAGAACTTGACTCCCATGGGACGCGCGGCGTCCTGAACCAGGGCATAGCCCAACCAAAAAAACATATGGAGGAAAGAAAAATGAAAAACTTCTGGAGAAATGAAGAAGGCCAGGGCATGGTCGAATACGGCCTGATTATCGCGCTCGTCGCGGTGGTCGTCATCGTCGGCCTCACCGCTCTCGGCGGCAAGGCGAACACGCTGTTCTCCGGCATCGGCGACAAGCTGACGCTCGGATCCTGAAGGACCGTGCTGTTATGCTGCATTTTT
>JAJFTI010000008.1 GCA_021373115.1 Eubacteriales bacterium | reverse complement strand
CATGAAGAGCATCCACGACAGCTCGGCGAAGGCGGCGGAGGCAAACGGGCTTGGCTACAACCTGGTGGCCGGCGCGAACATCGCGGGGTTTGCCAAGGTGGCGGACGCGATGCTCCAACAGGGAACGATCTAAACGAATGCGAACCGCCCGCGCGTATGCGCGGGCGGCTTGTTGTTCCGAGGCGGACGCGATGCTGGCGCAGGGAACGATCGGAGGTATATTGTATTGCAGGGGCTGTCCGAAAACGGACGGCCTCTTCACATTTTTTGAGTAGATAAGAAGACGGTCTCCGTCTTTCTCACAAAAAGCGATAGAAAGTTTTCATTGAAAGAAATCCCTGCGAATGATATCATCACTAGGATATACAAGCTAGATATTTAGATACGTGCACGGAAGAAGATTTTACATCAATAAAATATGCAATGTTCAATGTTGATTTCTCATGGCAGATGCAAAAAGTATATATGGAAGCAAGCGGAGATCTGCATTTTTCGCGTGTATTCCTTCGTGGTGCACGCTTTTTGTTGTAGTTAGGATTCCTGTAGCAAAATTCAAGGATAGTTGAGAATGAGATAATGATCGGTATCGTGAAAGACTTTGTTGCAAAAGCTTTTTCTTGGAAACACATAAAACCAAACCTGATACTTCTTGTATCCACAATCGCGGCGCTATGTCTGGTTGTCGCGCCATCGCGATTCTCAGTTGTTAAGGTTGTACTATCATTTTGCATTATTTTCCTCGTTGCCTCCGATTGTGTTGTAAGCGCAGTAAAGCATTCCAGAAAATTCTGTATCCTGTGTGCCGCGCTTATCTCTTTAGCCATTGAGTATATTGGTATAAAAACATTTATTATTACATGGACATATTCAAGGAAAGCTGCGGCACTCGCATCCATTTTTAGTCTGCGGGTAGAGGCACTTCTCTGGATATTCGCTATTTTAGGGGCGTTAGTTGGCGCATACGCAGTGTTTTCTTTTTCATTGTGGGTTGTTGAAGGTTTCTCTTCGCTAGTCAATGACCAATTCCAGGTAAAGCAATGGCGTAATATAAAGAATAACGTATTGTCTAATTGGTTTTTCCCCATATCTTCCTTGGCATTCCTTATGCTGGAACTATCTCCAAGCGTTGAGAATTATATTGGTATTCTCGTTGCTTTTCTGTTTTCTACGATTCTTTCATCACAGATTGATTCGCTGCTGACCTGGCAAAAGAATTCTCCGTTTATTCTTCGTATTGTATCGGTCTTATCAGCCTTTGGTACGTGTTTGTATCGAAATAGTGGGTTCAACGAAACTTGGGTGCTGTCCTCAAAACTCCAGGCGCTCCAAAGCATTGTGCACCTTGATATCAGTATTGCGTTGATATGCAGTCTCTTGGTTGTGCTGATTGCAACACCATTTTTATATTTTATCTTTTTGTTTTTATGGAAAAAAGTGATTTCGATATTAAAAGAATCGAGGATGTTTTCCAATCTGAACCGTACTGAAATTGTGTTTTACTCAATTTTGTTATTTCTTTCGGTCATATTTATGGTCTTAGCTTTTTCAAAATCTACCGCGTTTTATAAAGCGGAGTACTATAACGACATCTGTAAATATGATGTTATATACACAAGCGACTCTGGTGAGTTGGTCGAAAATAACGCATATCTCTTCCTGATGAACGCGGAAAACGACCTAAGACAGCCACTTTTCGCAATTTTTTCCGCACCATTTTCCGGGGTTCCATATCTCATCAGCAGATTGATTTCTGCAAGTGCTACCGTGAAAGCAATTTTAATGAACAGTGTGCAGATCGCGCTTCTCTTTCTTTCCAATTTTCTGATTTCTGAAATGATGGGATTGAAGAAAGTAAAGCGAGCCTGTTTTCTGCTTCTGACTTACAGCTGTTATACTTTCATGCTCTCCATTGTGATGATGGAGCAGTATATCTTCGCCTTTTTCTGGCTCATATTAGCATGCTATCAATACTGCGCGAATGGCAAAACAGACAAAATCGTATTTTATGGTGCAGGTGGAACACTCATAGCAAGTTTGGTCTTGTTGCCAACGATTTCAACGAAGTCTGTTACCGAGAATATTCGAGCCTGGGCGAAAGATATGATTTACGGAGGCATTGGATTTGCAGCGCTCATGTCGCTCATTGGTCGATTTGATGTTCTGCTTAACTTAACGCCTCTAGTATACAAGTTATATAGATTTTCAGGAGAAACAATTCCGCTTTTCAATAAGCTTCTTCAATATATTTCCTTTATCGCGAATTGTTTTCTCAGGCCCGCTGCCGGGATAGATTTGGTAACGATCACGTATCCTTCCTGGCAACTGGAACCAGTGACGGAAATTTCATTCGTGGGGGTTGCCATACTATTGCTTACAGTCATAAGCGCCGCAGTAAACCGAAAAAAGAGAATAAGCAAGCTATCTGCGATGTGGGTCATTTTTTCTTTTTTCACTTTGTTTGTTTTGGGGTGGGGTACCAAGGAAAACGGGCTTATTCTGTATTCGCTGTATTTCGGCTGGGCCTTTGAGGTGCTGGTGTTTGAATTACTGGAATACGTTGGCGATGTAATTAAACTCCGGTATTTACCTGAAATAATCTCCGTATGTCTGGCTTGCTTCCTGCTGGTTGCGAATATTCCCGCCATGCGTTCGCTTTTGGCGTTCGCAGTATCATACTATCCCGCTTTGAAGTGAGGAATTCGTTGATGAGAAACGATATAAAACAGATGCGAGTCCACCATTTTCCTGAAAAACATACTCGTATTCGCAGCGCGCATCCGCAGCGGCCAAATGTTCAGGATTGATCTGCTCTTGCCAGGCTTGTCTGGTCTTCTGTCTTTTTTATGCCCTCTTCTTTCATCGCTTTTGTTGGAGTTCTTTCGATTGCTTAATATGCGAGGTTATATGACGATTACAATAAATGATGTAAAACAAAGGAACTTTGATCTGGATGTCCTTCGTTCGTTGGGAACGCTAATCGTTTTACTGGTGCACAGTATCTTCTGGAACGATCTCTGGCCAAAAGGGATTGGGCACATCCTTAGTTCCTTTGTGCTGATTGAAATGCCCTTGCTGTTTGCGGTTACTGGGGCAAGCAACTTTTTATCACAAAAAAACTACTTGCCTTTTTTAGCCGCACGGCTTAGCCGGATCTTAATCCCGTATTGGATTTACGCCATCCTCTGTGTGATTCTGATAACCGATCAAAACGGCTTGGTTCCAGGCCTGCTTTTGAGCTGGCTAAATCCGTTTGCGAATTCAATTTCCGGCTGTGACAGGCTTCGGTTTCTAAATTGGGCGTTATGGTTCATCCCTGTCTATTTGAACATCATGATTCTATTTCCCCTTCTGAAAAAATTCTACGTGTTGACTCTGGATAAAAAAGTTCCATTCGTCGGATTTCTTCCTCTTATTGCCGGCATTGGCATGGTTGTCGTACACGATCTGTTCTCTTGCGACATTCCTCAATATCAGTCTCTTTTCTATCTGGTCTTCGTTTATTGGGGAATGGTATGTATTAACCGCGGCTGGATTGGAAGCAAACGGAAAGCAAGCGCAATACTGGGGTGTTTGACCGCTGTAGCGCTTATCGTTTTGTTCAATACAGAACGATATGGCTACTATATGCTGGCCAATAAGAACGAGTGCAATCTCGTTTTCATGCTTTATGGCTTGTTGTCTCAATGCGTAATGAATCTATTGCTGCCATTCTTATCGCGTTTTATCAAGTGGATTGGTAAAATCCGTTTTTGTCACGATATCCTGTCCCCGTTTCGGGACTACGGGTATTCGGTTTATCTGTATCATCCTCTGATATTTGCTTCGATTCCTTTTATTCTGTCATATGTTGGTCTCGGCAATATAACAAGCAGCGGGAATCCATTTGTTATAATGGCCGTCTACTTTTCACTAATGGCAGTTTTCTCACCGCTTTTAGCGAAATATGTTGGCAAATTTGAGCTGATCTGTTCCCGCAAAAAGTGATTCTCTTCTTTTTCATCATACATCAATGAAAAGCATAGAGCGGAACATAACGATAGCCCGCCCAAAGGCGGGCTATCGTTATACTTCTTTACTCCGGCCAGACTTCGATTGAAAGGTTGCCGAGCGGATAGGAGCAGCAGGGGTGAATGTACCCCGCTGCGAGATCCGCCATGCGCCGGTGGTCGAGCGCCTCCGGCAGGAACACCTCGCCGGAAATCACCCTTGTACGGCAGAAGCCGCATTCACCGCCGCGGCAGCGGCTCGGTACGGTGATCCCCGCGCGCTCCAGCGCAGTAAGCACCGTTTCGTCGGCCCGCATGGGCACGTTCTTCGTTTCTGCGTATAAACGAACACTCAGTGTTAAAGTTCCATTCGCAATACCCGGATACCCCGGAATCTTCGCGGGCGAGGCAGGCGCCGGGTAGAGTTCGTGGCGAATGTACTTCCGCTCCAGACCGAGTTTTTCCAGCTCTTTATCCACAAACGCATACATCGCCGCGGGGCCGCAGAGAAACACGCTGCAGACTTCGCCGCCGCAGGCCGCGCGTATACGCTCTGCGGTGATAAAGCCGTATTCGTAGCCTTCCTTTTGTTCGTCGCTGAGGATGTTGACGACCTTCACCTTGCTTGTCTCTTTCGCGATCTTCGCCAGTTCGCCATGATAAAGAATGTCGCATTCCTTCCGGCTGCCGTAGAGCAGGGTCAGTTCAAAATCCTCGATTCCGTCCCGGATCGCATACGCCATCGAGAGAAACGGCGTAATGCCGCAGCCGCCCGCGAGGCCGATGACGCGCTTTGTGTCCCGAAGCGGTTCGTAACAGAAGGTTCCTTCCGGGCCGGAAGCGGTGACGGCGTCGCCCGCCTTCCAGTGATCCAGAATCCAGGGCGAGGCAAACCCGTCCATCTGGCGCTTGATCGTAACGGCGTATTTTCCTTCGCTGGCCCACTTTGGCGAGCTGGAGATGGAGTACGGGCGCGTCAGAACAGAGGAGCCGATCGTCAGGCGGAAGGAGAGATACTGTCCCGCGCGAAACGGCGCAAGGGGTTCCCCTGTGAGGACAAACGTCTTCGCGTCCGCGCCGTGGCGGATTACCTCGGCAATCGTAAGCCGCTGTTCCTTCGGGTGCAGCAGCGCCGCGAGCTTGTTTGCGCCGCGTTCGGCGCTGAACGGCTCCGCCGATCCGCAGGAGAGCGCCTTTTGGCGCGCGGGCACCATTTTTTTAAAATAGAGCATGTCCATCAACCCGATGGGTTTTACATGGAAGTTGAAGTCGTTCATTCTCCCGCCTCCTTCATATCCGCAAGCGTGAGCTTCGCGGTGAGTTCGCCGTTGAGATAGGTGGAACTGTAGCCGTAGATGCGCGGTCCGTAGCCGCCCGCAAAACGGATGCCGGGCACGATCTGATCCTCCTTAAGCATCATCAGCCGCGGCAGCATCGTGTCCCATCCGCCGCAGGAGTAGGCGTACATTGCGCCTTCGGGGTTGAGCGTGTAGCGCGCCATGGTCACCGGCGTCGCGATTTCAATCTCCTCGATATACGGCGTTAGGCTGACGCCGACCTGCCGCTCAAAATCGCGGATCATGTGTTCCGCCACCTCACGCTTTTTCGAAACGTAATCCGCGGCGGGCACGCTGCCCCAGACGTCCTTGTTGTAGAGCGTTGTAAAGCTCATGATGCAGGTGCCCGGAGGCGAGCAATCCGGATTTGCGCGATTTAGGCATACGGTCGCCTGCATCGGGTGGTTGTTGAACCCGTCCGCGCGCGCGGCCTCCTTGACGGTATCCATCGATTCGTAGATAAAGTAGCTGTAGTCCTTGAGCCCCAGTTCGTCCGCCGTTCTATTCAGCCCGAGATAAACGACGAACCCGCGTGCGCCGATGCGCCGCGCGTTGACCATTCGCGTTTGCTGCTGCGGTATATCCGAAAACTCCATCATGTCCCCGAACACGGCGTTCGGCGAGCAGCAGGCGAGTACGTGCGCGGTCTTGATCTCCCCGCGCGAGGTTTTCACGCCGGTTACGCGCCCGTTTTCCGTCAATATCTGTTCCGCCTTCGTGTTGTACCAGATTTCGCCGCCGAGTTCGCGCACGCGCATTTCCAGCGCGGTGGAGAGCTCGTGCGAGCGCATCCGCGGAATCCAGGCGCCTTTGGTCAGGTATTTATAGAGCATTGCCGCAAACAGCGCAAAGTTGAGTTCCTTGGTGCTGACTCCGACGTAGCACCAGTAGGCGCAGAGGATGCGCTGCGCTTTCTTTGGCATGTGCAGGGCGCTGAGTATACGGCTGACGCTGTAGCCGCCGCATTTGAGAAAGTTGGCGTGCTCCTTCATGAGTACCTTTGCATCCGCTTTGCCGCCGGAGGCGCCGATATACGCCAGCGCCGCCATGATGCTCTCGCAGAGCGAGAGGAAGCGCTCCATGGACTTTCGACTGCCGGGTACGTAGGCTTCCATTTGGTCAACGAATTCCTTTACGCCAAACGGCATTACCACGTTGAGGTTTTCCTTTCCCTCGGCGGTAGTGATGAGCCGGTAGGCTTCCGGAACGGGCAGAAATTCGGCCTGAATGCCCAGTGTGTCCTGCAGCAGCCTGCGCACCTCGCCGGGGTTTTCCGGCGAGCCCACGTCGCAGAGCTCGTGCAGCGACGGTTCAAATTCGAACCGACCCCGTACAAAGCTCGTTGCAAACCCGCCGGGCAGGTTGTGCTGTTCGAGCAGCAGTACGCTTTTTCCGGCTTTCGCCATGGTTGCGGCGGCGGTGAGACCGCCGTTTCCGGCGCCAATGACCACCGCGTCATACGCGTGTTCCAAGGATGTAACACCCCTTTCAAAGATTGTCGTTCGGGTAGGATTGCTTTCGGTGCAGAGACGGACAAAAAAGAAGAGAAGAAGAGATCGTGGCATGGCCACCAACCAAATCATAGCGTGATTTTTTCCGGAAAACAAGAGTTTTTTATGGAAAACGCCGTTGCAAAACAGAAGAAAGCCGTAGTATTATTTGACCAGTGGCCATGCCATGAGGAAAGAGACGGAGCAGACGGCAGATATGAAGCATACCACGGCAGAGAAATTTCAGCCGGAGAGCATCCGCGCGCAGGTTGCGCGGGAAATTGAGAACCGGATCTTTTCCGGCGAGCTTGCCATTGGGCAGCGTCTGCCGCCGGAGCGGGAATTCGCGCTGGAACTCGGCGTGAGCCGCAGCCTCGTGAATCTCGCAATTCTGGATTTGGAGAGTATGGGTTTTCTGCGGATCGTACCGCGGCAGGGAACGTTTGTTGCGGACTATAAAAACGAGAGTACGCCGCAGATGCTGCTTTCGCTCATGACGCGCGGCGTAGCGGACAACTCCGGAGCGGAGCTGTTTTCGAGCATGATGCAGACGCGGCGCCTGCTCGAGAGCGAATGCGCCTGCCTCGCGGCGGAGTATGCCTCCGAAACGGATCTGGCCCGGCTTTCGTCAATTTTAGAAGAAATGCGCGCCGCGACCGATCCGGAGCGGTTCTCGGACGCGAACTTCCGCTTTCACCGGGCCATGATGGCCGCGTCCGGCAACATCGTATATGCCATGATCTTCCAGTCCTTTGGCGAGGTCGTCCGGCATTACGTCTCCGGCTATTTCACAACGCCCGCGCGGATGCGCCTCTCCATTTCGCAGCATGAAACGCTGCTTGCGGCGCTGACCGCGCGCGACGCAAAGAGCGCGCGGGAAGCAGTGAACGTAATTATGGACGAAGGCATTGTGAAACTGACCGAACTCTTCGGCAAGGCGCGCACCCGCCGTGGATAAACGCCCAAAGAGGGCTTCTTTCCATTCCAGCAGAAAACACGTCTTTTTTAACTTCAGAACGGGAGGGGTTTGAACGATGAAACGGAAACCAAATCTTCCATGGATCGCATGGATTTGCTGCCTTTGCGTCATGCTGATTTCCATGTCGCTGGCCGCCGGTATTCAGACGGATTTCGGCAGGATCGAGATTACGACCGGCGCATTGGAGGCGGACGGCGGAAGCATTACCTACAAGCTCTATCGTCCCGTTTCAGCCACCGCAGACCATCCGGCGCCTGCGGTACTGCTCATGCATGGTTACCAGAACGACAAGGATACCTCGGCGGCCTACGCGTTGGAGCTTGCGCGGCGCGGAATCGTCGCGCTGGCGATCGATTCCTATGGCCACGGGTCCACGAGCACCGGCATGCTCGCGCGCGGATATACGCACCATAAGCTGCCGAACTGGGACAAGACCGTGAACGGTCCGGATCGGTACCTCCTGATGATGAACTTCAACACGAGCGATTTCTACACGAACCTTGCGGATGTACCGGGCGACATGCTGGGGGATACCTCCATGGGCGGGCGGGAAATGTACGCCTACCTCGGAACATTGCCGTTCGTGGACGCGGAGAATCTTGGCGTAACGGGACATTCCATGGGCACCTGGTCAAGCTGGAGCGTTGCTTCGAGTTTTCCAAACCACAAGGCGGTTGTGCTGCAGTGCGGCGAGCTGTTCCCAAAATCGTATTATGACAGCGATTCCATCGCGTTCCACAACGTACTGCTCCTGCAGGCGCGTTACGACGAATTCACGTGTTTTCTGGACTACACCAAGTCCGTGCCGGACGATCTGGTCAACACGGAGCTGCGCTACGGCGAGTTTGCCAACCAGAGCGGGCCGATCGAATGGGATGCCACCTACGGTTCGTTTGCGGACGGCACGGCGCGGCGTATGGAGCTGATCACCAACGCGAACCACCGCCTGGTCACGATCAATTCGCATGCCATCGCAACCGCCATGGACTGGTTCTTCGATGCTTTTGGCGAAACCGCGCCGATCGATTCCTATAACCAGACCGCGCTGCTGCTTGAGACCCTGCAGTTCGTCGGTCTGCTGGCCGCGCTGGCAAGCACACTGCCGCTGTTACTTCTGCTGCTGAAAACAAAATTCTTCGCGCCTTGCGCGCAGAAGATGCCGAGCCGGCCGGAGACCCTGCTGACCAGGAAAAAGTGGTGGGGCGCGGCGCTGACGGCAATTCTGATCAGCGGGCTTTCGTATCCGTTCTTAACGCAGCTGGGGCACGGGCTCGTACCCCTGCCGGAAAACGTATTCCGCATGACGATTGGCGACGGGGTGATTACCTGGTTCGTCTTCCTCGCGCTCGTCGCATTTTTCATGATGCGGCATTGGTTCAAACGCGGTGCGGGTAAGCGCGCGGGCGAAACGCTCTACGATCTCGGCCTGGCGACGGAATCGGAACCAAACCGCCTGCCCTGGGGGGTCATTGGCAAGTCCGCGCTGCTGGCGGTGATTCTTGTCGCGAGCGTTTACGCGTATGCAGAACTGTTTCAGCGGCTGTTTGCGCTGGACTTCCGGTTCGTCTGGCCGCTGCTCAAACCTTTCACCTGGGAGCGGCTGCTGCAGTTCTTCCTCTATCTGCCGTTCTACCTCGTGTTCTTCCTGATCAACGGCGGCGCCAAGCTCTACGGCCAGCTCCGTCAGCCGGAGTGCAAGCGGCCCGCAATGACGCAGCTCGTCTGGTGGCTCAAGGGAAGCCTCGTGATGATTGGAGGGCTGCTGCTTGTTTGCCTCATGGAATACATACCGTTCTTTGCGGGAATCGGGCCGGGGATGGACATTCTGTTCTCGTCCACCTTCGGCGGGCCGTTTATCTCGTTTTTGATCGTGATCATTCCGCAGTTTATCCTGTTCTTCTTCCTCTCGACCTATGCGTTCCGAAAGACCGGACGCGTCTATGTCGGCTCGGTCATGCTGGCGCTGCTGGCAACCTGGGCGGTGACGGCGGGCTCGAGCATGCTATAATAGGCATCGGGAAAACCGCCCAATCTGAAAACGAATGGTGTTACCGGAATGAAGATTTCAATTCCTTACGGTTCCGGCTTGCTGGAATGCGACGTTGAGGATTCCCTCGTTACAGCCGTACTCGCCCCGGCGGAATTTGGAGAGCCGGAGCGGAGTGGGGAAGCGCTCGTACTGGACGCGCTTGCTCATCCCGTCGGTTCGCCGCCGCTGCGCGAGCGGGCGAACGGGAAACGGCGCGTTACGTTGATTACGAGCGACCATACCCGCGCCGTGCCGAGCCGGATTACCTTGCCGCTGCTGCTGGGCGAGATTCGCGCGGGCAATCCGGACGCGGAGATCACGATTCTGATTGCAACCGGCCTGCACCGCGCGACCACACGGGAAGAGCAGATTGCCATGTTTGGCGAACAGATCGTTTCACGGGAGCGGATTGCCGTAAGCGACGCGAAGGATGCTTCCGCCTTCGTCGATCTTGGACCGCTGCCCTCCGGCGCGCCCTGCGAGGTACATTCCCTCGCGGCAAACTGCGACCTGCTGGTGAGCGAGGGGTTTATCGAGCCGCATTTCTTTGCGGGGTATTCCGGCGGGCGAAAGAGCGTGCTTCCCGGCGTTTGCTCCGAGCGGACGATCAACCATAACCATGCTTACGCGAACATTGCGCAGGAGCGCGCAGCCTCCGGAATACTGGACGGAAACCCCGTTCATGCGGATATGTGTGCGGCGGCGCGAAAGGCGAAGCTCGCGTTCATCCTCAACGTCACGCTGGACGGAAAAAAGCGCGTCACCGCAGCGTTTGCGGGCGATCCGGAACAGGCGCATGCCCAAGGCGTCCGCTTCGCGGAAATGCGGGCGCGCTGCGATCTTGTCACGGGCGATATTGTGCTCACCGGAAACGGGGGATTCCCGCTTGACCAGAACCTGTATCAGACCGCAAAGGCTGCGTCCACAGCGGCGCTGTGCGCGGGGAAAAGCGGCGTGATCATTCTCTGCGCCGCGTGCGAAGACGGCGTAGGCGGCGAACATTTCGAGCACGTCATGACGCTTGGCACACCGGAGGAGATTCTGGCGATATTAGCCGCGCGGCCGCCGGAACAAACGATTCCGGAGCAGTGGAACGCGCAGATTTACGAGCGTGTGCTGAAAGACCATCCGCTGATTCTTGTGAGCGGGGGGGTCGATCCTGTACTGGTCCGGCGGATGAACATGCTGCCTGCCCGCTCGCTTTCGGAAGCGCTCGCGCTTGCGCGGAAGATCTGCGGGGAACGCGCGCGGATCGTGGCCATTCCGGACGGGGTAGCCGCGCTGCCAACCGGATCCTAACAAACAACACTGCAAAGCCGACGGAATTCCGGTCGGCTTTTGTATTGCCGTTTTTGTTGCGTATGCTGCCTGGAGGCGTGATTCTTTCGCCGGAAGTTGCGAATAATGCAACGGCGAATCAAATAACGCATTGCACTCGTCAATTCGCACTTATATGATGAAATCAGAATTCGATGCATATCGGTTGTTTGGCAGGACGAAACAGATTCAATCGCGAAAGAGGAGAAACGTCTTTGACGCAGATCGATGTAAAAACGCGCCTGAGTGCGGACATTCGCATCTCGACCATCCGCGCGCTGGAACGCGCGGGCTTTGGCCACATCGGCGGCAGCATGTCCATTGCGGACGTACTCGCCGTGCTGTATGGCGGCGAGATGCGCGTCCGTCCGCAGGAGCCGGACTGGCCGGAGCGGGACTATCTTGTGCTCAGCAAGGGGCACTGCGGCCCCGCGCTCTACGCCGCGCTCGCGCTCAAGGGGTATTTCCCGATGGACTGGCTTGACACGGTTAACCAACCGGGCACGCGCCTGCCGAGCCACTGCGACCGGCTGAAAACGCCGGGCATCGACATGACGACCGGCTCGCTGGGGCAGGGCATCTCCGCGGCGGCAGGCATTGCGCTGGGACTGCGGCTGCAGGGAAAGGACTCCCGCGTGTTCTGCATCCTTGGCGACGGGGAATTGCAGGAGGGTCAGGTTTGGGAAGCGGCCGCCGCGGCGGAACACCGGAAGCTCAACCGCCTGATCGCGTTTGTGGACGAAAACAAGCGCCAGCTCGACGGTTACGTGGCGGATATTTGCGGCGGCGACCCGGTGGAAAAATTCCGCGCGTTCGGCTGGAACGCCCTGCGCGTCTGCGGCTGGGACTTGGCGGCGATTTCGCGTGAGATTCACGTTGCGTCGGAACAGTCGAACGCGCCGAGCGTGATCGTGCTCGAAACGATAAAGGGCATCGGCTGCAGCTTTGCCGAGCGGGAGCTGGCAAACCACTATATGGTGATTTCAAAGCAGATGGCGGATGAGGCGGTTGCCGAGATCGAGCGAAGGCTGCTGGCGGGCGTGTACCCCGCGGGGGAGGGCGCATGACGGACCGGTTTTTTCAAGCCCAGCCGGACAAGCAGGACATGCGGGATGCCTACTGCGACGCGTTACTTGCGGCGGCGGAGCAGAACGAGCGTGTTCTTTCGCTGAACTGTGATCTCTCCGGTTCGCTCGGCACCGGGCGGTTTTGCGCGCAGTTTCCGGAGCGCTCGTTTAACCTTGGCATTATGGAGGCGAATGCCTGCTCCATGGCGGCGGGACTCTCCGTGACCGGATATGTTCCGTTCGTGCATTCGTTCGCGGTGTTTTCCTCACGGCGGATGGCGGATCAGATCTTTCTTTCCTGCGCCTACGCGGGGCTGAACGTAAAGATTATCGGCGGGGACGCGGGCGTCAGCGCAGCGGTCAACGGCGGCACACACATGGCATTTGAAGACCTCGGCGTGCTGCGCAGCATCGTCGGCCTGCGTTTGTTTGAACCGACGGACAACGTTATGGTCAAGGCGCTCATTCCGCAGCTCGCAACGCAATACGGCGTGGACTATATCCGCATGCCGCGCCGAAGCGTCGTTAAAATTTACGACGAAGGTGAGCGTTTTACACCCGGCGAAGCGA
Source organism: Eubacteriales bacterium (assembly GCA_021373115.1). Classification (GTDB taxonomy): domain Bacteria; phylum Bacillota; class Clostridia; order Christensenellales; family CAG-138; genus UBA7703. Next base: position 59,375 of record JAJFTI010000008.1, on the reverse strand, counting down.
AATTACTCCGCGAGGGGAGCGATGTAACGATCATCGCTTCCGGTGTGCTGGTTTCGGAAGCGCTGCTCGCGGCAAATGCGCTCGCCGAAACGGGAATCGAGGCGCGCGTGCTGGACTGCTTTACGATTCAGCCGCTCGACACAAAGTGCGTCGTCGAGAGCGCGCGAACGACCGGCTGCGTCGTCACCGCCGAGAACCACAATATAATCGGCGGCCTGGGCAGCGCGGTTGCGGAGGCGCTCGGCGAGTTTGCCCCTGTTCCGATGGAACGCGTCGGCGTGAAGAATGCCTTTGGCGAAGTCGGTTCGCAGAATTATCTGATGGATCGGTTCAACCTTCGCGCGAAGGATATCTGCGGCGCCGCGCGGCGCGTAATCGCGCGAAAGAACGAAAGATAAACGGATAAACATCATTGGAGGATACGGATATGAGCATCGAACGTTTGCAGCCCTTCATCAACGGCGCGTTTACGCCGAGTGAAACAAGCAAATACATGCCGGTATATAACCCCAGCACGGGCGAGGTCATTGCCGAAACGCCCTGCTGCACGGCGCGGGAGGTAGCTTCCGCCGTGGAAGCGGCAAGGGCCGCGTTCCCCGCGTGGGCAAGCACCCCCTGCGCAAAGCGGGTCGAGGTGCTCTACCGCTTCCGGGAACTACTGATGGAGCACATGGACGAGCTGACGATGATTCTATGCCGTGAGAACGGCAAGAACTGGGACGAGGCGCAGGGCGACCTGCTCAAGGTAAAGGAGCCGGTTGAGGTTGCGCTGGGCGCGCCGTCGCTGATGATGGGCGAGTCGCTGATGAACGTGACGAGCGGGTTTGACTCTACGCTCTACCGCGAGCCGCTGGGCGTGTTTGCGGGGATTGCGCCGTTCAACTTTCCCGCGATGATCCCGATGGGCTGGATGATGCCTATGTGCATCGCAACCGGCAACACGCTCGTTCTCAAAGCCGCGAGCATGACGCCGATGACCTCCATGCGCCTTTGCGCGCTGCTTGCCGAAGCGGGGCTGCCAAAGGGCGTGGTCAACCTCGTGACCTGCTCGCGAAACGAGGCGGAGCTGCTGCTTTCGCACCCGGACGTCGCGGGGGTTACGTTCGTGGGGTCCACGTCGATTGGGCGGCATATCTACGCAACCGCCGCGGCGAACGGAAAGCGCGTCTCATGCCTTTGCGAGGCAAAGAATCACGCGCTTGTGCTTGCGGACGCGCCGATTGAGCGCACCGTTGCGGGCATTGTGAATTCCGCGTTCGGCTGCGCGGGCGAGCGCTGCATGGCGCTGCCGGCAATCGCCGTGGATGAGCGGATTGCCGACGCGCTGGTTGCCGAGCTGCTTCGCCAGGTTAAGACAAAGAAGATCGGACCCGCCTACGACAAGACGACCGACCTCGGCCCGCTGGTGACCGCAGAACATCGTCAGAGTGTGGTGAATTGGATCGAGGCGGGCGTAGCCGAAGGTGCGAAACTCGTACTGGACGGGCGAAACGTCACGGTGCCGGGGTATGAGAACGGCTTTTATCTGGGGCATACGATCTTCGACCACGTGACCCCGGACATGCGTGTCGGCAACAGCGAAATCTTCGGGCCGGTGCTCTGCGTCAAACGGGTAAAGGGATTTGAGGAAGGCCTCGCGCTTATGAATGCGAGCGAGTTTGCCAACGGTTCCGTCATCTTTACGCAGAACGGCTACTACGCGCGGGAATTCGCCAAGCGAACCCACGGCGGCATGGTCGGCGTCAACGTCGGCATTCCGGTTCCGGCGGGCATGTTTCCGTTTTGCGGGCACAAGCACTCGTTCTTTGGCGATCTGCACGTACTGGGCAAGGACGGCCTGCGCTTCTACACGGAGTCCAAGGTCGTAACCACGCGCTGGTTCGACGAGGAGGAACGCAAGCAGTCCGCCGTCGGCACCTGGGACGGCGCGCTGTAACGAACCATCCACACACAAAGCCGGTCAATCGACGGGAGGCGAACGAAGATGAAACGCACGGGCGGACAGATTATTATGGACTATCTCGAGCGCGAGGGTGTACCCTACGTGCTCGGCATTCCCGGCCACGGGATTCTCGGGTTTTTCGACGCGCTGCGCGAAAGCGTATCCGCGGGGAAGACAAAATATATCCAGGTAAAGCATGAGCAGGCCGCCGTACACATGGCGGACGGGTACTTCCGCATCAAGGGCGAACCGCTCGCGGTGTTTACGTCCATCGGCCCCGGCGCGCTGAATACGGCGATCGGCCTTGGCACGGCGTATGTGGATTCCACGGCGGTGCTGCAATTTTCGGGGGATACGCATGTACAGATGAAGGGCGTCGGCGTGCTGCAGGAGATTGAGCGCTATCAGGATTCCAACTTCATCCGCGCGCTGGAGCCGCTGGCCAAGCGCGCCTGGCGCGCGGAGTCCGCGGGCCAACTGCCGCGCATTTTGCAGCGGAGTTTTAACCAGATGCTGACCGGGCGAAAAGGCCCCGTCGTGGTCGCGTTGCCGATGAACGTGCAGACCGAATCGGTCGAGATCGAACCGCCGGAGCCGGAGCGGCACCGCGCGGCCCTGCCGCCCGCCGGGGACGCGCGCGCGGTGGAGGATGCGGTTACGCTGCTGCGCGCGGCGAGGCGGCCGGTCATTCTGCTTGGAGGCGCGGCGCTGCGCTCCGGCGAGACGGAGCTGTTCGTCCGGCTGGCGGAGACGCTCGGCGCGGCGGTGGTGACCACGATGGCGGGCAAGAGCGCGTTTCCGGAGGATCACCCGCTCTACGGATTCCATACGGGTTCCAAGGGGACCCCGCTGGGACTGCATCTGACGAGCACGGCGGACGTGATTCTCGCGCTTGGCGCGCGCTTTGCGGACGAAACCACCTGCTCCTATAAGGACGGGGTTGCGTTTTCCATTCCGAAGACGAAGCTGATCCATGTGGACATCGACGCGGGCGAAATCGGGAAAAACTATCCCTGCGAGGTCGGCATCCTCGGTGATTTGGCGCAGGTTTCACGGCAGATACTGGCCACGTACGGCGCGCCGCGGGACTGGCGGAGCGGCGACTATGCGCGCGAAATTGCGCGGAAGCGCACCGAATGGCGCGCCTCGATCGAAAAAGGGCGCGAACGGGATTTCGATAGGATTACGATCTCCCAGCTCATCGGCGAGCTGGAGACTTGCCTGCCGGAAGGGACAATTATTTCGACCTCCTCCGGCAACACGCAGGCGCAGCTGTTTCAGGAATACGCGTTTACCAAGGGACAGACGCATCTGACCACGGGCGGGTTTTCCACGATGGGTTGGGCGTTTCCCGCCGCATTGGGGGCAAAGCTCGCCGCGCCGGATCGCCCGGTCGTCTGCCTGCTCGGCGACGGCGATTTTATGATGACCATGCAGGAACTTTCCACGATGGCGCAGTACGACATCCCCGTCGTGGTCATTCTCGCGAACAACCGCTGCTGGATGGCGATTGAGGATCTCCAGCGCGGGATGCTGGGGGATGCGCATGCGTTTGGCAACCGCTTTGAGCGGGAAGATGAGCCATACTCGCCGGACTTTGCGCAGATTGCGAAGAGTTTCGGTGTTGCGAGCGAAAAAATCTCGGCGCGGGGCAGCGTTGCCGCCGCGGTGGCGAAAGCGCTCGCTTCGAGAAAACCCGCGCTGATCGAGGTGGACGTTTACGACCAATACCCGGAATCCGGCGGTGCGGCATACGGCTGGTGGGACGTGCCGATTCCAGCCTATCTGGACGAGCGGCGCGCGAAGTACGACCGCGAACGTGCGGGCGAAAAGGTTTGATGTTTTCTTTCCGGTAAAAAGGAGGCCTGGTATGCGATTAGCGGTAATCAACGAGGTCAGCGCCCGCGCAAAGAACACGGATATCGTATCCGCGCTTGCGGAGCACGCGGATCTGACCGTTTATAACGCCGGTATGTCCGCTAACGGCAACGAGCCGGAGCTGACCTATCTGCAAACGGGGCTGATGGCGGCGCTGCTGCTGAATTACGGCGCGTGCGATTTCGCCGTCGGCGGCTGCGGTACGGGGCAGGGCTTTCTCAACAGCGTTTTACAGTATCCGGGCGTCGTCTGCGGGCTAATGACCGAGCCGCTGGACGGCTGGCTGTTTTCGCAGATCAACGCCGGCAACTGCGTGTCCCTCGCGCTGAACAAGGGCTACGGCTGGGCGGGGGAACTGAACCTGAAACTGATCTTTCGCGAGCTGTTTCGCGACCCGCCCGGCGCGGGGTATCCGCCCGCGCGGAGCGAGAGTCAGGCACAGAGCAGAAGCAGGCTGAACGAAATCTCCCGTGCGGCGCATTTTGGAATGCCGGAGATTCTCCGGCGGCTTGATCCGGCGGTTGTCCGTCCGCTGAAGGGCTGTGAAGTGTTTCGAACGCTGCTGGAGAACGCGGATCAGCGGGAACCGGCCCGCCAGTCGCTGGCTTACATTGGGAGCTTGTAGGAGGGAATGCGCGTGATACAGTCGCTCGACCGTGGCATCCAGATTTTGCTGATCCTTGCGGAGAAGAGCAGTGCGGGCGTCACCGAACTGGCGGAGGCGCTCGGCGTGGACAAGAGCACCGCGTCGCGCCTCGTGGAAACCCTGCGCGGGCGGGACATGGTTCGCGTGGATCCCGAAACGAAGAAATACCGGCTGGGGTTTCGCATTCTGCACCTTGGCGAGGCGCTCAAGGACAACTTGAACGTAATTTCCATTGCGCGGCCGCTGCTGCTTTCGCTCAGCGGGCAGATCAATGAGAGCGTGCACTTTTGCGCCTACAATAACAGCAGCGTTTACGTGATGGATCAGGTTCGGTCCAGCAAGAACTATGCGCTGTCCGCGACGGTCGGCATGATTGAGCCGCTGCATTGTTCCTCCGTCGGCAAATGCATTCTCGCCTATCGCCGGCCGGAGACGATCCGCGCGCTGCTGGAGGATTACTCGTTCACGAAATACACCGAGCAGACGGTGGCCACGAAGGAAGCCTTGCTGCAGAATCTGGAGCTGATCCGTTCGCAGGGATTTGCGCTGGACGACGAGGAGATGGCTCCCGGCGTCCGCTGCATCGCCGTTCCGGTCTACGACTACCGCAACAGCGTTCGCTACAGCATCGGCGTGTCTGGGCCGAAAACGAGCCTGAACAGCGCGACGATTGAGGCGTATGTACGGCGCATGAAGGAAACCGCCAAGCGGCTCAGCGCCGAAATGGGCAGCACAAAATAAAGAAGCACTTCCGTGAATTCTCCGCCTTATTCACCATTCCAGTCGATGAAACAGAGGTATCCTATGGAAAAAATGAAATTCGTACTCGTTGGCTGCGGGCGCATTGCGACGCTGCATGTTGCGGGTTATCGCGACCGCGAGGACGCCGAGCTCTGGGGCGTCTACGACAAGAATCCGCAGGCGGCGAAGCGCTTTGCCGCGGAGCACGGCATCCCGAAGGTCTACGATTCCTACGAGGCGGTGCTGGCCGACCCCGCGGTAACGGGCGTGGAACTGCTCGTTCCGCACCATCTGCACTGCGAGCTGACGGTTGCCGCCTGCCGGGCGAAAAAGCACGTCTCCGTGCAGAAGCCCATGGCGCTCAACCTGGCGGAGTGCGACGAGATGATTGCCGCGGCAAAGGAGAACGGCGTCGTGCTCAAGGTGTTTGAGAACTTTGTGCATTACCCGCCGTACCTGCTGCTCAAGGACCTGATTGCGCGGGGCGAGATTGGCGAGATTCGCGGCGTGCGCTACAAAATGTGCAACGCGTCGCTCTATTCGGAGAATATCCCCGGGGCGGACGCGCGGGCAAAGCATACGGACGCCTCGAAGGACGACTGCCCGCGCACGGGCTGGAAGGTCGATCCGTCGAGCTGGCTCTGGCGGCTCAACGGCTCGCTCTGCGGCGGCGGGCCTGTGGTGTTCGACGACGGGTACCATAAATTTTCGCTGTTTCTTGACCTCGTCGGCGGCGTGGAGAAGGTCTGCGCCTGGATTGACGAAACGCCCGCCCTGCCGGGAATCATGCAGGACGTGCCCGCGGTGATCATGTGGAAATATGCGGATAAAAAGGTCTACGGCGTGTGGGACGTCACCGCCGCGCCGGATCTTTATGTTAAGGGAAAATATTACACCTGCGACGAACGCATGGAGGTAACGGGCACGCGCGGCGTGCTTTGGCTGACGCGCTGCACGGCCGAGATGCTCGATACCGTCGCGCCAGTGGTTCTTTATCGGGACGGAAAGCTCACGGAGTTCTGGGATGTGCCCAGCGACTGGCAGGACGCGTTCATCCACTCGACGAAGGACTTCATCGAGTCCATCCGGGATGGGCGCGAGCCGGTGCTTACCGGCGAGCGCGGGCGGGAGGTATTGGCCTTCGCGCTCGCGGCAATGGCCAGTTCCGAGCAGAAGAAGGAGATTTATCTAACCGGACAGGAGGATCGCAAAAAGCAAAAGCGGCGCGGGGTGCTGTCCATCTTTGGAAAAAAGCAGGCATAGTGAAAACGCTTGGATCAAGAAAGAAAGGGGAATCGGGCATGGAACGGAACAAGGGGAATCTTATTCAAAAGCTCTGTTACGGCGCGGGGGACATCTACGGGGGCGGCGCGTTCCTGATTTTCAGCATGCTCTACATGAATTTTCTTGTGCTGGTCGAGGGGCTTCCGGTCGTCGCCACAAGCGTCATCGTGTTCATCGGCAAGCTCTGGGACGCGATCACCGACCCGTGGATGGGGCGCATTTCGGATAAGACCCGCTCGCGTTTCGGGCGGCGGCGGCTGTACTTTTTAATTGGCATTATTCCGGTGTTTCTTTCGTTTATCATGATGTTCTACTCGTTCGGCATGCAGAGCACGATTGCGAAAATTTTCTACTACACGTTTGCCTACATGTTCTTTGGTACGGCGTTTACCATTGTGATGGTACCGTACAACGCAATTCTTTCGGACATGACGAGCGATTACAACGAGCGAACTAGCTTTACCACCGTTCGGATGCTCTTTTCCGGCGGCGCGGCGCTGCTTGCGGCGGTGGTGCCGGGAATTCTGATCAAGGCGGTGGGCGGAAACGTCAACGGCCCCGCGCAGAAGAACGGTTACCTGCTGATGGCCTGCGTCATGGCGACGATCTTTGGCCTTTGCTGGTTCGTTGCGTTCCTCGGCACGCGCGAAAAGCAGGATCTCCCGCCGGTGGAAAAGATCACGACGGGGGACTGGTTCGGGCTCTTTAAAAACAAGGCTTATCGCAACTATCTAGGCATCTTCCTTTCGTTTCAGGTTGGCGTGGACCTCGTGCTGGCACTGTTTATTTTCTACATCGACATCGTCGTGCTGAAGTACCAAAGTTATGAGCTGGTGATGGGTGTGCTGCTCGTCTTTTCGCTCGTGTTCATGGCAGTGATGGGCTGGGTTGCGCAGAAAAAAGGCAAGGCGTTTCCGCTGTTTATCGGTATGCCGGTTTGGATTCTGACGATGCTCGCGTTTCTGTTCGTCAAGAGCGACACGCCGGTGATCGTGCTCTGCATACTTGCGGGCCTGATTGCGGTTGGCTCTTCCTCCGGCAACCTCTCTACCTGGTCGATGCTTACGGACGTTTACGACATTGACGAGATCCGCACCTCCCGCCGCCGCGAGGGCGTCTACAGCGGACTGACGACGTTTCTGCGCAAGTTCGCCAGCGGCGTTGCGGTGCTGCTGCTTGGGTTCGGGCTGCGGATGCTGGGGTTTGATCAGGCGCAGTACAACGTTCTCAAGGCGGAGAACGCGAATTTCGATCCCGCGGCGTATGCGCAGAGCACGCTCGTGGTCGGCCTGCGCTGGATGTTTGTGCTGATTCCGGTCGTTCTGCTGAGCGTCTGTCTGATTTTCGCAATTCGCAACAAGGTCAACAAGCGCCGGTTCGACGCGGTGCTCAAGGGAATCGATTCCTTCCGTGCGCAGGGCAACCTGTCCGCACTGAACGCGGAGGAAAAGGCGGATATCTTTACGGTCACCGGCGAACCGGAACAGAACCTCTGGGGCGGCGCGGAGCGCAAATCCGGCGCGGAATAAACGCGGAACGGTTCCGGCGAGCAAACGGTTGGTATGCAAATCGAAAAACCAAAGCGAAAGCCCATGTTTCAAACGAAGCATGGGTTTTATCTTGCGTAGCCGTCCGAAAAACGCGCTTCTTGTGCCGGTGTGCGAAACGTGATATGCTTTTTTCAGTGAAAATCGATCAATGAAAAAGTGGAAAAGAGAGGGGACACATGGATATCCTCAGAAGCAAAAAAGGCTTCATTTGCGATATGGACGGCGTGATTTACCACGGCGAACGATTGTTGCCGGGCGTGAAGGAGTTCGTTGAATGGCTTTACAAAGAGAATAAACAGTTTCTGTTTCTGACCAACGCAAGCGGAAAAACGCCGAAGGAATTGCAGGTTAAGCTCGCGCGGATGGGGCTGGAGGTGGACGAAAGCCATTTTTATACCAGCGCGCTGGCAACGGCAAACTTTATCCGCACACAGGCGCCCGGCAGCAGCGCATATATCATCGGCGCGCCGGGGCTGTTTAACGCGCTTTACGAAGCGGGCATCATGACCAATGGCGTTGATCCGGACTACGTGGTTGTTGGCGAAACGAACAATTATAACTACGAAAGCATCCTCAAGGCGGTGCACCTGGTTCAGAACGGCGCAAAGCTGATTGGAACAAATACGGACCTAACCGGACCTTCGGAGGCGGGCATCATACCCGCCTGCCGCGCGCTGATTGCGCCCATCGAGCTGGCCACCGGAAAGTCCGCCTATTTTGTCGGCAAACCGAATCCGCTCATGATGCGCACCGGCCTTCGCATGCTGGGCGTGCACTCCGGCGAAGCGGCGATGATCGGCGACCGGATGGATACGGATATCGTCGCCGGCGTGGAAACCGGCCTCGACACGGTGCTCGTACTCTCGGGCGTGACGGACGAAGAGGAGATGCGTCGGTTCCCCTACCGTCCGCGGCTTGTGCTCAGCGGGGTCGGCGAGATTCCGGGCTGAACCATTCAAACCAGCAAAGCGGGGCAATGAAAATTGCGTCCGCTTTTTTCAAAGGACGGAGGATGAGATGAAGAAATACGCACTGCCCATCGGGCTATGGCTTGTGTTTGAAGCAATCGCGGTGGCGCTCTGGCTCGCAACGGACGATTTTTTCTATTTCTGGAATTTTACATACATTGGCAGCTGCATCGCGATTGGACTGGTTCTCTATCAAAAGAAAGTCCGCTTTGCGCGGCAGATCGTCCAGTTCACAGTCGGGTTATACATGCTCGTCTACCTGGGAATCCTCTCACGTGAGAATATGCAGTTGGAGGGCTTCTGGTACTATCTCTTCCTCGGCGTGTTTCAGGCGGCGGTGATCCACTATGCGGTGGCAAAGATCTTCGGGCCGCTGCTGTTCGGGCGCGGCTGGTGCGGCTATGCCTGCTGGACGGCGATGGTGCTCGACCTGTTGCCCTACAAAGTACCGAAGGAACCGCGTAAACGCCTCGGCTGGATTCGCTATATTATGTTCGCGCTTTCGCTCACATTTGTCGGGTCGCTGTTCCTTTTGCGCGTGCCGGGGCTGGACAATATTCTCTTTTGGAGCTTCCTCATCGGAAACGCGGCGTACTACGTCGTTGGAATCTCGCTCGCGTTCGCATTTCGCGACAACCGCGCGTTCTGCAAGTACATCTGCCCCATTACGGTGTTCTTAAAACCCGCGAGCTACTTCGCGCTCGTTCGCATCCGCGTGGACGAAACAAAGTGCGTCTCCTGCGGCGACTGCAAGAAGGTCTGTCCCATGAACGTGGACATGACGAACAACGCCCGTTCGCGGGTCAACGGAACGGAATGCATCCTCTGCAACTCCTGCGTGGACGCCTGCCCGAAGGGCGCGCTGAGAATGTAGTTGCCGCGCGAGTACGTGACATACCGATGAGGTTGGGCGGGCACCCGTGTAAAGGAGATGTTCTAGAATGCTTCTGGAAGAGTTTTCGCCGGAGCAGCGCGCGGCAATAGAGCGGGAGATGGAGCGGCTGCGCGGCGCGGATGATGCGGCGCTTCTCGCGCTGAACGAGGATTCCGTGAAAAGACGCGCGGCCTGGTTCGAGCAGAACCGCGAACACTTTACGTTTTTATCGGAAGATTTACTGGAGTCGGGATATCGTCTTTTACTGGAGCGGTTCCGTATTTCACCGGAGGAGGCGCCCGTTGTCTCCCGCACCGATCGATCGATTACGTTTCATTCCCTAAACTTCTGCCCGACGCTGGAAGCCTGCCATATCTTTGGTCTCGATACGCGGCATGTCTGCAAGCGGATCAACGAGGATTCGACGAACGTTCTGCTGCGGCAGATCGACCCGCGACTGCGCTTTTCACGCAACTACGAAAAACTGCGTCCCTACGCGCCGTATTGCGAGGAGTACATCACTTTGGGAGATGGGTAGAATCAAACCCCGCGGCTGCGGGGTTTGATTATTATCAAATATCCATCTAGTTATAATTCTTAGGCAATACTTATTGAGGGGTAGGTTTCATTAGGTATTACTAAATCTTTGCTAAAAGCAATAAATTCAGCACCTTGTTTTTTTTCCGCGGCGGAGTATCCGATCGTCAGTTGTTTGTTATTTGTATCCTTATACATTTCTATGATAGCAGGTTCATAATCATAAGTTAACATCCAGTTTACGTCAAGTCCATGTATCAAACGAGACAATGACTCATGATCACTATGTTTATAGAAATTAGCGTAAAGGGCAGCTCCTTTTGCGTAATAGGGAGGGTCGAAGTAAATTAAAGTATGTGAATTAAAAGATGGTGTAATCTCATTTATTAGTTCAGAAGCATCTTTGTTATATAAGGCAATTCTTGCGCTAAATAGAGCAATCTTCTCAATACGCTTAATTAAATCTACTTTGTTAAAGCGCACATCCATTTTCCAAGTTCCAAGTTGCTCAACTCCACCAATAGCGCCACCGCTACTAATAATTCCTGAACGATTTGTTCTGTTAAGAAAGAATGTGGAAAAAGCTAGATCAAGGGTATCAGCATCTTGCTTATTCTTTTGAATACTCTTTTGAACATTCCACTCTTCGATAGTTATAGATGTATCTCTGATCTTTTTTATTAGCTCTTCAGTTTGATACAAAACCGCAGACCAGAAACTATAAATAGAATTATCAATATCATTAATTATTACGCTTTGTACATACTCTCCAAATAGCAAATGAAATGCGATGTTTGCTCCACCGGCAAATGGCTCAATGTAAGTACCCCCTTGCAGGTCGTTTATCAGGATTACATCCGTTACGAAATCTGACAACTTATTTTTTCCACCCGGATATCGTAGTGGGGAGTAGTTCATATTACCTCCCAGATTTTTATAATAAAAGGTGCAATATCATCCCACGCGGTGCATAAATCATGACTTATAGGTGTAATATTAACATTATGGATATAGCTATGAAAAGTTTTTATTGATTGTGTCGAGTTTTGACTAGAGACCATTTTTCGAGCGGCTAGGAGTTCATGGCTAGTCATGATGTTTCTCTGTTCAAAATCCTGAGCGATAGCTTCAACTTTCTTACCTAATTCGCTATCAATGCTAACTTTTGGAATGTGTTTTTTTGTAATGTAATGATCAGAAGTTAACTCAACAAACACCCTGAAAAGAACCGCAGCGGCATTTGGATGTGTGTTAAGAGGCAAACTTTTTAGTTCATTGAAGATTAATTTAATACGTCCTTTTTCAATTGGCATTGAACAAGAAGAAGGAATCATGAAATTTCGATTGGTCGGATATGAAGCCTTCTTTTTGTTGACTATTGGCGAAATGTTTGGCGCATCCATAGGAACCCCAGAATTGAAGGGGGTTGTTTTGTTCAGGTTGCCATTAGGTGCGGAGCAATCGAATTCGACCACGCCGGGCATTCCCTGACCCTCGGGTGTCTTAAAAGTATTGAGATTCTTCGCTTCTTCTATTCGTTTGCCAATTCCTTGAATGTATTCTCTTCTGTTTTCTGCATAATAGATATTATTAACTTTAATGTTCTTTTTGAGAAGATCATCAAGCATTACGAGAAATTCTTCAGATATGGGTTCTCGAAGAGCGAACACACCAGCTTCATAGATAATTCCCACATAATCTCGAACTTTTATATCACTGATAAGTCGTTCAAAATTAGTTTTATGGATCTTCGAAAGCTGTTTGCGAATTTCTTCTGATAAGTTCTGGTTAGTTTTTAAGTTCTCAAGGAACACCATTTTGGGGTCGGGTTTATCACTTGTCTGCAATAGGAATCGTCCACTTTGCTGTGGGTTCCAAGAAACTGTTCCAGCCCCTTCATTCTCACCAGTATGCTTTAGCCTTATCCACTCATTAGCAACATTTGGATCATCGCAGTAAACGCAAGGGATATTTTCGAGTAATGAAGAATCGATATTCACAGCTAAGCTTTTGAAAGCTTTTCGGATTTTTACTAGTTCATCAGGGATTAAATCTGGTTGTGAGAGCAACTTTAATGCGGTGATACGTCGATTTCCTTCCCTAACAATCCACAAATTTCCTTCTGGTTCTATAAGAACTGTGTCTATTGGACTTAACCCATATTCGACTATGTGATTTGCCAACTTGACAAGCTTTTCTTTTTGCTCATGAAGCATTGTTTCTATTGCTTCGCGCTGATGTGTGACCGCTTCGTAACGAGGATTCTCATTGTTGATTAGAAGTTCACCAATTTTTAACTGCATATGATGATACACTTATGAATCCTCCAAAATTATTAAAAATTGTTTTGTTATCAGCATTATACAATAAATATTTGTATCCGAAAATGTGTTTTTTTATCATTTCTACGCGCAAAAACGGGAAGCAAGTGCTTCCCGAAGCAAGTGCTTCCCGTTTTTTTGTTTTATAAATTCTTTAGATGCTCTTCAGCCCGCTCGTGTCGAGTTTATCGTAGGCTGAGAGGAACGCGTACAGTTTTTCCGCGATCTTATGGACCCCGCCCGCGCTGTTGCTTTCGATGTTCAGCGGCATGAGCGGATCGTGGAGCGACATGCGCAGTAAAAACCATCCGTCGCCGTCGTTTGCGCCGAAGGAAACGCGAATGCCCTCGTAGTTCTCTTTGGCAACGTCCCAGCCCTGCTGGGCGGCGTATTCGCTAAGATCCTTCAGAATTTGATTGCCGTATGGCGCGAACTCCGCAACGGTGAGGTTCATGCGCACCTCCGTGCTTTCCGCGGGTTCCGCGAGGGAATCGATCAGCGAAAAGAGCGTGCGGTTCTCTTTTTTCAGCTGTGCCATCTTGATAAGCAGTTTTGTGATCAGATAAGCGCCGTCGTCCAGGAAATAATTCTCTTTCAGCGCGCCGTGGCCGGAGGTTTCAATTGCGAGCTGGCTGTCCCGCCCGTTTTTATTGATCCGGATGGATTCGTCGATTACGTTTTTATAGCCGCGCTTAAAGCGATGATGTACGCCGCCCTTTTGCGCGATGAAATCGGAAAGCCCGCTGGAGGTAATCGAGTCCGTCACGATCGTCGTACCGGGATGTTCCTCCAGCAACACGGCGGAGATGAGCGCGATCAGGCGGTTGCGGTTAATCTCCTTGCCGTCGCTGGAGACGGCGCCCGCGCGGTCCACGTCCGTATCGAAGATAATGCCCATATCCGCTTTGTTTGCAAGTACGCAGGCGGCGACGGCTTGCATCGCGGTTTCATCCTCCGGATTTGGCTGATGATTCGGGAAGTGGCCGTCCGGCTCCAGAAACTGGCTGCCGGAGGTATCCGCGCCGAGCGGCGCAAGCACACGGTCCACAAAGAAACCGCCCGCGCCATTGCCCGCGTCCACAACGATATGGAACCCCTTCAGCGGATGCTCGTAATCCGCCGCGTTTACACCGCTGCGAATGCGGTTCACGAGCCCCTGCGCATAAACGGAGAGGAAGTCCGCCTGGCTGAACTTGCCGCGATCGGCGGCGGGAATGAACGCGTCCGCCTCCGCGCTGGCGAGAATTGCGGCGATGTCGGATTTCTCGAGCCCGCCCTGTTTCGTGAAAAATTTGATTCCGTTGCGATTCCAGGGCAGATGGCTCGCGGTGAGCATAATCGCGCCGTCGAATTCGTAGCCGGGGGTTACGGTGCTCATGAACATACTTGGGGTGCTGGCAAGGCCGAAGTCCGTCAGACTCGCGCCCATCGCGAGCACGCCGTCCGCCGCGGCCTTCATGAGCCGCTCGCCGGAGAGCCGGGAATCGCGCCCAATCGAAAGCCGCAGCTCGCTCTTGTGAAACGTCTCCTGCAGATACAGCACAAAGGCTTTGGCAATATTTGTTACCGCCTCGCTCGTCAGCGTGACCGGCTGGCCTTCTATGCCTTCCATAGCGACGCCGCGGATGTCGCTGCCGTTTTGCAGCTTTTTATACGCAATGTCCATGAGAAACCCCGCTTTCCGATTTTACCGAGCTTGACCAAACACCGTAAACCGGCGCCGGCAAACTGGTTGGCTTAATATAAATACAGACCTATTGTCGCATTCGGGGGGGTGTTTGTCAATTCCGCGCGGCGCGGAGAGAGCCGGAAACACTCGCTGGAACAAGTGCGAAAAACATGATATGCTTACTTTAGGCAAACCGGACAACGAGTATGGAAAACGAACGGAAGAAACAGATGCGCATCGGCATTTTAGGCGGAACCTTTAACCCAATCCATAACGCGCACGTGCAGATGGCGCGGATTTCCCGGGACGAAGCCGCGCTCGATCTTGTGCTGCTTATGGTCGCGGCCGACCCGCCGCATAAACAGGTGGACGGCGCGGTTCCGGCAAGCGAGCGCTACCGGCTTGTACAGATTGCGCTCGCCGCGGAAGAACGGATTCTGCCGAGCGACCTGGAGATCCGGCGAGGCGGAAAGAGTTATACGCTCCTGACGCTGCAGGAACTAAAGGCGGTTTATCCCGGAGCGGAGTTTTCCATCGTCGTCGGCAGCGACATGCTCGCCGACCTGCCGAACTGGTATCACCCCGAAGAGGTGCTTTCCCTTGCGGACGTACTCTGCGTGCCGCGCATCGGCCGGAACGAGAACGATTTCGAGACGGCGAACAAGCTCGAAAAACGCTACGGCGCAAGGGTTTCCATGCTCTCCGCCAAGGCGGATATGATCTCGTCCACGGAGATCCGGCGGCGGCTCCTGGAGGGGCTGCCGACGGAAGGCATGCTGCCGGAGGCGGTGGAACAGGCCGTTTATGAAGGCGGGGAATACTTTCCGGAGGATGTTCGCGCCCTGCAGGGGCAGTGTCGCGCGGCGCTCAGCGAATCGCGTTACCGCCATGTCTGCGGAACCATGCGCGCGGCGGCGGATCTTGCCGTGCGATGGCGGCAGGACGCAAAGAAAGCGAGAACCGCCGCATTGCTGCACGACTGCGCAAAATGCCTCGATCCGCTGGAACAGGAACTGCTCTCCGGCGACGAGTCGGGCATTGCATCCGTACACCACGCGTTTGCGGGCGCGGTGCTGGCGAAGATGGAATATGGCGTTGCGGACGAAACGATCCTCCGCGCCATACGCCTGCATACCACAGGCGATGCGGGGATGACGGACTTTGACGCGCTCGTCTATACCGCGGATCTTGTTGAACCGACAAGGGCGTTTTCCGGAGTGGAGAACTATCGTTCCCGTATTACGGCGGACGCGGGCGCATTTATGGCGTTTGCGCTCGGCGAGGAGACGCGGCGGTTGGAGCGGAAAGGCCGTTTTGTGCATCCGGCGACGGCGCGGGCGTTTGCCTTTTACCGTGAAAAAACGCAAGGATAAAACGCCGGACAGGGCGGCGTTTCGAACCGGGTTTGAAAACCCGCACGAATCTTCATAAATCATATAAAAAACGGAGGGAAATCATTGGACAACGAAATCAAACAGCAGACGCTTGGCATTTGCGAGATTCTCTACAACAAAAAGGCGCTGGATATCGTAGCAATCCATGTGACCGATAAAACCATTCTTGCGGACTGGTTTGTCATCTGCAGCGGGCGCGCGGTGCAGCAGGTTAAGGCGCTGGCGGACGAACTGGACGAAAAAACCCCCGCGCTGGGGCTGACGCTCCGGCGGAGCGAAGGATACGGCGAGGGAAAATGGATCGTGCAGGATTACGGCGATATCCTCGTGCATATCTTTTATCCCGAAGAGCGCAAGTATTATAATATGGAGCGCCTCTGGGATGAAAACGACAGCGCAATCCGTTTTTCCGAGCAAAAGGAAGAAGAGGAACGCGCGAAAGCGGCTGCGAAAAAAGGCTGATCGCTGTGAGTCCGCGGGCAACCGATTAAAGTTTCATTCTTTTTTACAGGAGGAGGCAATACTATGGAGCAGTATGAGATACGAGAAATTCTGAAACGCTTTTCGGATTCCGGATGGGAACTGATTTCCGTTCCCGCGAGCGCATATCTCTCCGGCGAGGACTGTAAAGACGAGTTGATCGAAGCGGTAAAGCAGGCCGACGAGGAGTGCGGATCGTGCGGCTGCGAATACGACGCGCTCTACAAGCGCTTTCTTGCGTTGAGCAGCACGCTCTAAATAAAAGAAGGAAGCAAGCGTACAACGCCCGCCGAAGGGAAAACATGCCCTTCGGCGGATGTTTCTTTTTGGCGCGGAAACGAAAAAAATGAAAACGATCTGCAACGATTTTGGTTTTTGAGGAGTGTTGTATATAGAAGCGCGTTTGGCCGTTTGCAAACGAAAATCAGTTGTGGCATACTGAGTTTGCAACCAAAAGATTCGTCCATGAAACTCCCGATGTTTTTACCATGAAGCAGGCCTCCCGCGAAACGAATATTTTACGCAACCATGCGCGGCAGCGAATCTTGCCGCAGCATGGAAAGGAGAGCATATGAATCGTATCATGAAGCACGGCAAAACCGTTGCGCTTGTGCTGACGCTCGCGCTGGCGCTGCTGCTGCCGGTCGCCGCTTTGGCCGGTGACGGAACTCCACCCGTCGCGACGCTGTATTCGCCGACGGTGAGCGCGTCCACTTCCAACAACCAGAAGATCATCTTCCGGCTCGACGAGCAGGTTTCGCTTGTCGGCGGCGTGAGCATTACCATAACGGCGGACGATTCGACGTATTATACCGCGGATGCTGCGAGCGGAACTCTGCTTGGCAACCAGAGCACGGGGCCTTGGTATGTCAGCTACGATTTAAGCGACTTTCAATACTCCGGCACGCAGCTTTCTCTGACCGCGAGTACGATCTATAAAGTAGCCGTCGGCGAGGGCGCGTTTGCCGATACGACGAGCGCCAGCGATGCGATGAATGACTCATTTACCACGGCTGCGGACGGTGTCGCGGTCATCTTCACGAAGACGAACGACGCACAGTCCGTTTCCGTGGACGGCTCGACCATCGCCAGCGGGCAGGCGGTTTCCGCCGGAAAGGCGCTGACCTATTCGCTGGACGACGTGGGCTACACGCTCGCGCGGACGGTGAAGATCGGCGGCGCGATCACCGCGCCTGCGACCCTGCCTGCGACGGTTCCTTCCGGCGATCTGGAACTTTATTTCGTGCGCTCGGAGGGCATGCTGACCGGAACGGTCGCGATTACGGGAAATTTAACCTGCGGTTCTGAACTGAGCGGTACCGTAAGCGAATCGAATCAGACCGACACCGGCAAGCTCTTCTTTCGCTGGGTGCGGGAGACCGGCTCCGGCGACGTTACGCGTGCATCCGGTTCCTATGGAACAAAGTATAAACTTGAAGCGGACGATGTTGGCAAATTGATACGCCTCGACGTTGTCGGCGCGGTGAACGACGGCGTGATCAACACGAAAACGACCGCTATCTCGAAAGCGGCTTTTTCCGAAACGGTGATCGCGCCGGTCGCGGAAACGACTACAAGCACCAGCATCACGCTTAAGGAAGTACCCGGATACGAGTATTCCAGCAACGGGACCGATTTCTCCAGCACGCGAACATTCTCCGTCGCTGGGGCGAGCATGACCGTTACGCTGTATCAGCGCGCCGCCGAGACGGCGACCACACTGGCTTCAGCCGCCGCGAGCGGCTCGTTCACCAGCTCAGCCGCGCTTTCCGGTACGGTTTCCTTCAACACCACGGCGCAGTACAACGTCGATTTGATCGCTACGCTGAGCGGCGCTTCCGGAACGCTGATCTATAGCTGGGTGCGCGAGGGCAGCGCAACGGTAATCGGCATGGCGCAGACCTACAAACCCAAGGCGGAAGACATCAATAAAAAGCTAACCGTAACCATTACCAGCTCAACGCAGAGCGGCTCTGTTTCCGGCACGACCGCTGCCGTCCTCAAGGCGGCGAATGCCACCACGCCTTCCGCGCCGACCATGGCAAGCGCAACCGCAACGAGCATAACGCTCAATGCGGTCAGCGGGTATCAGTATTCTCTGGGCGGTACCAACTGGCAGGATACGACGACCTTCCATAACCTGGCTGCGGGTTCCGCCTATACCTTCTACCAGCGCGTGGCGGAAACAAGCACCACGCTGGCGTCCGCTGTGAGTTCTCCCGTTAATTTCTCCACGCAGGCCGCGCTTTCGGGCACCATCATGTCCAGCGGCGAAGCGAGATACGGCTCCACGCTGGTCGTGAGCCTCTCGGGCACGAATAATACCGGTACGCTCACCTATACCTGGAAACGCGGCACGGTTGCCGTCGGCAGCGGCACGAGCTATGCGGTTCAGGCGGCGGACGTTTCCAACCAGCTTTCCGTCGAGGTGACGAGCAGCGTGCAGGGCGGCAGCGTTACGCGTTCGTTCGGCACGGTTTCGAAAGCGTATTATTATGGCGACACGCCTTCCGCACCGACGCGCAGCAGCCGTACGACGACAAAGATCGTGTTGACGAGCGTTTCCGGCTGCGAGTACTCGCGCGACGGGTCAAACTGGCAGGACAGCACGACGTTCTCCGGCCTTTCCGCAGGCAAGAGCTATACGTTCTACCAGCGTTATGCGGCAACGGCTACTATGGAAGCTTCCCCGACGAGCGCCGCTTACAAGACCAGCACCTCCTCGGCTTCTTCGGATTCGGGCAGCTCCTCCGCCACGCCAACGCCCAAACCGACCTCAAGCGACGGCAGCGGGACGGACGACAGCGGTGCAACGACACTCTACAGCTATACGCTGACCAGCGACAATACGCGAATCCTCTATTCGACGATGAAGAGCCTCGCGGCCGGCAACAAAGCGCAGGACGTGACGATTAAGCAGGATAACGTGGAAATCACCTTCCCCAAGGGGACGATGACGGACAGCTATACGCAGCTCTGGTACGATTTCGGCACAACGATCAACAACTCGATTGCCGAGCAGACGGCCAAGGAGATTGCCGGCGACGCGTATGTGGCAACGATCCATTTCAACTACAGCGGCGACCTGCCGGCGGAGGCGAAGATTCGCTTCTGGCTTGGCGCGGCAAACGCGGGGAAGACGCTCTACTACTATCGTCTGGAGGACGACAAAACGCTTACGTTCCTGCAATCCTCGGTGGTGGACAGCACGGGCTGGGCAAGCGTTACCCAGAAAAGTTGTTCGGACTACGTTTTCCTGAGCAGCGAATACGGCGCGGCGGCCGCTTCCCCGACGCCTCTGCCTTCGGCGAGCGCGGGCGTATCGCCGTCGTCGACGCCGCTGATTGCGGCGGAGCAGCCGATTGCGGGCATGGGGGCGGATGGCTGGCTCGTTATCGCGATCGTGCTGATCGCGGTTGCGCTCATCGTTGGCGGGATCTGGCTCTATACCAAGAGCAGGGATACACGCAATGACGACGATGACGAGGACTTTTAGCCGCGCTGAAACAGCGTATTCAAGCAAGCGAACCCTGTTGGCTTACGGCGAACGGGGTTCGCTTTTTCCTTCGTTCGTTTCGGGAGCGGAGAATTCTTCTCGGAAACGCGGGCGTTTTCGGGTATAATCTTTCTATCCTGCAAAGAACGGGAACGAAACCGGCGGTCGGCCGCGCGGACGCAATAAAACAATTGATGAAGACGGGGGATCGTATCATGCAGACGGTTTTTATCACGGGCGCTTCATCCGGCATCGGCAAGGCGGCCGCACGGCTTTTTTCCGAAAAAGGCTGGCAGGTCGCGGCAACCATGCGCCACCCGGAGCGGGAAACGGAGCTTCCCGTGCTGCCAAACGTTCGCCTATTTACCTGTGATGTAACGGACTTTCAATCGATTGAGCGGGCGGTTCAGGGCGCCATTGCCGCGTTCGGGCAAATCCATGTGCTCGTTAACAACGCGGGGTACGACGCGGTAGGTCCGCTGGAAGGCGCGAGCGAAGGGCAGATCCGCAGCCAGATTGAGACAAACCTTTTAGGGACGGTTTTCGTGACCCGGGCGATGCTGCCATACTTTCGGGAAAACGGCGGGGGAACGCTGATTAACCTCTCCTCGGTAGCCGGACGGCTGACCATGCCGCTGCAGTCGCTCTACCACGCGTCGAAATGGGGCGTCGAGGGGTTCTCCGAATCGCTGCAATTCGAGCTCAAACCTTTTGGCATTCACGTTCGCCTCATTGAGCCGGGGATCATCAAGACCGACTTCTACAACCGCTCGATCATGCGGATGGACGTTACCGCGCCGGAGCCATACCGCGCGGTTGCCGGACGGCTGATCAAAACGCTTGTCCTCTATGGCCAGTATGGCTCCGATCCGGCGGGCGTTGCGCAAACCATCTATCGCGCGGCAACCGACCGCGGCGCGCGGCTGCGTTACGCCGTCGGAAAAGGCAGAGGCGTACTCTGGCTGCAAAAGCTGGTTCCCGGGCGGCTGCTCCGCGCCGTTATCGCGCGATTTTCCTCGCGCTGACAGAGCCTGACATATAAATACACCGCGCTTTTGCGCGGTGTATTTGTATGTTGTAGGAGCAAACGTTTTCAGATTATAAGCTGTCCCCGAAATCCTTGCGGAATTTTTTAACCAGCTGCTCCTGCCAGTCACCGATGGGCTCCAGCCGCCCGAAGAAGAAGCGCAGCGTTTTCGGTTCTTCCACGAAATTCAGCCCGCCGACGAGCTTGCGGTTTTCGTAGAGCCAGCCGATGCGGTCCACCGCATAAAGCACCTGACTCATCGTGAACACGCGGCGCGGCAGCGCGAGGCGCAGAAGCTCCATAGAAGCGATGGGTTCCGTTCCGTCCGGCTCGCGCTGTTCGGAGAGCGTTCCGCGCTCCATGCCGCGTACGCCGCCGGCAATGTACACCGCGGAAGCAAGCGCGGCTGCCGGGTAGGCATGCGCGTCCACGTGCGAAAGGAACTCCCGCGCGTTCACATGGCAGCCGAGGCCGCCCGCGGGGGTGACGACGGGTACGCCGCGCTTGAGGAGCTCGTTTGCCATGAATTCAATGAACTGCGGCCCCTGCGAAATCACGGTTTCGTCCATGGTTTCTTCCAGACCGACGGTCATGGCCTCCATTTCGCGCACGCTCATGCCGCCGTAGGTCAGAAAGCCCTCGAACAGCGGAATGAAATCCTTCATGCGCTCATAGATCGCCTTGTCCGACATTGCCATACCGCCGCCGCGCGCAAAACCGAGCTTGCGGGCGGAGAAGTAGATGATATCCGCGTTGGCGCACATGGCCTTTGTAATTGCGCGGATGCTCATGTCCTTGCAGGCGGCTTCACGCGTTTTAATGAAGTAGAGGTTATCCTGCAGGAGGCTTGCGTCCAGCACGACGCGTATACCGCTTTCATGCGCGAGCTTTGCCGTAGCGGTCATGTTTTCAAGCGAAAACGGCTGGCCGCCGATGAGGTTTGTGCCCGCCTCCAACCGGACAAACGGAATGTGTTCCGCGCCGACGCGGGCGATGCATTCCCGGAGTTTGATCAGGTCGATGTTGCCTTTAAAGGGGAAATTGCTGGTTGGATTCAGGCCTTCGTCAATCACCAGCTCCTCCACGCTGCCGCCGAGACGCGTGATGTGCGCCTTGCTGGTGGTGAAGTGAAAATTCATGGGAACGACGTCCCCGGGCTTGACAAACGATTCCGCGAGGATGCTCTCGCAGGCGCGGCCCTGATGCGCGGGCAGGAAATATTTCGTGTCAAACAATTCCTGAATCTTCGCTTCGAGGCGGTAGTAGGTTGCGCTGCCGGCATAGCTGTCGTCCGCAACCATCATGGAGGCGACCTGCTGGTCGCTCATCGCGTTGACGCCGCTGTCCGTCAGCATGTCCAGAAACACGTCCTCGTTGTGAAGCAGGAACGTGTTGTTGCCCGCGGCGGCCATCGCCTGCTGCCGCGCTTCGACGGGCGGCAGATTCAACTTCTGTACAACGCGTACTTTGTGCATTTCGAGCGGGATCTTTTCGCCCGAGAACATCTTGATATCACCCATGACCTGATTTCCTCCGTTTTATTTCTGCTCTTTCCAGCTTTTTATAATAACCGAAAATAAAAAAGCCCTTCCGCCTTTCGGCAGAGGAGCTTTCCTGAATTAAAAAATCCTCCGCCAGTTCGGCCGGAGGACGATTGTGTTCGTGGTACCACCTCGGTTTGCCGCGCCCTTGCGGGGAAGCGGCCTCAGCGGGTACGGATTTGCGGTCTTCACCGACGAATCGATACCCATGCCATTGATAACGGAAGGATTTCCGGCCAACCCTACTAAAATCTGCGGAACGAATCCGCGCTTGTTCAGGCGGCGGCTGGTTGCGTGTATTCACGGGGTGTTTCATCTGCCTTGCACCTTCCGGCAGCTCTCTGTTGAAATCGATGGGCGCGGCTGGCGCGCTTTCCCGCTACTCTTTCGCAGTCTTAGCCTTTATATTATATATTATTTGCAGTATAACGACAGAAGCCGGTGTTGTCAAGTGCCAAAAAAGAGGAAACGATAATCCTTCGAAAAGAGAAGGCGGGAGCGGCTGCCTGGAAGCGGATCGGGAATCTCGAACGGGATGGGAACTTTCTGTGGCGAAAAGTTCACGAAATGTTCTTTGCACTCTCACAGGACGGGTTGTATAATGGTTGCGATATATTGGATGGACTATGCGCCAACGGATTGGCCTGCTCCGACACGGCGAGAGGAAGCGGAAGAGACGCAAAACGCTTTCTTTCGTACATAGCACATGGCAAACTTAAGCGCCACGTTGCTCAAAAGGATGATTCTCTTTTTTAGAATGGAGGAAGTAGATAGATGATATGCAATGAATGCGGTTCGTATAACGCCGAAACCCTTACGAAATGTAAGGTTTGCGGCGCGGTGCTGAAAACGGACGATGCGAACGGCGAAACGGTGGATCCTCAAAGCGCGTTGGACGATGGCAGACCTTCCCGCGATTTTGTGAAAGCGCCAAGCTGGCCCACGCGCGCGTATTCCGGTGCCCCGGAAAAAGCGCCGGTCGCTTCATCGGAAGCGCCCGCGTCTTCCGGCGCGTTCCGTCCTACCATTCCGCCGCGCGCCGCCTCGAGCGCACCTGCGGTCTATTGCCCGCATTGCGGGAAGCCGGCGCTTTCCGAAGCGCCTTTTTGCGCGTACTGCGGCCAGCGTCTTGACGCGGGCGCAGCGCCCGCTCCCGCGCGTCCCGCCGCCAAAGCTTCCGTACCCGCTCCGCAGCAGAGTCGCCGTCCTGCCCCGCAGGACGATTATGACGATGAAGACGGCGAGTACGACGACGAGGAAGAAGACGATTACAAACCGCAGAAGCCGGCAAAACGCGGCGGCAAGATCGCGCGCCGCGAAGAGCAGGGCGAAGAGATGGAAGAATATGACGACGAGTACGAGGAAGAGGATTACGAGGACGATATGCCGCGTAAGCGCGGCAAGGGTACGACATTCCTCTTCTGGGGACTGATCGTTCTGCTTCTGGCGCTCATCGTCGTATTCGGCATGTATATTGCCAAGAAGAATTTCGACGGCAGCGTTGGCAAGATGTTTGCATCCATCGGCGGCATATTCAACAAGGATGCCAATTCGGATGTAAACGCGGCCGACCCTTCCGCGACGGACGATGCGGCGGCGAGCGAAATGTATACCGCCGCGATCAGCGAATATACCGACCCTTCCACGGGCGAGGTATCGTTTGACGTGGATATTCACGCGCCGACGGGCAGCACGATTCGAATCATAACGGATGCGACGCTCAAGAACGACACCGCGACGGTGGCCGCGAATGACCGCATTATTCTCCGCATTGCGCGGGATGTGTTCATGCCGAACGCGCCGGTTGACAACGAAGTCATTACCATTACGCCGAATATCCAGGCAATCTCGCCGGACGGGCAGACCATGCAGGTTACCGTTCCGGATGTAACCGTCACCGTGCCTACGCTCTCCATGACGGTTTCCGAACCCGCCGGGGATACCGTGAACGCAACGTTCGACAACAGCCCGATTGCGATTATGGGTCAGGTGAACAACTACGACGGTGAAATCGCCGTGTTTATCAACAATGAGCAGGTCTATGTGGACAGCACCGGCTTGTTCACCGCTTCCTACACACCCAAGCAAACCGTTTCCGCGCAGCCGACCGCAACGCCTGTTACGGATGCGACCGCGGCAACGAGCGCGGATCCTTCCGTTACCCCGGATCCGTCGGCTTCGCCAAGTACGAGCCCGAGCACTTCGCCGGATGCTACCGCGGAAGGCACCGATGAGGTCAGCGAAGAAACCGCCGCCGCGGAAGCGATTGATACGGCGAGTACCGCCGGAACGACGGGCGAAACGGAGACCATTACAATTGAAGCACGCAAGAACAATTGTGTGACCGCGCGCAAGGTGATCACCGTTGAGCCGTATGTCATGCAGACAATGGCCATGGTCGTGACGAACGATCTGAAAGGGCTTTCCTCTGCCGAGGGCAGCGTGACCGTAACCGGTACCATTACGCCGGGCGCGGCCATAACGGCGACGAGCGCTTCGACCGACGTTACGTTTGGTGCGCCAACGGTCAGCGACACGGGCACCTTCTCGATGGCGGTTACCATTGCTAAGGTAGGCGCGTTCGATATCACGCTGACCGGAAAGATGATTGGGTACTACGACGGCACCGCAACGGTGACCGTGGAGCGTCCGCCGTCGGCTTCGTCCTCCTCGTTCAAGAAGGCAGCCGGAGATATTACGAAGAGTTTCGATAAGATCGTTGCGGGAACGGTAACAAGCGGAGATTTCGTTGTGACCGGCCGCATTACGGAGATTATCGCCACCGATCCGTATACGATCTTCCGTGTACAGGTTTCGGATGGCGTGGAGGTCGTCGTTGCCAACCGCAGCGCGAAGTCCACCATCAACTCCTCCGATCTGAAGGAAAAGAAACAGGTTGCCGGTACGCTCAAGGGTTTGTACTCCGATGGCAAGTCCCCGTATCTCTGGGGCTGGTTCATCTGGAACAAGTAACAAGTGAAACTCTGGGCAAAAGTACTGAAGAATCATAAGATTGCGCAGGAGGCCGTGCGGGAGTTTTCTCTCGCGCGGCCTTCGGATGCGGAGGGCTGGAACGGCGTTCTTGTCGATCTATGCAAACCGCTCGACCTTGCCTGCCCTGTTCTGCTCAAGAAGCATGTACGGGAGCTGGCACAATTTTCGAGGACGGTTTTTACGCAGGCTGATTTTATCGAGAACGTTTCCTTCGACCGCTTTGAAATTGAGATTTTTCCGGAAAAGAAAAAGGACATGCAGGTGGAATTCGTGTTTAACGACTGCGATTGAGGATTTAATCGAACGGGAGGAGGGCGCGGCAATGGAATTACAGGAGATCTTTCGCTTTGTTCCGCAGGCGGCGGAGCAATTGACGCACGGCGCGTTTCTAACCGCCGGCGGGCCGGTTTGGAACCCGATGACCATTGGCTGGGCGCAGTTCGGCGTTGTCTGGGGAAAACCCGTCGTTACCGTTATGGTGCGCCGGAGCCGCTTTACGTTTCGCCTGATGGAGAATGCAGCGGTGTTTTCCGTCAGCGTGCCGCGTTCGGGCGAGCTGAACCAGGAGCTTGGATTCTGCGGATCGCGTTCCGGTAAAAACGTAAACAAAGAGCTCGAATCCGGCCTGAAACGCGCTGCCGCGCGAAGCGGCGGTGCGGACGGCGTTATGCAGTGCGGCGTCATTTTTGAATGCCGGATTCTGCAAAAACAGCTGCTCGATTTGGATACTCTCGACGCGGGACTTCGCGCGCGGTATTATGGCGCGAATCAGGCTCTGGCGGACGGGGATCCACATATGCTCTATGTAGGGGAAGTTCTCGCGGCTTACGAATGCTGAACGATATTCGGGAACCCTTGCGCTGAAAAACAGAATCATGCGTCTGCGCCGGACGTTGTCTGCGGAAACCGGACGCATACAAAAAAATCACAAAGCGATCTCGATAAGAGGTCGCTTTTGTGATGGATGGTTCTTCTCTGTTATGATCGAAGTACGCCGCAGCAGGCGGCGAAAGCCTACCGCACGGTTACGGCGCGGCGGAAACCTGCTGCTGAATCATGCGTTCAAACAGCCAGCTGATTGCCACGGCAGCCAGCGAGAATCCAAAAAGGAACCAGAAGATACTGCTCAATAGCAGATAGTATGGCGCAAACAGCAGAAGCCCCAGCGGGAGCAGCGTGAGCAACGCGGCAAGAAGCGAGGTCAGCGGGTGTGTTACCGCAAGGACGAAGGCGTTCTTCAGCGTTTTGAAGACGGTGTTGTCAAAGCGCGCCTGCAGCGCGAACACATAGGGAAGGGCGATTGCCGCCGCGAATGCGACCAATCCCGAACCAATCCGGAAAACGAGCGGAAACGCGGCGGGATTTGCCTGCATCACGCGCAAATCGAGATACAGGCCTGCGCCAAGCAGTAAAAACAGGATGGTAAGCAACGTTGCCTGCCCGAAATTGCGCCGGAACGCGGAGAAGAAGGTTTTCACAATTGCTCGATCTTCGCCGCGCACCATTTGAAAGGTAACCGTATACAGCGCGGCGGCGGAAGCGCCGAGCGTAACTATCGGGATGGAACAGAACAAAAACAGAACGTTGACCAGCGCCAGATCGCCCACGCGGCCGATGGCGCGCATCAGCGGACTATCCGATCGAAACGGGGAATTGCCCATAGCTGACCGAAACGGCGGCGGATGCCACCGTACTCCTTTTGCAAATCATTTCCAATTTAGAATACCACAAGGAACGGCGAGGGAAAAGCGGGCGTTCAGCCCGCTTCCTCATCCAGTTCAAACCGCAGACGGTAAGTGCGTGATTCGCCGCCTTCCAGAAAAGGCAGTTCTCCGCGGCAAAGCGCGTCCTCGCGCCCGTCGATCGGCGCGTTCGCGGGTTCCAGCCCCATGACATATTCGCCTTTAACGAAGTTTTTCCACTGCACAAAGTGATCCAGCGTTGCCGTATCAAACGAAAGGCGGAGCCGAATTCGTTCGCGCGCGTTCCTCAGCATAGCGGTGGTCCAGCCGGATTCGTTCGCAACAGGGGTGTAATAATAGCAGGCTTCTTCCAGAGCGTCCTGCGGGGGCGGGATTTCATTCAGCCGCGGTAATTCCAGCCCGGCAAACGGCGTACGCGGGCGCACGGCGGAATGCGGAATCGAAAATACGGAGTCCGGCTGAAGAAGCGGGTATCCCATATTGCAGTGGTATAGAATCGTGTGCGGAACGCGGCGGAAGCCTTCGTTTTTAACCACATCCGTGATTTCGACGATGTTTTTCCGGTAGGATACGCGAAGGCTGCGCGTCAGCGACAGGTTTGTTCCCGCGAGCATGCCTTCCTTCATTGTGCCATGGAGTTCTACGGCGGGACCTTCCTCGCTTTCCGTTTCGAGGATGTTCAGGCGCTCGGCGGGGCGGTTTGCGATGCAACCATGTTCCTTCTGCGCGTCCCAGTCCGTTCCACTGCGAAGGCCGGTGTTGCTCAGCCCGCAGGTGTAGAGGAATCCGCCGGAGAATGCTTCGCTCCAGCCTTCGCCGGTGACTTCATAGTAAGCCGGGTGGCTCAGTCCGCTGCAGGTGACGTAGTTGATGCAGCGCCCCTTGTACCGCAGAACGGGAATATCCATGCAGCGGTCAACCGCAACGGTGAGCGAAAGGTCTCCGCCATTGTGAATATCCACAACGCGGACGCCGTCCGCGCGCCCGCCGACGAGGCGTGATTCGCGCACGGAAAAGAGCTGTTCGCGGCTGCCGGTGTAGGACTTTAGTTCGGAGTAATTCATTGCTTACCTGCCTTCAAAGAGCGGTTCCAGCCGGTCATACAGCGCGCCGTACTTGGCGTAGAGACGATCGTAAAGCGGGGCGAGCGTTTCGTCCGGCTGTTTCCAGGCGGTGATCGCGTTGGCCGATTCGGCCGCTTCTTCCACACTTCCGTAAAACCCGAGGGCAACGGCGGCGAGGATGGCGGCGCCGAGAGACGCGCACTCCGATTCCGCGAGCGCGCCGATCGGTTTTCGGGAGACGTCCGCTTTGATCTGCTGCCAGACGGCGCTCCTGGAACCGCCGCCGAGCGAACGGATTTCACCGATAGAGATATGGTTGACCTCCTCAATGAGTTCCATATTCTCGCGCAGCATGCAGGCGACGCCCTCGAAGATGGCACGCAGAAAATGCGCTTTCGTCGAGTCCAGCCCCGCGCCAAAGAACACGCCGCGCACGGACGAGTTTGAATGTGGCTGGAGACTGCCGTTCAGGTAGGGGTAGGCGATCAGCCCGTTTGCGCCGGGTTCGGTTTGGGCAACAATTTCGTCGAAGAGCGCGTAGACGGAGCGGTGCTCCCGCTCGGCCTGCTGCGCCTCCGGTTCGCAGAAGTTGTCCTTAAACCACTTTAAGAACATACCCGCCGTCATGCTGATGGTAATCATGAGAAACCGGCTGGGCATATAGTGGCGGTAAACCGTTACCCGGGAAGGATGGTTCAAATCGGGGTTGTCCAGCGTGGCAACCAGGCAGAGCGCGGTGCCCGTTGTTTCCGTAATCAGGCCCGGCGCAAGGTTGCCCGCGCCGATGGCGCCCGCGGTCTGGTCCATGGCGCCGGTAACCACCCTGACGGTTTCACAAAGCCCGAGTTCGGAGCGCACTTCGGGAAGTACGTTTGCCGGTACGATAGTGCCGCACTCCAGCAGTTCCGGCAGTTTGGCCGGATCGATTTCCGCGGCTGCCAGCATTTCCGCCCAGTATCCGTCCGAGGAGAGCTGGAACCAGCCCGTGCTGGTTGAAAGCGCTTTTTCGCTTACGCGCGCGCCGGTCAGGCAAAAGAGAATGTAGTCCTCCAGTAAGAGGAAGGTATCCGTGTTTCGGTAGATCTCCGGCTCATGTTCCTTGATCCAGAGCAGTTTGGCAACCGGCGTATAGCCATTGAGTTCCGGCAACCCCGTTTCACGATAGAAACGCTCCGCGGGAAAACGCGCGGAAAGACGCGCCGCCTGCTCGCCCGCCCGCTCGTCCAGCCAGACGATTGCGTTTCGCAGCGCGAGGCCCTGCGCGTCGATGGGAATGAGCGTTTCTCCCTGCGTGGTGCAGGAGATCGAAACAATGTCCCCGGCTTCGATTCCCGCGCGTTTGATCGCGTTCTTTGCGCCGTCCAGGACTGCCCGCCAGTAGGTCTCCGGCTCAAGTTCCACGAAGCCGGGACGCTCGGTGAGCAGACGGTATTCGCCGTTTGCATGCCCTAGCAGGCGCAGCGAACGGTCGAATACGCAGGTTTTGACGGATGTTGTGCCAATATCAAACGTGAGAAAACAGTCCAAAAGGGCTCCTCCGGTTCTTTATTCTGCGTTACGCGCGTACGAACTCCGCGCCCCAGAGGTCGCAGAGCATTTTCCAGCGGCTGGACACATCGCCGAGGCTGATCACCTCGTGGTGCGTGCCGCCCGCGCGGAGCCAGTTTTCCACACAGTTTGTCATGCCGCTGTCCGGCCGCCAGAAGATATATGGCATCTCGCAGCCGACCAGGTCGTTCTTGGGCAAAACATCCCCTGTGGCGACAACGAGACGGAAACGGTCCCCGGACATCGGCGCGAGCGAGGTCAGCGTCGAGCGGCCGACCTCCGGCGTAAACATCAGCGTCGGCGGATTTTCGAGTCCGCCTTCGCCAAGATAACGGTCGATCAGGCGCGGCTTCACATCCTTGCGATGCGTCGCCCAGTTGCCCTCGCCCGCATGGCAGAAGCAGATGGCGTTCTGCTCGAAGTCCATCATGTACATCTCGGTGAAGTTCCCGCCGCCATCGCCCAGACGGTGCGCCGCGGCCACCATGGCAGCGCAGACGAAGTCGCCCTCCGCCGCGTAGCCAAACCCGTCCGCCATGAGCTGCGAGGCCGCGTAGAGCGGCAGCTGGCGGAACCGCTTGTCGTCGCCAAAGATATCAAACTGCGCGGTAAACGCGTCAAACCCCTTATCCGTCAGCCATTGTTTGAAGCCAAGGTATAGCTTTACGGCTTCCGCGTGGCTTTCGTAACCGAGCTTTGGGTCAATGGTAAACAGCGCGCGGTCTTTTTCAATCTGCGCGTCGATCTGCGCTTTCGTCAGGCCTTGCATCCTTGAATAAACGGAGCCGACCGTGTCGTTGCAGATCTCCACGCCGATGTTCTTGTAAAAGGCCATGTCGTCCACCAGGATATCGCCCATGCCGCACATGCGGCTGAGGACGCCGACCTTCATTCCCCGGAGCGCGCGATAGGTCATTGCCGCGCGGGCAAAGTCCTCCACGAATCCAACCAGGCGCGGATCGTGCCGCTCTCCCGCGAAAAATTGACAGGGAAAACCGCTGCGCACGATCATATTCGCGTTGTCCTGCGCGCCGTGGATGCCCTGGTTTACCGTTAAGTCCAGTTCGACGTATTCGCTCTTGACTGCGTAATCCGGCTGAATGACCGCCAGAGCGATGGGCAGGCGATTGTCCTGCAGCGCGTGCTGGAGGTAAACCGCGTGGCTGTAGGTGAGCAGCACGATCAGAATGCCGTCGTACTGCCGCTCGTTGAACGTGCGAACCTTCTGCTCTATGCTGGCGCGGTTCAGTCCCGCGCCGGGAAAATCCACGTCCGCAACGCCGGAGAAGAGCGAGGCGAGTTCGCGCGCGTAGTTCTCCTGCCGGGCGGTGATGCCGGGGAAGTTTGGTTCATATCCATCCGTCATCAGCCCGAGCAGGCCGATTTTGGGTTTTTCGATCTTTCGCATATCATAACTCCTTCGTGAAATATTGTGCAATCGGCGCGTTATTTAATTGCGCCCATACTCATGCCTTTGACGATGCTTTTCTGGAAGACTGCGTAAACCGCCAGCGCCGGAATCGCGCTCATGAGAAGGCCGGCGTATTGAAACGGCGGATCGCCGGTGTAGCGGCCAATCAGCGACGAGAGCGCCACCATGACCGTGCGCTTATCCATGCTCTTGAGCAGCACCATGGGCGTAAACAGGTCGTTCCAGCTGCTGATGAAGAAAAAGATGATCGTCAGCGAGATCGCCGGCCATCCCATGGGCATGACCACATGCCGCAGCCGTCCGATATAGTCGCACCCGTCGATCGTTGCCGCTTCCAGAAGCTCGTTGGGGATGCTCTTGAAGTTTGCGGTCATAAGCATGATCGTTTCCGGCAGGAACATGGCCCAGTACGCAATGACCACGCCGAGGAAATTGTCCACGAGCCCGACTTTGGCAAAGCTGATGTACATCGGGATCATCGTCACCTGCGCGGGAACAAAGAGCGTGGTCAGAATCACAAGGTAGACGCCGTTTTTTCCTTTAAAGTTCACTTTGGCAAAGGAATAAGACGCCAGCGTTCCAAAGACGACAAGCCCCAGTACGGTAAAGAACGAAATGATGAAGCTGTTGCCAAAGAGCTTTAAAATCTTGAACTGGCTGATCATGGTTATAAAATTCTGCCATTGCAGCTGCTCGCGTGGCAGACCGAACGGATTCACATAATACTCGCCGAGCGATTTTAGCGAATTGATCAGCATGTAGTAGAGCGGGTAAAGGAACGAAATTGCCAGAATCAGCAGCACGAGAAAGATGACCACGCGGCCGAACGTGCGCCAGAATCGCTGATGTTTCGACAGGCTTGTTTTCATGCTGTAATCAACCCCATTTCTGTTCGGCGATGTCGGAGAGTTTCATCTCCGCCGCTGTAATGAGCATTACGATGATGAACAGCACCACCGAGATCGTGCAGGCCATGCCGAGCTGACTGCCGGTGACGAACGATTTTTCGTAGATCATATAGTCCAGCGTCATGGTTTCGTAGCCCGGGCCGCCGCCGGTCATGGAATAGATCAGCGAGAACAGGCTGGTAAATGTCCAAACCACCGCCATGACGACGCAGTAAGTGATCACGCTCGTAATCATTGGCAGCACAATTTTAAACGTGCGCTGGAAAAAATTCGCGCCGTCTAGTCGGGCCGCTTCGAACACGCTCGGGTCTATGCCGGACATGCCGCCAAGGATCACAATGGTCTGCCAGCCGATCGAATACCAGGTGATGCAGCCGACCATGATCGGCAGCGCGGTCGATCCGTCCCCCATCCATTCGCGAACGGAGGAACTGAACCCTAGCGCTTCGAGCACCTTGTTGACAGGGCCGTCCAGACTGAACATGGAGCGGAACAGGTAGCCGAGAATGACGAGCGAAATGATCTGCGGAATATAATAGATCGCCCGAAACGCCTTCCAGCCGGGAACCTGTTCATATAGGAGCACCGCGACGATCAGGCCGATGATAACCTGCAGCGGTACGCTGAGCAACAGCACGAGATTGTTCTTGAACAGGGTCATGAACAATCCCGTACCGAAAAATTCCTTATAATTGGCGAGCCCGACAAAGTCGTGCTTGTAGAGCCCGTCCCAGTTTGTAAAGCTGCGATAGATCGTAGCCAGAATCGGGTAGGCTTTTACGAGAAGCAGAATCAGCAGCACGGGCAGCAGCGAAAGGTACGCAATGCGCGTGCGTTTGCGCTGCATGTCACCCGCGCGGGGAAGCGCCGGTGCGCCGGGAGAAGATCTTTGTGCCATGGTTTGTTCTCCTTTGATACGCCCCAAGGGCGGTTGCCCGCCCTTGGGACTGGATTGCGCCGGGTGCCGTGCTGTTATTTAACGACTTTGCTGTCGAGATCCGCCGCGAATTCCGCGGGGGTCATCTTGCCCGCGAGCACGAGCGGGAGCAGGTTGTAGAAGTCGCCGACAATGTTCGTGTAGAGCGAGTTATCCACCCAGTAGACCGTTTTGTCCGCCCAGGTGAAGAGCTTGGCGGAGGCGGAGCCTTCCGTGAGTCCGAGATCGGCGGCCGTGATATCCGTGCGGGTCGGAACCTTGGACTGCACCTGCAGGAACTTCATGACCTCGTCCTTGCTGTTGAGGAACGAAAGGAACTTAACCGCGAGTTCGGGGTTCTTGCAGTCCTTGGAGACTACGAGGCACTGCCCCGGGCCGCCGATGGTCTTGTCGGTGATTTGCGCGCCGGCAAAGTCCGGCGGCAGCATGACGCCGACGTTCTCCGCGCCAAGCGCGGTTTCCGCGTCGGAAACGACGGAGGAGACCTGCGGCATCATGGCGACGGTGCCCTGGCAGAACTTGTTCCAGCTATCCGCGGAGGTGACGGCGTCCGCGTTCAGATAGCCGTTGACCATGGTCGAACGGTAGTATTCGGTTGCGGAGAGCAGACCTGGATCGTCCGTAAACGAGGTTTCGCCTTTGCAGTCGCTCAGGATGCGATCCATACCGGACTGCTGCACCCACCAGTAACCGACGATATAGCAGCCGAACCACGGGAAGCTCTCGTCCGAAGCGATGGGCTGGTAGCCCTTGTCCAGAATCGTCTGACAGGCGGCGTTGAACTCTTCTATTGTACGCGGCGGATTGTTGTCGAAGTCTAGGCCGCAGTCCTTGATGATCTGCTTGTTGTAGATGAAGAAGCAAATCTGGTTGTCGCTGGTTGGATATCCGAGCACGGCGCCGGTCGCCGGGGAGGTGACGGAGTCCCAGCCGGTGATGTTGGCTTTGTCTTCCGCCGGGATCAGGCTGGAGATGTCCAGAATGACGTCTTCCATGGAGAAGATGTTTTGTCCGGTCCAAAGGTTGGCGAGATCCGGTGCGGTGCCGGCCATCGCGTCCGCTTTGAAGGTCTGATGCGCGGTTTCACCGTCCGCAGAGACGACGAGCTCAACGGTAACGCCGGGATTGGCGTCCTCAAAGCGCTTGATCGCCTGCGAGATATACCAGTCTTCCTGCGCAAGCTTCTGCTCGCTGGGGCCGATGTAGCTGTCCTTGCCGTTGATCCAAATCGTGAGTTTGTTGGAATCGGCCTTCTTGGCGCAACCGGTGAGCGCGGCCAGAGTGCCAAGCATCAGAACGACGGCGAGAAGAAGAGCAATGGCTTTTTTCATCTGTAACTTCATTCCTGTTCCATCCTTTGCTGCTATTTTGAATAAGGGGGTGACCCCTTAATTCCGAAGGAAGGTGTCCTGTAAAAAAACACGAACAGTAAAACAAACGATTCGATCGCAATACAACTGTGTACGCGGAGCAATTCGTCTCTGGTTCGGTCTTGGTTGTCTCGCTCGCGGGCGACAGGTTGACAAACTTCGAAAATAGTTGCGAACTTGTATGCAGATATGTTATACTAACCACAAAAGGTGCCTGCGCACCCTTACAAGGCATATCCTGCCACGAGCGAAAGAAAAAGTCAAGCATTATCGACAAAATAATTCCGATTGACAAAAATCACAACCCGCAGTTAAATGGTAGATAATACAAAATATCTATAACTGATCTGCTTGTATTTTAAATGTTATCTGTAACTTATCTGGGGGTAGACATCAATGCTCGATAAAACAAGTGCCGTGCCGCTGTATACGCAGCTGGCCGACGTGCTCAAGGGAAAGATGATTTCCGGCGAGATTCGTCCCGGGGATAAACTCAAGAGCGAAGCGGAGATGGTGGAGGAATACGGCGTTGGCCGTCTCACGGTCCGCAGCGCGCTCGCCTCTCTTGTGGAAGCGGGCTATCTGGAAAAGGCGCAGGGAAAGGGCACGTTCTGCAAGGCGGCGGGAGAGGTGAACTATCTCAACATCGAGGCGATCCTCGACATGGGCAACACCTATTTTATACCGACCTATTACGTCAAAGGGATTTCCGAGGTGCTGACGGGCAACAACTGCAACTTTATCATCAGCGACACGAACTCCAACGCGGAGAGCCTCTGCACGCAGTTGGAACAGATCCTGCTGAAAAACAGCTCCGGCGTCATCTTTCAGCTCACGCAGGTGGAACTCTCACCGGAGGTGCGCGCGCGGCTGTTTGCCTGCCTGACCGCTTTTAAAAACAGGGGCATCCCCTGCATCATGATCGACAGCAGACTGGAGGAAACCGGCGTTTCCTATGTTGTTCTAGACGAAACGGCGGGCGGTGCGCGCGTAGCCGAGCATTTTGCCGCGTTTGGGCATAAAAAGTGCGCCGTTGCCTACCGCGCAAACTGCTGCGACGCGCTGCAGCGCTATCAAGGGTTCTGCAAAGCGGCGAAGGATTTTCAAATGGAGGAGCCAATTGCGCTTTCCTGTGGGGAATCGCTGGAGACGGAGCTGCTGGAAGCGGTCACCTCGCGCGGGGTTACCGCGGTGTTCGGCTATAACGACGAGATTGCAATCCGGTGCATGCGTGCGCTAAAAAAGCATGGCGTCCCGGTGCCGGAGCAGGTTTCGCTGATCGGGTTTGACGATTCCTATCTCGCGACGACGAGCGATCCGCAGTTAACCACGATTTCGCACCCAAAGGAAGTTATGGGCAGGCACACGGCGCAGGCGCTGCTTAAGCTTATCCGCAAGCAGATACGCGTGCCGTATACGGAGGTGTTTCGCCCGGAACTGGTCAAGCGAAACTCCTGTGCGCGCTTCCGCGGCTGAGCGGGACGGAAACGGATGCAGCAAAGCGACGGGAGCCCCGCCGCTTTTTTGTTGAGAACTGCTATTTTGCTAGAAAGCGGTAGACCGTTTCGGTGGTATACACATCGCCCGCATGGAGCACGATACTTGGAAAATGCGTCTGCCGCATGGCGTTGGCGAAGTGCTGTGTTTCGAGGCAGAATCCCGCGCGGCTGCCGTAGGCCGAGCCGCCCTTGCCGGAGAGACCGCACAGATCGTAGGGCGTAAAGAACTGTATGCCGGGCTGATCGGTCCATACCTCCATCGCAATCCCGCCCGCCGGGTCGCAGGCGCGGGCCGCGAATTCAACACCCCCCTGCGGATGGCTGAGGATAAAATTGTGATCGTAGCCCAGCGCGGCGTCCATGCGATACGCGCGGGAGCCGATATCCCGGCCAATGGGCTTTTCCGCGCGAAAGTCCAGCGGCGTACCCGCAACGTCCGCAATTTCGCCGGTCGGCAGAATGGCGGGATCAATGCAGGTAAACTGCTCCGCGTCCATGAACAGCGTCTGCTCCAGCACGGGACCGGAGCCCTGTCCCGCCAGATTGAAATAGGCATGGTTGGTCAGGCTGCAAAGTGTATCCATATCGGATACTGCGAAGTATCGAATGGAAAGCGCGTTGTCTTCGCCAAGCGTATAGGAGACCATCGCGCTGAGATTGCCGGGGAACCCTTCTTCGCCGTTCGGGCTGAACAGAGAGAAAACGACGCGGTTTTCCTCGATGGCGGCGTTCCAGACCCGTTTGTCGAAACCGATCTTTCCGCCATGGGAGCAGTTGCCGCAATCGTTGGCAAACAATTCGTATTCCTCGCCGTCGAGCGTGAAGCGCGCCCCGCCAATACGGTTGGCAACGCGCCCGATCGTCGCGCCGATATACCAGTTCTGCCGCCGATAATCCTCCAGCGTGTCGAACCCGAGCAGGACGTCGATGAAATCGCCCTTCCGGTTTGGAACGCGCATGCCTTGCCAGGTTGCGCCATAGTCCAGCAGCGAACACGCCGCGCCGGATACGTTGGTAATCGTAAACAGGGATACTTCCGCGCCGTCGGGCATCCGCCCGAAGGGGACTTTCGTTACGCTCATTCTTTGTCTCCGAATCGCGTTTAAAATTCCGGATCGTAATGCTCTTCCACCGCTTTCCAGACGACCCGCTTTAAACAGATGTCCCGAAAGCGCAGGTGTGCGCAGTAGGCTTCAAAACCGAACCGGCCGTATTTCGAGGTGTCAATCGGGTCGGGGTCGGTTACCTCGAGCACAAGCGCGCCGTCGATGAGGATGAACGCGTGTCCTGCGATGCTGCCCATTTGAACGAAGTACTCCCGGCCGGGTGTGAATGAAAAGAGCGGATTTGCGGCATTGAGCTTGTAGTCCGGGGACTTTTCAAACCCGACCTTGCCGTGCCACCAACCCTGCAGACCGCCAACATACGCGACGCCGCGCGTGTTGGTTTCGTAATTCCAGCCTCCGCTCCACATGGCGTTGATGTCGTGCGTGCAGGGCAAAATCGTGCTTGCGCGAAACTCCAGCAGCACGTCGCCAAAGAAATCCTCGCGCGAGATCACCATGCCGGGGCTGTTGTCGCGGTGTGCGCCGATCAGCCAGCCGTCTTCCGCGCGCCAGTCTCCGCCGCGAACGTCAAAGTCGGAGGCGAGCACCTCCGGC
Organism: Eubacteriales bacterium; assembly: GCA_021373115.1. GTDB lineage: Bacteria > Bacillota > Clostridia > Christensenellales > CAG-138 > UBA7703. The sequence goes on along the minus strand of JAJFTI010000008.1, from coordinate 21,911 downwards.
GTCATCGCTTTTTGCCAGAGGGGAAAGCACTCGTTAAGAAGCAACTCTTTTTGCAGCAGCCGCATCGTTGAAGCGTCCTTTCGAAAATCGGATTCAGTCCATCCGCTGGATGGCAAGCATTGCGTCGTAAAGTGCGAGGAACTGACGGTACTTGCGCTCGGAAACGGCGTTTGTCTGCGGTTCGTAGGTGCGCGCGATGCGTATGGTTCGCTCGGCCGCGTCCGCGAGGGAGGTGAACACGCCCGCCGCGGTTGCTCCAATCATTGCCGCGCCGAGCAGCGCCGCTTCCTTTTCCGCGGGTATACTGACGGGAATGCCCGTGACGTCCGCCTGCATCTGACACCACACGGCGGACTTTGCGCCGCCGCCGGTCGCGATGATTCGTTCGATGGGCGTGCCGCTTGCGCGAATGCGGTCGCAGTTTTTGCGCAGCAGGTGGCAAACGCCCTCCATGACGGCGAGCGCGAGGTCAAACGCGTCGTGCGGACTGCGCAGGCCGAAGAAGGCGCCGCAGGCGTCCCGGTCAAACTCCGGCGCGTTGGTGCCGACCAGGTAGGGCAGAAACAAAACGTCGCCCGGACGGCGCTCTTCCGCCACGCGGTCGATCTCGGCAAAATCCGTATTTGGCAGAAATGCGTGTTTATACCATTCGAGGCTGACACCGCCGCTCTCCGCAACGGGCAGCATCACATACTGCCCCGGCAGAAATCCGTAGTGCATGGGAATGCCCGTGCCGCGCGGCGCATATTTGTCGGCGAGCGTCGATAGACCCAGAACCGTTCCGGTGGACAAACTCAGCAACCCTTCGCGTACGTTCCCGGTGCCGATCATGCCGCAAAAGTGGTCAAGTGTGCCAAGATTGACGGATACGCAAGTCGAAAGACCGACCGTTTCCGCAATCTCCGGCAAAAGCGATCCGGCCGTTTCGCAGGGTTCGGTAAGCGGCGGGAGCTGACGCTCCGAAATGCAGAGAAACCGCAGCATCTCCGGCCAATACCGCCGCTGGTAAATATCGAAATAGAACGTGAAGGTTGCGATGGAGCAATCCGCCACCAGCCTTCCGGTCAGGCGGTAAACGACGTAGTCCTTTAATAGCACATAGTGTGCGGCGGCGGAAAAGATGTCCGGCCGGTGTTCGCGCAGCCAGAGGATCTTCGTTGCGGGCCAGGTGGGCAGGGCGGCGGGCTGGCCGGTGTGCGCATAGCATGTTTCGCCGGGAAACGCCGCTTCCAGCTCCGCGCATTCCGCAAGGGAGCGGTCGTCCATCCAGGAGATGGCGTTCATCAGCGGCTTGCCGGAAGCATGGAGCACAACGAGGGACTCCGCCTGCCCCGTCAGGGTGATCCGGATGCGTTCATCTTGGCGGAACGCGCCGGAGTCAAGGAGCGAGCGGATCAGGGAGAGCAGATTTTCAACGTAACCGTCCGGATTGAACTCCACAAATCCGCCCGCGCGGATATAGTTTACCGGAACGCTTTGCGCGGCGAGCATTTGCATGCGCTCGTCGTATATTGCCGCCTTGGTGTTCGTGCTGCCGAGGTCGATCGCGAGAAAAAGCACGGGAACCTCCTCCAAACGAAAAGTATCAGCTGGACTTTTTGCGCGCGGCCAAAAACGACAGCGCGCCGCCGGTCAGTGCGGAAAGCGCGAGCAGAAAAAAAGCGGCGCGTAGATCCAGCCGATCCGAGATCAGCCCCATCAAAGCGGGGAACACCGCGCCGCCGAGTCCGCAGCCCGCGCTCATGAGCCCCATCGCCCCGCCGGAATTGCCGGGATGCCGCTGCGCGGCAAGGTTCATGAGACACGACCAAACGGGGCCGAACGAGAAACCGATCAGCGCTGAAACCGCAAGCGCGGGAATGGACGCGCGCAGCAGCGCGAGCGTTCCAAACAGCACCGCCGCGGCTGGCAGGCAGAGTTCCAGCGTCCGCTCCGGTTTGAGCGGAAGAAAACCGAAGAAGAAACGCGAAACCGCCATGCTTGCCCAGTAGGCGGAAATGGCGTAGGCGCCGAAGGAAGCGGCATTGAGCTTTAGCGCAAAGAAGGATTCCGTAAAATACCCAAATCCGCTTTCCAGTCCGACATAGAGCAGAATGGCGCAGAAAAACAGCGTAAACGCAGGATCGGCAAAGAAAGCGCGGGCGGGTTTTTGCGATTGTGCCCCGGCTGCGACAACGGGCGCGGGAAAGCGAATCAACAGGAGGGGCGCCAGCGCCGCGAGTGCGCCGGCTGCGCAGATCCAGAATACCGCGCGCCAGCTCCAGCCGAACGCGGTCGTTCCAAACTGCGTCAGAATGGGGCTGCAGACCGCGCCGATGCTCAGCGCGCCCTGCGAAAGATTGACCCAGCGCGCGCCGTGCTCCGGCGACGCGTCGGCAAGTGCGGCGGAACCCGCGCTTTCGCAAACGCTGTATCCCGCGCCCACGCAGAATACACCCGCGGCAAAGGCAAAAACGCCCCGCGAGAGCGCGGCGAGCAGGCAGCCTGCGAGAAAAACAAGCGAGAAGACGCGCGTGACCGTTCGCTTGCCCGCGCGATCCGAAAGCCGGCCGAAGAGGAACGGCATGAGGATGACGCTCGCGTACTGCACGGCAACAAGCAGCCCCCCGCCGACGGTGCCGACGGAAAGCTCGCCGGAGATGCTCCGCAGCGCAAGCTGAAAGCCGCCCATCTCGAACCCGACAAAGAACATGAGTGCGGAGAAGACCGGCAGCAGCGCGGGCGCACGAACGCTAGACGAGCTGAACTTCGACACCTTCCCTTGCGATCCTTTCTGCCAGAGTTGGATCTGCGTCGCGGTCGGTGATGAGCACGGTACCGCTGCTCAGCGCGCTGATGCGGGAAAAGCTCTCCCGCCCGAGCTTCGTGCTGTCCGCAACGATAATCGCCTTTTCCGCCCGTTCCATCATAACGCGGTCAATCACGCTCTCCTCGGCATGGTAGGTGGTCACGCCCGTGCCGGGATTCACGCCGTCCACGGAAAGGATCGCCCAGTTGGCGCGGTAGCGGGCAATCTGTTCCTTCACATCCTCGCCGTAGGTAAACGAATACTGCGCGCTGATGTCCCCGCCGAGCAAAATGACCCGAAAGGTGGGCAGTCCGCCGAGTTCCACCGCAACGGAGATGGAGTTCGTCACAACATTCAGGTTCTTGCGCTGCTTGAGCTCAACGGCGGTAAAATACGTCGTCGTGCCGGAGTTGATAAACAGCGTGTCTCCGTCCCGCACCATGGCGGCGCAGGCGGCGGCAATCGCCTTCTTTTTCTCCATGTGCTCCTGCTTGCGGCGCTGGAACTCCAGATTGTAGTAGTTTTTCATGGTTTGGATCGCGCCGCCCTGCGTACGCTCCAGATAGCCGTCCTGTTCCAGCGCGTCCAGGTCGTTTCGAATGGTCACGACGGTTGCGCCGAGCGCGTCGCTCAGCTGCGACACGCGCACCTGCCCGTCCCGCCGGAGAATCTCCAGTATTTTCTTTCGACGTACGTCGATCTTCAGTTCTCCAGCCATGCGGCAGCCTCCTTAGTTGTGATTGCGTGGACGAATTACGGTCATTCTATCATGTTCAGGATCGCTTTGCCACGCGTAACGTACCGGTGTTACCGCAGCGCCGTATGGTTTAGTCGTTCGCCGACCGCCCCGCCGGGATGAATCCGCGCGAACTGCTCGCTTTGGAACCCCGTTTCCTCAATGAGCGCGGCCTGCAGCGCGTCGAAGAGAACCGAAAGCACGGTAAAGCTCGTCGTTCCCTGCATGTTGAATGGATCCACCTCTTTGGTCACCCGCATCTGGAGCACAATATCCGCGCCCTTGGCGAGCGGGGATTCGAGGTTCTCCGTCACGGTGATGACGGTTACGCCCTTCTCCTTGCAAATAGAAAGAATCGGCAGCAGCTCCGCCGTTTTGCCGCCGCGGGAAGCAAGCAGCATCACGTCGCCTTTTTGCAGGAATCCGCTCGCGCCGTGCACCGCCTCTGCGGGGGAGATGAAGCGCGCGGGACGTTCGATGCAGCACATGAGATGCGCAAAATGCTGGCAGCAGATGCCGGAGTGCCCGCATCCGCTCGAAGCGATACGCGGCGCGCGCTTCAGCGCATCCACCGCGCGCAGAAAATCCTCACGCTGAATCCCGCTCAGCGCGTTTGCTACGGCGTCCGCCTCGATCCGATACGCCTCCACGGCGGCCTGCCAGGCCTTTTCCTTCGACATAACAATACCTCCGGCGGTTCGCGAAAATCACGAATCGAAAATATGGTTTTCTAAAAACAGTATAAAATGATTGTGCTAAGAAATCAATAGACAAATAAATAGAAAATAATATTGACGAATGCGAAAATGTAGAGTAATCTGATGCTGTTCCGAACTGGAAGCAGAGCACCCTTTGCCCTGCTGCCAGGCGCGGAGGAAAGGGGATTGCGGGATTGCTAAACAACTTTGCGCTGAAACCGCCGTTTTTCGAAATCGGTCCAAAATCCTACCTGTTTGGGGACGACGTGCTCCGGCTTGCGCTCTATGCGGACGCCGCCGCGAAGCGGTACGACGTGGACATCATCTTCACAACCCCGCTCGTTGAACTCCGCCGCGTAGCGGAGGCGACGGAACGTATCTTTGTGTTCGCGCCGCATATGGATCCCATTATGCCGGGCAGAGGCCTCGCGGACACGCTGCCGGAGTCGCTGGTCGCGGCGGGCGCGAAGGGCGTCATGCTCAACCACTGCGAAAAACCGCTCTCGCTCTCGGCGCTTTCGCAGACCATTCGCCGCGCGGACGAGGTCGGCTTAGCCACCATCGTCTGCACGGACACCACGGCGGAATCCGCCGCGGTTGCCAAACTCCGCCCGAACATTATTGTTGCCGAACCAACAGGGCTGATTGGCACCGGTCAGACCAGCGATATGAACTATGTTGCCGCGGCGATTCGCGCCGTCAAGGAGATTGATCCGGATATCTATGTACTGCAGGGCGCGGGCATCAGCAGCGGGGAGGACGTTTACCGCGTGATCCGCGCAGGCGCGGAGGCGACGGGGTCGTCCAGCGGCGTGGTAAAAGCGAAGGATCGCGAAGCGATGGTCAACGAGATGATCGGCGCCGTGCGCCGCGCGTGGGACGACCGTCTTGCTGGACGCTGAGCGTATTTTTTTAGCAGCAGTAAGCAAGCATAAATTATAATACAGGAGGATGGTTCTATGGATTTCAAAGTTGTTCAAAAAGAAATCGAGCTGCAGTCGCGCGGGTGGATTCCCACCTTCCACGACATCTCGAAGGAGGTACTGGAAATCGTCGCCGCGTCGGGCATTAAAAACGGTACCTGCGCGATCGTTTCCCACCACACCACGTGCTCCGTTATGGTGCAGGAATGCTCGCACGATCTGGATACGTTCGATCTCGAATATCTGCAGCATGACCTTTTAGACATCATGCGCAGGATGATTCCGGATTTTACGGAAGAGCACCAGTACCGCCATCCCGGTCCGGTTCATGCGCAGTTTGGCCGCACCTTCGGCGAGCCGGGCAACTACACAAGCATGAATACAGACGGGCATCTACGCAGCGTGTTCTTTGGCCGCAGTGAAACCGTTACGGTCAAGGATGGAAAGCTGGATGCGGGTGAATTCGCGCATATCTACTTTATCGACTGGGATCATGTCCGCGCGCGTCACCGTCAGGTAAACGTGACCGTGATGGGAACGCCGGAAGACGTTGGCAGCCGCAAGTTCAAAAATGGCGAAACGATCAATACCCTGCGAAAATTCACGGACGAAGAAAAAGCGACCATGCGCGAGTACACGCTCCAGCAGGAGCGCTGACCCGCGGAATCCGCGCCGAAATCGGGGAGAGGCGGGGGGCGCAATGCTCCCGGCCTTCTTCCCGCAGAAGGGCTGCTCGTGCGCCGAATGATACGCTGGGAGGTTATCAAGTATGAAACAGGTTGGCTTCGTTTGCTTTGGCGAGGTGAATACGCCGTTTGAACGGCTGGCCATCAAGCACGATGGCGCGCTTAAAACGCTCGGTGCACTGGAGAATACGCAAATTACCGACGCGGGGATTGTGATTGACGATCCGTCCTATCAAACGGCGGATGCGGCAATTTCAAAACTGGCGGGCGGGGAACCGGACTGCGTCGTTCTTTGCGTCGCGGGCTGGGTGCCGACCCACGCGGTCATCCGGGTGGCGGACCGGTTTCGCCATCTGCCGGTGCTGCTCTGGGGACTCTGCGGCTGGATGGAAAACGGCCATCTTGTTACCACCGCGGACCAGGCGGGCACAACGGCGATTCGCCCCGCGCTCGCGGCAATGCATTATCGCTTCCAGTTTGTATACAGCGTGATCGGCAAGCCGGAACCGATCGAACGGATTCGCGCGTTTACGAACGCGGCCTACGCGGCAAAACAGCTGCGCACGGCGCGCGTCGGCTCCATGGGCTATCGCGACATGCTGCTCTACGGCACGCAGTTTGAAGGAAACAGCATGCGCGGGCAGCTTGGCGTGGAGGTTGAGCCGTTTGAGATGCTGGAGATCGTTCAGCTGCAGGACACACTCGATCCGAAGGATGTTGCGGAGACGATCGCGTTCATTCGCAAGAGTTGGGTGTTCGATAAACCCTGCGACGACAGCGTGCTCGAAACCGGCGTTCGCTATGCGCTTGCCATTGGGAAGAGGATTGAGGCGCGCGGTTACCAGGCGGTGACGCTGATCGACGTGGACGGCATGAAGAGGCTCGCCGGGTTTCCGCCCGCAATGGTGTTTATGCTGCTCGAACAGCGTTATGGTGTGCTGACCATACCGGAAAACGACGTGATGGGCGCGGTGACGCAGCTGATTGCCAAAGGGATTTCGGGTCAGATCGTGCCGTATCTGGAATATTATGAGTTTTTTGAAAAGAGCATGCTCATCGGCGTGCCGGACTTTATTCCAAGGAGCGCAACCAAAGGGGATACGCATGTGCTGCCGACCGCGTTCGGCCTGCTTTCGCAGAGCCTGCTCAACGTGTCCCGCGTGAAAACGGGGCTGGTCACCTGCCTGCGACTGATTTATCAGGACGGGCGGTATGCCATGCATATGTATCTTGCCGAGGCGAAGACGCCCGCAAAGTGGGAGGAGTGCGGCTGGACGCCGCCCGCGCCGCAACTGCCGAGCCTGGAGGTATTCCCTCTGGATTGCACGGTGGAGGAGTTTGCGCAGAAGGTGTCGAGCCAGCACGTGATCGTCTGTTATGGGGATCATCGCCAGGCGGTGCGGGATTTCTGTAAATTGCTGGATATCGATCTGATTTAAAGCGCAGCGGTCGATTCCTGCCAAGGATTCGGTTCGAATTGCAGAGAGACGACACGGGAGGGAAAAACGTTGAAACCAAAAATCCGCACGCCGTTTTTTGAAACGAGCGTCAAGAACTATATTTACGGCGATCCGGTCTACGAGCTGGCGCTCGCCGCCGACCGCGCGGCGGAGCAATACGATGTGGACGTGCTGTTCATCGCGCCCTATACGGAGATCCGCCGCATCGCGGAACATACGAAGCACCTGATCGTGCTCGCGCCGTACATGGATACGCTCCGCCCCGGCAGGGGCATGGCGGACGTGCTGCCGGAAGCGCTCAAAGCTGCGGGCGCGCAGGGGGTTGTGCTCAACCACTGCGAGCGGCCCATGACGCTGACGCACATCAAAACCTGCATTGACCGCGCGAACGAACTGGATATGCTTTCGTTCGTCTGCGCGGATACCATCGCCGAGGCGCGCGCCATTGCCGAATTGCACCCGGATATCATCAATCCGGAACCGACGGAACTCATCGGCTCCGGCAACGCGAGCGACATGTCTTATGTGATGGAGGCGATCAAGGCGGTCAAAGCGATCGACCCGAACATCATGGTCGAGCAGGCGGCGGGCATTACCACCGCGCAGCAGATCTACGATTTCATCATGGCCGGTTCCGAGGCGGCTGGTTCCGCGAGCGGCATCCTCCATTCGCCGGATCCCCACGCGCTGCTGAACGAAATGGTCGCTTACGTGAAAAAAGCCCGCGAGGACCTGATTGCGCAGGGCAGGCTCAAGCCAAACGCATAACGAAGGAGGGGGCATTTCATGGTTTACAGGGAAGCGATTTCGCTGCAGAGTGAAAACGGAATTCAGACATTCCACAACGTAACGCAGGCGGCGAAGGACGTAGTTCTGCGTTCGGGAATTCAAAACGGGATCATCTCGGTGTATTCGCACCACACGACCTGCGCGGTGATCACGCAGGAAGCCGCGTTTGATATGTCCGTTACGGGGCTCGAAACCTTGCAGCAGGACTTTATCGAGGGGCTGGAGCGGGCGTTTCCGCCCTGCCGCCGCGAAGGAATCTATCTGCACCCCGGCCCGAAGGCGCTCGCCTTCGCCGCGGAGCATGGCGAGGACGCGCGCGGCTGCCACAATACGGACGCGCATTTGATCTCCGCGCTGGTCGGCCGGAGCGAAACGATCACTTTGATCGACGGCAAGCTCGACCTCGGCGAATTCGGGTTCATCTATTTTATCGATTTCGACACGACCCGCGCCCGGACGCGTACAGTTCAGATTTCAGTGATCGGCGAATAAGTTTCGGATTTTGTTATCAGTAAAAATACAGCCCCGCTGACGCAAGGTCGCGTCCGGCGGGGCTTGTTCTATATTTAAAAAGATAAATCGAAACTCAGACGAGCGAACGGACGGTATTCCGAACGGCGAGCGTAAAGTCCGAAAACTGCTCGTGCGCGGTGTTCGGCGTGCCCGCTTCAATGCTGGCGAACAGCATGTCGCAGCCCTTGGTTGCCAGACGGTTGGAGTCGATGCGAATCGTCGTCAGTGGCGGGTCGATATAGGAGCTGATTAAAATATCGTCGATCCCGATAACGGAGACGTCCCCCGGCACGCGCAGCCCCGCTTGCTTAAGCGCGCGAATTGCGCCCACGGCGTAGATATCCGCCGCGCAGAAGACGGCGGTCGGCATGGTGCCGGACTGGAGGATTGCCTGCATTTGTTTTTCCGCGCTGTCCTCACCGTCGCTGTCCTTGCTCTGCATCTGAATCCAGCTCAGCGGAACGACAATGCCCTGCTCCTCCAGCGCGCTGCGGTACCCTTCAAAGGTCTGCTGGCTGTAGAGCGGCGGAAAGTTGCTGCCGATATAGGCAATCTGCGTATGTCCGTTGTCCGTGAGGTGCTTCATGGCCATGCGCGCCGCGCCGTAATAGTCCACGCGAAGACTCATGCAGTGGTTCGGCAGCTGGTGGCTGTCCAGCAGCAGATACGGCAATTCCAGATCCTGCAGACCCGTGATGACGGAAACGGGAACATAGCCGTAGGAAACAACGCCGTCCACATCCCGCGAACGCAGGATGTTCGGCAGGGTAACGGGCGCGGAATCGTCCCCGAACGAACAGGCAACGAAGACGAGGTTATACTCGCGTTCGGTGCAGTAACGCAAAATGCATTTGTTCAGGCTCTCCTGAAAGAGATGTTCCAGCGGGTGGCTGTTCATGTTGAACAGCACCGCGATTGTCTGGGACGATTTTAAAATCTGGCTGCGCGCGCTCTGGCTCGGCGCAAAATTCATCCGCTCGATCACATCCAGCACCCGACGGCGCGTATCCTCGCTGATGCCCGGGCGTCTGTTCATGACGAGAGAGACGGTGGAGGGCGAAACGCCCGCCAGTTTAGCGATGTCCACGATGGTGAGCTTTGGCATGATACCCCTAATGCTGCTTGAAAGTCGTTTATCGACTCATTTTAATGGATAAAATGTTTTTTGTAAATAGAATGCTGTAATTCAAAGGGAAAAATCAAAGAACATCTCCATATAATTAAAACAATTCAGAAAAGCAGGAAATTATTTTGATATTTATGAATAGAATCGTAAAAAAGCCAGCAATGTAAAGAAATATGGAAGATATATAATTTATTAAAACGTTTGAATATTTTTATTGACAAAAGGATTTGGCCAAATTATAATCAGGGCAAACAGAGGGCATTTCTGCATATCACAGCAAGGGGCAGCAATCGCTGACACGAGGGAGGACGAAACCATGGAGCAACTGGCAATCAACGGCGGGCCAAAGGCGAAAACCACGCCGAACTACCCGATGTATCCCGGCGGACTGGAGATTGGGGACGAGGAAAAGAAGCAGGTTCTTGAGGTACTGGACAATAAATACCTCTTTCGATATTACGGACCCGCAAACTGCGAATCCAAAGTAAAATCCTTCGAAACCGCGTTTGCCGCAAAGTTTGGCGCAAAATTCGGCTTGGCGACCAGCTCCTGCACCGGCGCGCTGATTTCTTCGCTCGTGGCATGCGGGGTTGGGCCGGGGGATGAAGTGCTTGTTACCGGGTATACCTTCTTCGCTTCCTGCGCGGCCATCGTTGCGGCAAAGGCGATTCCGGTGATCGTTGAGGTAGACGAAACGCTCACCATGGATCCCGCCGATATGGAAAAGAAAATTACCCCGGCGACCAAGGGCATTGTCGCGGTGCATATGCGCGGCGTTCCCTGCGATATGGACGCGATTATGAAGATCGCGAAAAAGCATAAGCTCATCGTCGTGGAGGACTGCGCGCAGGCCGTTGGCGGCACTTACAAAGGCAAGTATCTCGGAACGATCGGCGACTGCGGCTGTTTTTCGTTCCAGTACCATAAAACGATTACGGCGGGCGAAGGCGGACTGATCCTAACGAACGACCAGCGCCTTTACGACCGCTGCATGAGCTATCATGATACCGCCGCCTGCTGGAGGCCGGACCGTTTTGCCGAGCAGCGGTACGAAGGCGAACTCTTCTGCGGTTCGAACTTCCGCATGAGCGAACTCACCGGCGCGGTGATGCTCGCGCAGTTTGGCCGGCTGGACGGCCTGCTTTCCCGCATGCGCCATAATCAGAAGCGCATAATCGACGGCATCAAGGGCACGAAGGGCGTTACGGTTCGTCCGGTTAACGACCCCAAGGGCGATACGGCAATCTGCCTGATGTTCTATCTCGACTCGCGCGAGAAGGTTGCGCCGTTCGTCAATGCGCTCAAGGCCGAGGGCGTCGCCGCGGCGGGCGTGTTCAACGCCGGCATTCCGGACTGGCACATCTATGCGCACTGGAAGCACGTAATTGAGGAAAAGACGCCTACGCCCGTCAACTGCCCCTGGGACTGCCCGTATCATACGAAGGCGGCGCCGGTGCAGTATGACCCGAAGATGAATCCCAACACGCTTGAGTACCTCGGCCGTGTCGTACACCTCGACATTCCGCCGCAGATGTCCGACGAGGACTGCGATATGATCGCGCACGCGATCAATAAGGTGGCCGCCGTACTGGCATAGCTGGCGGATCAAACGAAAGCACGGGGCGGGCGCGCCGAATACGGCGCCCCGCACCCGGAAAGAAAACAATTCCCAAATCCAAACATTCTAAATTCAAGCATTCTTTTCTGATTTCCATAGATGAAAAAACGACCATCCGGATTCATATCGATCAACAAGGAGGCCGCGGACGTGAAGTATTCGCTCTGTATTGAACCGATTTTTGAGGACCGCTCTTTTTACGACCGAATTTCACTGGCAAAGGATCTGGGGCTCGACGCGGTCGAATTCTGGGACCCTTCCGTTTACGACACAAAGCAGATCGGCAGCGCCGCAGCGCGCGCGGGGATTCCTGTCGCCGCATGCTGCCTGAACCAGGCCTGGACCTACCGCATGAACTTTGCTTATGACATTGTGCGGAAGAACGTGGAAAAATCCATCGAATTCGGTAAGGACATCGGCTGTAAAACGTTCATTGGACTTGCGGGGGACGTTTCCTGCAAGGCGGACAGCCAGAAAGCGCTGCTGATTGAGAATCTCAAGCGGGTGTCCGAGCTCTGCGAAAAGAACGGGATCACGATCGTTCTCGAAGCGCTGAACTCGATTTACGACCATAAGGGATACTATCTGGATTCCTCCTACATCGGCTTCGAAATTGTAAAAGCCGTCAACAGTCCTTCGATCAAACTGCTCTTCGACTGCTATCATATGCAGCTCATGGAAGGCAACCTTGTCAACAATATTTCGGAAAACATCGCTTTTATCGGACATTTTCATAGCGCGGGCGTACCGGGACGGCATGAGCTCCATCTTGGGGAGACCAGCTATCCCCGCATTATACGCGCCGCCGAAGAGGCGGGCTACGACCGGTATTTCGGGTTTGAATACTGGCCGAGCTACGATAACGCGCAATCGGTAAAGGATACGCTCCGTTATGTGAAGGCGTAGCCGGCTGCCGGATTTACACAGCGCGGTTTTCAAAATGCCGGCGCGGCAAAGCAAATTCCGCCGCTTAGGAAGCGGGAATCGAAAAAATGTATTTATAACTCCAAAGATGAGTTATAAAATAAACAAAGGAGGGAACAATCATGAAGAAACTTGTTGTACTGCTCATGTGCGCAATGTTGGTGTTCTCAGCCGTGGCCTGCACTGCCGCTCCAGCGGCGGAAGAAGCGGCCCCCGCGGCAACGGAAGCGGCAGCAGCGGATACCGCTGCGGCAGAGGCACCGGCCGCCACCGAGGCGCCGGCAGCAACGCTGTCCAAGTATGCGGAGGAAGCCAAAGTTGCGGCGAGCGCATACACCAACGACACGTATGCCGACAACCATGAGAACTACAAGGACTTCGCTGCGGACGGCACATTCAAAGTCGCGTTCATCTGCAAATTCCTGACCAGCTCCTGGTTTGCTCCGAAGAGCAAGGGTATGGAAGACAAGGCGAAGGAACTCGGCATTGACTTCATCGGCATCGATGCGAACAACTCGGAGGACGCGTTCCTTCAGGGCGTTCAGAACGCAATCAATCAGGATGTTGACGCCGTCATTCTCACGCCGGTAACGGCGGCCATGCTGCCTTCCTGCATCGACCTTTGCCAGCAGGCGGGCGTTGCGTACATCACCACGGACGACGGCGGCTATGATTCCAACGGCAACCGCGTTCCGCACCTTGGTCTCGACGACTACGGCCTCTGCTACAGCGCGGGCAAAGCTGCCGGTCTTGCTGCGGTGGAGCGCGGCTTCGACGTAAGCAAGCTCAAGATCGCCATGCTGGATGCCCCCTCCGTTGAGAGCATTCACAATCGCAGCCTCGGCGCCTATCAGGCGTTGATGGACAACATCCCCGGTTTGACGGATGACAACTTCATCTGGCTGGATACCGTGGACAACCTCACCGACAATAACATTGCGAAGTTCTCCGGCGCATATCAGGCCAACGCGGCGTCCACCGAATACTGGATCGTCTTCTGCGGCGGCAACAACGTTTGGGATGCGGCATTCCCGATCTTTGACGAGAACGGCGCGGACTACACCAAGATCATTTGCTCCGGCGTCGTTGGCGATACGACGGTTGCCGCGGCGATGAACGCCTCCGAAGCGAAGGCGAACAGCATCTTCTGCGCGGGCATTCTCCCGTACCCGTCCGGCGCGTCGCTCATCGAGCTATGCAACAACCTGTTCCAGAACGGAACGCTGTTCCCGAACTTCACGGGTTATCCGGAATACATCGTTTCGGCCGCGAACATCGACCAGTGGGTTGTAGACGCGGGCTGAGACCAGCTGTCAACAGGAACGAGAGGGGTATACCCTACCCCTCTCGATTCTCATGCAAAACGGGCTTATACGGAAAGCAAAACGTATGCTGAATGAAGGGGTGATGAAATGGACGGCGAGGTCGTACTGAAAGCGGAGCACATCTCGAAATCCTTCCCGGGCGTCAAGGCGCTGGATGATGTGAGCATTGAGATTCGCGCGGGTGAAGTGCATGCGCTTTGCGGTGAAAATGGAGCGGGGAAATCGACCCTGCTCAAGGTGATTACCGGTATTTATTCCATGGATGCGGGCGAGGTGTCGGTCTGCGGATGTAGAGCGGAGATTAAAAACATCAACGACGCCCGCGCATGCGGTATTCACGTGGTTCCACAGGAAATGGCGATGGCAAAGCACCTGACGGTCGCCGAGAATATTTTCCTCGGCCGCTATCCGCAAACGCGCCTTGGAATCGTAGACTGGAAAAAAATGTTCGCCGAGGCGAAGCAGCTGCAAACGAAACTGGGCGGCGGAGCCGCCGCGCTGAACGTCCGTGAAACGGTCGGGCACCTGAGCATGGGCCACAAACAGCTCATTGAAATCATGCGGGCCATGATTGACGACAATCTGAAGGTCATCGCGTTTGACGAACCGACCTCCTCGCTTTCCGCGGAGGAAACGGAGCGTCTGTTTGAACTGATTGCCGATTTGCGGGGCAGGAATCTTGGCATTATCTACGTGAGCCACCGGCTCAGTGAAATTTTCCGGATCTGCGACCGGGTCACCGTGCTCAAAGACGGAAAATTCGTGGACACACGCAATGTAAAAGAGATTACGAACGACGACATCGTAAAGATGATGGTCGGCCGCGATCTGAATCTATTCGGTGAAAAACGCGCGCACAGCGGCGAAGCAAGAGAAACGGCGCTTCGCGTGGAGAACTTCGCGCGTGCGGGGCGGTATCAAAACATCAATTTCGACGCGAAATTCGGTGAAATACTTGGGTTCTATGGTTTAGTGGGGGCGGGACGGACCGAGATCATGCGCGGCATCTTCGCGGTGGACGCGCGCGATTCCGGAGACGTGTATATAAAGGGTAAAAAGGTGGATATCAAAACGCCCAGCAAGGCGGCGCAGATGGGAATCGGGTTTGTTACGGAGGATCGGCGCGGCGAAGGGCTGATGCTTCGCACATCGCTGAAGATGAATATCAGCATGCCAAACCTCAATGCGATATTGAATAAGGGAAAGCTGATCTCCGATAAAAAAGAAACGCAGTATGCCAAAGAGGGTATGGGCCGGTTCAACATCAAGGCACAGAGCGAGAGAACCATAGCGGGAACGCTCTCCGGCGGAAATCAGCAGAAGGCGATCATCGCCAAATGGGTGCAGGCCAACTGCGACATCATCATTTTCGACGAACCAACGCGCGGAATCGACGTTGGCGCGAAGGCGGAGGTATACGCCGTTATGAAGGAGCTCGCGGACGCGGGCAAGTGCGTGATTATGATCAGCTCGGAGCTGCCGGAAACGCTCGGAATCTGCGACCGCATCATCGTCATGCGCGAAGGCGAAATCATGGCGGATATGGTAAACCAGCATTTGACCGAGGAAGATATCGTCCGCTATGCGGTGGCGAATTAAGGGGGTATGAACATGAATACGGCGAAACGACTCTATATCAAGTCCAAGGATACACCCGGTATTTTTACGATTTTCATTCTGATCGTGTTGCTGGTGATCTTCTCCAACACGTCGAAGTACTTCTTTACGGGAGACAGCCTGCTGGCGATTCTGCTCAGCGCGAGCACGGTATCCTACATTGCCGCGGGCCAGTTCATGGTTCTGCTCGGCGGCCAGTTCGATATGTCCGTTGGAAACGTGGCGGCCATGGGCGGGGTGCTCTACTCCATGCTGGCCGTGAAAGGGCTGCCCGTTCCGGTAGCGATGGCGATTGCGCTCGGGTTCGGCCTGCTTTCCGGCTTCGTTGCGGGCGTATGCGTTTCACGGTTCAACACGAATGCGTTCATCACGACGTTTGCGCAGCTGCAGATCTATCGCGGCATTCTGTTTGTGCTCACCGGCGGATCGACGATCAGCGTTAATCCGAACCCCGCGTTCCGGTTTATCGGCACGTATAAGGTCTTTGGCTTTCTGCAGATGCCGGTTGTGATCATGATCGTCATCTTTACCACCTTCTGGTTCATCCTTAAGTTTACGAAGCTGGGCCGCGCGATCTACTGCGTTGGCAACAACGCGGAAGCGGCGAAGATATCCGGCATCAACGTGCCGCGGACGGTTACGTTCACCTTTCTGATGACCGGCTTTTTCGCGGCGCTTTCCGGCGTGGTCTTCGCTTCCCGCGTGAACTCCGGCCAGCCGAACCTCGGCGCGACCTATGCGCTGGATACCATCGCGGCCTCCGTGATCGGCGGCACGAGCATGGCGGGCGGAAAGGGCAACATCTGGGGCGCGTTCATTGGAATTCTGGTGGTCTACGTGATTCAGAACGGCCTGATCATGTCCGGCGTCGATTCCTATTACCATTACATCATTACAGGCTTGATCATGTTCTTCGCAGTGCTTGCGCAGACGGAGAAAACGAAGAAGTAACAGAGTTTTGAAAAACTCTGTCGGCCGGATCCCGCTCTTCGCGGTTCTTGCGCAAAAAACAGACAAAGAAGTAACTACCAAGAGTAACGGATCGAATAAAATATAAAAGACAAAGGGGGGATGCAAATCCCCCCGCTTTACAAAAGAGGCGAAAGAAATGATCTTCAAGGATATCAACAGCGGGTTCTATCTGGAACAGAAAACCGGCCGGTACGCCGCAACGGGCACGGAGGTTTCGCGCTGCGGCGAAGCGCTCGGCATTGTTTCCGCCGCGTATATGAACCTTGACCGGGGCTGCGGAACGCTGCGGCAGACGAACGATATGACCCGCGAATTCTGCCGCGAAAAAAGCGGAAGATTTCCGGTTTTACGGCTTCTGCCGCCTGGATATCCGGACGAGTGCTATGCGCGCGAGGAGATCGTCCAACTGGCAAGCGAAGAAAAAGCGCTGTTCCGCGTCTGCCCCGGGCAGGACGCAAGCCCGCTGACGCCGTGGATGTTCGGTTGGATGCTCGATGTGCTGACGGAAACGAGAACGCCCCTGCTGGTCTCGCTGCAGGAACTTGAACTGCGGGATGCCGCCGCCGTGAAGGAAGCCTATCCCGATTTGCGGCTCGTCATCACAAACACGACGCAGTGGATGAACCGCCAGTATATCCGGTTTGCACAGCACTATCCGGAGGTCTACTTCGATACGTCGAATATCATTGAATACTATGGCATGGAAAATATCGTGAACCTCCTGGGTGCGGAGCGGATTCTCTTTGGAACCTATATGCCGGAGAAGGAGCCTTACGACAAGGTGTTTCAGCTGCTGTATTGCGAACTCTCCGAGGAGCAGAAACAGCTGATCGCGTATGGCAACTTCGAGCGGCTGGTGGAGGAACGGTAATATGAAGATCAAAGAAGCGGTACAAAACGGCGTCATACCGGAGGGACTGCGCATTTTTGACGCGCACGCGCACGTTGGCGAAGGCGAATACAACGCGGCATACCTCTACACGCTCCCCGTGGAAGAAACGCTGCGCCTGAGCCGGAAAATCGGCATTGGCGCCATGGCGGCAAGCAGCTTCAAGGCGCTGGTCGGCAAAGGCGTGGAGGGGAATGCAAAGCTCATGGAACTCTGCGCCGCATACCCGAAGGAACTCTTTGCATACCTGTATTACGAACCGCGTTTGAGCGACGCTCTGCTTACACAGATTAACGCTTACCGGAACCACCCGAGTTTCATTGGGGTAAAGATCCATCCGCGCGAAGCGAAGACGTCCATCGAAACGGACGCTTACGATCCGCTCTATGCGTACTGCGAAAAACACGGCGTCATGATCCTGTGCCACACCTGGGCAACGGAACCGGAGAACAATCCCGCGTCGTTCGCGCCGGTGCTGAAGCGCTTTCCCAAACTGAACCTCCTGCTGGGGCACATGGGCGGAACCTATCAAGGATGCATGTCGTCCATTGAACTGGCAAAGAAGTATAAGAACGTCTATCTCGACATCAACGGTTCGCTTTACTCGCAGATCTGGATTGAGGAGCTTGCGAAGCTTGCGCCGCAGGAGAAGCTGGTGTTCAGCACGGACCAGGTGTTTAACGATCCGCGCATCGTCGTTGGCCGCGTCCTTTTAAGCGATTTGGACGACGCGCTGAAGCGCAGGATTCTATGTGAAAACTTTGAAGCGGCCATCGGCAGGACACTGCTGCCCGCATAACGGCAGGGAGAGACGGCTATGCTGAATCAACGGAAATTATTATCCAACGGACGAACCTGGCAAGAGCAGGTACGCGCCATGCGCGAAGCATACGACCAGCCGGCGGTTTCCTACCCGGCGCTGAAAAACCGGCACTGGCTGGATATTCCGTATGCAGAGGAAAGCGACCGGCAGAAGTTCAACGTGTATCTGCCGGAGGGGAAGGGGCCTTTTCCGGCGATTCTTCTGGTACACGGCGGCGGCTGGTATACGGGCGACCGCTCGGATCGCTGGCTAGCCAGTGCGTTTCCATTTTTTGAAAACGGGTTTGCGCTTGTTTCAATCGGTTACCGGCTTGCGGACGAAGCGGTGTTTCCCGATCCGGTGGAGGACGTCGTCCGCGCGGTGGAGCACCTTGCGAGAGTTGGCGCGCAGTACGAAATCGATCCCGCGCGGATCGGTGTGGTCGGCGGCTCCGCCGGGGCAAACCTTGCGGCGCACGCGGCGCTGCGCTGTACCTGTGTGAAGGCGGCGCTGATCCAGTGCCCGCCGTTGGACTTTTCCGCTTACCGGGCGCAGTTTGCGCAGACCGGGCTGATCCGCGAGGGATCGACCATGCCGGAGGACGACACCTCGTACGAGGCGATGTACCTTGGCGGTTCCATTCGCGAACTGCCGGTCCGCGCAAAGGAGGCGAATCCGGCCAATCATCTTTCCGGGCATATTCCGCCGTTTCTCCTCGTGCATGGCATGGCGGATTCGGTGGTTCCCTACCTGCAGTCCGTTTCCTTTCAGCAGGCGGTCAACCGCGCGGCGGGGGATCCGTCGCGCGCCGTGCTGATTTCCATTCCGGGCGGGGATCACGATTCTCCCGCGCTGGATCAAAACGGCCTTTGGGAGCGGAAACTGGCGTTTTTCCGGCAATTCTTAAAATAGAGCAAATGGGAGGGAAACGGTATGAACATTCTGGCAATCGGCTGTCATCCGGACGATGTGGAGGGCTGCTGCGGCGGTACGCTGGCAAAGTTTGCCAAACAGGGCCATCAGATCTTTATGGGCAGCATTGCAAACGGAAGCGTGGGTCACCGCGTAATCCCTTCCGACGAGCTCAAGCAGATTCGTCTGGAAGAGGCGCGCGCGGGGGCAAAAATCATCGGCGCGCAGCATTTCTGCATCGGTGCGGACGATTTAACCGTGGAAGCGTCCAACATGGATTTGCTCAAAGAGGTCGTCGAAATTGTCCGTTGGGCGAAGCCGGACCTCGTGATTACGCATAACCCGCAGGATTACATGCGCGATCACGAGCAGACGAGCGAGCTGGTGACCAGCGCGGCGTTCTGCGCGACGGTGCATCACCTGGCCACGAAATCGTTGGAATACGACCGCTTCGTACCGGTCTACTACATGGAAACCGCCGCCGGCGTGGACTTTTGCCCGACGGACTATGTGGACATCAGCGACACCATCGATATTAAGCTTGCCGCGGCGACTTGCCACAAAAGCCAGCTTACGTGGCTCAAGGATCACGACGACATGGATTTTCTCGAAACGCTCCGCATGATCTCCCGCTTCCGCGGCAACCAGTGCGGCGTACTGTATGCCGAAGGGTTCCGCCACTACAGCGGCTGGCAGCGCTTCGCAACCAAACGCCTGCTGCCGTAAGCCGGGCTGCGGCGCCGGGTCAGCGAGAATGGAGATAAAAATCAGCGACGGAACGTATCGGGATGTCCCCTGCGTGAATCTGGAGAGCGAATGCCTTCTGGTCAAAGTGATTCCGGATTCCGGCGGAAAGATTCAAAGCATATTTGACCGGCGGACGCAAACCGAGGCGCTCTACCAAACGAACCGTGCAACCTTTACGCGGCCTTATTACGGCATGCCGTTCGACGAGGGCGATTTGAGCGGATTTGACGATATGTTTCCGACCATCTCCGCCTGCCGGTATCCGGACGTGCCCTGGGAAGGGATCGGCCTGCCGGATCACGGAGAGGTCTGGTCGCTTCCATGGGATTCCGTCGCGGAAGGCGGCTCGCTCACCTTGTCCTGCCGCGGGGTAAGGCTGCCCTATCTGCTGCAAAAGAGACTCACCTTTTCGAGGGCGGATACGCTGAGCCTTGCGTACCGGGCGCAAAATTGCAGCCCGTTTCCGCTCCGGTTCATCTGGGCGGCGCATCCGCTGGTTCGAATTGACGAATCGAGCGAGGTGTTGCTTCCGCCGGAGGTGAAGGAGATTTTCCACACCTACGACGGCCCGCGTCAGCCGGACGCATTTGGCCGGACTGGCGGCTGGGCGGAGGAGAAGGCACGGTACGGCGCGATTGCCGATCCGGCGGAACCGCACTGCGGCAAGTTTTACGTCGATGGGGAGCTGCGCACGGGGGAATCCGCGGTGTATAGCAACCGTACGCACCAATATGTGAAATTCCGTGTTCCGACCACACAGGTTCCATATCTTGGCGTTTGGGTAAACTGGGACGGATATACCGTTCCGCAGAAGAACATGGCGCTGGAACCCTGCACCGGCGCGCCGGACGCAATCGACGTTGCGAGCCGATATGGCAGGATATCCGAATTGCCGCCGAACGGCACATACGAATGGTCCCTTGAAATCGAGCTGGGAACCGCCGCAAGAAAGGAAACATTGGTCGGAGAGCGGCACTCTTAAAGTCGAACGGGAATATAAGGGAGGGAAACCATGCCATACGAACAATCCGCGCGCACCCGCATCCTGCGCGTGCTGCGCGGGCAGAGTGAAAATCATGTTCCGTTTACGACGTATTCGCTGTTTTCGGAACTCAGCACCTTTGAGCGTGAAATGCGACAACGCGGTCTGGGGTACGTCGCGATTTCAAGTTCCTACGAGATTGTGCAGAAGCAGGCGATTGTCCGGGAGATCCGGTATCGGGCGGCGAGCGGGGATCCGATGATCCGCACCGAGTATGAAACGCCGTTTGGTACGCTTTATACGGAGCAGAAACCGCAGCCGGAGCTCTACACGAACTGGACGAAGGAGCATCTCTTCAAGTCCGAAGACGATTACAAAGCGCTCCTTTGGCTTGTGAAGGATCAGGTGACAGTACCGCGCTACGACCGGGCGGCAAAGCTGGTTTCCGCGCTGGGTGAGGATTTTGCCGTACGCGACCAGATTCCGTTGGAACCGTTGCAGAACCTGATTTCGTCGGTCTATATGGACGCGCAGACCTTTTCGCTTGAGTGGTACGATAACCGGGACGAGATTTTAAAACTCTACGACGCGTTTCGGGAACTCAACCGCAGCATCTATCCGATCGTCGCGAACGGACCGCTGGAGTTCATGAACTACGGCGGAAACGTGATCCCGGCGATCATTGGCAAGAAGAACTTCGCGGAATACTATGTTCCAAACTATAACGAAGCGGCCGAGATCGTCCACCGGACGGGCAAGCTGCTTGGAACGCATCTCGACGACAACAACGAAACGATCATGGCGGAAATCGCTTCTGCCGATCTGGATTACATCGAGGCGTACGATCCGGTCTTCAGCCCGCCGCTCGAAACGGCGTTTGCGCAGTTTCGCAAGAAAGCGATCTGGATCAACTGGCCGTCCGCCTGGCACGCGGAGACCCCGGAGCGGGCGGAACAACTCACAAGCGAGCTATTATCCCGCGTTAAGCCGAGCGACAGGCTGCTTCTTGCAGTTACGGAAAACATGCCGGTTGGCCGGGACCGGGAACTGTTCCCCGCGATATTGAACGCGATCCAGAGCGCGGGACGATAGCAAAAAACCGACATCCGGAAACAATAAAATCCGAACGGAGAACACGAAGATGGAGCGAATGAAAACGGCGATTGTCGGCTGCGGATCGATCAGTACGATCTATATGGAGTCGCTGACGAACGGCAGGTTCCGAATTCTGGAACTGGTCGCCTGCAGCGATATGGATGAGGCGCGGATGCGCCAGAGCGCGGAGCGCTTCGGCATTCGTGCGCTGTCGCTGGACGAAATCCTTGCGGACGGGAGCATCGAGCTGGTCATTAACCTCACCACGCCCGCGGCGCACTATCCGGTTACGAAGCGCGCACTGCTTGC
>JAJFTI010000006.1 GCA_021373115.1 Eubacteriales bacterium | reverse complement strand
ACCCTGCGGCGTTTTACTCTCTTTGGCATCAACATGGTTATTTGCCCCCTTCCTCACGCTTTTCGGAAGCCTTGCGCTTGCCGAGCAGCTCGCCCTTGTAAATCCAGACCTTGCAGCCGATGCGGCCGTAGGTGGTCTTCGCTTCCGCAAAGCCGTACTGGATATCCGCGCGCATGGTCTGCAGCGGGATGGAACCGTCGTGGTATCCTTCGCTCCGTGCGATTTCCGCGCCGCCCAGACGGCCGGAGACCATGAGCTTAATACCCTTGACGCTGTTTTTCTGCATCGCGCGGCCCATCGCCTGCTTCATAGCGCGGCGGAAGCTGATGCGCTTCTCAAGTTGGGACGCGATATTCTCCGCAACCAGCTGTGCGTCCGCGTCCGCATCACGGATCTCCATGATGTTGACGTTCACGTCCTTGCCGATCACTTTCTTGATGTCTTCCTTGATCGTTTCGATCCCCGTGCCGCCCTTGCCGATCAGAAGGCCGGGACGAGCGGTGAAGATGCTGACGGTGATCTTGCCCGCCGCGCGATCGATCTCGATACGCGAAATGCTGGCCAGATAGTACTTCTTCTTCACGAAGTCGCGGATTTTGCGATCCTCGACGAGATAATCGGCAAAGTCCTTCTTGGAGGCGTACCAACGGGTATTCCAATCTTTGATGACGCCGACGCGGAAGCCGTTTGGATTTACTTTTTGACCCATCTTTCTTACTCCTCCTTACTTCGCCTGATCCAGAACGACCGTGATATGGCTCGTGCGCTTGTGGATTGCACTCGCGCGGCCATGTGCTCTCGGCCGGAACCGCTTCAGGGTCGGACCCTGGTTGGCGTAGATCTCGGCGACGTAGAGCTCTTCGCGGCTCATGTCGAGATTGTTTTCCGCATTTGCAATCGCGCTTTTCAGGAGCTTTGCCACCGGTTCGGTCGCCGCTTTCGGCGTGTAGGTCAGAATGGCTTCGGCTTCCTTCACGCTCTTGCCGCGGATCAGGTCGATGACGACCTTTACCTTGCGCGAAGAGATGCGGATATATTTTGCGGTCGCGTGCGGGCGTTTATCGGCGCTGGCCGTACGCTTGGCCGACTTTTCTCTCATTCTGGTTGCCATTTTGCTTCGTTCCTCCTTACTTTGCGGACGAGGACTTCTCGGAGCCCCTGTGTCCTCTGAACGTACGGGTGGGCGCGAACTCGCCCAGCTTATGGCCGACCATTTCCTCGGTGATATACACGGGAACGTGCTTCTTACCGTCATGGACCGCGATGGTATGTCCCACCATCTCGGGATAAATGGTAGAGGCGCGAGACCATGTCTTGACGACGGTCTTTTTTCCGCTCGCGTTCATCGCCTGAATGCGCCCCAAGAGGCGTTCGCTGATAAACGGGCCTTTTTTAACCGATCTGCTCATTGTTTATCTCCTTCCTCTTCCCATTACTTACCGCTGCCACGGCGTAAGATGTATTTGTTGGTCGGGTTCTTATGCTTGCGCGTCTTGTAGCCGAGCGCGGGTTTGCCCCAGGGGGTAACCGGGCCGGGCTTGCCGATCGGGCTCTTGCCCTCACCGCCGCCGTGCGGGTGGTCGCAGGGGTTCATAACGCTGCCGCGAACCGTCGGGCGCACGCCCATGTGACGCTTGCGGCCGGCCTTGCCGATCTGGATGTTCGCGTGGTCAAGGTTGCCAACCTGGCCGATCGTGGCCTTCGCGTTCATCGGAATCAGGCGGACTTCGCCGCTGGGCAGACGAACCTGCGCATAGGCGCCTTCCTTGGCCATGAGCTGCGCGGCGTTGCCCGCGGAGCGGACCAGCTGCGCGCCCTTGCCGGGCTTGAGTTCGATGCAGTGGATCATGGTTCCGACCGGGATGTTGGAAATCGGCAGAGCGTTTCCAATCTTAATATCCGCGGTATCGCCGGAGATGACCGTTTCGCCGACCGTCAGGCCGAGCGGAGCGATGATGTAGCGCTTTTCGCCGTCCAAATAATGCAGGAGTGCAATATTCGCGGAGCGGTTCGGGTCATACTCAATGGAGAAGACCTTCGCGGGGACGTTGTCCTTGTTGCGCTTGAAGTCGATGATGCGGTACTTCTGGCGCGCGCCGCCGCCCTGATGGCGGACGGTGATCTTGCCGCTGTAGTTGCGGCCGGCGTTCTTTTTCTTATCTTCGACAAGCGAGCGCTCCGGCGTCTTTTTCGTGATCTCCTCAAATGAGGAAACCGTCATGAAGCGCTGACCCGGCGTAATCGGGTTGATCTTACGGATTCCCATGGTTCGTCCTCCTTACTGCGAGATGCTGTCGAAGAACTCAATACCCTTGGAGTCCTCCTTCAGCTTCACATAGGCCTTTTTGCTGGACGGGGTGCGGCCGGAGCTGTTGCCCTGGCGGCGCATTTTGCCGTCGCTGTTGATCGTATGCACGCTGGCAACCTGAACGCCAAAGACTTCCTCGACGGCCTTCTTGATCTCAATCTTGTTGGCGGTCTTGTCCACTTCGAACGTATAGGTCCGGCCGGGGAACTGATCGTAGGTTTTCTCGGTCAGAACCGGCTTTTTGATGATGTCATAAGGGCTCTTCATCAGGCGTACACCTCCTCGATCTTCTTTGCCGACGCCTCGGTGAGGATCAGCGTTTTATACTTGAGAATCTCGTACGCACTCAGGGTGCCGACCAGCGTCGTTTTCACGCCCGGAATATTGCGCGCGGCGCGCTCAACGATTTCATTCGGTTCCGGCAGGACGATAAGCGCCTTGACCGCCTTGACCGCTTCGAGCGCTTTGATCATTTCCTTGGTCTTGGCGGCTTTGAGGTTGATCTCGTTGAAGAGAATCAGATCGCTTTCCAGCACCTTCCCGGAGAGCGCGGACTTCATGGCAAGCCGCTTGACTTTCTTGTTTACGCGGATCGTGTAGTCGCGGGGTTTCGGCGCGAATACCACGCCGCCGTGACGCCACTGGGGCGAACGGGTGGAACCCTGACGGGCACGGCCGGTGCCCTTCTGACGCCAGGGCTTGATGCCGCCGCCGGAGACTTCCGCGCGGGTTAAAGCGCTCTGCGTGCCTTGACGGCAGTTCGCCAGATGCGCCTTGACGACTTCGTGGAGAACATATTGATTGACCGGCTGTCCAAAAGTGTTTTCGGAGAGCTCGTATTCGCCGACCTTTTTGCCGGTGATATCGACAATTGCTACTTTAGGCATTCTCTTGCTCCTCCTTACTTCACGGTGCTCGTTAGAGCGACGAGGCCGCCCTTCGGGCCGGGAACCGCGCCTTTGACGAGCAGCAGATTGCGCTCCGCGTCCACGCGTACGACTTCGAGGTTCTGTACGGTAACGGTAATGTTGCCCATATGACCCGGAAGGTTCTTGTGCTTAAACACGCGGGACGGGCTCGAATTCGCGCTCATCGAACCGGGGGCGCGATGAAAGTGCGAACCATGCGTCATCTTGCCGCGAGCCTGGTTCCAGCGCTTCACGACGCCCTGAAAGCCCTTGCCCTTGCTGATGCCGCGAACGTCGATCTTGTCGCCTTCGGCGAAGACGTCCGCCTTGATGACCTGGCCAACTTCGAGGCTGGCCGCGTCGTCGAGCTTGAACTCTCTCATATAACGGAGGGGTTTCACGCCCGCTTTGGCAAAGTGACCCGTTCTGGGTTTGTTGGAGAGCTTCTCGCGAAGTTCGCCAAAGCCAACCTGAACGGCTTCATACCCGTCGGTCCCGACGGTCTTCTTCTGAACTATGGGGCAGGGACCGGCTTGAATGACTGTCACTGGGATCATGGTACCGTCAGCACGGAACATCTGCGTCATACCGATCTTTTTGCCCAAAATGGCTTTCTTCATGTTTACCTCCGATGGTTACAGTTTGATCTCGATGTCGACACCGGCGGGGAGATCAAGCTTCATCAGCGCGTCAACGGTTTTGGAGGACGGCTGAAGAATATCGATCAGGCGCTTATGCGTGCGCATCTCGAATTGTTCGCGGGAATCCTTATACTTATGGGTTGCGCGCAGAATGGTGACGACTTCCTTCTCCGTGGGGAGGGGAATCGGGCCGCTGATTTGCGCGCCGGTTCTCTTGGCGGTTTCAACGATCTTTTCCGCGCTCTGGTCGATCAGAGAGCTTTCGTACGCCTTGAGCTTAATGCGGATCCTGTTTGCCATATGATTAAACTCCTCCTTCGTTGTTAGGTGGTACACAAGGCCGTGTGTTTCCTTCTTCATAAGACATGCGCAGCCTTCCGGCTGTGCGACTGCTTGTTCGGGACTGCACGAATTGCCTCGCGTTTTACACCCTCGTCCGGCATTCGGACGTTGGGCCTGAGCGGAAATTACCCGGATGGCAACAACCGGCAACCTCCCGTTCATCCCTGTCCGCGCGCGAAAACCTGCGTTTGTGGCGCGAACATTCATATTTTACATGCTCGACTACGTTATTGCAAGAAGAATTTTCGGAATTTGCATGATTTTTTTCGATCATTCGCGGGAAAAACCGGCGTCCGCCCGGAACAGCGCGGAACAATTCGGTTTTTTCGTCCGTTTCGTGGATTTTCGGCACAATTCGCCTGTTCTTGCGCTTTCGGATTGTAGCACGGGAAACACCGAATGGCAAGCGCTTATTCGGATTCTTTCTTATGAAACAGGAGCCCGCTCGCCTTTTGCATTCCGGCGCGCGGGTTCCTGCTTTCCCAGTATAATTAAATGGCTGGAAATCGATTTTTTACGAAATCACGTCCGTTCGCTTGGATATCCAGAACAGCGTAAGCGTATTGAGTACGCAGATGAGCGCAGCGCCAACGTCCGCAAGGATCGCAACCCACATCCCCGCAATGCCCAGCGCGCCAAGCACGAGCGCTGCCGTTTTAATGCCGAGCGCAATGGCGATATTCCCGCGTGCTTTGGCAACCGTCCGTTTCGACGTGCGGATGGCAAACGGCAGGCTGCGAAGATCGTGCGTCAGCAGCAGCGCATCCGCCGCCTCCGCCGCCATATCCGTTCCGCCAAGGCCAATGGCAATACCGATATCCGCACCCGCGAGGACCGGCGCGTCGTTGATTCCGTCGCCAACATAGAGCGTGTTCCCCCGCTTCTTTCGAATCTTACGCATGACATCGAGCTTTTCCGCGGGCTGCAGCGAGGCAAAAACCTCCGAAACGCCCACTTCCTCGCCAACCGCTTTTGCCGCCGCCTCCGCGTCCCCGGTGAGAATGGCCGTATAGCCGGTTTCCTTTGTCAATTCCGAAACCGCGTCCGGGGCGCTTTTGCGCACACGGTCGCCTACGAAGATTTCTCCCGCGAACACGCCGTCAACCGCAACAAGCACATTCGCGCCGGAGTCGGTACGCACTCCTTCGGATTCCAGCAGCGCTCGGTTGCCAACCGCGATACGCCGCCCGTTTACCGTTGCGAGTACGCCCTGCCCCGCAACTTCCTGAATGTTCGACGCAAGATACCCTTGCGTATCCGACCTGGCAATGGCCGATGCGACCGGATGCAGGCTGTGCTGCTCGGCGGCGGAGGCCAGCGCAAGCAGTTCTTCCTTCTGCATACCCGTCGTTTCCACGCGCTGCACTTCGAACTCCCCCTCGGTCAGTGTGCCGGTCTTATCCAGCACAACAGCCTTGACGCGCGGCAGGCGCTCCAGCGCGTCCGCGCCTTTGAACAGCACGCCCGCCTTGGATGCTATCGCAAGCCCCGCAAAGAACGTCAGCGGAATGCTGAGCACGAGCGCGCAGGGACAGGCGATTACAAGGAAGATCAGCGCGCGGTGCACCCACTCGCTCCATTCCCCCGCGCCAAAGAGCGGCGGCAATATCGCAAGCAATGCGGCGGCCGCGATTACCGAAGGCGTATACATACGTGAAAAGCGCGAGATGAACCGCTCGATCGCGGGCTTGTTCTTCGTTGCGTCCTCCACCGCGCGCAGAAGGCGGCTGGTCGAGGACTCCGCCGCTAGCTTTGTAACCCGAAGGGTGAGCGGCCCGCTAGTATTCACCGCACCGGCGGATACCTCCGCGCCGGGTTGCGCGAGAACCGGCCTCGGTTCGCCGGTCAGCATGGATACGTCCAGCAGGCTCTCGCCGGCAAGCACCTCGCCGTCAAGCGGTATCCGTTCGCCCGCTTTTACCAGGATCGTTTCCCCAACGGAAATCTCCTCCGGCTTGACCATCTGCTGTTTGTCCTCCACAAGGCGCCGTGCCCGGTCGGGATGCAGTTCCACCGCGTCCGCAATCCGTTTCCGGCTGCTGCGCACCGCAGATTCCTGCAGATATTCGCCAACTCCGTAAAAGATCATGACGGCCGCCGCCTCCGCATAGTCCCCCAGTACGACGGCGCCAATCGTTGCAACGCTCATCAGCACATTCTCATCGAAAAACCGGCCTTTCGAAAAACCCGTAGCCGCGCGGATGAGCACTTGATGCCCGGCAGCCAGATAGGAAGCGATCCGCAGTGCAATCTGCACCCATCCCGTGAGAAAGAAGCTGACAGCCAACAGCGCCGCAGCCGCGCCGAGCAGGACGAACTGCCTGATTTCCGTTTCTTCGGATTCCTCCTCTTCACGGCTATGCCCCTTAGCATGGTCGCAATGCGCGCAGGTATCCGGGTCGTGTTCCGCCAGCCGGCTTGCCACGGCGCAGACGCTGCCCTCCGCGCAGGATTCCGGTTCGGATCGGCGTTTCGTTTTTTGTTCGGTTTTCTCCGGGTTTCTGCCGCAGACGCAATGTTCCGCGTCCAGTCCGCAATACTTGCACTTTTCGCTTGGTTTTTCGAGATTCCTATACATCGGTCTGTCCCTTTCCGCTCATCACGACCTGCAGCAGTTGCCGGATCGTGTTTCCAATTTCGTTATCGCTCAGGTAATACATGGTGCGCTGCCCCGACTTTCGAAACCGCACCACGTCGCATTGACGCAGAATCCGCAGGTGGTGCGAAACGGCAGGCTGGCTCATGCTTAGCAGGTCCGCCATTTCGCAGACGCACAGATCGCTCGTTGCCAGCATCGACAGCAGTTTGACGCGTGTGCTGTCCGAAAGATGAGTAAAGACCGCCGCGATATCCGCCGCTTCGTCCTCGCTCGGCAGCCGCGCGCGTATCTGCTCCTCATGCTGCGGGTCGATATGGCTTTCACCGCAAAGCGGTGTTGGAACAGAATCGTTCATAAGCGCCTCTTTATATAAGTGTTTGTTTATATAATAGCATTTTACTCGTCTTTGTCAAGAGTGCGGCGCAATTTTATACGCTCAAAACAGCGCATGAAAAAAGCAGGCTTCCGCCGGAAGCCCGCTTAATTGAAAGCCGAATCGATCCGCTATTTCATTGAGGTGGGAATAAACTCTTTCGCGTTTAAAATGTGATCCCGAAGCAGGTTGCAGGCCGCTTCAAAGTCCCCTTCGCGGCTGGTCATGATGATCATCTCATGTTCGTTGATCGAAACTTCGCGCGTTTGCAGCGTTCCGTAGAAACTCGCGCGCAGATACCGGTCGATGTTCGCGTGAACAAGTTCCAGCAGAAAATTCGCCATAGAGTTTGCCGCGTGGGACGTGAGGATTTCGTGAAACCGGTAGTTCAGCTCCTCGGAACGGACGAGATCCTCGTTTGACGTTTCGCGCTGCTGCCGGACGATTTCCTCCATCGCGTCAAAATCCGCCTTCGTCAGCATGGGCGCGCTGTTCTTAAGCATCATGACGGAGAGCGTTGCGCGCACTTCCATCATATCCAGAAGTTCGCTGCGCGTCAGCTCGGTAACGGCCGCGCCCCGGTTTGGATGAATCCGCACGAGTCCCTGCGCTTCCAGCCTGCGGAGCGCCTCGCGCACCGGTATATGGCTTACGTTCAGTGCCGCGGAGATTTCATCCTGCTTGAGCTGTGTTCCGCCCGGCAGTTTCGCGCTGATAATGCCTTCCCGAAGAACGTGAAAGATCCACTCCTGCGTGGCGCCGACGCGCGGCCCCACCTGATCGGCTATGGCTTTGTAGTCCATATTTCACCTCATACCATGTTGCGGCTCGAGAATACAAACGATCGTACGAACACATTATATAGGATCGTTTTCGCAAGCGCAACCCCCTTGCATATAGAATACGCGTATGCACTCAAGGCTGAAAAAAGAGTACAAAAACCAAACCCAAACAGAGCCTTGTTTCGCCGTCTATTCGCGATTCATGCGGTAATTCGTCGGGCGGTCGTTCCGGCGGGGAACCGGATAAAGGATGCGATGCCGCCGCGCGGTCAGGGAACCTGCGCGGCGCTCATCCTCTTTTAGCGACCGTACTTGACGCGCTCAAGCCGAATCAGCGCGAGAACGCCTTCCCGGATTTCCGTGGGCAGACGATCCGCCAAAGCGACGTCGTTGCGGTAGGACTGCATGCCTTCCGCATCGAACAGGTAGTTCGGCTCTTCCGTAAGACCAAGTATGCTGTCCGTAGAAGTACTGTAGTGCGTCGCAATTGCGACCAGCGAGGCTATGTCCGGCATGCAGCGGTTGGATTCCCAAGCGGCTACGGATTGCTGAACGACGCCAACCGCTTCTCCAAGCTGCTGCTGCGTCTCGCCGTGTGACTTTCTGAGTCGTTTGATACTTGCTCCAATGTCCATTTTATTCTCTCTCCTCCAACTAATATCAACAGTGCAACCCAATGAGCGGTATTCGGCGGCACCGCGCATTCGACGGGCCAATTCCGGCCGAAAACGTCGAAATTTCGCTTCGCCGCGATTTTACGCGACGAAGTCTTACGCTTTATTTTACTACACCCGTGGACAGAAGAAAAGAGCCAGATTACACATTAATATGACGTTTTTATGATATTAATTACAAATATTTGTGGTATATCGTTCTTTTTGGAACAAAGTACACTTTCTTTTGAAAGTATAACGCCTTTCAATATTCGACAAAATCCACAATTTCCTCCTTTTGTCTTACCAATGAAACGTTGTATGAACACCTTCCTCTTTCGTTCACTTATACCGGGGAACCTTCCGCGCAAAACGCGGCATTTCTTCACAGGTAACATTTTGCGTATATCGTCTATACAAGTAAGCGGTTTTTTCCTGTCCCCATCGCGCGATTACACCCGCGCCATTCCGCGCATCCGGTTTCAGAAGCATGGTGAAACCCTGCCGAATACGCCGATTTTACCAATATTTAATATTCCCGGCCGGATAATTATGTTATACTATTGCGAGGATAAAGCTCCCTGCACCTCTTTTTCTTTCAATATCAATTTCAATGTATACGGAGAATTCCTCAATCCATCCGTTTCACTCCGCTTGGAGGCCGTTATGGGTATAAAGCTAGCAATCGCAGGCGCCGGCAGCACCTATTGTCCCGAGTTGATGCAGGGATTGGTTCGCCGTCGCGAAATTCTGACCCTTGACGAACTCCGGCTCACGGATATCGACGAAACGCGGCTGAATATCGTTGGCGAATTCTGCGAACGCGTTCTGAACCGAAACGGCCTCACCCCCCGCGTCACCCGAACCATTCAGACGGATCGGGCGCTGGACGGCGCGGATTTCATCGTAACCCAGATCCGCGCGGGCAAGCTCGAGGCACGAATCCGCGACGAGAAAATCCCGCTTTCCTACAACATGATCGGTCAGGAAACCACCGGAATCGGCGGCTTTGTCAACGCGCTTCGAACGATTCCGCAGCTGGAAACAATTGCCGATGCCGCCGCCCGCTATGCGCCGCAAGCCTGGCTGATCAATTTCGCAAATCCTTCCGGCATCGTAACCGAGTTTCTGCTCAACCACACACCTGTCAAGGCGGTCGGTCTATGCAACCTTCCCATCGGCGCGCAGGAGCGGATCGCCAGGCTTCTCGGGCTGCCGATGGAGCAGGTGCGGCTCGAAACCGTTTCCCTGAACCACTGCGGGGCAATCACCGCAGTTTATGTAAACGGTCAAAACGTCCTGCCGCAGTTGCTTGATGAGCAGGTTCTTTTGCACGCGGCCAAGCAGGACGAATGGATTGCGAACTACCGCCCCATCATTGAACTGCTCCGCGCGGTTCCGAACGATTATCTGCAATACTACTTCTATCGCGCGCGGAAACTCGGTGAGCAGAAACAGGCGCCGCAAACGCGCGGCGAGGCCTGCCGGGAGATTGAAGCCCGTCTGCTGTCGTATTATTCCGACGAACGAAACGACGAGGTTCCCTCCATGCTCGCGGAACGCGGCGGACATCTCTATTCCGAGGCGGCGGTCGCGCTCATCGCTTCGCTTTCCGGCGCGGCGCCGGGGCATCATGTGGTGGATGTTCAAAACTGCGGCACACTCGATTTCCTTCCGGATTCCAGCGTAATTGAAACGAGCTGTTTCGTTGAAAAAGACCACATTTCAAGAAATCCAATCACCGTGCAGCCAAGCGAAGCGCTCCGGATGCTTGTGCAAAGTGTGAAAGCCTATGAAACGCTCGCGGTTCGCGCGGCGCTTACCGGGGATCGTGCCGTTGCGCGGCAGGCACTCGCCTGCAATCCGATTACCGCCGACCTGGACGATGCAATTCCCTGCTTGGAGGAGATGCTCGATCAGAATCGTACGCTGCTTCCCCGCTTCTTTCCATCCTGAAAAAACGGTTCATCCGGCTCCGGCAAAAGATCATCAAATCCGAAGGATGAGGATATGGACGACAAAAAATGCTATCTCGCCGTTGACGGAGGCAATTCGAAAACGGAATATCGCCTGCTGAACGAAACCGGCGCCGTCATCGCGGCGTATCGCGGCGGCGCAACGAATCACGAAACCATGGCCGGCGGATTCAGCGATGCGGCGGAACGGTTGGTTCTGTATGCTTCGATCCTGCTCGACGCAAACGGCTATACGCTTTCCAATGTTGCGGACGCGGTGCTGGGTCTCGCCGGGGCGGATTATGAGGAGCAGGCGGACGCGCTGACTTCCAGCCTGCAGGCGCGCGGCCTGAAAAGCTGCCTTGTCTGCAACGACGGATATCTCGGTGTGATGGCCGGCGTTGAAAACGGCGTTGGCATTTGCTACTCCGCCGGTTCCGGCGTTACCTGCGGCGGAATGAACGCGGAAGGAAAACGCGCGCAATTCGGCGGGATCGGCGTACTCAGCGGGGATATCGGAGGCGGTTTCGATATCGTAGCGTTCGTTTACCGCTCGATCTATCAGCACCTGTTCTTCGGCCGGAAGTTCACCTCTCTGAAGGACGGATACTTTACGCTGTTCGACGTACATTCGCCGGAAGCTTTTCTCGCATCCGCGGCGCGCATTCAAAATGAGGAAGCCGCCAAGCTCCTCATCGGGCTGTTCTTTACTGCGATGGAAACAGGGGACGAACTCGCCATGCTGTATGCGGCGCAGGCCGCGTCGCATGCGGCGGATTGCATCATTGCCGTTTCGGAAGCGCTCTTGCTGGAACCGCCGGTTCGCGTTGCACTCTCCGGCTCAATCCTGACGGCTGTCGCCCCCGCCTCCTACCGGCGCATGATCGAGTACGAGCTGCTGCGACGCAAAGGCAGCGTTTATCGCCTGCAGGTCAACGACCTCGCGCCCGTCGAAGGCGCGGTGCGCTGGGTAAGGATGCGAAACAATCTCTCGGCATACGGCAGGGCTTCTTCCTAAGCCAGGCAATAACATCTTTCTTTCATTCGTTCCGTATCCGCCGGCTCAAACGCCGGCATTTTCTTTTGCCGCACTTTTTTGTTACAATGAACA
This sequence comes from Eubacteriales bacterium, assembly GCA_021373115.1. Taxonomy (GTDB): domain Bacteria; phylum Bacillota; class Clostridia; order Christensenellales; family CAG-138; genus UBA7703. The sequence goes on along the minus strand of JAJFTI010000006.1, from coordinate 89,241 downwards.
TTGGAATTCTGCAAGGAGTTATACCACAAAATATGACCTCAGATCCAATCCGAATCGCTTCATCCGGCAGTGCCGCGTTCGACGCCGTCTCCGCCCGCGTCTGCGCGCTGCTGCGAACCCGGCCGCGCGTGATCCTCGCAATCGACGGGAACTGCTGCGCGGGCAAAACAACCTTTGCACAGCTCCTGGGCGAGCGTCTTGGCGCGGACGTGTTTCATATGGATGACTTTTTTCTTCAGCCGGAGCGGCGAACGGCGGAGCGCCTTGGCAAGCCGGGCGGCAACGTGGACGCGGAGCGCTTTCTTGACGAAGTGCTTGCGCCTATATCACGCGGCGAATCCGTTTCGTACGTCCGCTACGACTGCAAGCGGGATCGTCTGCTCGCTCCCGTTGCGATCGAACCTGCTCCCGTCTGCGTCGTAGAAGGTGCATACAGCCTGCATCCGCTGCTCGCGCCGTATTACGATATTAAGGTGTTCTGCCGCATAGATCCTTCGCTTCAGATCGAGCGCATTCGCCGCCGGAATGGGGAAGCGCAGCTGAGCATCTTCCAAAGCCGCTGGATTCCACTCGAAAACGCCTATTTCGACGCGCTCAAAATCAAGCAAAGCTGCGATTTGATCATCGATTCTGTTCAGCAATAGAGACGTTACAAAAAACAGCGCCCGCAAGGGCGCTGTTCTATTCATATGCCATCTAGCAGCAATCTCCGCCGCAGCAGCAGTTCAGGCACATGAGCGCGGAGCATACGTCGCAGCAGGGCGTTGCGTTCATATCCCCGCCGGAACCGCGCGTATAAACGCGGCCGGAGTTGTTCAGCGAAACATATGCGTTGCGGTATTCGGGATTATCCGGTTCCGCTTCATAAGCGCGTGTGATGCAGGCCTGCGCCTTTTCATACCAGCCCTGCCGCAGATAAATCACGCCGTAAAGATAGTTCCACTCCGCGTTGTGCACCCCGACACTGTCCAGAACCGCCCGCGCCGCGTTGAGGTTATTCTGGTTGATGAAGGAACGCGCCCGGGCAAACTCGGTTGCGTTCGGCCCGCTGTATGCCGTTCCGCCGGGTCGGTAGCCGGTGTTGCTTCCGCCGGACCCGTAAGCGCCGGAGGACGACCCATACGAACCGCCGGAGGATGTCGTCTGTTTTTTCGTGAGCATTTCATAGGCCTGGTTAATCTCCTTGAGCTTCTCGCCGGCCAGCTCTTTGAGGGGATTATCCGTGTATTTGTCGGGGTGGTACTTTTTGACCAACTCTAAATACGCGGCGCGAATCTCCTCCTGCGAGGCATTTTCACTCACGCCCAGAACTTTATAGGGGTTCATGTTCCGTCTCCTTATGTCGATTGCGGCGTTCCATCCGTCCGGTTGCAGCCGCCTTTTCCGTATAATACGCGTCTTTGCGTGCTTTCGAGTCCCAGACGCACAATATTCTCAATCAGTCCGCTCGGCTGCTTCAGCTGCAGCAGGTCGAAGGCCTTTCCAATTTCGCTTCGCGTAACGTTAAGCAAAAATTCCGCCTGAGAAACTTCCATTTCCGTTTGTAAAAAAGAATTATACCCGCCGCGCTTCCGATCCTGTTCGCGGTCGTCCCAGGCGTCAATCAGGTATACCCATTTGCCAAGATTGTAAAACATCCATTCCGCCGCCGCACGCTCGCTTTCCGGCAGCATGGGCGCGCCGAGGATCACGGCGGTAAGCGTCCTGCCAAAGGTATCGCTTGGTTCGTCCGTAGAGGCTGCTCCTTCGCGCTCCATGGCGTGCAGCCGGCCGGTTTGTTCCCGGATTTCACAATCCAGCGCGGAATGCTTCTTTGCCGCCCTGCGGTACGCCCGCCGCAGCGCTGTGCGCGCGGCCAGGGCCCTTGCGCTCGTTTCGTCCGCCGCATCGTCCGCCGCCTGATACCAGGCAAGCAGTATGTTGACATCGGCGGCGTAGTCGAGTTCCGGCGATCGTTCTGCAATCAACCGCTTGCCGCGGTAGCACCGCGGGCCGCAGTTGCTCCGTGAAAAACCGGCGCCGCCGGACAGCGCGGAGAGCAGCGCGGCGAGGAACGCGCAGTCGTAGCTCAGCGTCAGCCGCTCTATCTGCCCGTAACGAATACCAATGTCCTTGCACAGCCCGCAGTAATAGCCGCGGTATTCCGCCTGTTCGCGTACCTTCAGTTCGCACTCCAGCGGACGGATATATCCGAACATACGGCTCCCTTTCTGCACTCGCCCAGTATTGTATCATGTTCGAACGTACGTTTCCACGCTAATTTTATACGCCGCTGTGAACGAATGTGTCAAGAAGCGAAACGCCAGCCGCGCAAAAAAGCCGCCGGAATGGCGGCCAATTCGCTTGTTTGGTCAAACGTTGTAATTACTTTGCCGCTAGGTACTGGTTGATTTCGCCAATCAGCGCATCCACGTTGATCCCGTGCACCGCGCAGGCCTGCTCAATTGTTTCGCCATGCGCCATTGCGCAGCCGAGGCAATGCATTCCCGCGTTCATCAGAATTTCCGCGGTGCCTTCGTCAAGTTCGATTACCTGCTGAATCAGCATATCTTTGTTTGCCTGCATGTATGTTTCCTCCGGTTGTCTGGTCTAGTATCTTCCTCTCGGAATCACTAGTTATTTACTAGTATATCACAATTCCAAAAAAAGCAAATGCTTTTTTCGAATCTCGCGCTCAATGTTTTCACGCGCGCCGTAAGAGTTTCTCAGCTCTTCGTCTCAAATACGTTGCCGCAGTTCGTGCAGGTCACGCGGATTCGACCCTTGCCGCGCGGAACGCGCAGACGCTGCGTACATTGCGGACAGATCAGATACTTATACTGCCGCATCTCGCTCCAGCTTGGATTCTTGCCCGACTTTTTCACGCGCGGCGCCTGATAGGTGCCGCCGGAGTATGTGCCTTTTCGAAACGTTCGCCGAAACCAGTCCCGAACCGCCGTGACGGCGGTCAGGAATCGAAGGTTCTCCTGATTGCGCTTCGCCTGATTCCGGCTCGTCATGCGCAGCACAAGCAAAACCAGCAGCGCCGCGGATACGGCGGAAAAAACGTAACGTGGCCATGTGCCAAACTGGAAAAAGAACATGCTGATGATCATCAGCACGAGCGCCGTAATCAGCATCGTGCGGTTCAGCTCATCCAGATATCTTTGTTGTCTTTGAAACATGTGGTTCCCTCGCCTTATCGGAAATTCCTAAGTCGTATCATTTGCCAAGATAGAGCCGCGCGGTCAGCGGCGGAAGCGTAACGCGCAGTTCGCCGTTTTCCGGCGTCAGCATTTCTCCCGTCAGCGTCTCTTTCATGGGCCGAATCAAATGAACGTCCCCTTCGCCGTCCGGGCCCTGCGTCATATCGCCGGGTCGAAGAGTAACGGACTGCTCGCGCTCCGCACGGTTGACGAACATTGCGGCGTATTCGCCCGTATCCGGCAGCCAGCGGAGGACGGCGTAGACCTCCGGGGAAAGCGCGCCCATTCGGCAGAGTCCGCGCTTGAGCGCCAGGCTGTCCCGCCGCGCGGCCAGAAGCGCCGTATAGGGTGAAAAAACGCTCTCGTTTTCGCCCCCCCACGGATAGGTCGCGCGGTTAAAGGGATCGCTCATGCCGGTCATGCCCGCTTCGTCGCCATAATACACGCAGGGCACGCCGGGCAGCGAAACCTGCAGCGCGGCCGCCAGAATCAACCGGCGGAAACCCTTTTGCTGATCCTTTTCGCCCGGCTGATATGCCGCCTGCAGTTTGCGGGAGACGGCGTTTCGATCCGGCGCGCCGGAGAGCGCCGTTGCCGCGCGAATGATATCGTGCGACGAGATCAGGTTCAGGCAGGCCTCGAAGAACGGCCTTGGATAGTGCTCGCGCAGCGTTTGCAGCGCGTGATCAAGCGCGTAGGCATCCGAATGCCCGGTGAAAAACGCAACCATCGCTTCGGTAAAGGGATAGTTCATCGCGCTGTCCAGCTCGTCGCCCGAAACATAGCCGCGCCTGCCTTCCGGGCCGTATTTATTGGAGCAGTCGTCCCAAACTTCACCAAGCAGCACCGACTCCGGATCGTTCTGCTTCAGCCGTCGCCGCAGGATTCGAATGAATTCGTCCGGCAGTTCATCCGCAACGTCCAGCCGCCAGTCCTTTGCCCCGGCTCCCGCCCAGTGCGACAGAACGCCCTGTTCGCCCGCAATAAACGCGGTATAGCCCGGCTCGAGTTCGTTTACGTTCGGCAGGCTCGGAAAACCCCACCAGCACTCGTAATGCTTGCGGTCGCCGTGAAACGTATACCAGTTCTTATACGGCGAATCCTCCGCTTCGTAAGCGCCTACGTCCTCGTAGCGCGAGAATTTGTCAAAATAGCGGCTGTCCGCGCCGGTATGCGAAAACACCCCGTCAAGCATAATGCGGATACCAAGCTCGCCCGCCTCTGCGCACAGCGCGCGGAATTCCTCTTCGCTGCCAAAGATCGGGTCGATATGGTGGTAATCCGCCGTATCGTAGCGGTGGTTGCTTGAAGACTCGAAGATCGGGTTAAGGTAGATCGTGGTTACGCCAAGCCCGGCTAGATAACCGAGTTTTTCTCGAATCCCGTTGATATCCCCGCCAAAGAAGTCGTTCGGCTCATAATCCTGCTGACCCGGCGCGGGCGTAAAGCAAACATCCTCGTCCCAGCGGTCGTGGATACGCAAAAAGCGCCCCTTCTCCATATGGTATTGGGCGCGCGCCCGAAAATCCTCCCAGCTGCTGCGCCGGAACCGATCCGGAAAAATCTGGTAAACAATCCCCTCGCGCCAGTGCCGGGGCGTTTGAAACGACGCGTCGTACACCGTAATCTGATAAGCGCGCGGTTCGTTGAATTCCAGCTTGCCCTCGCCGCTGTCCGCGCCGTAATAAAGCGTCCTCCCGTCGGAGGTATGAATCAGAAAATAATACCAAACGAGACACGGCGTCTGCGGCATGGCAACATCCGCGCGCGCGCGCCCGTTTTCCAGCGACATGTCACTGAACGACTCCGTGCCAAACTGGTTATACAGGCGGATGACGACGCGCGCGCCGGGATCTCCGCCGCACTCCGCCTCCAAATGCACGAACCCTCCGCAGGATGCCGCTCCCTGCGGTCTGCGAAACGAAAGATATCTTGAATGATGCCGAAACGTAACCATAAGCATAGTATAGCCGATTCCCCCGTGTGAAAAAGCAGGTTGTACGGAATGTTTCGAGCTTTTCACAATTTCAGCGCCATCGCAAATCCTGCGTCAATTTTACCGGGCCGGTTACCCGCAAACCGGAATGTGAAAGCTGCATAACTGTTTTGTTTCGAACGTTTTATTCGCCGCCCGAAATAAAAACGCCGCACCGTCGGCAAAACTCTGTCGTTTCACCAGACAGGCGGCGAATTCCCCGTTTAGCTGCGCAGGACGATGTCATCCTGTGATTTAAAAATGTGCTGTGCGGGTACGACGCCGCGTACGCGCGAAAGCGGATAAACGGAAGAGTAGGGTTCCAGCACCGTGCCGGGATTCAGCACGCTGTTGCACCCGACCTCGACGTGGTCGCCCAGGATCGCGCCGAACTTTTTCAGCCCCGTTTCAATGACCAACCCGTCCCCGCGCACAACGACGAGCGTCTTGTCGCTCTTGACGTTCGAGCAGATCGATCCCGCGCCCATATGCGCATAGTTTCCGAGAATACTGTCCCCAACGTAGTTGTAGTGCGGAACCTGAACCTTGTCGAAGAGGATGCAGTTCTTCAGCTCCGTGCTGTTGCCGACCACACAGCCCTTTCCAACAAGCACGCTGCCGCGGATGAACGCCCCGGGGCGTACTTCCGTTTCCGCGCCGATGATCGTCGGCCCGTCGATATATACGTTCGGGTAGAGCTTCACGCTCTTGTGGATCCACACCTCGTGTGAGGGGTGGTCGTACTCCTCCAGGTTCAGCGTCGGCCCAAGCGTCCGGACAAATTCCTTGATCTTCGGCAGAGTCTCCCAAGGATAGGTGGTTTCCAAAAACAGTTCCTTTGCCATCGTCGCGGAAAGATCGTTGAACATGTCCTGATTTAGCATTTCTATGTCTCCATTCGTTGTTGGATTCCGTCTAGCTGTTCTCGTGCGCAATCGAGCGGAAGCGCGTATACTCGCCCTGCCAGAGCAGCTTGACCAGCCCGGTCGCGCCATGGCGGTGTTTGGCGACGATAATCTGGCTCGTATTGTCGCCCATTTCATATTCCTGGGTATCCAGATAGGCCGCCGGACGGTAGAGCAGAATGACCATGTCCGCATCCTGTTCGATGGAACCACTCTCGCGAAGGTCCGAAATGACCGGGCGGTGATCGGTACGCGTATCCGGCCCGCGGTTCAGCTGGCAGAGCAGCAGAATCGGAACGTTCAGCTCGCGGGCCAGCAGTTTCAGCTGACGCGTCATGTCGGAAATCTCCTGCATGCGGTTGTCGCTTTTCCGGCCGCCGGAGGACTGCATGAGCTGCAGGTAGTCGATCACAACCATATCCAGACCGCTGCGCGCGTTGAGCCGGCGGCATTTGCTGCGAATCACCGGAACGCTCGCGCCGCTGGAATCGTCTACATAGATTTTTGCGCGGCTCATGGGGTCCATCACCTCCATGAGCTGGCCCATTTCACTGCTGCCGATCAAACCCTCCTTGATCCGCTGGGAGTCCACCGAGGCCTCCGTGCAAAGCATGCGCATAACGAGCTGTTCGCTGCTCATCTCCAGGCTGAACACGACGACGGTTTTGTTGGCGTGCACCGCCGCATGCTGGGCAATGTTCATGGCGAAACTCGATTTGCCCATCGCCGGACGGCTGGCAACAATGATCAAATCGCTTTTTTGAAACCCGTTCGTCAAGCGGTCCAGCTCGGTAAACCCGCTCGGCACGCCCGTGATCTTGCCGTGTCGCTGCGCCAGCTCTCCAATGAGATTGTACGCTTCCGGCACGATCTGCTCCATTGGTACGAGCGAACCCTGCGCCTTGCGCATCGAGATATCGTAAATTCGGCGTTCGGCGGCGTTGAGCGTGTCATCCAGTTCCTTTTCATCGTCCATTCCGTCGCGGATGATTTCGCCACCCGCTCGAATCAGCTGCCGCTGGGTGCTCTTGGCTTCCACGAGTTCAACATAACGCTGTGCGTTAGCCGCCGTTGGTACAAACGTCACCAGGTCCGTTAAATACGTCAATCCGCCGGCAAGCTCCAGTTTCCCATGCCGTTCCAGCTCGGTGGAAACGGTTACAAGGTCAACCGCGCTTCCGGACGAGCGAATTTCCCGCATCGCGGCGAAAATCGCCTCGTGCGCGGGTACGTAAAAATCTTCGTCGCGCAGCTGCTCGAGACAAATCTCCAAAGCGCCCGCGTCAATGAGCATGCTTCCCAGCACGGAACGCTCCGCGTCGCTCGCGTGCGGCAGCATAGCGGTCGATTCTGTTTGGTTATAGGGTTCGAATTGCTCCATCCGGTTCTCCTAACACGCCGCATAGAACCGCGCGGCAATCGGCTTTTGCACTTTTCAATTCGAATTCGCGCATGGAAAAGCGCGTTCCAAAATCAGCATTTTTCTACGATGACCTTTACATTGGCAAACGTGTTTTCATACAGGCTCACGCGAACGGTATACTCGCCCAGCGCGCGGATCGGATCGACCAAAGCGATCTTTTTCTTATCGACTTCGAGCTTCTTTTGCTCCAGCAGCGCGGCGGCAATCTCCTTGCCGGTGATCGCGCCGAAGAGATGCCCGTTTTCGCCAACCTTCGCTTTGACCGTTACGGCCGCGCCTTCCAGCTGTTTTGCCATGTCGCGCGCGGCTACGCCCGCCTGAAACTTCCGGTGCGCGGCGGCGCTTTTCTGGATGCTCGCCGCATTCACGGCCTGCGCGTCCGCCGGGGTTGCGAGCTTGTGCGGCAGAAGGAAGTTGCGTGCAAAACCGTCTGAAACCTCGATCACTTCACCCTTTTTTCCCGTTCCCTTTACATCCTGTTCGAGCAATACTTTCATTTTACCGTTTCAACCTCCTGCATATATTGTTCCACATAACCGCGAACGAGCGCTTCCGCCTCGTCAATCTCAACGTCCGTCAGCTGCGCGCCCGCCATGGTCAGGTGCCCGCCGCCGCCCAGCTTTTCGCAGACGAGCTGAACGTTGATTTTGCCAAGCGAACGCCCGCTGACGCTGACGCCGTTTTCATCCTTGCCCAGCGCAAACGCCGCTTCAATGCCCCGAATGCCAATCAGCTCGTCCGCCGCTTTTGCCGCGATCAGCGGCGCGTTCTTCACGTCCTCGCCAACGGTGGCCACCGCTACGCCGCCGGACAGAATATCCGCACTCCGGACGGTGTTCGCCACGTCGCCAAAGCTCTCCATATCGTCCTGAAACATCTGCTTGACCATGGCGATATCCGCGCCGTTCCGGCGCAAATACCCCGCCGCGTCGAACGTGCGCGAGCCAACGTTGAAGGCAAAATGCTTCGTATCTATCGTAATACCCGCCAGCAGCGTTCCGCAGACAAACGCGGGCGGCCGAAGGTTCGGGTCGAAGTACTGCAAAATCTCCGTGACAAGTTCGCTTGTGGACGAAGCGCGCGCCTCCAGAAAATGCAGAGTCGGATTATCAATATGATCCGCTCCGCGCTGGTGATGGTCGATCACAACCACGCGGCTTGCCAGCTCCAGCAGCTTCGGCGCGACAAGCGCGCTGATGCGCTGCGTATCCACAACAACCAGCACGCTGCTGGGGCGCATGATCTTTTCCGCGTGCTCCGGCGCAATCAGCATTCCGCCGTAGGCGTGATTCTGCTGAATCAGCTCAAGCGCATGCTCAATCATCGAATTCTGCTCGCCGAGTACGATATACGCGCGCGAACCCGCCTGCTTTGCGCAGGTGGCAATGCCCAGCGCCGCGCCGATGCAGTCCATATCCGGCCTGCCGTGGCCAACGATGAACACATCCCCGGCGTTTTCAAACAGCTGCCGCAGGGCTTTGCTGAAAAGCCGCATCTTCACGCGGGACTGCATGGCCTCCGGCTGCCTTCTGCCACCGTAAAAAACATAGCCGCCGCCCTTTTTGATCACGGCCTGGTCGCCGCCGCGCCCGAGCGCAAGCTCCATGGCCTGCCGCGCGCTTTCGTCCGACTGGGATACGCGATCCGCCGCGCCTACCGCGATGGAGAGCGAAACGGTCATGTTCGTTCCGGTATCGATCGCATGCGCCTGCTCCAGCAGCGGAAAGCGGTTCTTTTCCATCTCCGGCAGGTGTTTCGCCTCAAAAACGACGAAGAACCGCCCGTTTTCATAGCGGCGGTAGATGCCGTCCAGCCCTTTGACCATATCCGAAATCAGGCGTTCCACCTCGGAAAATACGCTTGCGCGGTGGAATTGAACGTCCGCGGAAAGCTCCTCGTAATTATCGATATAAATCAGTGCGACATGCGGCATCTGTTCCTCGAACAAACGCTGATAATGCGCCGCCTCCGTCCGGTCGAGCCAATACTGAAAGAGCATTGCCCGCTGATCTTTTTCGCGGAAGACGGGCGCATTCATCACCTGATAGGTATTGCCGCCGAATTCCACGGGCATGGCCACCAGCGGCGCGGCAAAGTCAAAATTCGGCTGAACACGGCAGACGTTCGGTTCGTCGTAGATTTTTTTCATACTCTCGTTGCGCCAAACGATCCTGCCGCCGCTCTCCACAAGCGCGCAGGGAACCGCAATCTGATTGACCAGCCGTTTGGACAGTTCGGCGTTCTCGGAGAAGATATCGTCGTTCTGCTGCTGCTGAATCTTTGCCCAGCGGCGTTCTATTGCGCGGCATACCAGCAGCATCAGCGCCGAAACGCCCAGCGCTAGCCCGCCCGCGGTCAACTGGTTCGGTCGCAGCAGGTCGGAGAACGCAATCGCAGCGCAAAGCAGCAGGAGCAGGACCGCAATTGGAACAAGGCAGGTTTTTCGCTGTTTCACACGTGTCTCTCCTCTCGCGAAATACGTTTCATCCGAACTCGAAAGTGGAATCGTCCATTGGTTTCTTTGTCAGAGTGCGGGCTTTGGAGGCATATTTTGCGTGCGCTCGCGAATCCGGACGATCTGTTCCAGGCAGCCGAGCAGAATCAACGGTGTCTGCACCAGGCCAAACAACAGCCCAATGAGCACATAGCTCACCACCCGCGCGGTTGCTGCGCTGCGCCGCGCGCGCGCCAGGAAGAAGTCGATCACGCAAAGCCCCTGCAGCAGCAGCGGCATGGCAACCAGCACATTCACCGTGCTCGACATGCCGTCCGAAAACGTCCATCCGGTCCATTCGAGCACGAGCGAGCCAATCAGCAGCGCAAACAGCCCAAGCATCATGCTCCTTGGCATCGTCCAGTAGCGGAATTCGCGCATCGGCGAAATCGCAATCTCCTTTCTTCTGCGGCAGAACAGCCGGAAAAAGAGAAGGTTACCCAAGCCGAGCACGCCCGCGCCCGCACACAGTGCCGCAACGATAAACGAGGGCACCGCCTCGGAAAACGCATCCAAATAGGTGTTGATGAAGTCGAGATACTCCGCGCTGATGCCGGAAATCTGCGCCGCGGCAGTCCGGTAAAACGAAATCATCTCGTCCATGGCGGCCTGCGAGCCCGCAAACGCGCCTGCGCCGGAGAGTATGCCCGGCAGGCAGACCGCGCAGTAAAGCCCCGCAAGGAACAGCCCAGCAAGCGTAAGCGCGGTATACGCGTTGCTGATCCGCCGCGTCTGCATATAGTAGAGGGCGAAAGCCGCCGCCGTTGCGGAAACGAAAAGTCCCAGCGCGGCTTCGGTGTTATAAAGCATAAGCGCCAGCGCGCCATAAACCAAGGCCGGCAGCGCAATCCAGGCCGGTTTTCCGCGCGCGCCGGCATACGCCCAGAAGGCGGGCGCCAGCAGCAGCCCGGCGGGAATCCATGCGGTTGCCGCCGCGACGATGACCGACAGCAGAAGAATCAGCCAAGCACCGTTCTTGGCGCGGTTTGGTTGCGTTTGAATTTTTTCCATGGCTTCATTGTATCTTTCGGCGCGTGATATTTCAAGGGCGGCAAACGGCCGCCTCCTGTTCTCCGCTGCCAAAGAAGCGGAGCAAACGCGACTAATTTCCCTGAGTACGCTCGGTCACCGCGGTTTGAATGTCCCAATCGCCGAGCGAAAGTTTTTTGAGCAGAATCCGTTTCACGCTCTCGTCGATTCGCTCCGGCGTGAGCCTTCCGTCCGCGGCGGCGGCGTTCAGCGCCTCCATGATGGCCTGTTGTTTGTCGCTCTGCGCGCCGCACATGATCATATCTCCGCCCGCAAGAACAAACCGCACCGCCGCATCGCCTATCTCATACCGCGAAGTCAGCCCTTCCATGCGAAAGTCGTCGCTGATCACAAGCCCGTCAAACCCCATCTGCTCGCGCAGCAGCCCCGTAATGATGGGTTGGGACATGGAGGCGATATCCGTCCCGTCCAGCGCGGGATAGAGCACGTGCGCAACCATGATTGCGTCCACGTCGCTGGAAATTGCGCTGACGAATGGAACAAGGTCATAGGCGGCCAGCTCCTCCGCGGACTTTTCCACAATAGGGGTAACGGCGTGGGAGTCCTCTATCGTTCCGCCATGCCCCGGAAAATGCTTCGCAGCGGAAAGGCAGCCGCTCGCCTGCAGTCCGTCGATTACCGAACTGCCGATGGCGGCGGTGATACTCGCGTCTTCGGAGATGATTCGCGTTTCCAGAAAGGTGTCCATCGGCGTTTGGGATACGTCAAGAACGGGCGCAAGATCCAGATTAATGCCAACCGAAACGAGCTTTTCACCGATCGTTTGAAACTGCTCAAACGCATAATCGGCATCCCGGCGGCGGCCGAGCGAACGCGCCGATACCGGCTGAGGTTTCCAGCGGAACCGGACGACGCTGCCGCCCTCCACGTCAATCGCAACGAACGGCGGAACCGTTGTTCCAACCCGTTCGGTTATCTTTTGGGTCAAGTCGGCGCAGAGGCCGAAGCCGCCGTCGCTGTTGCCGTTTTTTATATTCGTTCCGTACAGAACGGCGTTGCCGACGCAATAACTGCTCCAGAGATCCCGAAACGTGCTCGTTACGTCCGATGTGCCGGTAAACCCGAACAGAACCATCTGCCCCAGTTTTTCCTGCGTGCTCATAGCCGCCAGGTAGCGATCCACCCACTCCTGCGCCGTAACCGTTTCCGGTTCAGCGGTCACGCTTGGCTCCGGCGTTTCGCTCGCCGGCGTGCCCGGCGTAACGGAGGGCGTGCTGTCCGGCATGTTGACCGCGTCCGTATTGCGCGCCTTTCCGCCGGGAAACGAAAGGAAAACGCCGAGCGTAACCCCGCAGAGCAGCGCAAGCAGAAATAGGATCATCAGGATTTTTTTAAACGAATCACCGAACAACCAGGCAGTCTCCCAATTCCGGCGGCGACAAACAAATCCCGCCGCCGCGTGATGCCTGTATTATACCCAACAATCGTATGAAATGTAAACCCGCCGGTTGTCCGGTTTGCTTGCAAAACAAGCGGACACCGTATTACAATAGAAACGCTGGCGGCAAACCATCCGCCGCTGCGCAAATTGATACCGGGGGTGCCGTATGGAAAAGTATGTCAGGCCGGATTCCGAACAATCCTTTGAGCAATTTTCCGGAACGTTTTCGGAAATCGCCTACCGGCGGCCGGATTTGGGCGCGCTGAAAAAACAGCTGAAACAGCATCTTTCCGCCTTTCGCAAGGCCGCAAACTATCCCGATGCACGCAAAGCCTATCTCCTTTCGAAAGAAGATATGTCGCACGTGGAAACAAGCTACGTTGTCGCGAGCATTCGAAACACGCTTGATACGAAGGATAAGTTTTACGACGGCGAAATGCAGTTCTTTAACCGCGCCGTCGCGCTGCTGATGCCCGTGAGCAAAGCGTTTACCGAAGCACTGCTCAAAACGCCGTTTCGCGCGGAGTTTGAAGCCGAATTCGGCAGACAGCTGTTTGCGCTTGCGGAAATGGAGCATCAGACGCAGAGCAAAAAGATCATTCTCGACCTGATTCGTCAGGGCAACGTGGAAAACGCCTATAAAAAGGCCGTCGCCGCCTGCAAAGCAACCTTCCGCGGCGAGGAAGTGAACTTTTACGGTCTGCTGCGGCACATGGAGAGTCCGGATCGCGAGGAACGCCGCGAGGCATACCTTGCCTGGGCAAAGCTCTATGAGGAAGCCTCCCGAACCCTCGACCGTCAGTTCGACAAGCTGATTCGAATCCGGATCCGGATGGCAAAGAAACTCGGCTTGCCGAACTATACCGCGCTCGGGTATCTCAACATGCACCGCGCGGACTACGGCCCGAACGAGGTTGCAACCTTCCGCGCGCAGGTGCGCGAAACCATTGTGCCCGCCGTGTCAAAGCTGCGGGAAGAGCAGGCAAAACGCCTTGGCGTCGAAAAGCTCAAGTACTACGACGAAACCTGCGTCTTTCCGGACGGAAACGCAGACCCGGTCGGCGGCGAGGACGTGCTTGTTCCCGTTGCGCAGAAGATGTATCGCGCCATTTCGCCCGAAACCGGAGAATTTTTCGACTTTTTATCCGAACACGGCCTGTTTGACCTCGAAACCCGACCCGGCAAGCATCTTGGCGGATACTGCACGTATATTGCCGACTATAAAGCGCCGTTCATCTTCTCGAATTTCAACGGCACCGCGGCGGACGTCAACGTCCTGACCCACGAAGCAGGGCACGCGTTTGCCGGCTATACCGCCATGCGGAGCCAGCCGCTGATGGATTATATGAGTTCCACCAGCGAGGTCAACGAGATCCACTCCATGACCATGGAGCATTTCGCATACCCGTATCTCGCGGACTTCTTCGGAGAGGCGAATGTGGAAAAAGCGAAGTATGCGCATCTTTCCGGCGCGCTTTGCACGATCCCGTACCTTGTCAGCGTGGACGAGTTTCAGCACCGCGTCTATGCGAATCCTTCCATGAACGCAAAGGAACGCCGCGCGGTCTGGCGTGAAATCGAAAAAACGTACCTGCCCTGGCGGGATTATGACGGCGTTCCGTTTTTGGAGGAAGGCGGATTCTGGATGCAGAAGCAGCATATCTTCCTCTACCCGTTCTATTATGTGGATTATGCGCTCGCGCAGGTCTGCGCGTTTTCCTTCTACGGCCGTATGAAGCAGGACCATGCCGCCGCCTGGAGCAGCTATCTCGCCCTCTGCCGCGCGGGCGGCGGCAAGGGCTATTTCGAGCTTCTTTCTCTCGCGGGGCTCGACATTCCGTTTGCCGAGGGCAGCGTGGAAAAAGCCGTCCGGCATGTCATCGACGAACTGAACGCCTGACGTACCTTCCGGCGGGCAGCATCCGGCAAAAGAGAAAGCGTCCGTTACGATTCGCCATTCGAATCGACCCGGACGCTTTTTTGAACGGTTCATACGGCGCCTCCTTTTATCCCCGGTCCCGGTTCCAAAGCGGAAACGTAATATGCGCGTCCCTCCAGTTTTTATAGTTCACGAGCACCGCAATCAGCAGGCACCCGAGCTTCACGGAAAACGGCCCCTGAATCAGCATGGCGGTCACCGCGAACGCGGAAAACGCCGCGATCGTTCGTTTTTCATTCGGATGCAGCGGTAGCAGCAGCGAAAGCAGGTACATCCCCGCCAGCACGAAAACGATCAGGCGCTTTGGAATCAGCGCCAGCAGCACGCCAAAGCTGACCGCGATTCCCTTGCCGCCCTGAAAGCGCCTGAGCGGTGAAAACGCATGCCCCGCAACGGGGGCCAGCATCACCGCCGTAAACAGCGGGTATGCCGGATCGACCAGCCGCATTGCAAGCCACACCGGAACACAGCCTTTTGCGAGCTCGCAGACCAGGCAGAGAATTCCGAGCGGAACACCCGCATAATGGAACGCGTTGAAAGCCCCGGGGTTTTTATCCTCGCTGGCCTTCGTTACGTCTATCCCCTTTATCAGCCGCGGCAGGTAGGCGCTGTAGAGTATGCTGCCGGAGGCGAACCCGGCTCCCGTAAAAACAAGCGCGTCAAGGGCGGGTTTCAGATGCATCTTTCCCGCCCCTTTCCCGCGTGGAAGATCCAGTCGGCAATGTCGTCCGCCGCGCTGGCGGAAACGTTCGTCCGCTGGCAGCGCAGCATCTCCTGCCGCGCCGCTTCATCCTCCAGAAGCCGCAGCGCTTCCTCCGCCGCAAGCGCGGGCTGAAACGCGCGCCGTGCCAGCCCGTGGTTTTGAAAGTAAGCGGCATTCAGCGTTTCGCAGCCGGGAATCGGCGCGGTCAGCACCAGAGGAACGTTTATGACGGCGGCTTCCGTGCTCGAAAGTCCGCCGGGTTTCGTCAGCAATACGTCGCAAGCCTCCATCCAGCGTGCGGCCTGCGCCGTATAACCGACGATCCGGAGCCGTTCTTCCGAAGCAAAGCGTTTCATCATGTGTTTTGTCAGCGCCTGATTGCTGCCGCAGAGCGCGGCTACGAGCGTTCCCTTCTCCGTGCGCTTGAGCAGTTCCCGCACAACGTCCTTCATTCTGCCGCCGCCCATACTGCCGCCCATCACTACGATCAGCCGCGTTTGCGGATTCAGCCCAAGGCTCTCACGCGCCGCCGCTTTTCCAATGCGCTCACGCGTGCTTTTCCGCACCGGAATCCCCGTCTCAACCAGCCGCTCGCGCGCCATGCCGCGCTTGACACAGATCTGCGAAATCTCTTCGGACGGCGTAAAGCAGTAATCCGGCCGTGTTTCCTCCCAGAACGGACTGCAGTCGTAATCCGTCATCACCGTATAAAACGGAACATGCAATCGTTTCTTTCGCTTTAGGAACGTCAGTGCCTCCGCGGGATACAGGTGGGACGTAACCACTGCGTCAAACGCCTCCCGCTCAATATGCGCCTGCAGTTCGGAAGCGTACCGCGTGTTCGCCCAGTACACCGGCGAGTGCCTGCGACTCGAGCTGATCCACCCGCCAATCCGGTAGAGAGCGCCAAAAAGGTGCGGTGCAAACACCGCGTTGCGAATGTAGGCGTTGGCAACGTTTCTCGCTACGCGTTCGCCTTTAAACGAAAACGGATCCAGCAACGCGCACACTGCACCGCGCGCTTCCAGCGCCTCCAGAACGGCCTGCGCCGCCGTATTATGCCCCTGCCCGGTCGAGCAGGACAGAACAAGTACCTTCAAGCTGAGATCCCCCCCTCGCGGCGTTTCCGATCCGAATCCGCTCCCCCTGGTTTGCGATCCATGCACGGCATGCCTGTGAATCGAACGAAAACCCGCCTTTTGCCAGTGTAGCAGATGTTCGGCTTGCAGAGCAAGGGACAAGCGCCGCCATTCAGGCAGTTCCGTTTGTTTGACGATGCGCGCCGTATTCGGCCGCGCCGGCGCGCGCAGACCCCGGCAGAAATGTTGTAAAAAAGTTGTGAGTTTTCATTACGGCGTTGAACCGAAGCGCCTTCGTATGGTATTATAGGTACGTTTTGTAATAGAATATAGCCTTAGTTTGCAAGAAAGGTATCAAAATTAATGTCTAGAGTCATGAAAGTAATATTGGTCGTCCTTCTGATCATCGTTCTGGCGGTGGTCGGCGTCGGCCTCTACGTTCTCTCCAGCATGCGCGCGGACGCGGTGGACACCGTCGCCAAACCGACCGGCGATCTGGAGGCGGTCGTCAGCGAGGAACCGGTAATCGCCGTTATTGAAGGCACCGACCCAACCCCTTCGCCAACGCCAATGCCGATTTATCAGGAAGAAGCGCTCGAAGAAAGCGTTGTCAACATCCTTCTCATCGGTACCGATTCCCGCAATGCGGACGAAACGGAGAACTCCGACGGACGCTCGGATTCTATGATGCTCGCTTCACTGAATAAGGAGAAAGGCACGCTGACGCTCGTCTCCTTCATGCGCGACGCGCGCGTCAAGCGCATTGGCAGCAGCGGCCGCTTTACGTTTTCGAACAAGCTCAACGGTGCGTACCGCGGCGGATACGGCGGCGGCGGCGCGGGCGAGCTGATCAACACGCTCAACGGCAACTTTGGTTTGGACATTCAGGAATATATCGCCGTCGGTTTCGACGGGTTTGCCGCGCTCATCGATAAAATCGGCGGGCTGGACGTGGAGCTCGATCAGGCGGAAATCAACTTCATCAACGACCGCATCACGGGAATCCACGAGTTGGAGCCGGATATCGTGAAAAACGCGAAAACCGTCACGGCCGCGCCCGGCATCGTCCATCTTGACGGCGCGCAGTGCCTCATCTATGCGCGTAACCGCCACACCGGCGAGGACGGCGGCGAAGGCAACGATTTTGACCGTGTCAACCGCCAGCAGGAGATCATTCAGCTCGTGTTCAAGAAGGTCAAGGGCGAAATGAACGAGCAGGCCATCGCCGGACTCATCAGCTTTGCCTCAAGCTATATTACGACAAACATGAAGGCCGAAACGATGATGGCGCTGGCTAAGGTTCTCCTCACAAACGATATCCAGTTTGTGCCGCCTTACGCCGTCCCGCAGGAAGGTACCTACAAGTACTATGTGGACGACAAGACGAATGAAAAGACCGACCAGCTGGAGTTCAATATCAAGAAGGCAGCAACCGCGCTGCAGGAATTGCTCTATGGCGCCGCGCTGACCCCGACGCCGAAGCCCACTCCGGAAGTGGAAGACTGATTTTCTCGTGTTCCATCTACCGCCGCGTTCCATCGCGGCGGTTTTTCATTTGCGCCGAATGAAATCGCCTTTTGTAAAAAACATGCGCGTGATATACTGAAAAAAACGATTCGGGAGGCGTATATGAAACCCAGCCGGTATCTGCGTCGCCTGGCGGCGGCATTTCTCATCTGCCTTTGCGGAATGCTGCTTGCGGCTTGCGTGTGGGCTCCGCCCGTTCTTCCCGCCGCTTCGCAGACGCCTGTTTCCTCGCCGGCGGGCACCCCCTCGCCAACGCCTTCTCCCTCGCCTGCTCCGTATATTGCCGTATTCGGTTCCCGGGCTTCCAAAGCCTTCGAAAACGGCATTTCCGCCGCGGCGAAAACCGGAAAATATACCGTTACATTCGAAAGCGGCACGCTTGAACAGCTGTCGTCCTATCAGCCCGCCGGGCGCTGCGCCGCCATCGTACTCCTGCAGGGACAGGAAAACTCTTTGCCGGAAACGTCCTTTCCTATATATGTGTTTGCGGCCGAAGGCCAGCAAATCCCCAAAGAAATCCCGCACTTGATCTACACGGGCGCATACACCCCAAAAATCGCACTCTCCCTCGCCGTCGGTTACCCGCCGCACGAAACGCCGGTTCGTCTGATCGGGCTGTTTACGGGTACGGAGAGCCTCGCTTATCCGGTTTGGCGCGAAGCCGCCGAAAGCGGGCGCGTCTTTGCGAAAGCGGAGTTTTTCCTGACCCAGCCCGCACCGGAGGTAACACCGGAGCCAAAGAAGGATTCGCCGTCCCCCACTCCGATTCCAGCGCTCGATACGCGTCTGCTGGAACTGTTCTCCGGATTCTACCCCGGCATGATCGACGGAATTTTCGCCGAAACGGGCGAGCTCGCCGTCGCCGCCGCATCGGCGCTCGCCTCCCTCGGGCGGGACGACATCGAGGTGTTTGCCGCTTCCACGTCCGCAAATGCACAAATCCTGCTTTCGCCGCTTCTCGTCGCCTGCGTCGGCGTGGACTTTGAGGAGGCGGGCGGACTGTGCTACAGCGCCGCTTCGGCACTGCTGGAAGGCAAAACCATCGATCCGGTCGTCGTACAGCCGCAAACCTTTTCCTACGCGCCGGTATCCTGACCGATACTTTTTTGCAAATAAAAGCCGCGTCGTGCTGCGCGTTCCTTCCGGAACTGCAATCGCCGGCGCGGTCTTTTTTCGTTTTAACGCTATTCTTTCGGAGCTTCCGCCGTATCCGCTTCTTTTAGCCCAAAATGCGGCTCTTCCAAAGCAGTTTTCGGCATTTCCTGAATCAGCGGTTCCTCCGCAAACCTGGGCGGCTGCGCGGTCGCCTTTGGCGTGGACACCGGCTTGGCTTTCGGTGGCGGCAGCATTGCCTCGTAGAGCGCAAGATACGCTTTTGCGGGTTTTTGCCAGTCAAACCGGTCCGCCATGCCGCGCAGCATCATGCGCCGCCAAAGTTCCTTGTCCGTAGCCCAGTAATGCACCGCGCGCTCAATGGTATCAAGCATTTCGTGCGCGTTATAGTTTGCAAACGAGAATCCGTTTCCCTCGTCCGTATAGAGGTTGTATGGAACGATCGTGTCCTTCAGCCCTCCCGTTTCGCGCACAATCGGCACACAACCGTAGCGCAGCGCGATCAGCTGCGATAACCCGCAGGGTTCAAACTGGCTCGGCATTAAAAACAGATCCGCACCCGCGTAAATCCGGTGCGCGAGGCCTTCATCCAGATCGATGCGCGCATGGACGCGCCCGGGGTAACGCCAGTTCGCCCAGTTCAGCAGATCCACAAACCGCCGGTCTCCCTTGCCGAGAAAGATAATCTGCACATCGTTTTGCATGATTTCGCCCAAAACCCGCTCGACAAGATCGAGCCCCTTTTGCGCCGATAGCCGCGCAATCATTCCAATGAGCGGCACATCCCGCCTCTCCAGGCCGCATTCCTGCTGCAGCGCGCGCTTGCAAAGCAATTTGCCGGAAAGATCTTCCACGTCGAAATGGTGCTCTAAAAACCGGTCGGTCGAAGGATCGAAAATGGTATAGTCGAGACCGTTCAGAACTCCGCTGAGCGTGTTTTCCCGCGCGCGCAGCAATCCGTCCAGATTTTCGCCATAAAACGGCGTTTTAATCTCCTCCGCATAGGTGGGACTGACGGTGCAGAGCCGGTCGGCAAACACGAGTCCGCCTTTCATAAAGCTGATGCAGCCATAGAATTCCAGATATTCGTAGGTGAAGTAGCGATCGTCCAAGCTAAGTTTCCCCGCGATCTCCCGCCAGGAAAACAGGCCCTGATACTTGAGGTTGTGAATGGAAAACACGGTCTTGATATGCGTATAATCCGCGCTTGCGGCGTATTGCGTTTTCAGAAGCGCCGCAACCAGCCCCGTCTGCCAGTCGTTGAGGTGCAGCACGTCCGGAAAAAACTCCATGTGGGGAAGCGCTTCCAGAATCGCGCGGCAAAAGAACGCAAAGCGTATTCCTTCGTTGATTCCGTCGCCATAGATCTCGTTGACACGGAAAAACGATTCGTTGTCAATCAGGTAATAGGTCACGCCGCAGTCCACGACGCGCTCCACGCCGCAGTAGACCTTCTCCCCGCCAAAGAGCACTTCAAAATCGCAGACGTGCTCCATTTTGCGTTTCCAGTATTCGTCGATCATCCCGTACTTCGGCAGCATGACGCGAACATCCGCCCCTTCGCGGCTCAGCGCCGCCGGCAGCGCGCCCGCTACGTCCGCCAGTCCGCCGGTTTTGACAAACGGCACGCATTCGCTCGCGCAGAACAATACCTTCATGGCACTCATCCTCCGGAAGTTAGTCTGGCGCGGCGCGCCGCGCGTACACAAAAGCAGGCGGGCATGCCCGCAAAGCCAAACCGCGCAGACGGGTTCCACGCGCGCAATTTGCGTTAAATCGTTGTGCCCTTTTTCAAAATGATCGGGAATCCGTCGTAGCCCGTTAGAACACGTCCGTCGCGAACGACGACGCCCTTATCGAGAATCACATGATCCAGATGGCAGTTCTCGCCAACGCTGACGGCCTGCATGAGGATGCTGTCCTTGATGACCGCACCCTTTTTCACCGAAACACCGCGAAAGACAATGCTGTTTTCAATCGTGCCTTCAATCTGGCAGCCATCGGCAAGCATGGAGTTCCTTACCACCGCGTTTTCGCCGTATTTTGCGCTTACCTCGTCCTTGACCTTCGTATAGATCGGGTGTTGGGGATTGAACAGATCGCTCCGCACCTCGGATTTCAGCAGCGCAAGGTTGTGGTTGAAAAAGTCATTTACCGAGTCGAGCCGGGCAACGTAACCATCGTAGCGGTACCCCATAATCTTTAGCGTGGCGCATTTCTTGAGCAGAATATCCCGCGTCAGGTCATAATCGCCCCGGGAATACGCCTCCTCCACCAGGTATTCCAGCAGAAGTTTATCCATAATCATCACGTCGCAGCTGCGGTGTGTCGAGCGCGGCGTAAAAGGATTGAGCTCCATTTCGGTCACGCGCTCGTTCGCGTCCAGAATCAGCCGCAGATCAAGATTCTGCTCCTCCGAAACAGTGGGCTCCACCTCGTTATAGAGCATCGTAATGTTCGCGCGCGTCGAGATATGCCGCGCGATCATATCGTTAAACGTCATGTTGAAGATGGTGTGGCTGCCGGTCAGAATCACGTATTGCTGCGGGTTTCGGCGAACGTAGCCGAGGCAGGAGCGAATTGCGTCCACGCTGCCGCGATACAGGCCGGTATTTTCCTTCGTCATGAACGGCGGCAGCATAAACAGACCCTCGCGCTTGCGGTGCAGGTCCCACTCCTTGCCGGAGCCAAGGTGATCCATCAGGGAGTGGTAGTTCTTCTGCGCTATCAGACCGACGCTTGTTACCCCCGTGTTGACCAGATCCGAAAGAATAAAGTCGATGCAGCGGTAACGTCCGCCGAACGGGACGGCCGCAACGGAACGCGAGAGCGCGAGATCGCGTAAATAGGGATTGGTTTCGCCCGTATAGATGAGGCCGAATGCGTTACTTGTCATAGCATCTTCCTCCGGCTTCGTTCTCGGTTGCTACCGTGCCCTGCGGCAGGTATGCATCCGGACGGATACTGATATCGTTGCCAACCAGCGTGATCGTTCCCGTCAGCGCGTTATCCACCGCGTCGCCAAGACGAAGCGGCCCGCCAATCACCGCAGCCGTTCCGATTTCGGAGTTTTCCCCGACAATCGCCTGGTAGACCTTTGCTCCCCTTCGCACCACCGCGCCGGGAAAGATGACGGAGTCGTAAATCTCCGCGTCCGGTTCGACCAGAACGTTGGAAAACAGGACGCTGTGGTGCACCTTGCCCTCCACGCGGCAGCCTTCCGTTACAAGACTTTGCGTAATACTGGCATGCTCGCCGACATAGTGTGGCGGCATGATGGGGTTCCGGCTGTAAATTCTCCATTGCGGATCGTTCAGCACGAGCTTGGGCGGCATGGACAGAATATCCATATTCGCGTCCCAGAGGCTTTGAATCGTTCCAACATCCTTCCAGTAGCCGCTGAACGGATACGCGTAAACGGGACGCCCCGCGGCAATCATCGCGGGAATGATGTCGTTGCCGAAATCGTTGCTCGAATCCGGATTCGCGTCGTCCTCCCGCATGCAGTCCTTAAGCGCGCCCCAGTTGAAGATATAGATGCCCATGGAGGCCTTGTTTGATTTTGGCTGCTTCGGCTTTTCTTCAAACGAGACAACCCGGTCGTCCTCATCCGTATTCATGATTCCAAAACGGTGCGCCTCTTCCATTGGTACGGGCAGAACCGCAATGGTCGCCACCGCGTTCTTTTCCATATGGAAGCGCAGCATCGCGCCATAATCCATTTTGTAGATATGGTCGCCGGAAAGAATCAGCACATAGTCCGGGCTGTACTGATCGACAAACTCGCGGTTTTGGTAGATCGCGTTCGCCGTGCCCGTATACCAGCGCCCGTCCTTGCCCGTTTGATAGGGCGGAAGCACGAACACGCCGCCATGGACACGGTCGAGGTCCCAGTGCTGGCCGGTGCCGATGTAGCTGTTGAGCGCAAGCGGCCGGTATTGCGTGAGCACGCCGACCGTATCAATATCCGAGTTGACGCAGTTGCTCAGCGGAAAATCGATAATCCGATATTTCCCGCCAAACGGAACGGCGGGCTTCGCCATACTGGAGGTCAGCACGCCGAGACGGCTGCCCTGACCGCCCGCAAGCAGCATTGCTACGATCTGTTTCTTCATGCGTCGTGTTCCTCCTCACTGCCATGCTCCGGCAGGGGTTTTTGCAGAACCTGGAAGCAAACGGCTCCAAACGGCGGCAGCCGCAGTCGAATCCGGCAGGGATGCTCGCCGTAGGGTTCGTAAACGGACATGGTCGGCGCGTTTGGATAATCCCCCGTTCCGCCGTAATAAGGCGCGTCGGAAGAGAACACCTCGCTGTAGCGCCCGTAAAGCGGAACGCCGAACATATAGTCCAGCCAGGGAATCGGCGTAAAGTTAAATATCCAGAACAGCGCGTTTCCGTCGCGGTCCATGCGCATGAACGAAAGGATCGAATGAATGTTGTCATCCACGCCGCACCAGCAGAACCCGTTCCAGCTGTCGTCAATCTCATACAGCGGCGGCGAATCGAGATAGAAATGATTCAGGTCGTGCACAAACTGCTGCATCTCCCGGTGCTTCGGATAGTCCAGCAGAAACCAGTCCAGCGAATCGTCAAATTTCCATTCGATGTACTGGCCGAATTCCGAACCCATAAACATCAGCTTTTTGCCGGGGTGCGCATATTGATAGGAATACAGCAGCCGCAGCTGCGCAAACTGCTGCCAGTAATCGCCGGGCATCTTCGAAAGAAGGCTCTTTTTTCCGTGGACGACTTCGTCGTGCGAAAACGGCAGAACATAATGTTCCGAAAACGCGTAGCAGAGCGAAAAGGTAAGTTTGTCGTGGTGATATTTCCGGTAGATGCTGTCCATGCTCATATAGCGCAGCAGGTCGTTCATCCACCCCATATTCCATTTGTACGCAAAACCGAGCCCGTCCTCGGAGACCGGCCTCGTCACATACGGGTAGGCGGAGCTTTCCTCCGCAAAGAGCATTTTGCAGCCGGGCAGCGCCGCAACGGCGGTGTTCAGCTTGCGGAAAAAGGCGACGGCGTCCAGATTATCGTGCCCGCCGTAACGGTTCGGCAGCCATTCGCCGGGCTGCTTGCCAAAGTCGAGATAGAGCATGGCGCTCACCGCGTCCACGCGCAGGCCGTCGAAGTGGAATTCTTTCAGCCAGTACATCGCGCTGGAGAGCAGGAACGACTGCACCTGCGTCTGCTCAAAATTAAACAGCAGCGTACCCCACTGCGGCATTTCGCTTCGGCGCGGATCCGGGTGCTCAAACAGCGGCGTACCGTCGAAGAGCCTGAGCCCGTGCGCGTCCCTTGTAAAATGCGCGGGCACCCAGTCCATGATTACCCCGATCCCCATGCTATGCGCTCGGTCAATCAGGTACATGAGTTCCTCCGGCTCACCATACCGCGCGGTGGCGGCATAGTACCCCGTTACCTGATACCCCCAGCTTGGGTCGTATGGATAGGCCATCAGCGGCATAACCTCGATATGCGTATAGCCCATGTCGGCAACATAATCGACCAGCTCGTCCGCCAGTTCGTGGTACCCCAGTCCCTGCTTCCAGCTGCCAAGGTGCACCTCGTAGATGTTCATTGGTCTGCCGTATGCGTCGAAGGGATCTCCGCAGCAATCCAGATAGTCCTGATCGCCCCAGTCGAATTCCGGCATATCGCTAACCAAAGAAGCGGTTCCGTGTGCTTCGCAGCGAAATGCGAACGGATCCGCTTTCAGAATGACTTCCCCCGTATTGGTGCCAATCGCATACTTGTAGAGATCGCCCGGCTGTGCAACTCCGATGGCAATCTCCCATACGCCGGTTTTGCCGGCGCGCTCCATGCGATCCGCATCGATATTCCAGAAATTAAACGACCCGACAACGCTGACGAACTCGGCGTTTGGCGCCCAAACGGAGAAGCGATAGATCCGTTCGCCAAATTCGCCGGTCGCTTCGTGGCATCCGAGTTCCCGATAAGCCGCAGTCGAAACGCCGCGATTGAAGTAGTAGAGAGCTGTTTCATCCGTAAAGTTACTCATCCATGAAACCCCCGCGTCATACGCTACAATGTCATCATACCATCATTCCGCCGTAAAAGGAACAGTTTGCCGGCCGAATTCCGTTACGCGAAAATGATTTTACTCAGTGTTTACGAATCCGGGTCCCTTTCCGATTTCCGGTGCTTCATTTGAAAGCGATCTTTACTTGTCAACGGTTTTGATACGCCCTGCTTTCAGCGTTCTCCATATAACCGGTGTATTTGCCGCGTCCGATTCATCTCCTCTTGGGCGCACCGACCGGGAATATGTGTTATAATGCTTGCATTATCGCGTTTCGGGTGGCCGGAACGCAGAGTATCCGGCATGGAGAAATCTGCATGGAAAACCTTTTGCTCTCCTTCAATGTTGTGGCCCCCCTGCTTGTCTACATGCTGGTTGGCGCACTGTTGCGAAAGACCGGCGTGATGGATGAGTCCGCCCTGCGAAAAGCAAACAGCATCATTTTTTACGTTACCCTGCCGCTAATGTGCTACCGCGCCGTTGCCGCGAGCGATATCGGCGCAATGCTGGAAACGCCGTATCTTCTGTATATGACCGTTGGAATCGTCGTTTTCTATGCGCTCGCCGCCTGGATTGTTCCGCTCGCTTGCAAGGATGACCGGCGCCGGGGCGTGCTCATTCTCGGCGTGTTTCGCTCCAACGACGCAATCTTTGGCCTCGCGGTCGCCGCGGCGCTCCTTGGCGAGGAGAACCTCGGCTTAATGTCCATCGCCATATCGCTCTGCGTACCGCTTTACAACCTGTTTTCCGTCGTCGCCATGGAGCGGTATCGCGGCGAGAAGGTTCATTTCGGCAAGGTTCTGCTGCGGATTATAATAAACCCGATCATGCTCGGCTGCATCGCGGGTTTTCTCGTCAATCTGCTTTCGGTTGATCTTCCGCTCGCGCTGCAAAAACCGATCGACGGCCTCGCTTCCATTACCTCGCCGCTAGCATTTCTCTTGCTCGGCGGCACCATTTCGTTTTCGGCGGTACGGAAAAACCGGCTTGCCATCACAATCGTCTCGCTGTTGCGGCTGCTGGTGATTCCGGTTGCCGTTGTCGGCACGTTCCTTCTGCTTGGATTCCGGGGCGAATACATCGTCGTCGCGCTGATCATCTTCGGCGCGCCGGTTGCAATGGTAACCTACAACATGGCGCTCGCCATGCAGGCGGACGACGAGCTGGCCGGTACCCTGGTTGCGACTACGAGCGTTCTTTCCATCTTCACGATGTTTCTCTTTATCTATTTTCTCAAACAACTTGCCGTCATCTAATATCAACCGGATGGGAGATTTGCCATGACCAAACGTCTTTATGACCTCGACAGCCACCTTTCGCAGCACACCGCAACCGTGCTCTCCTGCGTTCCGGCAAAGGAAGGGTTCGACGTGGTGCTGGATCAGACCGTGCTCTTTCCCGAAGGAGGCGGGCAGCCGTCCGATACGGGCCTCATCGGCGAAGCGATGGTGCTGCATGTGCGCGAGGAGCACGGCGAAATTTATCACCGCATAGATCGCGCGCTTCCAGTCGGAAGCGAGCTTCCCGTTCAGCTCGACTGGGCGCGCCGGTTCGATTTCATGCAGCAGCACACGGGCGAGCACCTGCTTTCGTTTTCCTTCTATCATCTGTTTTCCGCCGCGAATATCGGCTTCCACCTCGCCCTCGACTACGCGACCATCGACTTCGACAAGCCGCTGGCGCATGAACAGGTGGTTGAGGCGGAGCACCTTGCCAACCGCTATGTCTGGCGGAATCTGCCCGTTACTGCTGCGTTTTACGAAAGTGAAGCGGAGGTCGCTCGGCTCCCGCTGCGGAAACACGCGGAAGGGCTCGTCCCTCCGATCCGCATCGTTTCCATTCAGGACGCGGACCTTTGCACCTGCTGTGCGCCGCACTGCGCGCTGACCGGCGAGATCGGCTCCATCTTCGTTTCGGACGCCATCTCCTATAAAGGCGGAACGCGCATTACCTTCCACTGCGGCGAGCGCGCGCTCCGGCGCAACCGTGCGGTTCATGATGATATGGATATGATTGCGCGCCGTTTCTCCACTGCCCGCGACACCGCGGGAAACGCGGTTAAGAAGCTCTCGGAGGACTATGGCGCGCTGAAGAAGCAGGAACGCGACCTTACCCGCTCCCTCAACGGCTATATCGCGCGCGAACTGTCGGAGTCCGCGCTGCAGGCAGGGAAATACCGGCTGATTGTCCGCCTCTTCCCGGATCTGGACGCAAACCGGCTCAAGGATCTTTCCCAGGCCGCCGCGCAGGATAAAACGCTCGTGCTGCTGCTGAGTTCATTCAATGACAAGCTCAGCTATGTACTAGCCACGGGCGAAGGGTTCCCGCTGGACGTTTCCGAACTCATGCCCGCCGTCAACGCCGCAACGGGCGGCAAGGGCGGCGGCAGGGGTACGCTTGCGCAGGGCATGGCGCCCGGTGCCGGCGGCGCGGCGGAGACCGTTCAGCAGCTGCAGCACTACCTGCAGCAGAGACTATCCGGTCAGAAATAGCGTTTACGGCGTAAAAAAATGCCCGCGGATACGCAGGCATTTTTGTGGTTCGAATTTTTTATAGCCCTTTGAACAGCGTCCCGAGGAACAGCAGGCCATAGGCGCCGGTCATGAACCAGAAACGGTTCGCTTCGACAAAGCCGCCAATATAGGGAATCTTAACGTACATACTTACGATTGCCAGCGCGGCGGCAATCAACGCGAGCAGCCAGATAAACCATCTTGGTGCACTCAGTTTCATACAATATCCTCCCGTTCTTAATTTATTTCATTATATCACGCTGCCGTCTCTTCGCAAACATTTACGTTACATCATAACCGTATTTTCCGTGAAAAAACCATTTTGAGAATATGTTCAAGCAAAAAGGCCGCTTGTAAAAAGCGGCCTTGTCGGAAATCCCGTGTTAGAGTTCTTTTACGAAGCACCGGCGGCGCTTGTGCTGCTCGGATTCAAACCGCTCCCACTGGGAAAGAACATGGTCGTTTAGTTCCAGCATGGGGCCCGTCTCGGCGTATTTCACACCGCTCTTGATTGACTTTCTCAGCATGTCGTCCAGAACGATGGCGTTCACGCCCTGCCCCTGCAGATCCGGACGCACCGCAATGAGCAGCAGATCGACCGTGTCGTTTTTTCCCTTGAGCGCCTTGAGCAGCCGGATCCAGCCAAAGGGTGCCGTCCGCCCCTTCATTTTTTGCATCGCGCTGTCGAGCGCGGGGCAGCAAATGCCGAACGCAACCATTTCACCCTGTTCGTTATAGACAAACGAGGAGGTACGCTTTTCAACCATTGGCCGGAATTCGCCGGCATACTTCACCATCTGCTCGTCCGTCATCGGTACCATGCCAAAGAGCACAAGGTAGGTCTTGTTGTAGAGGGCAAACATGTCCTCAATCAGCTGCTTAATCGGTTTCTCGCCAAGATTGACCACGTGCAGATTCTTTTTCTTTTTTACATATTCCGCTACACGCGCATACTTTTCGTCCGGCACGTCCGGCAGCGTTAGGCGCATTTCGACCCAGTCCACCTGCTTTTGATACCCGCGCCGGGTCATATGCTCCATATAGTATGGATGATTGTAGTAGGTATAGAACAGGCTCTTTCGATCAAACCCTTCGATCAGCATGCCTTCGCGGTCCATATCCGAAAAGCCAAGCGGGCCATGCAATGCTTCGCAGCCAAGTTCCTTTGCCCAGCTTTCCACCGCGTTAAAAAGCGCGTCCACAACTTCTTCGTCGTCAATGAAGTCCACGTTCGTGAAGTTGAGGTATTTCTTGCCAAACTTCGCGTTCGCACGGGTGTTCAGGATGCCCGCGATGCGGCCGACGATCTCGCCGTCCCGATACGCCAGAAAGCACTTTGCGTCGCAAAAAGCAAACGCGGGATTCTTCCCCTTCTGCATATCGGCCACCTGGCTCGAGAGTATATCGGGCACGTAATAAGGATTACCCCGGTAAAGTTTGAGCGGGAATTCCATGAACTTGACCAAATCCTTCTTGGTCGCCGCTTCTTTGATCGTAACCACCTGTACTATCCCCCTGATTTCTGTGTATTTATTCGTTCTGTTTTATCGTGTTTTCCGGTTCCGCCGCCGCGGGTTGCTGCGCTTTCAGCGCCGCCGCCTTTTTTCGTTTGTTTTTCTTATGCAGAATGATTGGCAGCCCGATGGCGAGGAAGAGAATCCCTGCGGGAATGATTGCTACCGCGAGGAAAATCCCGATCGCGCCAAGCGCATTCACGACAAACCGCGCGCTGTTCTGGAATCCTCTGGCCATGCGGCCCCAGGTATCCGAAGCCTTCCAAACCTGAATCAGTTCCTTTTCACCCGCTACCGCCGT
Source organism: Eubacteriales bacterium (assembly GCA_021373115.1). Lineage (GTDB taxonomy): Bacteria > Bacillota > Clostridia > Christensenellales > CAG-138 > UBA7703. Next base: position 60,090 of record JAJFTI010000006.1, on the reverse strand, counting down.
CTTCGGCGTGCGATTGATGGTAAGATTCAGCGTAGCGTAGGAAACCAGGTTGTCCCAGAGATTCATCTGCGCGGTATAGCTTTCAATATCCGCGCGAACGCTCGTCAGGCTCTGGCGAACGGCCAGAATCTCCTCAATCGTTTTGCACTGCGCGAGAATTTCAAGCAGTTGCTGTTCCTCGGCTTTCGCGTTATCAAGCCGCGCCTGCATGTCGTAATAGGAAAGCGAAATATCGTCCGAGCTGAGGCGATAGTCGTCCACTTTTCCAATCGATTTTGCCGCGTTCACCAGCGTTTCCAGCTGATCCGCGGGAACCTTGATTGTCGCGGTGGAATAGTAAGTTCCGAGATCGTCCGTCGTGCTGTAGGAGCCGGAGACGTAACCGCCCAGGTTCTGAGCGCTTTCCACCAGGTTTGCCAGCGCTTGCTCCGGATCATCGGCCGTCAGAGTCATATCCGCGGTGTAAACAATCTTGCGGACGTCGAAATCACCGGTCGGCTCGGTCTGTGTTCCGGTTGAGCCGGACGCATCCGAACTCACCGCATAGGTTTCCGCACTCTCTGCCTGCGGCGCCGCCTCATCGTAAGCGGCGCCCGCCGGCGCGGGTGCATAGGCGACATCGGATTCCGAAGCGCGCGCTGCGCAGCCAAACGTGAACAGCAGGACTGTGCAGAGAACGAGCGCGACAACCGCACGCTTTGTAATCCTGGAACGTATGGATAGCAGGTTCCGTTTCGTTTTCATAATCATTTGCTCCCTCCGTTCGTTCAGATGAAAGAGTTCCGTCCGAAACTGTTCAATCTTAGTTACGGCCTTTTCGTTTGCCTTTCGGGCGTTCCGGCCGGGCGGGCATCCCCCGCCGACGATTGCGTATAGAATACCACATTTTTCTCGAAAAACATAGCGTTGCCTCGCAGAAAGCGTCGCGCATCGCGTTTTCGGGAGGCCATGCAGCCTCCGTTTTGCAGCCATCGGCCATCCTTTGTTTTAAACGCAAAAAAACACCCCTATCGCTCCGAACAGTCCGCCGTCCTGCCTGGCTTTAGGGGGCTGATATTCTGTTTCAAACGCGCCATCGAATTGCCTTGCTGTCCGGGGATTCGTTTATTTCAAGTGGAAATCCGCTTTTTTATCGGCCAAGCTGCCCGCCGCTTAAGTCGAGAACGGAACCGGTCATGTAGGAGGACGCATCTCCGGCCAGAAACGCCACCGCGGATGCCGCTTCCTCCAGCGTCGCGATTCGTCCGATGGGAATCTGCTTTTTATAGTGCTCCAAATCCCGCTCCAGCAGTTCCGCCGTCATATCGGTATACAGGATTCCCGGCGCAACGGCGTTAACGCGAATTCCGTATGCCGCAACCTCTTTTGCGAGCGAAACCGTAAAGGAAATAACTCCGCCCTTGCTGGCCGCGTAATGCGTCTTGCCGTTTTTAGAGCCAAGGTAGGCCGTTGCCGAGGCAATGTTGACGATCGAGGCGGGCCTCCCGGCCGCAACAGCGTGGTTTATTAGTTCTCTGCAGGTAAGAAACACGCCGCCCAGATTCACGGCCATCACCTGGTTCCATGTGTCGAAGGTTGTATCCTTAATTGGAGACACCGGACAGACGCCCGCGTTGTTGACGAGAACGTCCAGCGTATGAAACCTCTTTTCCGCAAACCGAAACAGCGCCCGGACGTCGGACTCCACCGAAACGTCCGCCCGCGCTGCCGCCGCGCAAACGCCGTACTGCTCCGTTAAGCGGGCGGCGACCGCCTCCGCTTTCTCCTCAGTTGTCACGTAAGTCAGCAGAACATTTGCGCCTTCCTGTGCCAAACACGCACAGATAGCGCTGCCAATGCCCCGGCTGCCGCCGGTTACGAGCGCGGTTTTCCCTTTTAAATTGAGATCCATGTGCCCTCCGGCTCAGCCGCCCGTGACGATTGCCACCGAAGCGGAACAGCCGATTCGATCCGCGCCGGAAGCAAGAATTTCGCTTGCGAAGGCCGCGGTCTTAATTCCGCCGTCGATCTTGATTTTTACCGAATTGCCAACAATCGCCTTGACAAACGCAACGTCGTCCTTGCAGGCGGCTTTGCCGGTCAGCGCGTTGGAAATCTTTACGTAGGCGGGCGCGACGTCCCGGATAATCTCGAGCGTTTTCTTCTTTTCCTCGTCCGTGAGCAGTCCCTGTTCGTAGATGGCTTTCACCTTAACGCCATGTCCCGCCGCATCGACCATGGCCTTCAGCTCGCGTTTCATCTCGTCAAACTCGCCGGATTTGATGGCAACGATGTTGAGCTCTACGTCCAGCTCCGTCGCCCCGTTTGCCACGCACTCTTTGATCTCGCAGAGCTTTGCCGCGGTGGACGCCGCTCCCTGCGGAAACCCCACCGGCGCGCAGACGCCAACGTTGCAGGTTCTCAGTGCTTCCGCCGCTTCCCGCACAAAATAAGGCGTTACGCAGACGTTGGCAAACTTATATTGTCTGGCGAGCGCGCATTCGCGGATAACCTTTTCCCGCGTCATATCCGGGTTCAGAATCGAATGCTCAATATGCCCCGCCAGCTCGAAGTTGCCGCCGGTATTCTGCGCCGTCTCGCCGCTTGTTCCCATCTGTTTATAAACCTCTTCCGTAACTTTCTTTATCACATCGTTGATGTTCATTTGCCCGTCACCTTCCCGTCGAATGTCCAGTGGTCGATCACGCCGCATGCCGTGTTATCGGCAATGATCTCCTTATCGCCAAGCAGCATCTTCGCTGCGCCGCCATCCACGTTGACCAGCACAAGATCGCCGATTCCGGCGTCCGCTCCGTCAAACACAATCTGTTGTGTTTCGACCGGTTTGCCTTCCCCGTCCAGATAATCGACAATCAGCAGTTTATAATGGAAATGCGTTTTTTCCTTGACGGTCGAGACCACGTTCCCGACCACTCTGGCCAGTCTCATGTTTTTGCCTCTAGCTCTTTGCGGCGGTCTTTTGCGGCGCTTTTGCCTTCGGCTGTTCGCCCAGCAACTGTTCCACATCCTCGTGCGGGCTCGGGATTACGTGCACCGAGTAAAGCTCACCAACGCGTTTTGCCGCGGCTGCGCCCGCTTCCACGCTGGCCTTCACCGCGCCGACATCGCCGCGAACCATGACGGTGACCAGACCGGAACCGATTTTCTCCTTGCCGACAAGCTGTACGTTCGCCGCTTTCACCATTGCGTCCGCCGCTTCAATCGCGCCGACAAGCCCCTTTGTTTCCACCATTCCAAGTGCAAGTTTCATTGCTGCGTCTCCTTTGTACTTATTACGTCGTATCGATCGATAAATCCCGCAATTGCCGCATCCACCGGCGTATACTTCTGGCGGAAAAGCAGCGCGGCTTCCTTTGAACCAATGAGATAGACAAAGTCGCCAATGCCTGCCTGCCGCGTAGCGTCCGCGGCGACGATGACCTTGGCGGGTTTCCCGTTTTCTATTGTTTCCACCACCAGCAGCTTAATGCCGGACAGGGATTCGTATTTTTTTGTTGCCACGACCGTTCCGATGACCGTTCCGGTATACACAGCGCGCCACCTCCCCCGTTCGGCTTAATAGATTGATTGCCTGACCAGATCCATATTGGGCGAAGGAATCACGACGGACTGCGAAATCATTCCGCCCACGCCCTCCGCGTTTTCCGCCGCGCGCACCGCCGCCTCGCAGGCGGACACATCGCCCGTAAAGATGACAAACGCCTTACCGCCGAGCCCTCGCCCAAGACGGATTTCGATCAGCGAAATATCCGCCGCCTTGACCGCCGCATCCGCAATTTTTACGCTCACGCAAAGCGAAAACGATTCCAGTATGCCAAGCGCGCTCGGTTTCGGCACGTCGCTGCAGGCGGCCACCGCGGAAAGCACCTGCGGATGGATGCTTGGAATGACCAGGCTGTCGATCAAGCTCGCGCCGCACATCGCCTTTCCCGCATCCACGCTCGCCGAAACGGCGGCCACGTCGCCGGAAATCAGCACAATGTATTTCCCCGCGCAGACCGCCTGCGCGGTTAATAGCGATACATCCGCGGTTTTCAGCATGCTGTCCGCCGCTTCAATCCCCTTTGGAATATTCTGGCATTCGATCATTCCTAATGCGTTCATCGCAGGCTCCTATCGCAGTATGGTGATCTGTTGGGCATCGACGGCCGTTACGGTTCCGTCAATGCTCGCGTGAATGTTCGCACCCATCTTGCCCTCCGGAATACGGGCAATCAAATCACCCTTCTTCACGCGGCTGCCAACCGCAACAACGGGTTCCGACGGCGCGCCGATGTGCATTTTGAGCGGAATTGCCACGCTGGAAACCGAAAACGCTTCGCGGACATACGGCGCGTTCGATTCATATTGCGTCACGCCCAGGCGCGACTCCAGCCGGTAGGTCGGCAGCTTCGTAAGCCCGTACCCGTCCGAAACCGGGTATGCGATCTTCTTTTCCGGCTTCACGCCCGCGCGGCTCAGGCCGTCCTTCATCCGCGTCATCATCGCGGCAGGGTTCAGTCCGAAGTTGCAGGCATAGTAGGTGCACAGCCCGCAGTTGCAGCAGGAGAACACGCCGTTGATGTCGCCAAGCAGCTTGCCGTCGTTATTCGCCGCCGCGCGCATGGCCTTGTGCGGCTCCACCTTGAGCCCGAGCGCGTTGCGCGGGCACATTTGGGTGCAGAGGCTGCACTGGCAACACACCGCTTTTGCCAGCTTCACGTCGCGCGCGAAATCCTGTGTTTTCGTTCTGACAAGCGGATGATCCGCCTTGAGCACGATGATCCCGCCCGTGGTCTTGGTAACCGGTTTGCTCCAGTCCCGCTCCAGCGCGCCCATGCAGGGGCCGCCGATGACGGCGACGTAGCCCTCCGCGCTCTTTGGCCCGCCCGCGCGGTCGATCAGCGCCTGAAACGGCGTTCCAATCGGAACTTCCATCGTGACCGGCACGCTCACCTCGCCGGAAACGGTCACAGTCTTGTCCGTTACCGGAAAACCGGCCAACGCGCGGCTGACGTTTTTCAGCGTGCTGACGTTCAGCACGACCGCGCCGGCATCCAGCGGAAGTCCTCCCGTTGGAACCACCCTGCCCGTCACCTCATATACCATCACCTGCTCGTCGCCGGCGGGATAGGTGCTCTTCAGCAGTTTCAGCGCCAGGTTTTCTTTCCCAGTCAGCGCTTTTTGCAGCGAAACGACCGCATCGTGGTAATGCTCCTTCGTGCAGATGACCCCGCGCGCAGCTCCGGTGATCTGCAGCACGGCTTCCAGCCCGGCTACGATCTGCTCCGCTTCGTCCCGCATGGCGCACTGATCCACGTTGAGCAGCGGCTCGCACTCCGCGCCGTTTGCGATAACGGTTTCGGCTTTGCAGTTGATCTTTACGTGCGTGGGAAATCCCGCGCCGCCCGCGCCGACCACGCCCGCCTCTTTAATTCTCTCCAGCGTATCCGCCATAACCCCATCTTTCCGAATTACGTTTTAAACGATTCTTAAATCGCCGTGCAGTACGCAGCGCCGCGCGCGGGTAAACGACTTCGCACTCGTAAGGCCCTCTCCCGTTGGCGTTGCAATGGTCAGCGTGGTATAGCCCTCCGCCAGGAAACCCAGCCCCGCATAGGACGGCGCGTTCTTTACGAACACCGTGGTGTTCAGCGCGGCCGCCGCGTAGGTGAGGTGTTTGATGTTCGTCGAGTGGATCATGGCGGAGTGCTGGCGGCCCTGCTCGGCGCAGAGCGCCTCCTCCACCGCCTCGTCGATATCCTTAACACTGCAAATTCCCAGCACAGGCATCAGCATCTCGGTGCGCACGAACGGATGATTCTTATCCACGCGCGCAATCACAAGACGCGGATCGCCGGTAAAGCTCACGCCGCTGTCCTTGAGAATCACGGCGGCGTTCCGGCCGACGTATTTGCGGTTGATCACATATATATCGTTCTGTTTGACCAGAACGGTTTTCACGATTTTATCGATATCTTCACCGGAAACGAGATACGCCCCGTTCTGCTGCATCTGCGCGACAAGCTCGTCGATGATTTTCGCATACGCGAACACCTCTTTTTCGGCAATGCAGACCACGTTGTTGTCGAAACTCGCTCCGTCCACGATGTCCTTCGCCGCCTTCCCAAGGTCGGCGGTGTCGTCCACAATCACGGGCGGGTTGCCCGGCCCCGCGGCGATGACCTTCTTGCCGGTGCGCATCGCAACGCCGACCACCGCTTCGCCGCCGGTCACGGAGAGGAGCGGAATATCCTTCGATTCCATAATCGCTTTGCCGCTTTCGAGCGTCGGCTCCTTCACGGTGGTAATCAAGCTGTCAGGGCCGCCAGCCTGCGCGATTGCTTCATTGAGAATGCGCATAGCCTCCTGCGAAGCGCGCTTTGCCGCCGGATGCGGGTTGAACACCACGGCGTTCCCCGCCGCAATCATGCTGATGGAGTTGTTGATGACCGTCGAAGTCGGATTGGTGGAAGGTGTAATCGAGCCGATCACGCCAAACGGCGCAGCCTCCACCAGCGTGAGTCCATAGTCGCCCGTAAACGCCTGCGCATGCAGGTCTTCAATCCCCGGCGTCTTTTCCGCCGCGAGGATATTCTTTGCGGTTTTATCGGCAACCCGACCGTAGCCGGTTTCCTCGTTAGCAAGGCGCGCCAGGTATTCCGCGTTGTTCAGTGCGGCTTTGCGCATGGCCTCAATCAGCCGGCCGCGCTTTTCCAGCGGCATTTTGATCAGTTCCTTCTGCGCGGCTTTCGCGTTTGCAATCGCTTCCTCCGCCGTTTCACACAGCCAGTTTCCGCGCGCCCGCTGCGGCTGGTTCTGGAACTTCGCGAGCGTTTCTGAAATAATGCTGTCTATCTGCGTATCCGTATATGCCATACTGTCCTCTTTTCAGCCCGAACCGAACGGGTTACTTGCTGCTGTACTTTTCAAACACGCGCGCGCCGCGCATGTCGATGGAATCGATGATCGCGATGATCGCAAGATCGCTTGGTTTCCCGTCCGTAAACGCGGTCTGGCGCGAAGAGCTGCCGCTGCAGCACATAACCACTTCGCCCTCCCCCGCGCCAACGGCGTCGATTGCCACCAGCGGGTTCCCCTTCTGCTGCATGGTATCCAGATCCAGCGGAGCCACGACCAGCAGCTTCAGCCCATGAAGCGTTTCCGATTTATTGGTGCTGACCACGCTGCCCTTTACGACGCCAATCATCATATGCTACTCCCCTGTGTGCTCTGTTGCGTCACACACGCTCAATATTGATTTGCAGTTCCTTCGCGGTGTCGCTCGCCAGCGGCGTAACGATCGCTTCCTGCAGGCAGTAAATCGTCTTCTGCCCGCTTTGCTTTGCTTCAATCACGTCCCGCTCCGTCACAAGCGAGCAGGCGTTCACCGCCGCGGATTCGCAGGGCGAATAGGCAAACACGCCGACACCCATGGAACAAAGGCAATCAACCGCCTCCGCAATCTGCGCAAAATATGTACCGCGCCGAAACTTCGGCGGGTCGAAATCCAGCAGGATATCGACCGGCTTTCCCCAGAGAACACGCCGGAGCAATACCTCGCCCGCGCCGTCCTCCTCCTGCCCGCCCGCCATGCGTTTGAGCATACCGATTCCGGGCGCGAGCAGAACGGCATGTTCCGCGCAAACGAGCAGTTCCACCAGCTCGCTCTTCTGTGCGGGCCATTCGATCCGGCTGCACGGTATCCCTTCCGCCTCGAACGCCGGTTCTTCGAAAAAGAGCAGGCGAATCGGATCGCCATACCGCTTTGTAATGCTCGCCAGCGCCTTCTTCGGCGCCGGAACATAGCCTGGCACCAATACCGCCGTTGTCTGGCTGTTACCGCTGAGCGCATCCATATTCACTTTCCGATCAACCGCGAGACTCACGCGTTCAATAATCTGGCTGATCTGCGTGTCGCTCAGGCTCATGCTCTTCTCTCCATCGCTGCGATTCGGCCGATCTTCGCGTTTTTCGGCTCATGCGTGCCGTTCCACTGCAACGATCTCCAGCAGCTCCCCGTTCTTGATGCCGCCCGCGTTGGCTTCCTCCAGATCCAGATGCAACTCCATCTGATGTCCCGCGCCGCACCGCACCGGAACCTTTTCAAAAATCAGCGCGCGAACGCCCTCTTTTTTAATGCTGACCAGGTCCCCGTTGTTCAGGTTCAGGAACGCGGCCTGTTCGGCGGATAAATGCAGATGCCGCTGCGCAACGATCACGCCAAACGGCAGCGAGACGGAACCGCCCGGGCCGACAACGGCCGCCCCCGGCGTGCCTTCCACGTCCCCGGAAATCCGGATCACCGGTTCTATGCCCAGCTTGTAGGCATCCGCCAGAAAGATTTCCACCTGCGTCTTGCCTCGCGCCGGACCAAGCACGCGCACGTTGTCGATCCTTCCCTTTGGCCCGGATATCGAAACTGTTTCCGCCGCGGCAAACTGCCCCGGCTGGGAAAGCGGGCGCTCCGGTTTCAGCGAATATCCCTTACCAAAGAGCGCTTCGAGATCCTGCGCGGACAGGTGGATGTGGCGGTTCGACGCGGCGGCAGGCACGAAGCGTTTCCCCGTTTGCTCATACGTATTTTTCACGACGTTCTCCGTGACAAGCCGCTGTAGTTCTGCCTTTTCCATGCGTTTTTCCTTTTATTCCGGATGATTCGCCGCTTAGTAAGCAATCTTGTCTTCCGGCGGCTTTTCATCCTTCACGATCAGGATTCCTTTGCTCGTGCCCATGCGCACCGCGCCCGCCGCGAGCATCTTGTCCGTGGTCGCGCGGTCGTTGATGCCCGTAGAGGCTTTCACGCGCAGCGCGTCGCCAACCGTACGTTTCATGAGGCGAACATCGTCCACCGTCGCGCCGCCGCTGCCAAACCCGGTCGAGGTCTTCACAAAGTCGGCCTTTGCGCGCTTTGCCAGCTCGCAGGCGATGACCTTTTCCTCGTCGGTCAGCGCGCTGGTTTCGATGATCACCTTGACAATCGCCTTTGGATGCGCCGCTTCCACCACCGCCTTGATGTCTTCAAACACCAGCGAATAGTTCTTGTCCTTCAGCGCGCCGATGTTGATCACCATGTCAACCTCTTCCGCGCCGTTCTTCACGGCTTCCATGGCCTCCAGCCCCTTAATAAACGAGGTGTTCGCCCCCAGAGGGAAGCCGATGACGCAGCAGGTCTTAACCCCCGTCCCCTTGAGCTGCTCCGATACGAAAACCACATGCGTGGGGTTAACGCAGACGCTCGCAAAGCCATATTCCTTGGCTTCGTCGCAAAAGCGCTTGACCGTCTCGCGCGTCGTCTCCGGCTTGAGCACCGTGTGATCCATATATTTCGCGTAGGAAGCGTCGTAGCGGCCGGTCGAGGGCTGTTGTTCCGTTCCCTCGGTCATGATCTTCTTGACCGCTTCCTGGATGAGTTTATCGATATCCATATTCTTCTCCTATTGCTGTTCAACCGGCGGCCGGTTCCTTACTTGAGCAGAATCCCTTCCACATCGTCGTGCGGCCGCGGAATCACATGCACCGAGTACAGCTCGCCAACGCGCTTCGCCGCCGCGGCGCCCGCTTCCACGCTGGCCTTCACCGCGCCGACATCGCCGCGCACCATGACGGTCACGAGGCCGGAACCGATCTTTTCCTTGCCGATAAGCTGCACGTTGGCAGCCTTCACCATCGCGTCGGCCGCTTCAATCGCGCCGACCAAACCTTTGGTTTCCACCAAACCGAGCGCCTGCTTTTCCATAGATTCCCTCCGATTCTAATGTCCGAGTATTACTTGAGCAGAATGCTCTCCACGTCCTCGTGCGGACGCGGAATGACGTGCACCGAATACAGTTCGCCAACGCGCTTCGCCGCCGCGGCGCCCGCATCCACGCTGGCTTTGACCGCGCCTACGTCGCCGCGAACCATCACGGTCACGAGACCGGAACCGATCTTTTCCTTGCCCACGAGCTGCACGTTGGCAGCCTTCACCATTGCGTCCGCCGCTTCAATCGCGGCGACGAGCCCTTTGGTTTCCACCATGCCCAATGCCTGTTTTTCCACTTTGATTTCCTCCGTCATTGTTTTCACTCTTTTTTCGTGTTAAATGAGCATTCCGCCCGTAACGTCCACAATTGCTCCGGCAACATACATTCCCTTTTCCGAGGCGAGGAAGGCGACCGTATAGGCCACTTCGCGCGCGGTGGAAACCCGGCCGACCGGAATGCGGTCCTCATAGTACTTCAGCCACTCCGGCTGGGACAGTTTATCCTCGTTCAGCGGAGTGCGCACCATACCCGGCGCAACGCCGTTTACGATGATCCCTTTCGAAGAGAACTCTCGCGCCAGCGCCTTGGTCATCATGTTCACGGCGCCTTTTGCCGCTACGTAATGCGCATGATCCGGCGAAGATACGGTGAATCCCGACTTCGACGAAATACTCACAATATGTCCCTTGACATCGTGTTTTAAGAAATGCAGCACCGCGCGCTTGGAAAACATGAAGGTACCGTTGAGGTCGATATCGATGACCTTTTTCCATTCGTCGTCGGACATCTTCTCAATCGGCGTGGTCGGCCAGATACCCGCGTTGTTGACAAGCACATCCACATGGCCGAATTCCTGTTCCGCCTGTTCAAAAACGCGGTCAATGTCCTCCGCCTTGGAGATGTCCCCGTACATGGCGACGCACTTGGTGCCGTATTTTTCACCCAGTTCCTTCGCAAAGCGGATGGAACCTTCCTCGTCGAACAGGTAATTGGCGATGACGTTCATCCCCTCTTCGGCCAGCACGTCGCAGATGCCCGCGCCCAGACCGGTCGTTCCGCCGGTGACGATCGCGGTTTTTCCTTTCAGATTCAGATCCATAACCGTACTCCTCCGTTTCCCAGATTCTTAGTGCATTTCCCGTCCGCCGGTGATGTTGAACGCCTGACCCGTGCAGTAATCCGCGGAAACGGTCAGGAAAAATACGAACTCGACCACGTCCTGAATGTCCGTCAGGCGGCCAAGCGGAACCTTGGCGGTAAACTTCTTTACGATCTCCTCGCGCTCCATCTTCATGTTCTCCACATATCCCTTGCTGACGGAGGACCAAACGCCCGTCGCATCCGTAATGCCGGGGCAAACGGCGTTGATGTTGAGGTTGTCGTTGGCATATTCAAACGCGAGCGCCTGGGTCAGCACGATCACGGCGCCCTTCGCCGCGCTGTAGGGACCCATCAGCGCGGAGCCGGTCTTGCCGGACTTGGACGCGAAGTTGATGATTTTCCCCTGCTTGTTCTTTTTCATGCTCGGCAGCGCGCCCTGCATGCAGTAGGTCGTTCCATAGACGTTCACCTTAAACATCTTGTCCAGAATCGCTTCGTCGTTCTCTTCAAACGGACGCGTGTCCACGACGCCGGCATTGTTGACCAGCGCGTAAATATCGCCATAGGTCGCTACGATGTCCTCGAAGCATTTCAGTACGGCGTCCCGGTTGGTAATGTTGAGCACATAGCTCTTCGCGGTGTAGCCCTTGTCCGCCAGCGATTTGGCGGAGGTTTCCACAAGCGGGTCGATGTCGATCAGAACGACCTTCGCGCCCGACTGGGCGTATTTTTCCGCGATTGCAAACCCGATGCTCTTTGCCGCGCCGGTCACGACGCATACCTTGCCCTGAATTCGATCACTCGTGAGACTCATATTGGTTCCTCCTGCTTACGATCATTCTTTTACTTTTTTATATTGAATTTCATGAACGGCTGTTTTAAAGTCCCCGACTCAGGCTTTTAGCTTTCGGACGGTTTCTTTCATATCCTCCGCCAGAAAAATCATCGATCCGCCAACAAGGTTGTCCACACCGAGCGCGCGCTTCTGCGAACCGTTTTCGGTGTTGATGCCGCCGTCCACCTGAATTTCGAAATTCAGATTCCGGTCCCGGCGCATCTTCGCAAGCCGACGGATCTTTTCATCGACCGCGCCGATGAATTTCTGCCCGCCGAACCCAACGCAAACGGAAACCAGCAGCACCAAATCCAGCTGGTCGAGATAATGCTCGATCGCCTCTACCGGCGTTGCCGGGTCGAGCGCCACACCGGCAAGTTTTTCACGCTTTTTGATCTCCTTGATCAGTTCAAACGGATGCGCGGTGGCCTCGGCATGAAAGGTGATCGAGTCCGCGCCCGCATCGGCAAACGCCGGTATGAACCGGCCGGGTTCGGAAATCATCAGGTGTGCATCCACGCGGAGGCTCGTTGCCTTGCATACCGCACGCGTGATATCCATCCCCATCGTAAGATTGGAAACGAAATGTCCGTCCGTCACGTCCACGTGAATACAGTCGCAGCCCGCTTCTTCCGCGCGCCGGAGCTCTTCTCCAAGCCGCAGCCAGTTCGCGGAGAGAATGGATGCCGATACCTTGTTCATGCTGGTAACCCCGTCGTTTCGTTCTGTTATCAATATAGGCATGTCTCAATTTAATGTCAATATTTTGTGGCCTTATTGAACATACGTTCATGCTAAACCCGATATAATGAATTCATATTCGAATATTACCTGTTTTTACGTTCACTTTTTGTTTCTTTTTCACACATATGATCCCGAATCGCTTGACAACGCCGAAACGATGTTTTATATTCAAATCATCTGTTTAAGAGGTGATTCTATGTCGCAACCGCTGGATGAAAAGCGCGACCTGCTGATCAAGGTCGCCAAACTGTATTATCTGGAAGGCCGCTCACAGGAAGAGATCGCCCATGAGGTGCATGTTTCGCGCCCGACGGTTTCCCGTTTGCTGAAAACCTCCATTTCCTCCGGCATCGTCCAGATTCGAATCGACGATATCTCCTCTTTCGGAATCGAGCTTGCCAAACGAATCGAGGACCGGTTCGGCATCCGGCATGTCATTGTCGCGCCCAGCAGCCATAATCTAGAGGAAAGCAAGCAAAACGTCGGCGCCGCCGCAGCGATTTATCTGGAATCGTTTTTGGAAAACGGATCGCTGCTGGCGATCGCCTGGGGTACCACGCTGAGCTATGTGGTCAAGAACATCCGACACAACGCGTATAAACGGGTCGATGTCATTCAGCTGCTCGGCGGCATCGGCAACAAAACCACCGATACCGATGCAAACGCCCTGGCGCTGACGCTGGCAAGCGCATTTAACGGGGACAGTTACCTGCTGCAGGCACCGTTCATGGTGAAAAGCAAGGTTCTGCGGGATCTGCTTATGGACGAGCCGCACATTCAGGAGCATTTTCAGCGGCTTTTGAGTGCAAATGTCGCCGTCGTCGGCCTCGGTTCCACACGCCCGGAACTCAGCGCGCAGTTCCGCTCCGGCCACATCAGCATGGAGGACGCGCAGTCGCTTCGCAACGAAGGCGCCGTCGGGGATATCTGCGGCCGCTATATCGATATTGACGGGCATCGCTGCGAAACACCGCTGATGGACCGGATCATCTCCGCTTCGCTGGACGATCTGAAGCGGATTCCAACCGTCATCGGCGTTGCCTGTGGCGAGGAGAAGAAGGACATCATCACCGGCGCGCTGAAGGGAAAGTATATCGACGTGCTCATTACCGACCGAAGCGCGGCGCTTGCGATCCTGAGCGAAAAATAAAACGCAACGCAAAAGGAACCGCGGCGTATGCCGCGGTTCCTCTGTGTTTAAATCGTTTATACCAGGGATAAAATCGTTTTTGCCGTGTTCTCATCGGTTACAAAATGGGTAATGATGTTCAGCCGCAGCGCGCCGATGATGGAAAGAACCTTATGATGCCCGGCCGCGATGCTCAGCACGTTCTTCGCGCTCTTGAGGCTTTCTTCGTCGATGCCCATGATGCGGTCGTTGTAATCGTTCTTCAGGAATTGCCCCTGGATGTTGAAACGCCGGGCTCCGATGTCGCCGACCGTCTTTTCCGGATTGCTTTCGTAGGACTGATGCAGCGCAACCGGGTCAAACTGGCTCTTATCGCTGTAATATTCCGGCGGCGATCCAACGCCAACAATCGCTACGTCAATCCTGCGCCACTTCTCGACGATGGACTGCATATACTGGCTTTTCAGATGCAGCGCTTTATCCTCAATGGATTCCGCCAGCGCGGGCGCATAGATGAACGACGGGGTGCCTCTGAGCTTTTCGGCAAACAAACGCACCATTTCGTTGAGCTGATACTCCGAGGAAAGATGGTGCGATCCCCCGATCAGCGGAACCACGTTTACATCGAACAGCCCCGTATTATTCGAAAAGGCCTTCATAAATTCATAGCAGGTCATGCCCCAGGCAACCCCGACCGTCGAATGGTTTTCAATCAGCTTTTCCGCGACAATGGCGCCCTGCGCCGCGAGGATTTTGGTCAGCGGCGTCAGCGCGGTGACCACCGTCGGCGTTACGTAGCAATTGGAAATGCCAAACGCGCGCGACAGTTCACTCGCCAGCTCCTCGTTGCTCGCAAGCGGATTTTTAATATTGATCTCTACAATGCCCAATTCCCTTGCTTCGGACAGAATCATGGAGATATATGATCGGGAGATACCCAGCTCTTTCGCAATGCTCTGCTGCGTAAGCCCTTCCATATAGTACATCTTTGCAACATGTACCATCATTTGCATATCATATCGAGATTCCATTCGGCACCTTCAGTAAAAAGATTCAATATTGGCATATCTTACCACAATTTACTATTTTTGAAAACGGTTTTCCATTCCTTCCAGGTGCTGTCCAGTTGGATGCTCAGCTTTTGATAAAGTTTGAATTTATCGTCATAAATCTGCTTTTTGTCCGGATTTGGCGAGCAGGTGTAGCTTACCTTAGCAAAAGTCTCAACCGCGCCATAGAAATCCTCGTATGCGCCCGTTGCAATCCCCGCGCACATGGCGGCGCCCATCGCCCCCAACTCCGACGCGGCGGAAACCTCGACGGGAATTTGGAATACGTCCGCAAAAATCTGAACCCAAACGCACGAACGCGCCGCCCCTCCGGAAATGCGGATGCTGGTCGGGCGCCCGCGAAAGCGCAGCAGATTTTCCATATGCGTACGGTGGGAAAACGCCACGCCCTCGTAGACCGCGCGAAGCATGTGCGCCTTGGTGTGCAGCCCGCTGATGCCTAAAAAGCATGCCTTGGCGTCCGCGTTCACATTCGTGCCAAACAAAAACGGCAGAAACATCACCGGGCAATCCTCCGGCCGAATCAAAGAAACCATGCGGTCGGTCAAGGTGAAAATGCTGCTTCCAAGCTGTTCTTCCCGGATTTTTTCCTCTGCCATAAGGTTTTTTATAAACCATTCAAGGTTGCTTGCGGACGTCATGCTGTTTTCCAGAATCATCCAGTAATCGTCCATGCAGTACAGCGCGGTTTGAAAGAGTTCTTTTGAAATGATCGGCCGATCCGAAATGAACTCGTTGATGCTCCAGGTGCCCGCCACCATGCACATTTTTTCAGGCGAAGTGACCCCCGTGCCAATGCAGCAGGCCGCAACGTCGCAAAGCCCGCCCGCAACCGGCGTTCCCTCGGCCAGCCCCGTTTCCCGCGCGGCTTTCTCCGTTACCCTGCCGCAGAGATCCGTGCATTTTCGCAGCGGCGCGAACAGCCGTTTATATTGTTTTATGCCAAACGCGTCGAAAATCGCGTCGTCATAACCGATTGTATTCAGGTTGATGCCGTTTGCAACCGAAACGTCGGTCAGCTCCGTATACGCCTCTCCCGTCAGGCAAAATCGAATGTAATCCTTGCAGGACAGAACCCATCTGGCGCTTTCCAGCACCTGCGGTTTCTCATCCTGATACCAGGCGACGATCGGCAGCGTCTGCCCCGCCCAGATGATCTGCATGGTCATTGGAAGAAGCTGTTCATACGTTCCGTCGGCGTTCCAGCGTTCCACGTATTCCTTTGCCCTGGTATCCGTCGAAAGGACGCCGTTGCCCGCCGGCCTGCCGTTCCCATCTACAAAATAAGCGCCGCAGCCATGTCCTGAAACCGCAACGCCGATAATATCCATTGGATCGACCGCCGCCTTCTGAACGACGTCCCTTATTGTTTTCGTATTCGCTGCCCAGAGCGCTTCCATATCGCGCTCGACAAAACCGACTCTCTCCATAATCGGTTTCACCTGCATTCCGCATACCGCAATCTCTTCACCGTCCGTGCCATACAGCGCGGCCTTTGTCACCGTGCCGCCGTTATCCAGCCCGAGCAGATACTTCCGTCCCATTCGGTCCCCTCCCGTTTGTTGAGCTCTCGAGTCCGCAAATAAAAACGGGTCGTTCTTGCATTAGCCGGACCAAACGACCCCGTTCGCCGGCAATGCGCCTTGTGTATTGTTATCATACATGGAGCGAAGAAACAAATCAATTCCGACCGTACGCCAGCCGGACAGCTCCATCAGTCGATAAGTTCCGCCGAAACCTCAATCTGATCCTTCTTTGGCAGGTCGAAACAGTAGCAGTCCCGCTGATAGGTCCGCTCCGGCAGGACGCAGAGGATATGGACCCGGTCGCACTGGTATGGAAAGCCCGCCTGGTGCCAGACGCCCGCTTTCACGTTGACCAGCGTGCCTTTTGGAATGAGGAATACTTCAATCCGATCCGCCGGAATCTGTTTTTCAGACGTCGCCGGAGCAACGTGCATCAGGTAATCGCCATCGAGGCAAAGAATCGTCTCATGGCAAAAATCATGCACTTCCGAATTCGTAATCACCCAGGGCCTTTGGCTCACAACGCAGGTGGAATACGACGCGTTTGTTGCGTACCCCAAGCTCTGCTGCACCATGTCCCGGTAAAACAAAACCGGCTCTTCGCCGAATGCTTCGCCGCTCGGTTCCAGAATGCTGGCATAGGAACCGTACTTCTCAAAGCTCTCCTTCGAAAGGCGTCGAATTCCCGTTTTTTTCATAATACCCTCCTGCTGTAATGCTCTCTTCGGCCCTTGCCGCGCGTTTAGCGTTCTCTGGCGTACGCGAGCTTTTCCGCAAGGAACGCGCGCGCCTCCTTTGCGGCGCGGATGGATTCGTTTGTCTCATCCGTCCACATTTCGGCAACATATAAGCCGCTGTACCGCTCCCGCTCCATGAGGCGGAAGAACGAAACAAAGTCCACGTTCCCTTCCCCGAATGCAATATCCCGTACAATGCCCGGCAGCGTATCCTTGAGATGGATTGCAACGATATCTTGCATTCCATATCGAAATTCGCTTTCCACATCGTGACCGGTTGCGCAAAGATTTCCCAGATCCGGATAGATTTTCAGCCAGGGTGACCGGATGGAATCGACATATTCTTTCGCTTTTTGAATGGAATCCATCAGATCGTTTTCCATGGTCTCAAACGCGAGCATAACCGCTTTTTCCTGCGCATAGCGCGCGCAAAGCGTCAGGGAATCGGAAAAGTTCCGAATCGTAACCTCCGTGCTCGGGTTTGCGTATTCGTCGTAACCGGCAAGCTGAATTACCCGGATACCACAGTCAACCGCAAAATCGACCGCGTTAAGAATCAATTGAACGCCTCTGCTCCGAATCTCCTCCTGCTCGCTGCCAATTGGGTAACGCCGGTTCGCGCTCAGGCACATGGTCAAAATCGGCATACCCGCCCGATGGATGGTTTCCATCAGTCTTGTGCGCTCGCTCTTGCTCCAGGAAAGACGTCCAATCCGTTCATCCGTTTCGTCGATGCTGATCTCCACAAAATCGAATCCCGCGTCTTTCGAAACGGCCAGACGTTCTTCCCAGCTCAGGTGCTTCGGCAGAGCCTTTTCATAGAGTCCGAATAGGTTCTCCTGTATGTTGCTCAAATATTGTGCCTCCAACGTATCGTATCCCGTCCGAAAAATCCTGGCAGCGCATAGCAGCGCGCCCGACGCCCTCACGGACGGATGGTCAATTCCTCTGCCCGTATGTTTTATGAATCTCCACGGCATCGTTGGTCTGCTCCTCGGTCATAATCGCAACGTCGCCCGCCGCCTTTGCCGCCAGATACGCTTTCGCCGCTTCCTCCATATAGATTGCGGCATACAGCGCTTCCTTCAGATTCGCCCCAACGGTAATCACTCCGTGATGCTTCAAGATCACCGCGCGCTTCCCGCCTAAATAGTTCACTGCCTGCACGCCCATATCCAGGCTCGCGGCGGAGCAGTATGGCGCTACATTGATCGCGCCAAGCGTTACGTTTGCCAGCGTGGTCAGCGCCGCAGGGAACGTATCCCCAATCAGCCCGACCGCCGTGGCATATGGCTGGTGCGTATGGATAATCGCGTTGACCTCCGGCAATTTGCTGTAAATATATTGGAGCGCTACCGTATCGACCGATTCGCGCAGTGTTCCTTCTATACGATCGCCCTTTTCATTAAACACAATCAGATCGTCTGCCTGCATGGTTTCATATGCCGTGCCGGACGGGGTTACGATGATATCGCCGTTTTCCTTCCGCACGCTTACATTGCCGCCCGAAAGTGCGATTAAGCCATAATTCTTGATTTCCAGCGCCGCGTGAATGATCTCACGCTTGTCTTGTTCGTACATGGTTCTACCCCCAAAATGCGATGTATCTCAAACATTCCGAAATCGCCGTTTTGCCGAATTTACGCAGCAGAAACTCTCCTGCGGCCACACGGCCCAGCGTAATTCCCGGTTTCCATTCCTTATGAAGCGATGCGTTCCTTGGACAGCAGATGATTCAGCACCACCGCGAATACCAGCACCGCGCCCTTTGCAAGAAGCTGCCAGTATTCCGGAATGACGGACTTTAGTCCGAAGGTCAGGCAAACGATGATCAGCGCGCCGACAAACGATTTCACCACCGAGCCTTCGCCGCCGGAGAATACCGTTCCGCCAAGGAGGCATGCGATAATCGCTTCCGTTTCAGCGCCAACGCCGGTATACGGCTCGCCGATGAGCAGATAGCTCGCCCGTGCGACGCCCGCCAGCGCGGAAACCGCGCCAAGCAGAATGTATACCCCCCAGACAACCTTTACCACATTGATGCCCGAGAGCTCCGCGGCCGTCCGGTTTCCGCCTGCCGCAACCAGGTACTTCCCGAAGACCGTTTTCTTTTGCAGGATCACAAGCGCAATCAGTAAAACAATTGCAACGATAAACGCCCAGGACAGTCCCATAAACACCTGCCCTTTGGAGAAGAATCCCATCCACTCCGGCATTTTCTGCGTTTCCGTATTCGTAATGGACGAAATTCCGGGAGGAACCAGATAACGCGCCAGTCCCTGATACGCATTCATGGTGATCAGCGTCGCGATTACCGGCGTAATACGAAGTTTCATCACCAGAAACCCGTTGATCGTTCCCAGTAAAACGCCCAGAGCCACCACGATGATCAGCGAAACGAGGAAGGAAAATCCGTTCAGCACGAGGATTGCATTCACAACGGTTGTAAGGCTTAGAATGCTGCCCACCGAAAGATCCATGTTCCCGGTAATGAAGATCAGCGTAAACGCACTGCTGATCATCAGAATCGGAACCGACATGCGCAGGAGATTCGCAACGTTTGCCGGAAACAGGAAATTCCCCCTCTGAAACAGCTCTCCCTTGAGCATGCTCAACACGGCAACGACTACCACCAGAATGACATAGGCATAGATTTCTTTTATAATTCTCTTGGCTTTATATCCTCGAGAAATTGTTGATTCGCAGTTAGACGACATAGTCATAATCCTTTCCAACGCGTCCGTTCCATCGCTGCAACTTATTTATTTCTACGATCCAGCAAATAACGCTGCGCGATGATTGCTAAAAAAGTTACGATCGCTTTTAGGATGAACTGCCATTCCGGCCGCAGCAGCATCCCGTATGCCGCCGAGGACACGACCCCCAGAATCATCGCTCCAATGACCATACCAAGGACCGACCCGACGCCGCCGTCAATGCTTGCTCCGCCGAGCAGCGTAACCACCAGCGCGCTGAACTCGAATCCGCTTCCGCGCGTCGAGATACCGGCCTTCATTTCGGATGCAAGCAGGATACCCGTAATGCCGGCAAGCAGCGAACTGAGCAGATACAGCAGCGCGATATGCCGCTCCACCTTTACGCCGGAAAGGCGCGCGGCTTCCCGATTCGCGCCGATGAGGTAGGTCCTGCGCCCGAAGGAGGTCTTCTTTTCGATAAACAGCGCTGCAATCACCAGCAGCGCGGCAATGGCCGCGGCAATCTTGATTGGCCCAAACAGCGGTACGTTGCCAATCACGCCAAAGATATCCGGCAAACCCGCGCTGCGCTGCGCGCCTAATGCCGCCACCTGGCCAATCCCGCGCGCAATCGACATGGTGCCAAGCGTAACGATGATGGAGGCAACCCGCATTTTTGCGATGAACAGCGCGTTCAGGGCGCCAATGACAAGGCAGCAAAGCAAGGTGAGCAGAATCGCCACGCCATAGGGCATTCCGAGACCCTGCCCCAGCTCCGAGAATCCCTCGTTGGCAGGCTGGCAGAAGTAGGCGGAAAGCACACCGGCCATGGCGACAATTCCGCCGACCGACATATCCAGGTGACCCGAAACAAGCAGAAACGTAACGCCGACGCCGAGGATTACGATGTACCAGTTGTTCGCAACCAGGTTGAGCGCCGTTGCCGTTGAAAAATAGTTCTTAATCGTCATGCTTGCGATAGCGAAGAGCGTAATTAGCACGAGAAACATTACACGGTTGAGGTAAGACTCATTGCTGAGTTTGCCTGCGAGCGACCGATTTTTCATATTTGATTCGTTCTTTCTCACGATGCGGCTCCTCCCGTAACGATATGAATGATATCCTGACTGTTGATATCGTTTCCGTTCCGAAGCTCTGCTTTGATCTCTCCTTCGTAAAGCAGGAAGATACGGTCGCAGGAATTGAGTATCTCCGGCAATTCCGACGAGAAGAACATGATGGTTTTCCCTTTTGCCACGAGTTCCCGAACGATGGAGTAAATCTCGGCCTTCGCGCCAACGTCGATTCCGCGCGTCGGTTCATCAAGAATCAAAAGATCCGCATTCGCAAACAGGCACTTGGAAAACACGACCTTTTGCTGATTTCCGCCCGATAATTTGGACGTTTCCTTGTCCATGGAATCCGTCTTGATATTCAGCTGCCCAATATAGCTCTTCGCGGCATTCCGTTCCCTGGTCGTGTTTATCAAGCCCAGGTTCGAAATCTTTTTCAGGTTCATGGCCGAGATATTGTGTTTGATGGTTAAAAGCGTAAACAGTCCCTGCGTTCTGCGCTCTTCCGGCACCAGCGCAATCCCTGCGCGAATCGCTTTTTCCGGCGTTCCGCCAAGTTTTTCACCGTGCAGGAGGATTTCGCCGCTATAGTCGTCGGCTCCGTAAATCGCCCTTGCAAGCTCGGTTTTTCCCGCGCCAATCAGCCCGTAAAAACCGACGATTTCACCGCGGTTCACCGTAAGCGATATATCCCGCAGTTTATGGTTGCAAACGTTCCTTAGCTCCAGCAGCGGCTCTTCGGCCTGTGTTTCCTTTGGAATATACGACTCGATTACGGTTCTTCCAATCATCAGCTGCACCAGTTCCGACCGGTCCTGAACCTCGCTGATGGGTTTGGTGGCAACGTGCTTGCCATCTCGCATGACGGTAACATAATCGCCCAATGTGAAAATTTCGTCCAAACGGTGTGATATATAGATAACGGTAACGCCTTTTTCGCGCAGTCGCTTTATAATCGTAAATAATCGATTGATTTCCGACTCCGAGAGTGCGGCCGTCGGTTCGTCCATAATGATGATTTCGGTTTCCGCGGCAACCGCTTTGGCAATTTCAATGATCTGCTTCTTGGCAACGCTGAGCCTGCCAACCCGTTCCTTCGGGTTGATGTTCGGCTCAAGATCTTTTAGCACTGCGATAATCTTCTTAACTTTATCGGTCTTGCGCAGAAAACCGCAAAACGTATCTTCCAGACCCAACGTAAGGTTTTCCTCTACCGTGAGCTGATCCACGACGTTCAGCTCCTGATACAGCGTACTGATTCCCTTTTCCCTTGCATCTTTCGGATTTCTGGCGCAGTATTCCGCGCCGTTGAGCAGGATTTCACCGCACGTGCGCTCGCATGCCCCGGTCAGAATTTTGATCAGGGTGGATTTCCCCGCGCCGTTTTCGCCAACCAGACAATGAACCACATTCCGCTTGATTTCAAAGCTGACTTCATTCACCGCCCGGACGCCCGGATAATCCTTAACCAGCCCCTTGATCTCCAACACATTTGCTTCCATTGGCTTGTCTCCATCCAATCCGTTTCTTGGGAGGAGCCGTTTCGGCTCCTCCCAAGTGATTCGTGATTTGTTTGTCTTTCTTTAGCCGAGAATATCCGCTTCCGCCAGGTTCGTGCCAAACTGGAGATTGTACCACGCAATGACATCCGCCAGTTTCACTTTGTAGTAGTCGACCGGATATACGTCGCCGAACAGCTCTTCGGCGGGCTGAGAAACCTGCGCGATTTCGCCAAGGTAAACGCCGACGATGATGTCGATGATCTTTTCAGACGTCTGAATCGGCGGCAGGCCGAGGGACATCTTCAGAGAGCTGTTTGGATTGTAGATCTCCTTGAGTTCACTGACCGGGCAATCGACGCTCACAACGATCTCCGTCGTGGGTACGCCATTGTTCATGGTGCCTCTGCCGGCATCAATCAGTGCGGCCATGCAGCCAGGGGTGAGGTCGCCTGCTTCGGAGTAGATGATGTTTACGTCGGGATTGGAGATCAGAATGTTGGCCATAGCTTCCTTGGTCGCATCCGCGCTGCCCTTGGAATCGATGCATCCGAGGTTGGTGTAGTTGCCTGCACCGACAACGCTCTCAATACCGGCAACAAATGGATCGGTACGACCGCTCTTGACTTCAGTGTGATCCGGCCAGCCGAGCTGTACCGTCACGACCGGCTTGTCGGGATTCGCGGCAACCCACTGCTCTGCAGCGCTGGCACCCATCGCGAAAGAACCACCGGCTTCGTCCGAACGGAAGACCGGAATGCCGGTGTCCGTGAGCGGGCTGAAGAAGGTCATCATGGCCACGCCCGAGTCAATTGCATTCATGACAAGGGGAGCGACCGCATCGGGCTGCCAAACATGCAGGA
The DNA here is from genome assembly GCA_021373115.1 of Eubacteriales bacterium. Lineage (GTDB taxonomy): Bacteria > Bacillota > Clostridia > Christensenellales > CAG-138 > UBA7703. Next base: position 37,092 of record JAJFTI010000006.1, on the reverse strand, counting down.
CCGCCGCATCATAATCGGAGGTAGCGAGCATATCGACGTTGTTGATCATGGTGTTGTCGTCCGATTTTCCATCCAGAATCGTTACTTCGGCGCCGTATTTTTCTTTTGCATACTTAATGGCTGCCGCTGCGCGCGCCTGGTGGAACTCGTTTGCCATTGTCGAAACGAAATACGCAATCTTCATTCCTTCGGTGGTCTTGGCTTCCGGGGCCGCCGTAGCCGCCGGTGCTTCGGTCGCTGCCGCTTCCGCCGCAGGAGCCTCTTCGGTCGTCGCCGCCGGGGTTGTGTTCTGGCAAGCAAACATCGAGAATACCATGAGCATGCTCAGAACAATCAGAACCAATTTCTTCATGCTTTGTCTTCCTCCTAATTGTATTATGTTCAACCAGAAATCTACTCTGGCTAAATCCGAGTCGACAGCCCGCTGCGTTTTTTCAATTTTATTTTTGGTTTTGTGTTTTTTGCGTTTGGTTTGGAATCCGTTGTGTGCGTGAATGATTGACGCGTATGATCCGAATGTTTTGTATTTGAATTTTGTTTATTTGACATATGTCATAACGTTTGTTGGCGTCATCGTATCAAACGTTTTGACATTTGTCAACACATTTTTCACTAAATAACTCTTGTTTTTTTGAAGTGTCAATTTACTTTGATTTACCGGCCGCTTTTTCGGACGATTTGTAGAGTCACTTTTGATTCTTGTGCATAGATTGTTACTATTTTTGTTTTCTTTGAATACACTTTTTATTATTGTACTTCACTTTATTTCGGAAAGGAATTGTGTATTCGGTCCTCCTGTGTGTTTTACAGTCCCAAACGATACGCAAAAAGAGCCTGGAGGTATAAAGCTGACGCCGAGTGCCGGGAAAGTTGACCGAATTCTTGCCAAATTGTATTGACATTTGTCATAGCATATGTCATTATTGGTTAGCAGCATATTGTGCTCTGCTCCTGTGCGGTTGTCCATTTACAGGACACATCAAATCATACGAACGAAAACATACCACGCATTATGAAATCTATATAAGGAGAAAACAGCATGCGGTATAAACAGTTAGGGAACAGCAGTCTCAATGTTTCCGTCGTCGGCCAGGGCACCTGGGCGCTCGGTAACGACTTCTTCGGCGAAGTCGATGTGGATCAGGGGATCAAGGCAATTCAGGCGGCCATCGACGTAGGCATCAACATGGTGGACACCGCGCCGGGATACGGGCCGCATTTCGAGTCGGAAATCGCGGTTGGAAAAGCAATTCAGGGTCGCCGGGACAAGGTTTGCCTCGCGACAAAATGCGGCATCCACCGCATTGCAGGCGAATATATCAAGTGTCTGAGTCCGAAGCTGGTGCGCTGGGAGATGGAGCAGTCCCTCAAGCGGCTGCAGACGGACTATATCGATCTGTATATGATCCATTGGCCGGATGCAAACTTTGGAATTGAAGGCGCGCTGGTAGAGCTCGCAAAAATGAAAAAAGAAGGCCTTTGCAGGGAGGTCGGCGTTTCCAATTTCTCTCCGGAGCAAATGAAAGTGGGCATCGAACTTGCAGGCATCGTCAGCTGCCAGCCCCCGCTGAGCCTGCTGAATCAGGTCAGCCTGAACAACGGTGTGATTGACTTCTGCCGCAAGAACAACCTCGGCTGCGTTACCTACGGCGCGCTTGGCGGCGGCATTCTCTCCGGTAAGCTGGAAAAACCCGCGGTCGGCGGGAAGGAGCAGCGCGTCGGGTTCTACAATTGCTTCGAGGAGCCCGGCTGGAGCAAAGCGCAGGAACTGCTGAAGGTATTAAAGGAAATTGGCGACACGCGCGGCGCTGCCATACCGGAAGTCGCAATCAACTGGGTTCTCGCCCAACCCGGCATCACCTGCGCCCTTATGGGAGCAACAACGCCGGAGATGGCAATCGAAAACGCCAAGGCGGGCAATTGGGAACTCACCGCGGCAGAAGTGAAGACGATTGACGAGAATTACAAGCGCATCTTTGAGCTCTAAGCGGGATCTTCCTCCGGCAGTCTTGGTGAACAAAAAGGTTAGGACACAAGAAACCGGCTCTTTGCCCGTTTTGAACGTATAGCGGCAAACGAAGGGCGGTTCCCATAGCGTAAAAAGAGGCTTCCGTGCAAAGGAAGCCTCTTGATCAGTATCTGCAAACGCAAGCGATTCATCGATTGAACCCGCCCGAATATGGGCGAACATTCTCTCCTGTTGCCGGTGGCGGTTACATCCAGCCTATCAGCCCGAAGACGACCAGCGAAAGAAGATCCACGCCAAAGATGATGCCAAGCGCAATCAGCTTGTTTTTCATCTTCTCCATGTCGTGCACAACGAATGCCATCGTAAAGAACGGCAGGTAGCCAATCAGCCAGACAAGGTACGGGAAGGAGCGGCTCCACCACGGATATTCCCAGGTCAGCAAGCCCGCATAGTTCAGGAAGCACTCTATAATAACCGCGAGCGTGGTGTAGATCACCGCCATCACCACGCGGTTGTTGACGCCGAGAATCTTTGCCTTGGGGTCCTTCGGAAGCGTCAGGCAAACCACCACGCCCATCATGGCAAACATGAACGAAATCTCGATGTTGTAGCCGATCAGAAGCAGCAGCGCGGTGTCTCCAACACCCATCGGCGTACCCCAGACCGGCGCGAAACCGGTCGCGTGAAAGACGATGCTGTTCCAGATCTCGTTGAAGAGATCCATCCCCCAGAGCGCCGCGCCGCCCAGCACAACATTCCAGTTTTTCGCGCTGATTTCCTTATTGTATACATACATGACGATGAGCAGCAGCGGTACGACGTACCACTTGAGCGTAAGCGCCGGATTCCGCAGGATCTCCAGCGCGCTGACGGAATAAGCGGACATGGATTTGCCTCCTTATACATTTTTAATGGGACAATCTCAGAATACGCCGTTTTTACCCGTTGTCAATGCGATCCGCGCGCACTCTGCACAAGTGCTCCATTTTGAGCAGCGGCGAATCGTGGGTGATGAACTCACAGTGTACTATTTAAAGTGGATTCAAAAGGTGGTATACTCAAGTCAATTCAAAAAAGGGGGTTATTGAATGGATTATTCTGATTTTGCGTATTCCTATGAAGCAAGTCCTTTTATGACGGTTTTATCCCTTGCGATCGCCGTTCTCGGCATCGTCGCAATGTGGAAAATCTTCGAAAAGGCTGGCGAACCCGGCTGGGCTGCAATCATCCCGTTTTACAATCTCTACGTGCTCTTCAAGATCACCTGGGGAAACGGTTGGAAGTTCCTTTTCCTGCTGATTCCGGTCGCGAACCTGGTATTTGCCATCATCACCATGGTCAAGCTCGCGAAGGCATTCGGCAAGAGCGGCGGATTTGCGGTAGGGCTGATCTTCTTAAGCATCATCTTCTACTGCATTCTCGCGTTCGACCAATCGACCTATCTCGGCGTTCCGCAGAGCGCATAACCGACCAAACGACCCAAAACGAGCGTTCCTATTGGACGCTCGTTTTTTATTGTTCCTTTTCTGCAGGACCGGCGTTATTAAGCTCGCTCGCGCATTCGCTTTTCGTGCCGAGCAGCATCTGCAGCCCGTGCTCCAGCGCAGGCAGCACCGGTTCCAGGTTTTCACGCACCGCTTTGGGACTGCCGGGCAGATTGACGATCAGCGAATCGTGATAGATCCCCGCCGCCGCGCGCGAGAGCATCGCCCGGTTGGTAATGTTCAGGCAATGGGCACGCATCGCCTCCGGAATGCCCGGCACCATCCGTTCACAGACGGCGATGGTTGCTTCCGGAGTGACGTCGCGCTTGGAAAATCCGGTCCCTCCGCTGGTCAGGATCAGGCTTGCGCCAATCTCGTCCGCATGCCGCCGCAGTTCCGCCTCGATCAGCGGCTGTTCATCCGGCACGATGGTTCGGGCTATCACCTCGTAGCCCGCCCCGCGCAGCATATCTGCCGCGAGCGGACTCGCCGTGTCTTCGCGCTCCCCGCGAAATCCCTTGTCGCTGACCGTAATGACGGATGCTTTCAACATATGTACCCTCCTGTTTCCCTGTTCATGGATCGCCGTTCCGGTCAGCCGTGCGGCGCGGCCGATCGGGAATCCGTTTCCATCAGCAGCATAACCGCGCGCCGTGGCAGGCAGAACCATGCCTCGTTGCCTGCGGTGAGCGAGCGGGCTGCCTCCTTGCTCAATTCCGCGCGAATTGTGCCCGTTCCCCCCGCCGGTAAAAGCGTCAGGTTGCGGGTAAACACATCCTCCTGCGCGTCGAGGATCCGGCAGAACACGGCGTTTTCCGCATCCGCTTCGCAGGGAACGATCCAGTGCGCGCGAACGCCGATATGCGTCACCGGCTGATCCGCCGTCCCCTCGCAGGCGAGGATCGCATTCCAATCCGGCACCTGTACACGGCCGGTTTCCATCCGCTTTGCCGACGCGCAGTTTTTACAGCCGGAGATCAGCGCGGCCTGCAGCGTTTGGGGACGCTCAAAGAGTTCCCGCGTTGGCATAACGGGTTCGGACATACCCGCGTTGAGCACGCAGACGCGCTCGCTCATGCGATAAACCTCGCCCCGGTCATGGGAAACAAGCAGAGCAACGCCCGAAAACGCCGCGAGTGTCTGGCGTACTTCGGCCTCCATCTGCCAGCGCAGAAAGCTATCCAGCGCGGCAAACGGCTCATCCAGCAGAATCGCTTCCGGTTCGCCCGCGAGCATGCGGCAGAGCGCAACGCGCTGCATCTGCCCGCCGGAGAGTTCGCGTGGAAAATGTTCTTCGAGCCCTTCCAGATGAAAGCGGGTGATCCAGCTTTCACGTCTGTCCTTACGGGCGAGGGCATCACGCACAAGCGAAAGGCCGGCGTCAATATTTTGCCGCACCGTCATGTTCGGAAACAGCGCGTAACGCTGGAACAGGTATCCAACTTTTCTGTTTTGCGGCGGCAGATCGATTCCCCGCCTGGAATCGTAAAGGACGCGCCCGTCGAGCACGATGCTTCCCTCGTCCGGCTTCTCCACTCCCGCGATGCAGCGCAGCGTCATGCTCTTGCCGCTGCCGCTCGCGCCAAGCAGCGCGGTAACCCCCGCCTCCGCCGCAAAGGAGACGTTGAGTGTGAATCCCGGTAACCGTTTGATCAGATTGACCGAAAGCGCCATGTTTTCTCCGTTCCATCTTTATGGTAAGCGATCCGCAGAAAGGCGGATCACCATTTTTTCACATTCATGAGTTTGGAATCGGCAAAGATATTCATGAGGACGACGATGCCAAAGGAAATGAGAAGGATAACCGCCACCCAGAGACCCGCCGTGAGATAGTCCCCGTTTTGGATCACCATTGCAATGCGCTGGGAGATCGTGCCCGTCTTGCCCGCAATATTGCCCGCCAGCATGCTGGTTGCGCCATATTCGCCAAGCGCGCGCGCAAACGTCAGGATTGTTCCGCTGACCACGCCCGGTCCCGCCGAGGGAAGCACAACGCGCCAGAAGATCGCGCGTTCGCTCATGCCGAGCGTGCGCCCCGCATAGACGAGCTCAATATCCACCTGCTCAAACGCCGCCCGCGCATTGCGATACATGAGCGGAAAGGCGATTACGCTCGCGGCAAGCACGCAGCCGAGCCAGGTCTGCACGACCTTGATCGAGAGTTCCTCATATAGAAACGAGCCGATCGGCCTGCGCAAGCTGAAGATGAGCAACAGAAAAAAGCCCGCTACCGTCGGCGGCAGCACCATGGGCAGCGTCAGAATCCCGTCCACAAACGCCTTCGCCCGCTTGCCCATGTGCATGACGCAGCGCGCCGTCCAAACGCCGAGAAAGAAGCAAAGCACCGTGGCGACCAGCCCCGTTTTCAGCGAAATCCAGAGCGGACTGTAATCCAGGTGTTTCAGGATATCCCAGATTTCCTGCATCGCTTCGCCTCCTCTTCGTTTCCACTATCGTAGCATATTTACGAACCGCGGGATAGGTTCAAAACGCCCGCCGCCAAACCGCATGACGGCGGGCATCTTGTGAATCGCCTTTTTCAGGCGAACCATTCGGAATAAAGATCGCAAAGGTCCGTTTTATATATTACGGAAGGTTATTTGTTGATGATGAACATGTAGTTTTCGAAAATCGCTTTCACCGCATCCGTTTGGAGGAACGCGATAAAGTCGTCCGCGGCGGCCGTCTCGGCGGCAGTCGCTTCGGGGTTGTTCACGCGGCAAACGGGATAAATGATGTCGCCGGTAAGCGCGGTATCCGCAACTTCGATCATGTCCACGTCGTCCTTAACGGAATACGCGTCGGAATAATACACGGTTCCAACCTCGTTGGAGCCTTCCTTGACCGCTTCCTTCACCTTGGAGACGTTGGCACACTCGTTGATCTCAACGCCGCCAAGCGCCGCGGAAACGTCCGCCGTCGTATAATCTTTGGCTTCTTTGCTGCCATCCAGAACGCCAAGGTTGATCAGCAGCTGACGCGTATATTTCCCCGCGGGAACGCTGCCGTCGGCCAGCGCAATGCTCTTGGCTTTGCTCAGGTCGGCAAACCCGGTCACGGCGGTTCCGCTTCCCTTGAGGCTGATCAGCACGAGCTTGTTTGCCAGCAGGTCCACGCGCGAACCCGCGATCATGTAACCTTCCTCCTCCAGGGTTTTCACCTGGGAAACCGCCGCGGAAAAGAAGACGTCGCAGGCAAAGCCTTCCTGCACCTGGGTCAGCAGCGTTCCGGAACTGTCCGCATTGTAGGTGATCTTCACGTTCGGCTCTTTCGCGTTATAGAGCGGGATAATCTCCTTGAATGCGCCTTCCAGGCTCGCGGCGATAAAGAGCTGAACCTCGGCCGCTTCCAGCGGAGCCACGGTCGGTTCCGGCGTTACGGCGGGCGCTTCGGTTACGGCGGCGGTCGCAACGGGCGTTTCGGTTGCGGCGGGTGCGGCAGATGCGGCGCACGCGCCAAGCATCGCCGTCATAGCGACGGCAAGCAGCAGGGCAATCCATTTTTTCATTGTGTCTATCGTTCCTCTCGTTTGTTTCATTTTATGGGAACGCGGAGCCGGCCGGACTTCCGCGACAGCCACCGAAAAAAAGGAAAGCTCTGTGTCCCGCCGAACGCGGACTTACTCCTTGCCGAACCCGCAGTTCGGGTAAGTGCAGGTCTCGCACTGCAGGCAGAGCCCGCCGTTGCCAAGCCGGGTGAAATCCCCGCGCTCCATGCGAATTCCCGCGACGATCCTTGGCAGCACGATGTCAAAGATGGAAGCCCGCGCGTACATCACGCATCCGGGCAGCCCCATCACGGGCACGCCGTCGTCATAATACCCCAGCAGAAACATCGCCCCGGGTAAAACGGGCGCGCCATAGGTCACAATGTTCGCTCCGCTTTCGCGGATGGCGGCGGGCGTCCGGTCGTCCGGATCGACGCTCATCCCGCCCGTGCAGAGCACGAGATCCACGCCCGCGGCGCGCACCTCGTGAATCGCCTGAACGATATTTGCCGTCTGATCGTCGCAAAGGCGATGCGCGGCAACGGGAACGCCGAACGCCGCAAGTTTTTTCTCGACAACGGGTGTAAATTTGTCCGTAATCCTGCCGTAAAAAACCTCGCTGCCCGTGGTGACAATCCCCGCGCGGACGCCCTCGCGAAACGGCGTGAGCTTCAGCAGCGGCTTCGTTCCCATGAGCGCTTCCGCTTCCTCAATCCGGCGTCGATCGATCAGCAGGGGAATAATCCGCGTTCCGCCCAGCTTGTCCCCGGCGGCGACGGCGGTGTTCGTATGCCGCGTGGCAACCATGATGTCCGGAAGCGCGTTGAGCACGTCGAGCCGGGCAACGTCCGCCTGGAACACGCCCGCCTTTGTGGCGAAGAGCTCGATCTTGCCCTCTTTCACCTCACCGCGCCGCATATGCGCACTTTCGCAGAGGGAAGCAAGCCGGTCTGCGGCCTCGTTTTCGTGGAGGGTGTTTTCGTCCACTTCCCAAACGTAGAGATGCTCCTTGCCCATCGAAAGCAGCATGGGGATATCGTCCTCGGTGACGACGTGCCCCTTACGGAATTGCGCGTCTTTCGACTCCCCGGGAACGATGCGCGTAAGATCGTGGCAGAGCACATGTCCCACGGCATGTTTTGTTTCAACGAGCTTCATGATTGCATTCTACCATTGTTCTTTTCAAAAAACAACGGTTTCGCCCCTTTCTTCATAAAATTGTTTAGGATCGCTAAAAAAAGCGGGCACCGCCCGCAGCATTCCGATTTTGCGCAAAACTAGAGCGTTTCCACCAACATTGCGTCGCCAACGGAAAGCACCCCCGGTTTCAGCACCTTGACGAAAATGCCCTCATGCGGCATGATGCACTGCCCAACCTTCTTATATATTTCGCAGTGCTGGTGGCATTCCTTGCCAATCTGGGTAACTTCAACGAGGCATTCACCCAGTTTCAGCCGCGTTCCGACGGGCAGCGTAAACAACTCGATCCCTTCGGTCGTGATGTTTTCCGCAAACTTGCCGGGCACGAGGTCGCTTAACCCCAGCGCGGTCATTTTATCGATGCTCTCCTGCGCAAGCAGGCTGATCTGGCGGTGCCAGTTGCCCGCGTGCGCGTCGCCAACGATGCCATGATCCACTTTTAGCTCTGCCTGCAAAACGGGCTGTTTAAACGTGCCCTTCCGCGGGCTGATGTTGATGGACGTAATCTTTGCCACAGGTTTCCCTCGATCTCATTTTTCGCAAAATAACAATCTGAATTTTGGATTATAGTACCGCCGGATTGCGCGCATCACCGTGACTTGCGCACACGATTCAGCCGCCGATGCGGCTCATGGTCTTGTCGGAAACGAACTCTTCTCCAAACGCGTGCGCCTTTGGTTTGTTCCAAATCGCGTTTCGAATCGTTTCCAGCAGGATAACGTCGTCCCCGCTCTCCAGCGCTTCTTTGAGCGACACTTCCATGTTCTGCCCGAGGCAGGGGCGGAGCATACCGTCGCTCATGACGCGCACGCGATTGCAGGAATCGCAGAACCGGTGCGACACCGGGTTGATCAGCCCGACGCTGCCCGTATAGCCCGGCAGCCGGAAATCCCGCGCGGGCTGGCCTTCGTACATCGGCTCCGCCGGTACGAGCGCGGGACGCGCGCGCAGAATCTCGTCCCCCGTGACCCGCAGGTTCGCGTGATCCTCCGCGCCAAGCGGCATATATTCGATAAAGCGCACATGGACCGGCTTGTCCTTCGTGAGCGCGATGAAATCGTCCACCTCGTCGTCGTTCGTTCCGCGCAGGAGCACAGCGTTGAGCTTAACGGGTGAAAAGCCCGCCTCCAGCGCCTCGTCAATCCCCGTACGCACAAGTTCCAGCGAACCGCCGCCCGTAAGCGCTTCGTAACGCTCCGGCCGGAGCGAATCGAGGCTGATGTTCAGCCGGTCGAGCCCCGCGCGCCTGAGTTCCTTGCTCATGCCGGGCAGGTGCTGGCCGTTGGTCGTCATCGTGATTTCTTCGATTCCGTCCACCGCGCGAATACCGGAGACGATCTCCAGTAAATCCCGCCGCAGCATCGGCTCTCCGCCGGTGAGGCGCACCTTCGTTACCCCAAGTTTCACCATAACGCGGACGATGCGTAGAAATTCTTCCCGCGTAAGTTCGCTTTTTTTCGGGCAGGCGCCTTCGCCCGCGCGGCAATACGCACATTTTAGAGTGCAGCGTTCGGTAAGCGAGAGGCGAAGGTACGATATGGTTCGTCCGTAGCGGTCGTTCATCCTGCTCCTGACTGATGTTTCCTCATCCGCGGCTATCTTCCGCAATGCTCGATTTCGTCCCCTGTGTGGATCACGCCGCCGCGCAGCACCCGCGCAAACGCGCAGTTCCCCGGCAGCGGACAGGCCTCGCTTCTTTTCACCATCGCGCAGACCTCGAAGCATGGTTTCCCAACGCGGGTAATCTCCAGCTCGGATTCTCCGATTTGCAGCCGGGCTCCGGCATGCAAGCGGGAATAATCCAGCCCGTTTGTAAGGATGTTGCCTTGAAAGCGCTCCGTGCAGAGTCCGCCAAGGCCGCGTACACTCGCTTCCGTCTCGCCGGAAAGCAGGCTCACCGAGCCGTCCTTCGCGCTTCTGCGATCTCCTGCAACGCCGGTGCGCCCGTTCAATTCAAGCGAATCTACGGTGATCCGCTCGCCGCCCTCCGGCGCGCGCGTCAGCCGTTCGGCTCGCATCGGTCGTCCATATCCCGTTCGAACCTTCCGCTCTTTCCGCCGCTCTTCATAAGAAGCCGCGTGCAGACAATCTCCATGCCGCGGTCAACCGCCTTGCACATATCATAGATTGTCAGTGCGGCAACGCTTGCGGCGGTCAGCGCTTCCATTTCCACGCCGGTTTTCTCATCGCAGCGCGCCTGGGCAACAATGTGCGCGCGATCCGGCGGGCACGCTGTAATATCAACGGTAATGGAGGTCAGCGCAATGGGGTGGCAGAGCGGAATCAGCTCGCTCGTGCGCTTGGCCGCGAGAATCCCGGCGATGCGCGCGGTGGCGATGACGTCCCCTTTTGCCGCCGAACCGCTCGTAATGAGATCCAGCGTTTCCGGCCGCATGCAAACCCAGCTTTCGGCAACCGCCTCCCGATGAGTTACGTCCTTTTCGGATACGTCCACCATATGCGCTTCTCCGCGTGCGTTAACGTGCGTGAGGATATCGTTCATACTGCAACGACCGCCCTTTCGAAATGGTGCCGGTTCGTATTACTGCGAATTCCGTTTGTCCCTGCAAGCAGCGATATGGTTCGCAAAGAATAACCGCCGCAGGACAGTTCTATCATACGGCGGCAAACAAATTTTGGCAAGTGCGTCCAGATTTTTTGGCGGGATATATTATTCCGGCAAAGCGCGATTAATCCCTGCGCGGCCAGAGCTTTTTTACGCGCCCCGGCTTGTCATACGAGTACCCGCCCAGCGCATCCAGCCGCCGCAGAAACCCGTCGCCGGACAGGACGCGCAGAAACGCGCGCACCTGCGGGGTCTCCATCGCCGCGAGCGAAACAAGCAAATCATAGCTCTCCTCCCAGAGCGGAATGAAGTCGAGGCCGTACATCCGCGCGGCTGAGAGGATGCCCATTCCGCAGTCCGCGCTGCCCGCGGCAACCTGGGCGGCAACGGCGGTATGCGTCTGTTCCTCCCGCTCATATCCCACGAAGTCCCGCGGCGAAACGCCGCTTTGCTTCAGCAGGTAATCCAGCAGCACACGCGTACCCGCGCCTTTCTGCCGGTTTGCATAGCGCAGGCTCTGCTTCGCAAGATCCGTAATCTTTGCTATGCCCAGCGGGTTCCCCGCGGCAACCATCAGTCCCTGCGTCCGTTTCACGCATTCCACCAGCGCGACACCGCCGTTTGGAAGATAGCGCTCCACATAGGAAACGTTGTAGCTGCCGTCCGTTTCATCCAGCAGATGAATGCCGCCCAGCTGACTTTCCCCGCGCGCGAGCGCGAGGAGCGCACCCATGCTGCCAACATGCGAGCTGCTCACATAGGCGCGGATATCCTGCCTTCTGAGTTCGTCCGCCGCCTCGTCGATCAACGGATCGTGGCTGCCGAGGATGCGCACGGTCCGTGCAACGCGATCCACCGGTTTCAGCATTCGCGCAACCGCGCGTTCGCCCGCCTCGTATCCCTCGCAGTTCTGGGGAACGTCCAGCAGGCAGTCCGCCTTGGTAAACGATGTAATGACCCCCGCTCCCGCACCGAGCGGCACGGCGGAAAGCTCGCCGTCCTCGTTGTATCCAAGCGAGGCGCGAACAAATTCACGATATTTCAGCGAAGAGGTCATCTTTCGCCCCATGCGGACGCAGACGGACTCGCCCGCCTCCCGCTCCCGCATGAGCAGGCGGTCAACAACAGGGCGAACCAGCTCTTCCAGCACGATGATGCCGGATACCGGATAGCCCGGCACGCCGATCACCGGCTTTGCCCCGACCGCGCCGAGCACAGCGGGTTTTCCCGGACGAATCGCAACGCCATGAACACAAACCTCGCCAAGCGCGCGGATGGCGGCGGCCGTTCCATCGTCCCGCCCGGCGGAAGTCCCCGCGCAGAGCAGCACAAGGTCGCACTGCTCCACCGCCCTTCGGAGCGCTTCCTGAATTTTCACGGAGTCATCCGGCACAATCGGGTAGACCACCGGCTCCGCGCCCCACTGCCGCAGCATCGCCGAAAAAACGGCGGAATTAAACTCCGGTATTTCGCCGGGCTTTGGCGTTCCGCACGACGGGACGATTTCGTCCCCGGTTGGGATAATCCCCGCGCGCGGCCGCGCCACCGCCTCCAACGCGCTTACGCCGCCCGCCAGCATTGCGCCGATCATTGCGGGTTCAATCGCGTAATAGGACGGCAGAATCATGTCCCCCGCGGAAAGATCCTCGCCAATCTGCCGAACGTGCTGCCACGGCGCGGCGGCGGTAAACAGCGTAATACCGCCGTTCCCCTCCACACAGTCCTCAATCATCACCACCGCGTCGCAGCCTTGCGGCAGCGGATCGCCGGTATCCACACGCAAAAACGTGCTTTCGGGCAAAAAGACGGGCGTCGTCTCCGTTGCGCCATAGGTGCGCGAAGCGGTCAGCGCAATCCCGTCCATTGCGCAGGCGGCATAGTGCGGGCTGGAAACCCGCGCATAAACCGCGCGCGCGCTTACGCGGCCAAAGGATTCCGCCGTTTCGATCTGCTCGGTGCGGTGCGTCAGCCCACGTTCTGCTAAAAAGGTAAGGTACAAACGCAGCGCTTCGTTCAGCTGCGTATTGCTTAAATACTCATAGTTCGACATAAAAACCTCGTTTAAAATAGAATAACGTCAACGCGCGCTCCCGTTAAAAGCCCTTCCGTATCCCGCGGAATCCGGATATATCCATCCGCGCGGGCAAGCGCGGCAATCAGGCCGGATTTGCTGATCACCGGGTTCGCTTCCTCCCCCGCAAGCAGAACCGGAACCAGTTCCTCGCGCCCGTGGTTTGAGGGTACGGCGGCGGCGAGCCGCGCCGGAAGCGTCCGTTGCCAGTGAATCTCCCCCTGCAGCGCGGCAAGCAACGGCAGCACCAGTTCGCAGAACATCAGGCAGGCCGCCGCCGGATGACCCGGCAACCCAATTACCAGCGAGCCGCCGATTTTTCCCGCGAACGCCGGTTTTCCGGGTTTTACGGCCAGCCCATGGAAAAATACCTCGCCCAAAGCGCCGAGACAGCGTACCCCCGCGTCCTTTTCGCCCGCCGAACTGCCGCCGGACAGCAGCAGAAGGTCGCAGTATTCCGCGAGGCTTCGCATTCGTTCCAGAAGCTCCGTTTCGTCATCCGGCACGCGGCTGCACAGCAGCACTTCCGCACCCGCGCGTTCGCAAGCGGCGGTCAGCATGGGGCCGTTGCAGTCCCGAATCTGAGCGCCAACCGGCGTTTCGGAAGGATCGACCAACTCGTCGCCCGTGGACAGCACGCAAACGCGCGGCCGCTTGGCAACCGGTACCTTCGAGACGCCAAGCGCCGCGAGCACGCCGATATCGCGCGGGGAGAGTCGCTTTCCCTTCGAAAAGACGACCGTTCCGCGCCGCGTGTCGTCGCCGCGAAACACAATGTGCCGGCCGGGTACGGTTGGCGTTTCCACCGCGACGATTCCGCCGGAAAGCGTTTCCGCCTCCTCCAGCATCACCATCGCGTCCGCGCCGCGCGGCAGTTCTCCGCCCGTCCAAACCGCGGCACATGATCCGGGCTGGAGCGCAAACGAAGCGTGCTCTCCCATTTTGACCTCGCCCGCGAGCCGTAGCAGCGCCGGCAGAGAGGCGGACGCGCCAAAGGTATCCGCGGCCACCACCGCCCAACCGTCCACGCTCGCGCGCGAAAACGCAGGCAGATCCTCGCCCGCCACAATATCCTCCGCCAGCACGCGCCCGGCAGCGCGATTCCATTCCGCACGTTCCGCGCGAACCGTGCGCAGCGCCGCCTCGGATGCCAGCCTTTCACGCCCTTTTTCCAGCGGAATAACCTGGAGCATGAGCCCTCCCGTATTGTTTACACCCCTCTGGCCCGACCACAAAACAGGCCAAAAAGAGTGAATTTTCATTCATAATTCGTTCTCATTATACCAAATTGGCATAAAAAGTGAAACTGCTTCCCCACATGCCTGATTTCAAGCTGTTTCTTATGCAGAATTCTCCAAAATTAAGAAGAAAATAATCTGTGAACGCAACGCAACAACCCCAACCCGTTGTGTTGCGAACTAAAATTAAGCACTAGGATTTGATTGTTTTCCTTGACAATGTGTACATAAAACGATAGTATAATATTAAATTTCCATGAATATATCGTAACGTTTGTGTTACATCGTGGCAAGGTGAGCAACCGGGCTCTTTCGTGGGTGTATTTACAGACAAATTTCGGGAGAAACGTATGGGTCAGGCGGATAGGTACAGCAATTCGAACGCCGTTTCACCCTACCGTAACGCAAGCCGCGATCGGTCTGTTCGCTATGCAAAAAGGCGCGCCAAGCGCAGAGCATATACATTTATCGCATTCATTTTATTCTTTGGCCTCGCCGTTATTTTTGCTTATAAACCCGCAAGCGCGGCAACCAAGACGTTGCTGCAGTCCTTCCGCGTTGCGGAGGAGGCTCCGGCGGAGCCCGCCGCGCAGGCGCCGGAGGAGAACATCGTTCAGTTCCAGCCTGCTTCGGAATCCCCCGTTGACAACAGCGCATCCGAATTCTCCATCATGGACGCGAACGCGCTTGCGATAAAATCCTGGCAGGGCGCGCGTAACTGCGGGGATAGTTTCGATGTCACGCTTTCGGGCGCCGCTTCGGACGAACCCGTTTCGTTTTCCGCAACCAACTGCACCGTCTTCCCGCAGACCGGCGCCGGAGACGGCGTATACACCGTAACCATTACCGGTTCGGGTTCCTACTCCGTTACCGCTGTGTCGGACAGCATGCAGGATCGCCGCGTCACGCGCACCGGAGTAGCCGGAAAGGCGGATCAGCTTCCGCTCAACATCAACGGCTGGGGCGGCGGAAGCGATTATTACGACCGCTTCAACATTCGCGTTTCCGGCGGCAGCACCGGCGGCGCGATCACGTTCCAAACCGACGGCTGCACGGTTTCTCCCGCCGTCGGCGACGAGAACACATTGTTCGAAATAACGGTTACGCGCGTCGGCGCATATGAGCTGACCGCGATGATGGACGGCAACGGCAACTATAACAGCGCTTATTCCGCGCGGCTCAGCGGCTGCGCTAGCAAATCCAATCAGGCGCCGATCCGTATTGAGGACTGGGTGGAAGACGCCAGTTGCGGGGATTCCTTTGTCGCGCATATCTCCGGCGGGAGCACGAACGAAGCAATCTCGCTTACCCCGCTCGGATGCTCCGTTGAGAAACTCGGTTCGGACGAATATCAGGTTACTATCGACTCGGTCGGGCCTTATGCGCTGACCGCGACGCGCCCCGGCAACTACGGGTACTTCGACGTATCCTCCGCCGCCAACGGAATCGCGCAGAAGGCGGGTTCTCCTTCGCTCGCCGTTTCCGGCTGGGCGGAAACGAAGAATTGCAACGATTCATTCCCCATTCGCATTACAGGCGGCGTAGCCGGCGCGGCAATCAACTTTGCTGCGAGCGGATGCACCGTTTCCCCGGCCACCGGCACGACGGAAACGAACTACACCGTCACCGTCACCTCGGCGGGCGGTTATTCGCTCAGCGCGCTGATGGATGGGTCGAATCGTTATGAGTCCGCCGAGACTCGCACCTACCACGGTCAGAGCGGCAAGGGCGTTCAGCCCGCGCTTCGCGTCGATCAATGGAACGAAGCGGCTCCCGCGGGCAGTTCGTTTGAAATGACCGTCGCCGGCGGCAGCGGAACCGGAGCCACCACCGTTACGACGGACGAGGGCTGCACGGCGCGTTTAAAGTCCGGCGAAACGAGCGTCTACGTTATTTCGGTCTTCCCGCTTGCGGGCAAGGATTATTCCGTCAGCGTCAACAAGGCCGGCGACGCAACCTATGAAGCGGCTGCCCCGCAAACCGTTTGCGGCACAACCTCCGGCGTTGCGCAGACCACCCTCGCCGTCACCGGCTGGAAAGACAGCGTTTACTCCGGCGATTCGTTTGAAATCCACCTCACCGGCGGCAGCGGAACCGGCGCGCTCGACTTTGAACTTTCCGGCTGCAAGATTACGCCCGCCGCGGGGACGCTGAACGATACCTATTCGGTTATGGTCACCGCGCTTGAGGGCGAACCCTACTCCATCAAGGTCAGCCATGCGGGGGACGGAAACTATACGCCGATTCAGGCCGAATACAGCGGAAAAACGCGCATGTTCGAGTCGAATGGCACCGAGGAGACGCTGCTGGAGCCCGATACAGCCGGCACATACTCATGGGTCTATATTTGCGGCGGCATCATCCTGCTGTTTGGCATCGTGTTGCTTACCATGCAGATTCTCAACGCGCCGCGCCGCAGGCGCCGCAGGTAAAGCCTGCACAATCCTCGAGCAAATCATACTTGATCAGCGAATTTATTAAATCGAAAGAGCCTGTCCGTCATATCGGCAGGCTCTTGTTTATACTTCGCGCGGTCAAACCCCGACGTCACGGCGTCGGCACTTCGCTCGTGCCTGTGTTGTAGATCGGGTCGTCGGAATCCGGCACCAGATCCGAATAGCCCCATGCAAGCCCGTCCGGAATGCGGCGCTGGTAGGAATCCTCATAGGTGCCCACGCGCTTGTTCCCGTGGCGGTTCAGCTGCTCGCCCATAAACACCATGCAGGCCGAAACGCCTCCATCCAGATTATACGCAACCTTGCAGCCGTGTTCTACGAAAAGCTGGGCGAACTCGTCGAGCAGCATGCCGACGCTGTAGTCCGGCTGGCGGCCGTCCACAACAATGACAATATAGTGACCCGGCTCAATCATGCCGATTCCGGTCCTCGGATTATTCCTCCGGCTCAGGCGATGTTCCGCCGCGGCCGAATTCACCACGCCGTCCGAAACCAGAACGGGACCAAACGAGAATACATCCCGTGCGCCGTCCATCAGCAGCTCGCTTGCATTCGTAGAATTCGCGTCGATCAGGCGCATGGTCATATCGGGGTACATCGCCATGGAGCCAACTGCCTTACGATCCTGAAAGACAATCCCGCCGCGGATGATGATGCCCTTATACACATCGTCGCTCTGAATCAGGTTATCCCCTGTAACCATCAGGACGCATTGTCCGTCCCGCGCGAGCACCCATGGATGGATCGATCCCATACCGTTTCGGTTCTCCGCCGCCTGCATGGTGCGAAACGCGTCTTCCCCGCGCATGCGGATTTCGGCCGTATAGATACGGTTCAGCTTTGGTTCGGTCACAATCGTTCGATCGATAAGAATGGAAAGCGTATCGGTTCTGTATTCCCAGTGGCCGTTCTCCGCGTCGGCCACAACGACCTCCGGCGGATCGCTCTCCGAACGGAAATACTGGTCGTCCGCGTCGCTCGCTTCATCCGTGTTTGCAGCCGCGTCCTCGGTCGTCTCCGCTTCCGGCTCCGTCGTTTCTTGTACCGGTTCCTGCGTGGACTCCGGCGTATCCGCCGGCATCGGCGTTGCGCTGGCAACCGTTTCCTGCGGCGCCTGTGAAGCAAAGTGTGCCAGAATCAGCGGACGCACAAACAGCAGGAACGCCGCCGCAATTGCGCCCGTAATCAGCAGTGGCAGGAACGCCGCGAATACCGCGCGCCCAAGGCTGTATCGTGCCGTCAGGTAGCGTCCCTTCCCTATCGCAACGCAAATCCCGATCAGCGCGCCGAGAAGCAGCAACCCCGCGGCGCCAAGGAGCAGATAGCGCTCCAAGGCAGCCGTGCCGGACGACTCCTGCGTCTGCGGCGTATCCTCCTGAAACAGGGATTGCGGCGTAGGCTGCGGTGTGGGTTCCGGCGTGGGTTCCGGAGATGGCGTTGGGCTGGGAGTCGGTACGATATAGTTCGTCAACGCGGCGGTGTCGATGTTTTCGAGCAGATCGCCCGCGCCGGTATCTTCGCCAACCATGGTATAATCCAGCTGGAACACCGCGGCGGGATTCAGCGTTTTATGGAACACCTGCATGCCGGGATTTTCCGTATACGCCTCGTTTGCCGCCTCGAGAGCGGACTCACCGTCGAATAGAATCAGCGGCTTGCTCCAATCCAGCGTAGTCGCGCCTTCCGGGGAAGCGAGATAGAGCTTTTGAACGCTCGTATAGTCGTCCTCGCCGCGCTGTGCCAGTTCGTTCTGCACCACCTCCGCGCAATAGCGCGCGGCGGCGTCGTAGGCAAGGTCGCCCGGAGTATGCGTCAGCACAATACGCGCGTTGTACCGCGCAAGTGTGGACTGAACGAATTTCGTTGTCGTCCCAACGCCCCAGAAACCGCGTACCCGTTTATATGATTCGTTATTTAAACTTTCGAACGATCCAAACTGCGGATAATTGGCCACTCCGAGTTTCCAGAGCCCTGCGAGCAGACCTTCCTGCATGGTTCTGGTCTCTCTGGCCAGCACAACGAGCGCGGACGGAATCTCATGTTCCACCGTATATGCCGCGAGCACACCGAAAAAGTCCGTCACCGCCGCCTGCGGCGTGGAAGCGATATAGAGCATATCCGCCGTCTCCAGCGTCGGTTCCCAGCGCTGGATATCCGCCGGCAGTGTTCCAGCCCCATAGATGCGAAGATCGGAAAGCTCCGCGTCGGAATGGAAAACGAGCGACAGCCGTGTAACTGATTCGTCAATCGGAAAATAGCAGTTCACGAACGGCTGTTTTTCATAGCTGGAAACCAGCGTACCCGTCGCGTCGTACTCCTCCAGTAAATAATCCTTTGGCAGGGTATACCATTCGAAATACACCCCCTGCGCCGCCTGATCGGCAGGCAGGTTAATCTCCAGCGTATGCTTGGCGGAAAACGCCTGATAGCTCTCAATCCATCCGTCCGTAATCCGGTGAGCTTTCTCCTGCAGCGCTTCCGGCATAACAATTGCGCAGTCCGCGGTGAGATCCCGGGCGGACTCCCCCTCTCCGTCCGCCAGCGCGGCGGGGCAAACGGTAAGGCAAAGCAGCAGCGCAATGAGCAGTGTCAGAACACGCAGCGTACGATTCATACTTCGTTTCCCTTTCCTGTCTTGTCCTCCCAAGCCGGTCAAAGCCGCGCGTCTCTTCGCCCGCTTGGAGCATTCGCGTACCTTGAAAGACCCGTTACTCCGGCAGGCCGGACTTCTCCCGGAACTCGCGATAGATCTCCGTGTCG
This sequence comes from Eubacteriales bacterium, assembly GCA_021373115.1. Lineage (GTDB taxonomy): Bacteria > Bacillota > Clostridia > Christensenellales > CAG-138 > UBA7703. Next base: position 17,861 of record JAJFTI010000006.1, on the reverse strand, counting down.
TACCAGCCATTCGCAGTGGAGTTGGATCCCCGCGTAGAGATGGTGCAATCCGGCAGCGCTTCGGCAAGCGTTTTCAGATTCGCATCCTCAATCTTGTTGTTCATAATCCAGAGCATCTTGAGCTGCTTCATCGACTCGAGCGGGGTCACATCCGTAACGCCCGTTCGGGCAATATTGAGGTAGGCCAGTTTGCTCAAGCCCGAAAGCGGTTTGACGTCCGCAACGTAGTTGATGAACAGTTCGAGGTATTCCAGTTCCGCCAGACCGGAAAGCGGCGTGATATCCGTAATCTTGTTGGTCGCCAGAATCAGGACGCGCAGCTTAGGTAAATACTGAACGAACGACACGTCGGAAATCTTGTTGCCGCCAAGGTCAAGATAAACGAGGTCGGTACAGTACTGGAGCATCGCCGTCTCCTCGTTCGTCAGCGAGGTTCTGCCGTCGCCGGTGTACTCGCCCGCGCCGCTTGGAAAAGTCTTGTGGTTTGCCGTAGAGAATGCCTCAATATCCGTACGTACCCGCCAGGCTCCGATGTCCACATACCAAACGAACTTCACGTTCGGAAAAGCCGCTTTGAGTTCCAGCATCTGCTCGTTCGTCAGCCCGCTGCCGCAGAGGTTGCAGGCGGCTAGGGCAGGCAGATGCATCAGCCCCTCGCTGACCTGCTGAACCTCCGTAAACGTCTGTCCGCTTAGGTCCAGTTCGGTCGTTTCGGGCGTTAGCTGCTGGCCAAACAGCTCGAAGGTAAACGAGAATTGAATAAAGGGATACCGCTCCTTCAGCGCCGCCATCGTATCAAACGACAGGGTCTGTCCCGCAAGGTTCACGCTGGTCAGCTTTGTCAGCGGCGCAAGTTTATCAATCAGCGCCGTGTCGTCGAGCGACTGCGCGCCCGTCAGATCCAGCGTTGTCGCGTCCGAATTCACCTTAACGCCAAAGACATCCAGCGTGCGCAAGAATTCAATATCCGGAAAGCGCACGCCGAGCGCTTCCGCATCCGCCTCGGAAACGTCCGTCTCGGTCATATCCACGCTTGTCAGCGAAGGCAAATGCGCCAGCGCGGTCATAAGCGCTTCTCCTCCGCCAACGGTTTTGCCGGAGACGTCGAGCGCGGCATCCGTGCTCAGCGCGGTGACATCCGCAATCGCAACCTGCCAGACGAACGAAACGGTGCTCATCTCTATGCTCTTGCTCATCAGCGCGTCATAGCAGCTGCACGCGCGGGCGTCCACGCGCGAAAGATTCGGAAAATAGTTCAGCAGCTCCAGCATTTCCGCATCCGTATCCGCGGGCAGCGTCAGCTCGGTAAGCTGGTTGTCAAACCGCTGCGAACCGATGGGTACGCTCCAGAGAATGCGGCATTTCGGCATGGCGGTTTGCAGTTGCCGGTACAGGTCCGGCTCAACCGCCGCCGCGCGAAGATCCAGCAGCGCCAGGCTCTCGTATTTCACCAGATCGTCCACATCGATCTCCGCCGCATCGGAAATCACCAGTTCGGTCGCGGAGCGGTCCTTAAACAGGTCGCATCCGGCAAGGGTCAACGCAAGCGCGCAAAGCAGCAGCGCAGCCGCCGCGCGAATCCATACGGTTCGGTTTGCCGCGCGCTTAGTTTGCGCGCTGGAATAAGCGATATTCGTCATCGTATCCTTCACTCCAAAATACCTGAGTATCCAGCAGGCGATAGCCTTCCTGCGTCTCGCCGCGATTGCGTGTTATGATAAATTCCGCGCTTCGCTCCTGCAGATAGCGCGCCTGTTCCCGCCCGATTTCGGGTAGCCCGACGTTGGAGGTCGCAAAGTACCGGTAGGCGGGGATCACATCCGCCGCAAGGTAAAATCCGCCGTCCGGAAACGCAAAGCAGAACAGGGAAATCTCCGGTTCCGTCTTTCGCTCGCGCATGATCGAGGCAAAGCGCGCCTGCGGCGTTTCCTCGTACGGGTAAAGAAGCAGATACCGGTTGCTTGTGGTCAGAAACGCGGCTCCCAGCGACAGCACGGCAATCCCCGCGTAAAGCATCGGCCGAATCCTGTTGTTTCGCGGTTGTTTCATGTTCGAATCCACGAATTGCAGGATCGGGATGAAGCCGAGCGCAAGAAACGGCGTCAGCGCAAGGCCGTAATACCGGTATCCCTGTCCACCCATGTAGATGCCGAGCGCCAGCAGCCCAAAAAGAAGCACAAGGTTGATCTTCTCCACGAGCCGCACCGCTTCGCGTTTTCTGGTCAGAATCCAGCCGAAGCCCAGCAGGATCGGCAGCGAAATCTGCGGATTGCGATAGAAGAACGCACCAACGCCTTTGACGACCGCAACTATCATGTTCAGCCAAACGGGATCCTCCAGATAGGAGTAGCCGAACATGTTTTGATAAAAATAATAATGAAAGAACTCCTCCAGCGCACCGTTTGCGCCGAAATAGATCAGCCATGGAATTCCCGTGGCAAACATTACGCAAAGAAACAATAAGCTTGCGCCGACCGCGCGCTTCCATTGGCGGGCGGCGAGCAGTGAAACGGCAATAACGCCCATCCAGGCAATATAAAACGCAAGCAGGGTGAATTTTCCAAAGAGCAAAACGCCTGCGAACGCCGCGTTTCGCGCAACCATCCCATAAGAAGCCGGTTTGGGGTACGCGGTCTTAAAATAGCGAATCGTATCGTACAGGGAAAAGGCCAGCAGCGGAGCCATAAGCTCTTCGAGACTGCCGCCATGCGAAAAGCTCATGCTTCCCAGCACACAAAAGGCAAGCACGGGCAGCGCCCAGGCGGCGCGTTTTGTATAGAGCGATATCGTCCGGTAGGACGCGAAAAGAAACCCGGAAAACGCCAGTATCTCCAACAGATAAACGCCAAAGAACGACGTATCGGAAACCAGCGAAGCAAGCCCGTAAAGCAGGAACGCCACAGGCCCTTTCTGATCGTAAAGGTCAACATACGGCACATACCCGCGCATCATCCCTTTACCGATGGTGAAGTAAATATTCGTATCGACCCAGTCGTTGAGCGGGTAGAGCGGCGAACTCTTCGTGCAGATCAGCAGAAAAACTGCGGAAAGCAGCAGACAGAGCGGAAAAATCCAGGTTTTCATTCCTGCTTTTCTGTCCATCTCCATTTTTTCCTGCCTCCCGTTGCGCCGAATTGAATCACGGCATAATTAGATATTATAACGAAAATTGCAAGTTTTCGCAACTGTGGCATGGCGCACGCAGAGAAGAGCGCGGATAGCAGCAACCAACGCCAGCCGGAAAAAGAGAAACCCCTTTTCAAGCAGGCAATCCGCTTAAAAAGAGGTTATGTCTTTGCTGCAATTCGCTGTAATCAGCTTAGATGCTGCGGTTCACCTTGCCGGAACGGAGGCACCGCGTGCAAACATTCATCTTGTCCGGCTTCCCGTCCACGACGACATGCACGCTTTGGATGTTCGGCGCCCAGCCGCGTTTGGTCTTACGGTTGGAGTGGCTGACCAGATTGCCGGACATGACACCCTTTTTGCAGACTTCACAGTACTTACCCATGCGAGTAGTCCACCTCCTTGCTAAAAATCGAACAGAACTATATTACCACGCGCATTCCTGTCGCGCAAGCCTTATTTTCCATGAAACGAGCCTTTTCACCGGATTTTCCGGGTACGCAACCACCGGCGCAGCGCCCGCCGTCCGCCGCGGCATTCGTAGTTACACCGTCAGTCCCGGAAAACCGGTTTGGCGCAGCGCCTCGTAGAGAACAAGCGCAACGGAGTTGCTCAGGTTCAGCGACCGCAGCCCCTCCCGCATGGGAATACGAACCGCATCCTCACTCCTTCGCGTAAGCAGCGCGTTGCCGAGCCCCGCCGTTTCCTTTCCAAAGACGAGAAAATCCCCGTCCCGGTACCGCGCTTGTGCGTAGCTGCGCCTCGCGTGTGTCGAAAGTAAAAAAAAGCGCGCGTCCGGATGCTTTTGTTCCACTTCGGCAAAGCTGTCGTAATACGAAACGTCGAGCTCGTTCCAGTAGTCCAGCCCCGCGCGCTTGAGCTGCTTATCGTCCAGCGAAAAGCCGAGCGGGCGGACAAGATGGAGGCTCGCTCCCGTAACGGCGCAAGTTCGGGCTATATTTCCGGTGTTCTGCGGAATTTCCGGTTCAACCAGCACTATATGAAACACGTCGGATCATCCTCCGGATTTTAAATTTGATTCTTCGCCGGTTCGTCCGGCCAGGCGCCAACGCAAGGCCGCGCGGCTTCAAGCATGAGCAGCATCCGTTCGCGCACGTCTTGTGGCGCGAGGATTCGAACTCCGCCGCAAAACTGAAAAACCCAACCGAAAAACGGCGCTCCCACGCGCACCGGCGCATAGAGCGAGCAGCTCCGCTCGTCCGTTTGCTCCATCGGTACATTTGAGCCGAATCGATCGATCATCGCCCCGATCAGCGCGCGGTCAAATGAGAGCCGAACCCAGCGCTGTTCGGAAGGATACATGGAAAACAGGCTGCGCGCATACGCGGCCGGATCAAACGAGGCATCCTGCGGCGCGGCGTTTTCCGCCAGCATGGTAAGCCGCTTCATTTTATCCAGGCGGTAATGCGCAAGTCCCTCGTGCGCGGGGTGATCGGCAATCAGGTAATACCGATCCTCCGCATAGAGCAGCATGCAGGGATTAACAACGTATGCCTGCCCGTCCCGCCGCGGAAGCAGCACCTTCTTCGTCGAATACTCACAGTAAACGAACGATACCTTCTTTCCGCCCTGCTGTGCCGACAGGATTCGCTCAATGTTGCGAAACGCGTCCTCATTTCCCGCCTGCAGGGAATCCTGTCCGCCGCCCGGTGCCGCAAGCAGCGTCCGTTCGTGTTTGCCGGATAACCCGGCCAGTTTCTTCAGCAGCGATTCCGTACGTGCCTGTGAAAGAAAGCGGCTTGCGCGAACCATATCCATCAGCAGGCGAAGCTCGGCGACCTCAAAGGTGCGTTCCCCCGTGAAGAATTCTTTGCCTTCCCCTCTGCGTGAACGGACGTCCAACCCGTTTTCCTGCAGCGCGGCCAAATCCCGGCGTACTGCGCGCGCATCCGACTCGATTCCCGCGCGTTCGAGCCCCGCGCAGAGCTCCCGCAGCGAAACGGGATGCCGCGCGTCCGTATTCTCTAACAGGTATGCGCGAATCCGCATCAGCCGCGCCCGCGTATCCGACATGGTGGCATCGCCTCCGGCAAGCAGCGCTGTGCGTTCACGCGATCGTGCCGGTGATTGCGTCGATGCGAAGCAGCTCTTCCGCCGAAAACGCGGGCGCAGCCAAAATACCGAGGTTTTGAAGAATCTGCTCCGGGGATGAAGCGCCAATCAGAACGCTGGTTACGGCGCCGCTGCGCAAAACCCAGCTCAGCGCAAGTTCGGAAAGCGTCTGTCCACGCTCCTGCGCCAGCACATTGAGCGCGCGGATTTGGCCGAGCCGTTCTTCGGTTAGCTGTTCCCGTTTCAGAAACGGACCGCCCTTGCCGATCCGGCTGTCCTGCGGTACGCCGTTGAGGTAGCGGTCCGTCAGCATGCCCTGCGCCAGCGGGCTGAACGCGATGAGGCCAAAACCGCCCTCGCGCGCCGCCTGCTCCAGCCCGTCCGGTTCAATATGCCGGTCAAAGATGGAATACCGCACCTGGTCGAGTACAAACGGGCAACGCAGTTCGCGCAGAATCGCCGCCGCGCGCAGCGCGGTTTTCGCGTCGTAGTTGGAAATTCCCGCATAAAGCGCCCGCCCGCTGCGCACCGCCGCTTCCAGCGCAAGCATGCTTTCCTCCAGCGGAGTTTCCGGATCCATGCGATGGTGGTAGAAGATATCCACATACGGCAGCCCCAGGCGCTTGAGGCTCTGGTCGAGACTCGCAAGCATATATTTCCGGCTTCCATGGTCCCCGTAAGGCCCCGGCCACATAGAGTAGCCCGCCTTGGTGCTCACGACGATCTCGTCCCGATAAGCGGCAAGCTCCCCGCGCAGAATACGACCCAGGTTTTCCTCCGCGCTGCCCGCGGGCGGACCGTAATTATTCGCGGCGTCAAAATGCGTAACGCCCTGGTCGAAGGCGGTCAGGCACATACGCTTCATCGTTTCGTAATCATCTCCGGCGCCAAAGTTATGCCAGAGTCCCAGCGAGAGCAGCGGGAGTTTTAGCCCGCTTTCCCCGCAACGGCGGTAGGACATTCCCTCATATCGCGTTTCGCTTGCCATATACGCCATAGCACGCCTCCTGGTCGGTTTTATCATTTGCGGCGCAGTATTCGCCGCAAGATGCTTTTTTATTGTACCATAAATCCGGGCACTTCAATTGCTTTCGCGTGGTCACCGCCGATTTTTTCAGAAACGGAACGCTGAAAAAACGTTCCTATAAATATAACAAATCGTTCATTGACTTTCGCGCCGGAATCAACGAAAATAGGAGCGTTGGGCGCCGTACCCCGCGCCGCGCATGCGTATTTTTCTTATATCCGGAGGATGAACATTTGATTACCAAAGTACCCGTTGCCACCATTGAAATGCAAACCGGAAGTATCATTAAGCTCGAATTGTATTTCGACATCGCCCCGAACACGGTGCGGAATTTTGTCTCCCTTGCCAACAAGGGGTTTTACGACGGGACGGTGTTCCACCGCGTTATCCGGCAGTTCGTCATTCAGGGCGGGGATCCGAAAGGTACCGGCCTTGGCGGCCCCGGCTATCGCATTAAAGGCGAGTTTGCCAACAACAAACACCCCAATCCCCTGTCCCACGAGCGCGGCGTGGTCAGCATGGCGCGCCAGGGAAACCCGTATAACCCGCCCGAAGCATACGACACGGCGGGCAGTCAGTTCTTTATTCTGCATGGCGACGCGAAATATCTGGATAAGGACTATGCCGCATTCGGTATGGTCGTTGAAGGCATGGAAGCGGTGGACGCGATTGCCAACTGCGTGACCGGCATCAACAACAAACCCGTCGTCGAACAGAAGGTCAAGAGCATCCGCGTCGAAACCTTCGGTCAGGATCTCGGCGAGCCGGAGATTATTCCGGATTAAATCCACCCTTCAGCCATAACAATCTGCGCCCGCTTGCGATGTCTGCCATCGATAAGCGGGCTTTATTTTGTACTGTTAATACACTCTTGCTTGACACTGTCCGCCTCGTCTGGTAAAATACATAAAAATATTTAAGTATTTTTGCCGTAATTTTTCAGAAGGAAGGTGATCCGTTTGGGCATGTCCGGGCTTCTGGAAGCGGTATCGGATCTTTACCGCAATCTCCGGCTTTCGCATTACCGCAACCTCTTTGGGCAGCTGCGTGAAAAGGCGGGCAGCCTCAGCGCGACGGAAGCGTTCTCCGCGGAGGTAATCTATCTGCTCGATCATCCAACCATCGGTGAATTTGCGGATTTCATCGGTATTTCTCAGCCAAACGCTTCCTATAAAGTAACCTCGCTCGTTGCCAAAGGGTATCTGGAACGTATTTCAAGCGACGAGGACCACCGCGAAGCGCATCTTTGCGTCACGAAAAAGTTCCTCGACTACTACGGGCGCCAGCTGCCGGATATGAAGAGCGCGGTCTCCTTTGCGCTCGCTTCGTTTACCGAAGCGGAAATCCTTCTGCTCGGCAAGCTCTTTGGCAAGTTGAATCAGCACCTGGCCGCGAAGGCCTGACCGTCCGCGCGGCTTTGTTCACGCGGGTCTGCCATCCCTCCCACGACGGGAAAACGAACAAGCAAGAATCGAATTGGGGGTACTCGTTCCATGGATCTGTTTGAAAAGTGCGGCCGAATGACCGCGGTCAAGGAAACGCGCGAAGCGGGCATCTATCCCTACTTCCACGCGCTGGAATCGCGGCAGGACGTTGAGGTCAAAATGGAGGGCAAACGCCGCATCATGCTTGGTTCCAACAACTATCTCGGACTGACCATTCACCCCGAGGTGGTCGAGGCGGGCGTAAAAGCACTGGAAACGTACGGTTCCGGCTGTTCCGGTTCCCGGTTTCTCAACGGTACGCTCCGCATGCACCTGGAACTCGAGCAAGAGCTGGCGCGCTTTCTGAATAAGGAAGCGGTCGTTACCTTCTCCACCGGGTTTCAGAGCAACCTCGGCATCATCAGCGCGCTGATCGGAAAAAACGACTACGTGATCTGCGATAAGGAAAACCACGCGAGCATCTACGACGGCTGCCGCCTCTCACTCGGCACCATGGTTCGCTATCGTCACGCGGATATGGAGCATTTGCGGCACACGCTGGAGCAGATTCCCGATTCGGCGGGAAAGCTCATTGTAACGGACGGCGTCTTCAGCATGGGCGGGGACATCGCCAAACTGCCGGAAATCGTCGCGTTGGCAAAGCAGTTCGGCGCCAGGGTCATGGTGGATGATGCGCACGGCCTCGGCGTTCTCGGCAAAGGCGGCCGCGGAACCGCGAGCTATTTCGGTCTGGAAGACGACGTGGATGTCTACATGGGCACCTTCAGCAAATCGCTTGCCAGTCTCGGCGGCTACATGGCCGCAAGTTACGAGGCCTCCGAGTTCGTTCGTCACAGCTCGCGGCCCTTCATCTTCTCCGCCTCTATGACGCCCGCAAACTGCGCCTGCGCGCTCGCGGCACTGCGTGTGCTGGAACGCGAACCGCAGCGTGTTGCGCGTCTGCAGGAACTCTGCCGCTACGCGCGGGCGGGTCTCGTCGCACGCGGCATTCCGCATAAATACACGGCGGATATCCCGATTATCCCAATCTACACCTACGAGACCATTCGGACGCTGACCATTGCTAAAATGCTCTACGACGCAGGCGTTTATGTCAATCCTGTCCTTCCGCCAGCAACGCCCGCCTCGGAGTGCCTGCTCCGCACGAGCTATATGGCAACGCTGAAGGAGCCTTTGCTTGACGAGGCAATGGACATCATGGCAAGCGTGCTGACGGAGGAAGCCAAATGAAGCGCGTTTGTATACTAACGGGCGGCAGCAGCGGCATTGGCAAAGCGACGGCCGAATTGCTGGCGCAAAACGGATACACGGTCTACGAACTCAGCCGCGGCGGTTCGGACGCGGATCACATCCGCCATATCACGGCGGACGTAACGGACGCGCCGCAGATACGCGCCGCGGTATCCCAGGTGCTCGGCGAGCAGGGGCAGATCGATCTGCTTGTCTGCAACGCGGGTTTCGGCATCTCCGGCGCGGTGGAATTCACCGATCCATCGGATGCATATGCGCAGCTGAACGTCAATTTCTTTGGCGCGCTGCACTGCATTCAGGCGGTGCTGCCAAGCATGCGCGCACAGAAGAAAGGGCATATCGTGCTCGTCAGCTCCGTTGCCGCGCCGATCGCGATTCCGTTTCAGGCGTTTTACAGCGCAACGAAATCCGCAACCAACGCCCTGATGTTTTCGCTTCGCAACGAGGTGAAACCGTTCGGTGTGAAGGTCTGCGCCGTTATGCCCGGTGACGTGAAAACCGGCTTTACCGCAGCGCGGAAGAAAAGCCTCGCGGGCGGGGATGTTTATGGCAGCGCGCTCGAACACGCCGTCGCCGTTATGGAGCACGACGAGCAGAACGGCATGCCCCCTTCACTGGTCGCAAAAGCCATCGTTCACGCCGCAAATGAGAAGAATCCGCGCGCGCTGCGTACTGTCGGCGCGCAGTACAAAATCTTCGTCGCGCTGGCAAAGTTCCTTCCCGTAAGCTGGACCAACGCGCTCGTCGGTATGATCTACAAATAAATAATTAAGCAGCGATTCAAAAACCGCGCCGGAAAGCGCGGTTTTTTGCGCAAAATGCCGCGATCTGCCAAAAAAGTGTCGCATTCGTTCCATCCGCCCTGCCATATTTCTTCTGTATTCTGAACGCATCAATTTAAAGGAGCGCTTCAAAATATGGAAACGCAATCAAAACAGCATCCGAACGCGAAGCAGGTCCGCATCCTCAAACTCCTGCTGGATGCGGTCATGCTTGTACTGCTCGTACTTATGTATAAAAAGCAGGTTATCAGCATGGCGTTTCATGAGATCGGCGGGCTTGCGCTAATCGGCTTATTTTTAATTCATCATCTCGTGAACGCAAAGTGGATCGGCGCAGCCACGAGGCGCCTGTTTACCAGAAACACGCCGGGGCTTGTCCGCGCACGCTATATCGTGGACGCACTGCTGCTGCTCGCGTTTCTTGCCATCGGCGTAACCGGCGTGCTCATCAGTAAAGTCGTGTTCTCGCTGCGCGTTGCGGGGAATTTCAAAGCGCTGCACTATTTTGCCTCCGCATTCGCCATCCTGCTGATGGGCGTGCACCTTGGCCTGCACGCGGAGTATATCTTCGGAAAACTCGTAAAAAAAAGCGCAAGCAAGGTTGCGAAGATTGCGCTTTGCGTCGTACTCGCAGCCTTAATCGCGTTTGGCGGTTACAGTCTGTTTGCCACTTCGTTTTTAAGCTATCTGGCCGCGCCGCTGCAGGCAGCCAGCTTTTCCCATGGGAATTTCCAGCCAAACGGCGAGATCGCGCTCGACGGCTCCGCAGGAGACCGTCCAACCGATTTAAGCGAGCTTCCGGAGGCTTCTGCCGGGAATGACGCGCAACCGCCACAGGGCGGTGAAAACGGCGCATTTGGCGGCAGAGAAGAACGTGAAGAGGGCGGATCGGTCAATGCCGCGCTGCTGATTGCGCAATACATCGGCATCATCTCGCTGTTTGGCGCGGCAACCTATGGGATTCTTCGACTGACCGGCAGGCGGAAACAGGTTATGACAAACCAGGCCAACCGAACGGACGAGGATGCTTTGCCGGACGAGAATCTTTGAGCCATGTAAAAATGGAACCCCCGGATCGCCGTTACGCAATCCAGGGGTTTTTGTGTTCCACTTAAAAGGGCTTGTTCGGCCTACAGTTCCTTTTCGAGCTTACAGCGATAGTAAATACCAACGCCAACCACGTAAAGATAAGCCCCCACGAGCAGCAGCACCGGAACGAGATCTATCCCCATCAGCGCAAACGCGACCATCAGCGCACCGAACACGAAGATCATCGCGTCGTATGCCTTCGCCTTCGCGCGGCTGGCAATCTCCTGATTGCGCTCGTCCTTCTGCTCAATCTCTTGTTGTTTCGCGATTTCGGGGTTCTTTTTGAGCACCGCGCGGTTCACAAAGCCGCTGACCCCCTGCCCAAACAGACCGCAGCCGAGGCCGATGCAAACATACGGCAGCGCCCGCAGAACGCCCTGCTCGACAGGATATGCCCGGATCAGAAACAAGCCCGACCCAAGCAAAACCAGTCCAACGATTAAGGCAATCACGTTCCCAATATTCTTTTTCATATTGTTTCCTCCTCGTAGATAAAAATCTCTTCTATGCCAACGCCGAAATAGCGCGCAATCCTGAACGCCAGCAGGATCGACGGGTTATAACGCCCGTTCTCAAGCGAACCGATCGTCTGCCGCGAAACTTCCAGCGCGGCGGCGAGTTCCTCCTGCTTGATGCCGCGCTGTTTACGCAGCTCCTCCAAGCGATTTTTCACGTCTCCTCACCTCCGAATGGAAAGTTTGCTTTCCATGGACAGAGTATAACACGTTGGAGCAAAATGTCAAGCGTCCTTTCCATTTTTAAAGAGATCTTGAGAGAGGTCTATAAGAATCGAAATCGGAGGTAAAAAGCTTCCTAACGCGCTTAAAAAAACAGCACCCCGTTTGGGATGCTGTTTCTTCTATTTGGAGCTGATGAACAGATTCGAACTGTCTACCTCCTCATTACCAATGAGGTGCTCTACCGACTGAGCTACATCAGCGCTCGCAACGAACATTATAGCGAAGCTAGCCGTTCATTGCAAGTGTTATTTCCAAGAATTGAAAGCTTACTCCTCCACGCGGATGACACTTTCCACCGCGCTGACACAGTCGAGTGCTTCAATCTTTTTCAGCGAGTCCCGCACGGCAAACTCGCTCGCCGCGTGCGTAATAAACGTAATCCGCGCCGAAGTACCGTCCGGCTCGCCAAGCTGAATCACGCTCTTGAGCGAAACGCCCTGCTCGGCAAACGCCGCCGCGATCGCCGCCATGGTGCCCGGCTTGTCCGCAACCTTCAGTCGAATGCTGTAAATGCAGATGAAATCGCAAACGAGGGTTATCTCATTGCTGATACTCTCCTCGTTGACAAACGTCATATAGTGATGCCGCTGATCATGATGGCAGGCATAGACGATGTCGCTGACAACGGCGCTGGCGGTTGGCATACAGCCTGCACCGCGCCCGTAGAGCATGATATCATCCACGGCATGACCCGTGAGGAAGATGGCGTTAAACACGCCGCGTACGCTCGCAAGCGGATGCGTATTCGGTATCATGGTCGGATGGACGCGCACCTCAATACGCTTTCCCGCTTTTTTCCCGATCGCAAGCAGCTTGATCGTATAGCCCAGCAGACGCGCAGTCTCGAAGTCCGCCGGGGTGAGCTTCGTAATCCCCTCGCGGTAGATAACCTCGATCGGCATATGCGCGTGAAACGCCATGGAGGAGAGAATGGAGAGCTTATACATCGCATCATAGCCCTCTACATCCGCCGTGGGGTTCGCCTCCGCGTAACCGAGCGCCTGCGCTTCCTTCAGGGCTTCCTCAAAGCTCCTGCCGCTCTCCGTCATCTGCGTTAGAATATAGTTCGTCGTGCCGTTGATAATGCCCATCACGCGCGAAATGTTGTTCGCCTGCATGGAGTCGAGAATCGTACGCAGAATCGGAATGCCGCCGCCGACCGTCGCTTCGAGATACAGTCCCGCGCCGGTTGATTTCGCCGCCTGCTCAAACGCGGGCCAGTGCTTACTCATAACCTCTTTATTCGAGGTTACTACCGTCTTTCCGGCGCCCAGCGCGCGCAGTATGAACGAGCGCGCCGGCTCGATGCCGCCCATACATTCGGCGACAATGTCGATTTCCGGATCGTTTACGATATCGTCAAACGACGTGGTATACAGTTCCATTGGCGCAAGATGCAGGTTTGGTTCTTGCTCAAAATCCCGAACCAGAATTCGCTTCACGGAGATGTTGATCCCCTCGCGGTGCGTGATCTGCGCGCCGTTTTCGCTGAGTACGCGGTACACGCCGCTTCCAACCGTTCCAAAGCCCAAGAGGGCCACCTGATAGTGTTTCACATTTCCTCCTATCCTTGTTATGCCCGAACCAGAAAAGAGCGCGTCGCCGCGCCCTGTAGATCTGAGCGTTCGATGCTGGTTTGCTATTCCAACAGCGCAGCGCCGATTGCCGTTGCAAACGCGGCGTGATCGGGCACGATGAACTTCACGCGATGCAGCGCCGCTACCTCACTCAGACTGCGCTGCGCAATTGGCCAGTCTGATATGGTACCGACGAGCACAATAGTTCGAGTGAACCGCCGCTTGGCCGCGAACACAGCCATTACGCCGATTGCCTGAAAGATCATGTTGCATAAGCCCGCCGCGAGATCCGCGCAGGCGGTTTGTTCATTCAGCTTGCTCATATTGGCAACCGTGGTGTTCGGCTTGAGATACGAAATCGTGCCCTCGCAAACATCCATCAGCTGGAGGTCGATTTCGTGCAGGTCCCCATTGGCCGCGAGCTTCTGCAGTTCGTCCATGTCGTTCGTTTTACAGAGCCTGCCGCTAAGTCCCTTCAGGAGGCCGCCGCCAAGGCCGGTGCCGCCAACGTGCCAGGCGCGAATCGGCGTCATCCGCGTAAACGACGTGCCCGTGCCAACGCTGACGATAAGCATATTGAATTTCTTGGAAAGTTTGGAAGCCCCCCGCGCTACCGAAGCAAACTCGTCCTTGCGCACGGTGGGAATTCCGCGAAGATTCCCTTTGATGTACGAAGCGCCAACGCCGGTCAGCGCAATACGGCGAACCCCCGCATAGCCAAATGAATCCAACGCATCCTCAAAGCTCTGTTCATCCGGTTTGCGGTATTCCCGGACGCACTTGCCGTTTTTGACCAGCACGAACTTCGTGGTGGAAGCGCCAATATCGATCCCAAGCACCAGTTCATGCGGTTTGATTGCGGCAACGATCACCGGCACAAGAAGAATGGCCGCGATGAGTTCAATCGAACCGTTAAGCCCGATGAGGGTCGCGTAAATCGTACCGAACAGCGGCATGCCCGTGAGTACGGTGGAAAACAGTTTCAACGCGGAGAGCACGAGCACGGTATTCGTCAGCGTTGCCGCCGCGGCGGAAATTCCGGCAACGAGACCGGAACGCACCTTGAGCTTTCGGAGTCCCTGCGCAACCAATCCGCCGACCGCGCCAACGAACACACGCGGCACAACGGAGATCAGGGGGTTAATAAACGGCGCCCAGAGCGGATTCGTCAGCGCACGCAAAACGCATGTGATACCCCATACCAGGCCAAGCACCGCGCCATATTGCCAGCCGAGCAGCACCGCCCCTACCGCGACCACGATATGCAGCGTCGTAATTTCAATGAGGCCATAGTAGATGTAGCCGGTGTATGGAACAAACGTCATCACGATAATCAGCGCGCACAGGATGCCGGCACGCGCCAGGTTTCTCGTGTTCGTGTTTCGCTTGTTTATTGTTTCCATCTCCACTGCCTCCTTCTTGCCGTATACAGTCAGAACGGGGAATGTTTCGGTTGAAGTTGTCACATTATATATCATTTCCACGCCTTGTGCAACGGCCTTTCGGGTGTTTCTGAAAAAACAGCTGAATTTCCTCCGGTATTGAAAGCGGAATCACGCCGCGGCTCTTGCAGCAGGATACGCGCAACGTAACGCCCCAACTTTCCTATGAACTGGGTTGGAACCCCTTCCGTTTTTTTATGATGAAAAAGCGGTTCTTTCCGGTTGACACAACCCCCTCAATCCGCTATACTTATTTTTGCATTTGTGATGTTTGGGGGAGCATAGCTCAGCTGGGAGAGCACTTGCCTTACAAGCAAGGGGTCACAGGTTCGAGCCCTGTTGTTCCCACCATTTTTTGTTCTGTTGGCCCGGTAGTGCAGCGGTTTAGCACGCCAGCCTGTCACGCTGGAAGTCAGGGGTTCAAATCCCCTCCGGGTCGCCATTTTCTTGCCTCGGTAGCTCAGCTGGTAGAGCAAGGGACTGAAAATCCCTGTGTCGGTGGTTCAAGTCCACTCTGAGGCACCAGTTCCCTGCGGGAGTAGCTCATTTGGTAGAGCGCAGCCTTGCCAAGGCTGAGGTGGCGGGTTCGAGCCCCGTCTCCCGCTCCAATCTCAACAGCATCTGGCGCCATAGCCAAGCGGTAAGGCAGAGGTCTGCAAAACCTTCATCCCCGGTCCGATTCCGGGTGGCGCCTCCAGCTAAGTACTCACGAAATGATACAATTCGTGAGTACTTTTTCTATGCGAAAAGCCCAGACTTTCTGGACTTTTTCAGCATTTGGTATTTTGATTGGACGTGAGGAAATTGGATGATTATGTCTCAGGTTATAAATAGCAGGAGAATTTGCACCCACCCCCGAGGAAACGCGCGGGAGTATTGTGGAAACGCGCAAGAGTATAAATCAAGGTGAAACGACTAACCCAACGTCGATAAATGGCAATATAGTATTGTAACTATCTAGCGCTCACAAAAGTTAAGCGCTTCTTTACATTTCCAGGGTGCATACGGATAAATGCTTTGTGCTACTATATTACTTCATCCAAAGCGCAACAGCGCAATAATTATTTGTTGTTTTTTCAACTTCTATGAGATGTTAGTGAGTGAAAACAGCTAAAACTTGTTTATTTAAAAATCGTTTGATATAATGTTCGACAAAGAGTCCGGAGGGCTTATGGGAGCCGTCTACCAGTAAAAAACAAATTGCTGAAGCAATATGAGTTTCACCAGTATACCGGTATTCGAAACGCTCTGAGATCGAATAGTATTCACTTCTGGAGCTTCGTTAAGTAGATCGTTGCTCTTTTACATATCACGCTCTATCTTCAATTCCGTGTTCTCATGCTGGAAGGTTTTTACACATTCTCCATCGTAACCAATGTGTCTCGCCACCAATTGCCACATGTTTCTAGCGCGAGCTGTTAAGCAAGTTCTCAGCATTTCGAGGTCTCATTCTACTTTACACACCGGGTTCGGGTTTTATTATCTTTTTCTCTCCGCATTTTCCTTGAATCTTCGTTATACTAAGTTCGATGTTTCAGCATGGTCGCTCTCTCCTAATCCCTATATTACTCTCTTCCCATGCTGTTCAAATTTTTTTACGCACTACCAAAGAAGATAGGATTCAATCTGAAGTAGAAGATTTAAGATATACCAACAGAATTAATACAGGCTTAGAAAATGTCATTCAACCGCTAGGAGCGTTACAGAATGCGAAAGGCATACGATACTATACTATCCGACTATGTGGATGCTGACACCGCCGCAAAAAGCGATGGATTTGAGCCATATCGTTATGAGTGCGCTTGTTGCTGGGAAGAAGTACATATATGTGCTGCTGATAGCCAGAATCAAGCTACTCACTTTAGACATCGTAGTGGCAACAACAATGTCCAATGTGAGAATTATCTTGGAAATCGTAGTGCTATTATCCGCAATGCGCTCTCTCGTAAAAATGTGCGAGATAAAATTGAGTTCTACTTCTCGAGCACAACAAGTATGTTTAGCATAGGTGTTAAGCTTAATGCTGATGAAATTGATCTAGCCCCCGAAAACTGGACCAGCTACAATGTTAGGAAAGAGAGAAAATGAGGTGTCCCCCAAATCGTAGTCCAGCTTGAATGAGAAAAAATCGATGTTTAGACGGCCTCAGAGCCCGTTTTCCGAGCAAATTCGGCCGGCGTGAGGTATGTTAGTGCGCTGTGCGGACGGAACTCGTTGTAGTCCCTTCGCCAGCGCTCTATTTTGTCTCTGGCATCCTCCAGAGACATAAACCAGTTCATGTTCAGGCATTCGTCTCGGAAACTGCCGTTGAAGGATTCGATGTGCGGGTTGTCTGTCGGCGTACCGGGTCGGGAATAATCGAGCTTGACCTTGTTGAAGTACGACCAGGCGTCCAGCGCTCGTGAGATGAACTCAGGTCCGTTATCGACTTTAATCCGTTGAGGCAGCCCGCGGACTACCTTGAGTTTCTCCAGCTCGTCGCAGACCTGTTCGCCCTTGATCGATTTGTCCACGTAGATGGCCAGACTTTCCCGGCTGAACGTGTCCAGCACCGTCAGCGCCCGGAACCGCTTTCCATTGTACAATTGATCGGACACGAAGTCCATACACCAGCATTCGTTTACCGTAGTTGTCAATCCCTTCTCAGGAGCCCTCGAAACGCTGATTTTCTTTCGGCTTGATGGTTTCCTCAGGTTCAATCCTTCCTGCCTGTACAGTCGGTAGACCCGTTTGTGGTTGATTTTCCAGCCTTCCCGCAGCAACAGGACGTGGATCCGCCGGTATCCGTATCGCTTTCGTACAGAGGCGATTTCCTTGATTCGCATTCGTAAAAAGGCCTGCTCGTCGCGGGTTGGCTGCCTCCGGTGCCATCCCCGGTTGATTCGCAACACCGTACAACTCTTGCGCTCGCTTGCTTGGAAGCGCTCTTGCAGATAGCGCACGGCATCCCGCTTCTCGGCAGGCCTCAGAATTTTTTTGTCAGTACGTCCTGCAGCATCAATTTGTCGAGGCTCAGATCCGCCACCAGCTTCTTCAGCTTGGCGTTCTCTTCTTCCAGCTGCCTTAGTCGCTTCATGTCGCTTGGCAGCATCCCGCCGTACTTACTCTTCCAACGGTAAAATGTTTGTTCCGCGATGCCAAGTTTCCGGCATACCTCCGATATCGGTGTGCCCAGCTCCGCCTGCTTCAACGCAAAGGCGATCTGCTCCTCTGTGTAATTACTCTTCTTCATTTTGTCCACCTTTTCCTTTTTCTCAGTTTATCATTTTCTATCTTTTTAGGTGGACTACTTTTTCGGGGAGCAGGTCA
>JAJFTI010000003.1 GCA_021373115.1 Eubacteriales bacterium | reverse complement strand
TCGCCGCTTCAAAGTAAGGAACCGCCGCGGAGTGCACGCGCCCCAGACTGGACTCCACGATATAGGTGTTGCGCCAGTCGTTCTCCGTTGCGATGCTGCGGGTGTCCTTGAGTGAAAAATGGAGAATGAACTTATCCAGATCGCCGCCGAAGAATTTGAAGGCCTCCAGATAGTTGTCGTCAAACTTATTCTGCGTGAGCTCCAGCCGCTTGGAGTCGATGATGGTGCACTCCGCCGAGTAGAGCTTGACGGGCGTGGTTTCCGTTGAGGTGGTTGCGCTCAGCGTAAAGCGATAGCGCCCGGCGGAGAGAGCGCTGATGTCAAACAACGAGTCAAGCGCTTTCTGCTCAACCGGCAGCGACTCGTTTTCCAGCGAATAAGCGCGGACGTTCGCCGCGGGATCAAATGTAACGGTCTGCGTGCAGCCCTTTGCCGACCCGAGCGATTCAAAACTGGCGGTCACACTGGTGAGCGGGCTGCCGGAATAGATCGACCCGCGAATGTTGAAATCCAGCCGCCTTTGCAGTTCTTCGCCCTCTTTGATGAGCGGGTTTTCCAGCGAAGCCTGAAAATGCACACCATCCCGCCCGACGGGCACAGGGCCGAGGCCGAGGGCATTGCGCAGCATGGCGACGGTCGCCTTCTTGAGGCGATAGTCTGTGGAAGCAAACGCCTGCGCGGTGTCCCAGTAATCGAGCACCGGGTCGTTCTCACCCGCGCGTAACAAAGCGGCGGCGTTCGCGGCGGAAGGGGTGGTCAGCGGGTCTACGCTGCCTGTATCC
The DNA here is from genome assembly GCA_021373115.1 of Eubacteriales bacterium. Lineage (GTDB taxonomy): Bacteria > Bacillota > Clostridia > Christensenellales > CAG-138 > UBA7703. The sequence continues at coordinate 21,579 of JAJFTI010000003.1, read as the reverse complement.
TCCGCCAGGGCAACCGGAGCCGCCTGCAGGAATACGAAGAGAAACGCGAACCCGGCAGCGACCAATCGCGCCGCGCCGCGTGCCGGAAACAGGTGGTTTTTGGTGAAATACTTCATAGCTCCTTATTATACACGAACCGCTTACACTTGCAAAGCAAGTAAGGTTGAAAATCGAATCGACGCAGTTTTGTTACATAAAAGAAATAATTGTGTTACATTTTTGGAACCCTATGTAGCAAAACATCGGAGTTCTGGTCGACCAACTTCTGACGGAATGGCCGGACGTTGCCGGTTTGCCGAGAACTATGCTAGAATGGCGAATATGGGGAAACGAAATTTTGGGTTTTTACTTGTACTCGCCGCAGCGTTTTTTGCGCTTTGCTCCGCTTGCGTAGCAACGCCCGCGTTGCCGCAGGCACAGCCGACCTTGCAGCCCGCGCAGGTGTCGGCAACGCCCGAACCAACGCCGGCAGAACCGCCGGAGCCGACGCCGATACCGACGCCGTTTTCCGTCGTCTGGCTGGCGGATACGCAGACCATGGCCTACTACAACTATCCCGGTGCGCTCAGCAAAATGGGCCAATGGATTGCGCAGGAGCGCGTAGGCCGCAACATTCGCTACGTCGTCCAGACCGGGGACGCGGTGGACGAGGGTTGGATTGCGAAGCAATGGAAGAACTTCGACCAGCTCTACTATGGTTTCAAGGACATTCTGCCGTATTTTCCAATTGCGGGCAATCACGACGTCGGCATCAAGTGGCACGGCTACGGGCCATATCTCGCGCGGTCGTATGTGCGCAGCATTCCGCGTTATAACTCGTTTGAAGGCGGAAAAGCCGTGTTTGCAACGTTCTCCGCAGGAGGTACGGACTTTCTACTGCTCGGCGCGGGCTGGGAAAGCGAGCTGGACGCGGTCGGCTGGATGAACGACGTGCTGAACCGCTATCCGGATCGCGTCGCAATTTTACTCTTTCACGGCTACATCAACGCGGACGGAACGTTTATGAGCATCGGACAGCAGATGTTCGATCAGGTGGTGTCGAAGCACGCGAATGTGCGCCTCGTGCTCTGCGGCCATGTCCGCGGAACGGGCTACCGCGCGGACGACGTGGACGATACGGGAGACGGCAAGCCCGACCGCCGCGTCAACACGATGATCTATAACTACCAGCACTACGACCAGAACTGCGGGCAGCTAAGGTTGCTGACCTTCGATCCCGTTGCGCGGTCGATCGAGGTTGTGACGTATTCGCCCGTTTCGGACTACTATTTCAAGGACGACTACTTTAAAGCCGAAACCTTTACGCTGGAAGACGCGTTCTAGTCGAATCAAACCCCAAAAACACAACATCCGGAGAAGCGCTTCCCCGGATGTTTTTTTGTGGAGAAAGATTTAGATCAGCGAGGCAATCGCGCTGGCGGAGATGCAAAGCCCCTTGCCCTCGTCGTTCATTCCCTCCGTCGTGGTCGCTTTTACGGAAACGAACTCCGGTAACACGTGCATCGCGTCCGCGAGGCGACGCTGCATCTGCGCGGCGTGCGGTTTGATCTTCGGGCGCTCGCAGATGACCGTCGCGTCCACATACGCAACGCGAAGCCCGCTATCTTCGATCCGGCGGACAACCTCGCGGAGCAGTTCCAGGCTGTCCGCGCCCGCATACGCCGCGTCCGAATCCGGAAACAGCCGGCCGATGTCGCCCAGCCCTGCCGCGCCGAGCAGCGCATCGATGATGGCGTGCGTCAATACGTCCGCATCCGAGTGCCCAAGCAACCCCTTTGCAAACGGAATCTCGATGCCGCCGAGAATCAGCTTTCGCCCTTCAACGAGCCGATGCGTGTCAAACCCCGTGCCAAAGCGCGCGTAGGTGGCGAGCGCCTGCTGCCAGTCCTCCGCGGTGGTCAGTTTTTGGTTTGCCGCCTCGCCGTCGGTCAGCACGAATTCCGGCTGATAGCCCGCCGCCAGATAGAGCGCGCAGTCGTCCGTCACTTTGGAGCGGTCACCCGCTTCATAAGCCGCCTTGATGCGGTCAAACCGGAAGGTCTGCGGCGTTTGCATGCGGATGAGCTTGCTGCGGTCAAGCGGCAGAATGTCTTCGCCGCGGATTTGCATGATCGTATCCGTCACCCGGCCCGCGACGACGCCGCTGCCAAACTGCCGCGCACTCTCGATGCTTTGGCGCACCGTTTCCGGCGAGACCATGCAGCGCGCCGCGTCGTGAATGGCGACGATGTCCGCGGAGTCGATGGCGCAAAGCGCGCGGTAGACGGACTCCGCCCTCGTTTCGCCGCCGGAGACAATCCGGCTGGGCACGGGGCAATGTAACGCCTCGACAAACGCGCGTGTCGTTGGCGATACGGTAAAGACAATCTCCTGTGCGCCGCCGAGCAGCAGCGCGTCCAGCGAGCGCTCAATGGCGGTTTTTCCCGCAATGGGCGTGAGCAGCTTATCGAACCCCATGCGGACGGAACCGCCCGCGCAGAGCAGCACCGCGACGACGCGGCTCATCGATCCGCATCCCCGCTGAGCACAGTATACATGCCCGCCGCATCCTCCTTATGGACGCTTTCCTTGAGGCTTTCGACGCGGACGAGCAGGTGCTTTCCGCCGAGCAGCAGATCCAGCGTGTCGCCTTCCTTCACCTCGGAGGAGGGCTTGGCGACCTTGCCGTTGATGCTCACGCGGCCTGCGTCCGCCGCCTCGTTGGCAACGGTGCGGCGCTTGATGATGCGGGAGACCTTGAGGTATTTATCCAAACGCATAAGGGATTCTTCGCTTTCTTTTGGCAGATTTCGGGCGAAAGTTCCGCCCACAGTACGCAATCATGTTACGTTGTTGGTTTTTGTTTGTCAAGGTTGACAGGCGGCGAAAAAGCGTGTATTCTAATTCGCATCACGGGGGCGTCCGGAAGAACAGCCGGACTGAGAAGTACCCTTGGAACCTGTTGGGTCATGCCATCGAAGGAAAGTGATACATATCGCAGCTTCTTTTTGATGGTCGTCTCAATGGCGACTATTTTTTTGTGGAAAAAGGAGAAACAAACATGGAATTTAAACTGTTCAGCAAACTGGCTTCCCTGGCGGGAATCGAACTCTACATGCTGCTTGGCGCGCTGGTCGTGCTCGCCCTGCTCGCCTGGGGCGTGGTCGCTTCCCGCAAACGCGCGAAGGCGGAGATGCAGGAGGCGCCCGCCGGGAAACCCTCGCGCACGCAGACGCTCGTCTACGGCGCTCTCTCGATTACGCTGGCATTCGTGCTAAGCTATTTCAAGCTCTTTTCACTGCCGCTCGGCGGAACGGTGACGCTGCTTTCCATGCTGCCGATCTTTGCCTATGCCGCGTATTTCGGCCCGCTCTACGGCTATACGGCGGCGTTTGCGTTTTCGCTGCTGCAGGTGGTGCAGGGGGCGTACATCGTGCATCCCGTGCAGTTTATACTCGACTATTTTGTTGCGTTTACACTGCTGGGTACGGCGAGCTTTTTCCCGAAGAACCTGCCCGTCGGCGCGGCGGTTGCGGGCTTTCTAAGAATGCTGGCGAGCACGGTTTCCGGTGCGGTGTTCTTTCAGGACGTCGGGTTTGAATACGGGTTTGCCAACCCCTGGGTCTATTCGTTTCTGTATAACTTCCTGACGATCGGCGTGGATACGATCCTTTGCGTAATCGTTGCCGCGCTGCCGCCGGTGCAGCGGCTGTTTAAGCGTGTGTTTCAAAAAGCCTGAAGTCCAAATAGCGAAAAGGGCGCTTGCCGTGCGGCAGGCGCCCTTTCTTGCTACTTGCGTTTCAAAACCGTAACCCTCGGGTTCAGTCCGCCCGCTTCCGTTACCATTTCGGCGAGCATGGTCAGCGCGGGCTCCTTACGGACGCAGGCGGTGAGCAGCTTGTGCTCCATGGTGTAGAGCACGGCGACGCCGCCGGGCGCGAGCAGCTTTGGCAGCGTATGGACAAAGTCGCGGTAGAGCGGCTCGTTCGCGCTGTGTGTTCCAACGCGGTTGCCAAACGGCATGTTCGTCAACACGAGGTCAAACGGCTCGCGCGGCTCGAATTTCAGAATGTCCTTATGCACGAAGCGGGCGGCGCTGTGCGCGGCCGCGGCATTCTCCCGTGCGGCGTCCAACGCGCGTTCGGAAACGTCCACACCGATCAGCGCGGTGGAAATCACGCGTTCCAGCTCGATCAGCAGCGTTCCGCTGCCGCAGAAGGGGTCAAGCGTGCGCGGGCGCGCGGAGGAAACAAACGAGAGCGCATACCGCGCAAGGCACGCCGCCAGTACGGGGTGAATCGACGCGGGCAAGGCGCGCTTGCGATAGAGAAAGCGCGCGTCCGGCACGTCCTTCGGACGGATAAACACGTCGCACACAGCGCCCTTGCAGACGATCCTTAGTTCGTCCGCATAACGCGAGGGGTTGTCCCCGCCGCCCAGCGCGGATGAAACGGCGCGGATGAACGCAGCGCGATCCCCGCCGTATTCCCTTAATTCAATTCGATAAGGGCGGGTGAGCGCCGTTGCGGCAAGCGACGCAATCTGCGCCGCGTCGGGAGGAATCGAGGATGCGACGGGCAGCAGGATCTCCTGCGCGCACCGAAGTTCCTGGAGCGCCTGAATCCGGTCGGAAACGAGATGCAGCCCGTCCGGCTGAAGCGTGGCTTGAAATCCTTTTGCCGCCGCTTCCTTTTGCAGAATCGAGCCGAATCCCTCCGGTGGAACGAGCAGCAGTTCCATCGGCGCGGCCAGCCGGACGCGCGGCGGAAGCGGGATATCGCGCGAGAGCGCGGCGAGCGCCTTGCCGTGCGCTTCCCGAATCTCTAAAATGTGCTTTTCTTCGGTTTCGTCCGCCGCAGTCGGAGGCACATAGGACCGGATTGCTTCGCTTGCGGTTTGATTCGCAATTGCGCCGAGCGCGAGCAGAATGGAGGGCACGACAAAGCGAGTGGTCTCAGTCTGCAGCGCTGCAACGAGCGCCTGCGCATCCCGCGGCTGTTCCAACGCGCCAAGCAGACGCGCCGCGTTCTTGCGCGCCTTGGGCTCGGGAGCCGATAGCATGGCGTAAAGAAGCGCGCGGTCGGCAAACAGCCGGTCGATGATCTCCCGCTGTGCGCGCTTCTTTGCGTATGCGGCAAGGGACGAAAGCGCGGTTACCGGTTCCGCCGGAATTGCCGCAGCGAGCGAACGGAGCTCCTGTTCGGTTACGGTGGATTCCGGCTGGTTATGCACGGCAGGCGGTTTCCTTAATGATTTTCAGGATGGCGTCCGTCCCGTCCGAACGGGTATCCTCGCACATGGCTTTCGTGTATGCCGCGCGGTTTTCATACACGCTGTGAATTGCGCAAACGAGCGATTCCGTGGTTGCGGTATCCTGATGGAGCACCATAGCATACCCCTTCTTTTCAAAATAGTTTGCGTTGAGCAGCTGGTCGCCGCGCGTACTGGAAGAGGTCAGCGGAACGAGTACGCTTGGCTTGTTGAGCGCGAGCAGTTCGAACACGCTGTTTGCTCCCGCGCGGGAGAGCACCACGTCCGAAAGCGCAAAGAGATCCGGCAGCTCTTGATCGATGTATTCATACTGCGTGTAGCCGCAGGCGACGCAGTTGCAGTCGTTTTTGCCTCTTCCGCAAAGGTGGATGACGTCGAAGGTTTCGTTGAGCACGGGCAGGGCCGCGCGGAGCAGCTCGTTGAGCTTTTGCGCGCCGAGACTGCCGCCCATGACGAGCAGCACCGGCTTGGTTCCGGCGAGCCCCGTGAACGCGAGCGCGCGTTCGCGGCTGCCCTCGTAGAGCGCGGGACGAATGGGCGTCCCCGTAAAAATGCCCCTTCCGTGCGGTACATGCGGCAGGGTATCCTCAAAGCTCACGCAGATCTTGTCCGTAAAACGGGCGGCGATGCGGTTGCTTAAGCCCGGCGAAAAGTCCGATTCGTGCGCGACGACCGGCACCTTGCCCGCGCCGAGCACAACGGGAACGGAGACGAACCCCCCTTTGCTGAAGATCACGTCCGGCCTGAGCGTGCGGATCAGCTTGCGCGCCTGTCCATATCCCTTGAGGACGCGGAACGGATCGATGAAATTCTGCCAGGAAAAGTAGCGCCGGAGCTTTCCGGTGGAGATGCCATGGTATGTTACACCCGGAATTGCGGCGACGAGGCCTTTTTCCATGCCGTTTTCCGAGCCGATGTAGTGTACGTCCCAGCCTTCGCTGAGCAGCGGTTCCATGAGCGCGATATTCGGGGTAACGTGCCCCGCCGTCCCGCCGCCGGTAAAGACGATGCGTTTTTTTCCGTTCGCCGCGGATTCCATATACTTCGGTGCTCCCTTTAAAAAACCACACGACCGGTGCGAACCGATCGTGCGGCATCGTTCGTTATCCTTGTTCAGTGTATGCGTTCGCGCGTGGTTTGTCCACCGGAAATTGCGCTGGTTTGCTTACCCTTCCGTGCTGTTGAGCACGTCGTCCCGAAGCAGCGCGCGCGCAATGTCGAACTTCATTTGCTCCCACTCGTCGCCAACCTTGGTCAGGTCAATTTCGAGCATGATGCATACGAGGCGCGCATCTTCCGCAGAGACCGCTTCGCCGTTTTTGCTGTCGCGCCAGCAGATGAACCAGGCGAGCTCTTTCGTCTTGTCGTTGTTGATTTCGGCGGTGCCCGTTTTGCCGGCCATGGTGTATCCAAGATCGAGCGGCCTTCTTGTGATGAAGCTGTTGGTCAGGTAGCGCGCCGTTCCGGATATGCAGACTTTCAGCAGAGCAGGATAGATGTTGTCGATTGTACCCTGCTGCAGAATCGTCCGGTAGATCTTTGGCTCGCGCTGCTCAACAAGCGAATAGTTCGTTCCATCCGCGTGCCAGATGGAATCCACAATATACGGCTGCATAATTACGCCGTGATTCGCATAGGCCGAAGCATAGCAGGCCATCTGCAGCGGCGACATCAGGATTTCGCCCTGGCCGTAACCGGTTACCGCAAGGTCGTATTCGTTGAGCGGGTTGTCCTCCGCGCGCTGGTTGGCCAGCTGCGGCTGGCTGACGTCAAGGCCGTACAGTTTCTTTTCCAGCACGAGGTGGACGCCGGGAACCTCGCTGTAGGTGCCGTCCGCGTTTTTCGACCAGATGGTCGTGCCGCCTTCGGCCAGGTTCATCCACGCGGTTTTCGTCGTGTCGCTTGGGTTTATCTGCCAGTAAAGTCGCGGTTCCGTTCCTTCCGTCTCCAGCTGAATGGTTTGATTCCAGCCGATCTGATCCATGAATGCCTTAAACTTTGTCCAACCCATTCGCATCGCGGAGTAGGAGAAGAAGAGGTTGTCCGACGAGATGATCGAGTTGGTCATGTTCATCGGGGACGGGCGGCTGTCGCTGCGGGTACGAACGAGCGCGCGGTCGTGGCTCTGCTCCTTCCAAGTCAGCGTGCTGGCGTTATCGGCGAGGTTTGCCAGAAAAGTTTCCGAGGGGTACCACTGATCCTGATCGATCTCCTCCGAGCCGGGGAACTGATCGTTGATCGTCATGGTGTTCGTCTCAAGCAGCGCCGCGCTGGTCATGAGCTTAAACACGGATCCCGGCGTATACAAACCCTGCGTTGCGCGGTTGTAAAGCGGAATCGTCGGGTCGTTCTGCAGCGCTTCCCACTCTTCGATCGGGAGGCCTCGGCTCAGGTCGTTCAGGTCGAATCCCGGCCAGGAGGTCATGGCTTGAATCGCGCCGGTCTGGGGATTGAGCACGATCACGCTGCCATGAATCTGTTCGTCGTAAATAACGGTATCCACAACGTCCTCCAGCCGCTCCTGCAGCTCCGGAATGACGGTTAGATGCAGGTCGTTACCGTCCACCGCAGCGGTGGAATAGAGCATGCCGCGGCTGCCGCCTTCCTTCGTCTGGATATAGGTAAAACGGCCGTTGGTGCCGAGCAGCTGATCCTCATAGAGCAGCTCGAGGCCGTATTTGCCGATGTAGCTGTCGCCGTTGTAACGCGTCGGCGTCGTCACATAGCGGTCGTTCGCCGCGTCGTAGCGGATGTCGCCATAGGTTTCGTAGTTGATCTTCTCTTTTTTGGAAATGATTCCCGCGTAGCCAACGATATGGCAAAGCGAGCTGCCGTTCGGGTAATAGCGCAGGGTTCCGTAGTTCGCCGTATCGATGGCGAGCCCGGTGATGGCGAGAAGGCGCGTCTTCAAGTCCATCGTCGCCTCGTCGGGATAGAATGTTTTCAGTTTCACGAAGTCGTTGCGGACCTTGGTCAGCGCCTTGCGGACGTCGTCCTCCGTCATTTCCATCTCCGGCACGGCGGCAACCGAACGGATGAACTCATCCACATTCGGAATTGTGCTGGGGACACAGAAGATGGTAACCGCGCTGACGTTTTGCGCGTAGGGCTCGCCATAGGCCAAAATCTCGCCGCGGTTTGCCTGCAGCACGCCGACGCGGAGGCTGTCGCCCCACTGCATCTCCGGAAAGATCAGGCTTGGCGACCAGTTGATCGTCCAGCGGTGCTCGATCCGGTTCGCTTCGATGGTGAAACTATAGGTGAGGTCTTCCCCCGCGCGCTCGCTGTGGTAGGTCATGGTATAGTTCACACGCGCGTAGATTTCACCGTCGAGCACGTCCATCGTTTCATAGTCGATGCCGGTGAGCTCCAGCTCGTCGAAGATGCTCTGGTATCTTTCAATGAATTCGACCTTTGTTACGGTCGTTTCCAATTCGTCCCCGGTTCCTTCCTCGTCCCCGTTGGCGGGTGCTGGCGTCGCGTTGGGATCCGGCGTCGGGGAGGGCGTGGCGTTTGGATCCGGCGTGGCGTTCGGGTCGGGCGTAGCAGCCGAATCGGCCGGGGACGAAGCCGGTTCCGGCGTCGTGGAGGTATCCGGCGCGGGCGTTAAGTCCGTGTCCCGCTGATCGGCGGGGATTTCGCTTTCGTCCACCATGTTTGGATCCGGCGAGCCAGCCGCATTCGAGTCCGGCGAGGCTTCCGCGTCCGGATCGGGCGTATCGCTGGCCGTTGGATATTCACCCGTTTCCGGATCGGGCGTCATGCCGTTTTCAACAAGGGGAGTCGGCGTAGGCGTTTCCGTCTCCGGGGATGGCGTATCCGCCGCTTCGGGAGTCGGCGTTTCCGCTTCGGGTGTGGGGGAAGGCGTTTCCGCCTTGTCCAGGCCGAATACCTGACGCCAGATCTCGCGGTTGGCTTCCTTTTCCTTTTCTTCTTCGGCGAGGCGATCCTCGCGCTCCTCCTCGGTCTCCGGCGCTTTGATGCTGTCCGCAAGCATTTCATATGCTTTGTCGAACTGGCTGGCGCTGATATAATCCAAAAAGCGGTAGCAGTAATCGCTGCCGCGCGTCACGATGGAGCATCCTGCGCTCAGAATCGTTCCGCTCAGCATGGCGATGGCAATACACAATGCGAAGAATCGTTTCATGTTTTCCTTATCAATTCCCTTTTCTGGAGAAGTTATGCTGGTTTGTTCGGCCCTTCGGTCAACGCGGGTGACCCGGAGGCGATATTTTCACCGGTAAAACAATAGTATTATACCAAATGCGCGCCAACGGGGTAGCGAAACCACAAAAAGTTAATAATCCTGCCACGATTGAACAGACGAAAGATAGAAAAACGCCCCGCAGTGGATACGGCGAGGCGGCTTAAAATCGTTAGCGCGTTTGCTAAATCAAGATTCGGGGTCGCGGCGGCGGGAGCGGATCCATCGTGATTTGACAGAGTTTTAAACTCACGTCGTAAAGCCGGTTCGCCTTTTCCAGATCTTTGGAGTCCAGGCTGGAGGACTCGATTTTACAGTTGACGAAATACTCGCCGTTGACGCGCGAAAGCGCGGGATCGCTCGCGAGGAATACGCTTGTTTCCGCGCCTTCCTCACAGGATAAAAAGAACAGGCGCATGAGGTCCGCAACCCAGCGGAAACGTCCGGTAACGCGGTTGACCACAATATCCGTCGCGACAATGCCCGGATGGACGGCGTTGATCGTCACGCGGCTGCCGCGCGCGCGGAGCTTTTCGGACAGCGCGCGCGTAAAGAGCAGGTTGCAGAGCTTGCTGTGCCCGTAGGCGAGAAAACGGTTATACCCGTGCGTATAGTTGAGGTCGTCAAAGCGAACGTCCACCCAGCCGTGCGCGACGCTCGTCATCATGATAATGCGCCCCTGTTCGCTCTGCTCAAGAAGCGGAAGCAACAGCATGGTGAGCAGAAACGCGCCAAGGTAATTGACGCCGAACGCCATTTCGAATCCCTGCTTCGTGAGTAAGCGCCGCCCGCCGAGGATACCCGCGTTGTTGACCAGCACATCCAGCCGGCCATATCGCTCGGCAAACGCGGCGGCAAACGCGCGGACGCTGTCGAGATCGGCAAGGTCGAGGTGCATCAGCGCAAAGCAGCGACCATTTACGCAGCTCAGTTCGTTCAGCGCGGCTTCTCCGCGCTCCTTCGAGCGGCAGGCGAGCACGACGGTTGCGCCCTTGTCCGCGAGCGCGGCGGCCGTCGCCTTACCGATGCCCGCGTTCGCGCCGGTGACGATTACAAATTTTCCCTGCATTGTCCCATCCATGGGAAAAAGTATATAGAAATCAACACAAATCCGCAAGCAAAAACACAGGAGCGCCGCGTGCCACGGGCACTCTGCTGGAAAACGTTCTTGTCAGAAAGGGAAAGATATCATTATACTGTATTGAATACATCCAGATGGATGTAAGAATGAATGTGTCTGCGGCGGCTGTCGCAGGGAGGATAGGAAATGTTTTTAGCCGACCAATGGGAAGATTTTCGCGTGCTGGACGCGGGCGGCGGCATGAAGCTCGAGCGCTGGAAGCAGGTGACCCTGCTGCGCCCGGATCCGCAGGCCGTCTGGCCGATGCTGCAGTACGCGGCGGACGCGGTCTACCTGCGCTCGGACTCCGGCGGGGGGCACTGGGAGTTTCAAACACAGCTGCCGGAGCAGTGGACGATACAATACCGTGACCTGTCGTTCATCGTTCGTCCGACGGGATTTAAGCACACCGGCCTTTTTCCGGAGCAGGCCGTCAACTGGGACTGGATGCGCGGCGAACTCGATCGCTGGAAGCAGAAGTACGGCCGTGCGCCAAAGGTGCTCAACCTCTTTGCTTACACCGGCGGGGCGACGGTCGCCTGTGCGGCGGCGGGCGCGGAAGTGGTGCATGTGGACGCGGCGAAGGGCATGGTCGCCTGGGCAAAGAACAATGCGGAAGCAAGCGGCCTCGGCGGCGCGTTTATCCGCTACATTGTGGACGACTGTGTCAAGTTCGTCCAGCGCGAACTGCGCCGCGGCAGCAAATACGACGGAATCGTCATGGACCCGCCAAGCTACGGGCGCGGGCCGACGGGCGAGCTGTGGAAGATTGAGGACGATCTCTACCCGATCGTTGCCGACTGCGCCGCGCTGCTGAGCGACACGCCGGCGTTTTTCCTGATCAATTCGTATACAACCGGCCTTGCGCCGAGCGTGCTGAAAAACGTGCTTCGCGTGGCGCTGCCCGCGGGGAGCGTTGTTTCGGACGAGGTCGGCCTGCCGATTGAACGGGATCATCTTACGCTGCCCTGCGGCGCAAGCGGGCGCTGGACGCCGAAGGGATAATCGCGTATGGAAGAGCTTCCAAACGAAAAGAAATTCCGCAAAGACGAGCATACCGAGAGCGGAATCCGCATTCTTTACGAGGACAACCATCTTCTGGTGGTGGAAAAACCCGTCAACATGCCCGTGCAGGCGGACGTTTCCGGCGACCCCGATCTGCTCACGCTGCTCAAGGAATATCTCCGCGCGCGGTACGGGAAGCCCGGCGAAGCATACCTCGGCCTCGTGCACCGGCTCGACCGGCCCGTTGGCGGAGCGATGGTGTTCGCCAAAACGAGCAAGGCGGCGGCGCGGCTTGGCGCACAGTTTGCCTCCCGCGAGGCAAAAAAACGCTATTGTGCGATTGTCCGCGGGCGCCCGAAGTCGGTGGAAACGCTCGCAGACTGGCTCTATAAGGATGAAACGACCTTTTCCTCGCGCGTTGTTGCGCCGGAGACGGAAGGGGCAAAGCAGGCGCGCATGAGTTACGCGCTGCTGGGACAGGCTCAGGAAACGGCCCTGCTCGATATTGAACTCGGCACCGGGCGGCCGCATCAGATTCGCGTGCAGCTTCAAAACGCGGGGTATCCCATCGTGGGCGACCAGCGCTATGGTGTTGAAGCGCAACCGGGCGAGCAGATTCGCCTCTGGGCGTATGCGCTGACGCTGTCGCACCCGACGCAGAAGGAGAGCATGACGTTCTTTTCCGCGCCGCCCTGGAACGAGGAGGCGTTTTCCGCACAGATTGCGCTGCTGCCCGCATTTTCCGTATGCCGGGGCGTGTATTTGAACGGGGACTGCGTCGTTGTGGACAAACACGCCGGCGTGGAAACGGAAGGCGAGCTGCTCGGCGAGCTGGAATCGCTCTTCGAGAGCGTGTACCCCGTGCACCGGCTGGACGCGAATACGGAAGGGCTCGTACTCTTCGCGCGGACGGAGGAAGCCGCGGCGCGGTATGAGGAACTGTTTTTTGCGCATAATCTGCGAAAGATTTACCACGCGGTCGTACGCGGCGTGCCGGATAAAACGGGGCGGCTTGTACACTGGGTGGTCAAAAACGCGGAGGATTCGTTTGTTCGGCTCTGCCGCGAAGGAGAGCCGGAAGCGCTGCGCTGCGAACTGAGCTACCGTGTACTGCAAAGCAACGGGGAAACGAGCCTGCTGGAAATCGAACTGTTCACCGGGCGGACGCATCAGATTCGTGTGCAGATGGCGGCCATCGGGCATCCCGTTCTGGGGGACGATAAATACGGCGACCGGGAGTTCAACAAGCTCCGCAGAAAGAAAACCCAGCAGCTTTTGGCGAAACGGCTGGAGATTGACGGGCATGTATTCGAGAGCCTGCGGGAGCTGGAGCTGTAAGTTGTCTGCCTGCAAACGCGGCGTGATCTTTTTGAAGGAACAGGAATGCACCTCTTGTTTCAGGCGCTTATCCAATATCCGGTAAATCTTTTTTTGATCGTGAGAACACTATGAACGTTGACGTTTCCATTGCGCGCTGTGAAAATTACGAACCGCAGGCGGTCAAGGATGCGCTGCTTGCCGTGCTTGCGCCCATCAACGGCCTCGACTGGGTGAAGCCCGGCATGAAAATTGCGGTCAAGGCAAATCTGATGATGCACATGAAACCGGAAAAAGCGGCGACCGTCCATCCGCAGGTTGCCGCCGCGCTCTGCGAGCTTTTGATCGAAAGAGGGGCGCGCGTCGTATTGGGGGACAGCCCGGGCGGGCCGTTCTCCGCGGCGTATCTTTCGTCGATCTATTCCACCACGGGAATGCGCGAGGTGCTCCGAACCGGAGCGACACTGAACGACGACTTTTCGATTACAGACGTATCCAACCCGAACGCGGTTGCGGCGAAGGAATTTCAGGTGACGAATTATCTGATCAAGGCGGATGCCGTCGTCGACCTTTGCAAGATTAAAACGCACGGACTTATGGCCTATACGGGGGCCTGCAAAAATTTCTTTGGCGCCGTTCCGGGGATGCGAAAATCCGAGTATCATTACCGGTATTCCACACACGAGCAGTTTGCCAATATGCTGGTGGATCTCTGCGAGTGGTGCAAGCCCCGCCTGTCGATCGGCGACGCGATCATCGCGATGGAGGGCAACGGCCCGTCGGGCGGAACCCCGCGCCGGATGGGCGCGATTCTGGCTTCCTTCAATCCACATGCGCTGGACCTCGCGGCGGCGCACCTGATGAACCTCGGTGTGACCGACGTGCCGACGCTCCAGGCGGCGTTTGAACGCGGGTTGATTCCGGAGGATGTCTCCGGGCTGCATCTGTATGGAGACCTTGCGTCTTTCGTTATTCCGGATTTCAAGCTGACGCCAAAGCACGACGTAAAACTCTGGGGGCCGAAAAATCCGGTATTAGCAAAAATCCTGACCAAGTTATTTGCCAGCCGTCCGGGGATCGATCTCGATCGATGCGTTGGCTGCGGGGAGTGCGCCGCGGTTTGTCCGGCAAAAGCGATTCGCGTTGTCAACCGGCGTGCGAGAATCGACGACGCTAAATGCATCCGCTGCTTTTGCTGTCAGGAATTCTGCCCCAAAGGGGTAATCCGTGTCCACCGCACATTCACGGCGCGTCTGATCGACAAACTGAAGTGAATCGTTTTTCGGTTTCAGCACGGCGAAGGCATACGTCGCGAGAGCAACAACTCTTAAACCAGATTGTTTTCTCTTAGCCGATGGAGTATACCGGATGCAACAATGCGCCGTGCGGGAGAATACCGCCCGCACAGCGCGATGATTGATCCTTTAACGGTGGGTGCTTCACCGGTCATCCGTTTCTTCGACAATATACCAACCCCCATCGATCTGCGTGAAAACTCCGTCGGGAAACACTCCGGGTTTTTCATGGTATATTCTTTCGTCCTCGTTCGGGAACCAGTAGAGTAACGTACATTTTGAAACCGAGTCTTGTTTTAGATATCCAGAGACTATGTAAAAAGTTAAGGGTCTGCCTTTGCGCTCCATCATGATCATGTAAGGATGCAGTTTCTCAAAGACAGATACTATGTTCGCCCATTCATCTTCGGTAAAGAAATCTTTTTTATGTTCAGTCAGTATCCCTGTATCACCTTCTTTGAATTCAATCAACTCCTGCAACATTCCCTCGTTCGAAAGCACGCTGCTTTTCACAGAGCTCAATAAATCTTCATTTTGCCAATAGAGCTCTGTTAATTCCTCTTTTGTGTGGTACTCTATAGCCTTTGCCGGAAGAATGAATTTTGGACCTGACGAAAGATCAATGGCAATATATGTCGTCAAAGCGGCGACACTTAATATGATCAGACCGAGAAATACTTTTTTCCATTTTTTCATACGAACACCTCAAAAAAGTGATTTGTAGACATCGAAACCATTCCCAATCATCTCTTGATCGTCATACGTATCACCATAATCGTCAAGCCGAAAGGATTCTCTCTGCGATTTAAAGAATTTCATTTTTTCATGATCCCGCAGCTGAGCCGCTCCTGCTTGCTGCAACAGTAATTTTTCCGGTATACCCAGTGCTTTGCCAACCAACGCGTAATTTAGGTTGCCCAAATCAGATGAGCTGATATCATACCCAAACACATGATATACTTTGTCTTCTTCCGGATATGGAAGTCCTGACAATGCTTTCTTCCAAATTATGGGGTTTTTATAATCCATGGGCGCATCTGCCTTAACATTGTTATAAAACCAAAGTAACTGTGCGCTTCCCGCTGCGAGACCGCCGCCATTTACTTCGGAGAGCGCAGCAAGCTTTTCAGCTGCCGCGACATTCTTCATGATCAACGCTTCGATCTGCTTCGTTGCCGCCGCATCATCGATGTCGACATACGAAGCTCGCCGAATTGCTCTTTCAGCGAGATCCGGGTTTCCCCCATTATACCACGTATTTCGACCGGTTTCATTTGTGTTTTTCCCCAGCCCATCCAGTAATTCAGCCTCCTGCTCGTCCAGATAACGCAGCGCTTTGGGCGCGAAAATGGCATTGCATCAGCAATGCGAAGGGAGCTGTTCGCTTCCGCTCTCAGCTCCCTTGTTTCTATATCTACTGTTTCGCGATTCAATTATCAACGTAGGATTTCAGTCGTCATAGAGTCCGTACCCGCAATAGGGACATCGATCGCGCGCTGCGGAATACCGTCTGCCGCAATCAGGGCACTCGATGGAGTTTTTTTCGTTTAGGTGGATGGGGTCCGGTACGCGCGGCAACCGTTGCGTGGGCCGCTGGATGCGCCCGGTCTGCCGCTCGTCGGGGAAGGGATACCCGCAGTGCGGGCAAACCTGCGTGCTCTTGGCAACCTCGTAGTCACAGCGCGGACAGAAGATGGTTTCCTCCTCCGGTTCCTCTTCGTCAAACAACTTGTCCGGCACCGATTCCGGCGGCTCCTGCGGGCGGCGCGCGTCGGCCGGATGGAATCCGCAATAGGGACAGGTGGCCAGTCCGCCGGGGATACGCTTCCCGCAATGCTCGCAGAAACGTTCCTTTTTTTGTTCCGCGCCGGGTTCCGTCTGCTGGATTACGGATTGGGAACGCGATTCGGAGGGTCGTTCCGACTCCTGCGCGGCGGGGTCGCCGGGGAAATAGCCGCAGTGCGGGCAGGTGGATAAAAACGGCGGCTTGTGTTTTCCGCAGCGCGCGCAGATATCGTTCCGAATGGGCGGCGCTTCCGGCTCCGGCGCCGGGGCGGGAACTTCCGCTTCCTCTTCCGGTTCTTCCTCCGGCTCGTCGTACATGGCCGCGTCCGGCTCGAAGGTTTCGTCCTCGTCGTCAAACAGGCTGGGCGTCGTCAGGTCGAACCCGCAGCGGGGACAGATGCGGGTTTCCGCGTCTACTTTTTTGCCGCAGTCCGGGCACTCGATTTTTCCGGAAGGCGTCGTCTTCTGTTTGGGAGAGCTGGCTGTCTGCTTTGAGGCAGCTGTTTTCTGCTCCGCCTTCGCTTTGGCGGCGGCCTTTACGACGGCGTCCACGATTTCGGGCAGTTCCGCGCGGATTTTCAGCGCCTTGACCAGACCGGCAACGGAGAAGCAGAGCATCCCCGCGCGGAAGATCAGCTCGCGAACCAGCGCGAACGGCGTGTCCTTATAGCCGCCGCGCAGGAAGATGACGACGATCAGCGTCGCGAGAATCGAAAGACTCAGCGCGGTAATTGCGGAGGCGAACAGCGCGGAGTCGCGCGGGATTCCCTGACTGCGGTCGGTAAGCTGCAGCAATACGGACGGAACGATGAGGGCGGTAATCAGGGCGATGAAATCGAGCAGATAGACAAACTCGAAAAACACAATCATATCGACCAGATTGTTAACGGCGTTGATCGCGCCCCAAATCACGTATAAAACGTTGAGAAGCAGGTAGAAATTGCCCTTTTTGAGCCGGAGCTTTTTCTGCCGGTTCTGCACAAGCAATAAAAAAGCCAGCCCGATGACGCCGATGACGAGCAGCGAGCCGACGATTCCGAGGAAGGTGAATCCGTCCGGAGGAGCCTGATCCAGTTGCTTTCGATTATATGCGTCTCCAAAGAGCTGAAACAACTCGAATACGCGTGCAATGAAAAACAGAAGCGTACCGTAGAACACCGCGCGGCCGGTGAGATAGCTAGCGGACAGATAGCGTTTTTTGGGTTGTGCGCGCTGTTCCATAGGGGTATGATAGCACAGCCCGCCTTGCCATGCAACACGGCGGCGGGTATAATCAAAGGAGTACAAACCGCCCGATGTCGGCTGGTTTTCCGGCAAGAGAATGTTGGGGAGGAACGCGGATGATGAAGGCAAAATGGTTTTGGGTTCTTGCGGGCTGCCTGCTGCTCGTGGCGGCGGTTATCACGGGAGGGGTACTATATAGTATGAATCGGGAGACCAAAGGAACCGAAACGGTAACGTTTCAGGCTGCGGACGGGCTGACCATAACGGGGGACCTGTATCGGACCGGCGATAAGCGCGCGCCGTTCATCCTGCTGTTCCATCAGGCCGGATACAGCCGCGGAGAGTATGCGGAGATTGCGCCGAAGCTCTGTGAAATGGGGTATAACTGCCTGGCGATCGATCAGCGGTCGGGCGGGAAGTGCAACGGCGTTACAAACGAGACGTTCCAGGCCGCGAGAAAAGAAAAGCTGCCCTGCGAGTATGCGGACGCATATCCGGATCTGGAGGCGGCGCTGAAGTACGCTACGGAACAATACAAACCGAAACAGCTCATCGTCTGGGGCAGTTCCTATTCCGCCTCGCTGGCGCTGATTCTGGCGGCGGAACATCCGGGCGAGGTTCAGGCGGTGCTGTCGTTTTCCCCGGGGGAATATTTTACGCGGAACGACCGAACCATTGCGGACTATGCCAGGGATGTGACACAGCCGGTGTTCATTACCTCCATGCGGACGGAAGAGAAAGCTTGGAAGGGAATCGCGGATTCGATTACCTCGGCGGGATGCATGTTTTTTGTTCCGGAAGGGATTGGATTGCATGGTTCCAGCGCGCTGTTTGCATCTACGAAGAATAACGCGGAATACTGGACGGCGGTCGAACGCTTTCTACAGTCGCTCAAAGAGGCCTGAGCAGGTTAAAAGTTCCTGTCGGGTTGCACCGGAATCGAAAACACGGAAAGGATCAATCGAATGGATACTCGGTCCGTCTATGAGTCCTGGCGAAACGAGCCAACGCTGGACGAAAGAACACGCGCGGAACTTAGCGCGATTGCGGGGGATTCGCGCGAGATGGAAGAGCGCTTTTACCGCGATTTGGAGTTTGGTACCGCGGGACTGCGCGGGGTGCTGGGCGCCGGCACGAACCGTATGAACGAATACGTCGTTCGCCGCGCAACCCAGGGGCTTGCAAACTATTTATTGGAATGCGCGGGGGCGAAGGAACGCGGTGTCTGCATTGCCTACGACTCGCGCCTGCGTTCGGACGAGTTTGCGCGCGAAACGGCGCGTGTGCTCGCGGCAAACGGAATCCGTACCTATCTGTTTTCCACGCTGCACTCCGTTCCGCAGCTTTCGTTTGCGGTGCGGCACCTTAACTGTCTGGCGGGCGTCGTGATCACCGCTTCGCATAACCCGAAGCAATACAACGGTTATAAGGTCTACTGGTCCTATGGCGGTCAGGCCGCGCCGGAGCAGGCAAGCGCGATTTTCAAACAGATTCAGTCCGTGCCGATGTTCGCGCCGCGCCTCTGTGACTTTAACGCGGCGGTTGCGGACGGGCGCATCGCGATGGTCGGCGGGGAGGAGGACGAGGCGTATTATGCCGCCTCCGCCGGGCTGCTGCTCGATCCGCAACTGGTGAAGCGGCGCGGCGGCGCGCTGCAGATCGTCTATACCCCGCTGCATGGCACGGGCGCGGTGCCCGTGCGCGAATTGCTCACGCGTGTCGGGGTAACGAACGTTTCTGTCGTGCCGGAGCAGGCCGCGCCGGACGGAACGTTCCCAACCGTTTCCGCGCCGAACCCGGAAGATCCGGGCGCGTTTCGCCTCGCCATTGCGCTGGCGGAAAAAACGGGCGCGCACGTCTGCCTCGCAACCGACCCGGACGCGGATCGCCTCGGCATTGCCGTCCGGACGAAGGACGGCGATTGGGCGACGCTCTCCGGCAATCAGATCGGATGTATTTTATTGGAACACATCCTTTCCTCCCTCAAACGTCAGGCTCGTTTGCCGCAAAACGGCGTGGTTATCAAATCCATTGTTTCCACGCGGCTTGCGGACGCAATCTGCAAAGCCTATGGGGTAGCGCTCGAAAACGTGATGACGGGATTCCGGTTCATCGGGGAAAAGGTGGACGAATATCAGACCAGCGGTGAAAAAGCGTTTCTGTTTGGCTTTGAGGAGAGCTTCGGATTTCTCGCGGGCGGGCTTGCGCGGGATAAGGACGCGATTTCCTCCGCCATGCTCGCGGCGGAGGCTTGCATTTCGTATGCCGAGCGCGGGATGACGCTTTCCGACGCGCTGGACGAAATCTATGCCACCTACGGATTCTACGGCGAAAGCGTCAAGAGCTATACGCTGGAAGGCAAAGCGGGCATGGAGCGGATTGCAGGCTGTATGCAAAAACTCCGCCAAGCGCCGCCGGAGACATTTGCGTCAACCGCCGTCTGCGAACGGGAGGACTATCTTTCCGGGGAGCGGACGGGGCGTGGCGGCGAACGAACGAAGCTGACCCTGCCGAAGAACGATACGCTGCGCTGGCTGCTGGAGGACGATTCCTGGATCGTGGTTCGCCCCAGCGGCACGGAACCGAAACTGAAGCTCTACATTGGCGCGCGCGCAAAGACGAAACCGGAACTCGACACGGCGCTGGCCGCGCTTATGGCGGACGTGGACGCGCTGCTGAAGGGATATCTGGCGTAGATTCATCGAAATGAAAAAACGACAGCGGCAGATTGGCCGCTGTTTTTCGCCAAACGACAGGCTTTTTTCGACTCAACCGCCGCTTGAGTTACACAAACGATTCGACTCAAGCACCGCTTGCTGGTGTTTCCGCCCATCGGCACGTATGCTGAGCGCGTACCAAGCGAAAGGCGGTGGCAACTAGTATGCGAATGCAGACGAAACGAACGCTGTTCCGGAAACGCACGCCGGAAGAGCTGGAGCGCGCTTACCGTCAGATGCGGCTGGAGCGCGAGCTGGAGCGCCGGGATGCGCACTGGTTCGCGCTGCGCGCTGGCTGGCCGAAAAGTTGAAGGGAGAAAAACGGATGTTTGATACGGTGGAGATCGGGCGGCGGATTTCGCGCCTGCGAAAAGAACGGGATATGACCCAGCCCGCGCTGGCGGACAGAATGGGCGTGAGTTTTCAGGCGGTCAGCAACTGGGAGCGCGGGGCCTCTATGCCGGATATCGGCAAGCTGCCGGAGCTTGCGGAGGCGCTCGGCGTGAGCGTGGACGAGCTGCTTGGCGGCGGGCGCGGCGGGGAATTGATCCGCAGCGTGATCGACGGCTCGGAGCAAGCCTATATTCAGGAGAAGAACGTAACGCTCTTAGAGGCGGGCGAGGCCGCGCCGCTTCTAAAGCCGAAGCAGGTTACGCGAATTGTAAAGACAATAGAAGAAAATGAGGAAAGGCGGGAACAGGGCGGCGATTCCGCTCCGGGCGCAGACGGCGCCTCCGGAACGGTACGTTTGGAACAACTCGCATCCCTTGCTCCGTTTCTCGACGAAGAATACCTCGATCAACTCGCGCTACGTCTCGCGCCCGAGGTCGGGCTTAGTCAGCTCGCGTCGATTGCGCCGTTTCTATCGGAGGAAACCATGGACCGGCTTGCCGGGCAGGCCTCGCTTCGGGATTCAAATCTGGGTGAACTTGCGGCCATTGCGCCTTTCGTCTCCGAAGAGGCGCTCGGAAAGATCGCCCTTTCTTTTCTGGAGCGCGGCGGAACGCCCGGCGAGCTCGCGTCGATCGCGCCGTTTCTGGACGAGGACGTGATTGGCAAACTCGCCGTCCGGTTCATCAAGGACGGCGGGAGCGCCGCGCAGCTTGCGGCCATTGCGCCATTTATGGATGAGGACGATCTGGAAAAAGCGGTACAACTGGCGCTCAAGGGCGGCCGCTCTATCGGGGAGATCAGCGCGCTGTTCCCCTTCCTTTCAAAGGATACGCTGCGCGAGCTGGTCGAGCAGGCGATCAAACGGAACGATATGTCGTTTCTTGCCAACGTTTCGAAGTTTTTATAACATACAACATAGGAAGTGAATTGTGCCGTAAAGGGCGCGCTCAGCAGGCGCGCTCTTTCGGTTGTACGGAGAATCCGCATTTATGCTCAAAAAACGACAGGCATGCGAAAATAATTTTATATATTGCGGGCGGATTCGTTGACTTTGCCGGGATGCGGGGATATGATGGGGTTGAGCGAATTCCCACACTTCTTAAATTTATAACATTTCAGGAGGACGTCCATGAACGCCTATATACAGCGGGTATTGGAAGAGATTCAGAAGAAGAACGCGAGCGAGCCGGAGTTTCTGCAGACGGTGGAGGAGGTGTATTCCTCGCTGGAAGCGGTGGTGAACCAGCATCCGGAGTATGAAAAAGCGAG
>JAJFTI010000002.1 GCA_021373115.1 Eubacteriales bacterium | reverse complement strand
CTCGCTTTTTCATACTCCGGATGCTGGTTCACCACCGCTTCCAGCGAGGAATACACCTCCTCCACCGTCTGCAGAAACTCCGGCTCGCTCGCGTTCTTCTTCTGAATCTCTTCCAATACCCGCTGTATATAGGCGTTCATGTTAACCTCCTGAATTTATCTGATGATGCTTGTTCATTTGCTCCATTATTACGTTCATTGATTGATCGCGTAGCAGTAATGAGCAGAAATAAATTACTGAAATATTTGAATTCGATTCGTTTTCATCTCGCGAATTCTGATCAGAGCAGTACAAATGAATTTACAAGAAAATAGTACAATCCATTTTCGAGGAAAGATGTCAATGCGTTTACACAATCAAAATTATCGTAGGTAAACATCTGCAAATGATAGATATTCCCTCTGAAACCTTCGTATCAATATGGTAATTATTTCTGCATTCAAAATCTGGTTTAGTGTTACAGTTCTATTTGTACAGCAAACGACGGTATATTCCTGAACTTTCCTGTTCAATATCTACCATATTCATATTCAAACCTCCTGATTTTATGCCTTTCTCAACCAAATGTATCTTGCATGAAATTCGCTTTTAAAAACTTTAAAAGTCGATCGAAAAAGCTGCTTATGACACGATCAAACTCCTCTTTTCCAATTGCTAATCAGATAATCCGATGAAAGATTGATCCTCAATTGCACTGGGGTCTTGTAATTCGAGGCTATGTAAGACAGGTCGTTTAGATTAAAATGCCTGGCTATTTTCCCAAGTACATCCAACTTATCTTTATCAAATCATATCGTCGTTCTCCCCCAGTCTGCACCCACCTCTCACGTTTCGCGCGATTGTATCACTTCGTGAGGGTTTATCCAGCTAAGTACTCACGAAATGATACGATTCGTGGGTACTTTTTTATGCAGAAGGCACAGGCTTTGAACGGGACCCCGGGAAACGGACATTGAAAGAAAAAAAACTCCTATCGTAGGATAAAGCGATAGGAGGTTTTTGTATGGGGAAGCAATTTGGGAGAGAGATTATGTCACAGGTATTGGAACAAAAGAACCAGGGCTATACGCGTCAAATGATCGGAGATGAACTTGGTTACACAAAGAAACAGATTAAGAATTTGCTCTATCGTCAAAGAAAGAGCAAATCGGGGATGATATCTGTTCCGCAGGCTTTGAGCCTGAATGGACATCGTTTCTCACACTCCGTCTGAAACGCTATATTTCTATGTGTATCAAGGGTGCCTCAGGGTTATCGTTCCCGTGCATCCTGGTTGGACTGCTGTTTCGGGGAACAGGACAGATTACACGTTCCTCTCTTGCCGTTTCCGAAATGTGCCTTGCGCTTTCCAGTACTGAGATAAAATTGGAACGAGAATTGCCCCGATGATTACGGCGGTGCTGATCTGTGCGGCGGCAATCCCCGCGCCCGCCTGCCAGGCGGGATTTGCCAGCGCAATTGCTGCCGGAATGGCAATCGCGTTTGCGCCGGCCGCACTCGCGGCAATTTCTGCCGACCCGTCGCCGCGATTGAGCAGAATGTCCAGCAACACCGCGATTCTGCCGCCAACGAGCAGCGCTACCGCCGCCAGCAGCACGCCGCCGCGCCGCATCCGCCTTGCCCGCGCTACCGCAGACAATCATCCGCTGCATCACGAGTTGCTTGACGCGCGCCCTGCCCACCTTGCCAAACTCCTTGGGATCGTAGAGGCCGGGGTTCTTTGCGCCGGCCTTGCCAAGCTCCGCCTCAACGGGGATGTTGCAGGGCGCGCAGAGTTCCGCCACGCGGCTCGAAAGCCGGATGTTTTCCTCAAACGCCAGTTTGGATCCGTCGATCATAACGGACGTATACCCCGCGCGCACGCACTGCGTGGCCAGCGCAAATCCTTTACGCGCGGGGACGGCGTGTTTGTTCCGAATACGCGCGTGGAACACGCGATCTATAAGTCGATTGACGACATTCTGCAGGAGGATTGCTCGGTGGAGGACGCGCTCAAGCGTCTGACCGGCACGATCAATCAGCTGTCCGAGGACGCATAATCCAGCAAAACCAACGCAACAAACAACAAGCCCTCCGTTGCTCAACGGGGGGCTTGCTATTCTGCTCGTTCGATGAACTCAAAGGTACACCGAAGGTTTTCTTTCTAATAATATATACGTGCGGCTTTCGAAAACGATACCTTCGCTGGATTGTCGGAATCCAGTCACTCGATTACTCGAATGAAATCACCTGTTCGCCACCGCGGAAACGAATGCTTGTCTCCGTGTGCGAAAAATGAATCACGAGCGGAATTCGTTCCTCGCGATAGCGCCGTTCGGCACGAATGCGCAGCTGTCTTGCTTCGTCATTCCAGAAGAAGCGGATCTCGTCGTATTGCCCATCCAGATAGGCGTAGCTCTTGCCGTCGTCCGCGTAATATACAGCGCTGGCGTCCGCGCCGGGATAGATTCGAACCTCCAGCTCGCCCGCATCCTCTTCCGTGGACTCGGTGGGCCGCTGGGTCAATAGAATGCTGCCCGCACGAACGAACACCGGAATCGAGTCCAGCGTAACCGCAACGGAAACCTGCTGTCCGCCCGTAAACGGCGCGTTCGTCCAATAGGAATACCAGTTGCAACCGGCCGGCAGATAGCACACGCGCGTATCCCGGCCTTGCGGCGCGTTAGCCTTAACAGGCATTGGCCTTGTAACGGGGCAAATCAGCAGCGAATCCCCCAAGAGGAATTCGTCGTCTACGTCCAGTGCCTTTTGGTCCTGCGGAAAGTCAAACAGGAGCCCGCGCAGCATCGTATAGTCCTCAAGCGCCACGCGCATCGCGAGGGAATAGATCGTCGGTAACAGCGTATACCGCAGACGGATGAACTTCGCGATCGCGTCGAAATATGGCTCGCCGGACGCGCCGAAGTTCCAGATTTCGCGCGGCGTGTCCGTTCCGTGGGAACGAAACAGCGGCAGAAACGCGCCAAACTGCAGCCAGCGCACGTAGAGTTCGCGGTAGGCAGGGTCGTTTATGCCGTCGTCATAGTCCCCGTCCCAAAACCAAACCGGTTTTGCGGAGGGGTTGTTGCTCCATCTGCGCCAGCAGGCCGTCGCGCCCGCAAAAAATGCGCCGATATCCACCGTCCAGAACGGAATGCCGCTTAGGCAGAGGTTAATTCCCTTGGCAATCTCGCGCCGGAGCACGTCCCAACGCGCAGACGTATCCCCCGCCCAGAGGGCGACGCCATATCGCTGAATGCCGGAATAGCCGGAACGCGTGAGGTTCATGACGCGCATATCGGGCCGCGCCGCGCGTTCGTGCTCAAAGATTCCCTTCGCGTGTTCGAGCGAAAAGAGATTTGCCGCGGCGGGGTCGAGGTATTTCTTGTGCTCGCCGCCCACAAGGCGGTAGCGTTCCTCCTCCGGCAGCAGTTGCTCGCCGCACCAGTCCGGCGCGGTAAACGGTTCCGTGGAGTCGCACCACCAGGCATCAAATCCGCCCGGCACGAGCTCACGTTCCAGTTGCTTCCAATATAAATCCCTCGCCTCGGCGGAAAACGCGTCGTAGGTGGAGTCGTCGCCGAGCAGCAGCCCCGCTCTGGCAAATTCCGTATGATCCGCGCCGCCCGGAGCCATATTGGGCCAAACGGAAACCATGCTGTGCACGTGTATATCATGCAGCGCTCGATTCATGCTCGAAAGATCGGGGTATCGCTCGCGATCTACCGTTTTTTGTCCCCATAGGTCACCTTCCCAGGTTTTCCAGTCCTGCACAACGCAGTCCAGCGGAATGTGCAGCGCGCGATACCGCCGCGCAACGTCCAGGACTTCCTCCTGCGTCGCGTAGCGCTCGCGGGACTGAAGGTAACCAAACGCCCATTTGGGCAGCAGCGCCGCCGTGCCGGTCAGGCAGCGAATGCCGGAAACAATCTCGTCCATCGTCCCCGCGATGAGATAGCAGTCAATCTGTTCCACGGTGTCCAGCAGTACGCGAGTGGTCTCCCCCGTGTCGTCAAACACCATCAGCGACGCGCAGTCGAAGAACACGCCGTACCCCTGATCCGTCACAAAGAACGGCATGGGCGTTCGCATGTTGTGCTGATAGAGGTATTGTTTGACGCCGCGCTTGTGTAACCTTCCTTCCTCGTCCTGCCCAAGCCCGAAGATGCGGGCGGACTTCGGAATCGAGAAGTCCATTCGGCCTTCAAATGCCGTTCGATCCACCACGGGGCGGAGGTTCGCAATCTGTGTGCGCTGGCCGTCTACGGTCTTTATCGTCTCCACGATGGGCGCTTCCCCGCCGGTTGTATAACGAATGACGTCGATTGGACGCAGCGCATAGTCGGCAATCGTCAGTTCCGCACCGTTTGGAAAGCGAACGACAACCGCGTGTTCCGCTTGCTCGCATTTGATGTTGCAGGTTCCGTCGCCTTCGCTTTTCACGGCAAGCGCCTCGTCAAGCACCAGCGAATACCGGTTCTTCACCGAAGTCGTGCCATAGGTGCAGCGCAGGATGTTTGGTTTTATCGTTTGAAACCGCCAGCGTTCGGCGCCGGTCTGTTCGTTCATCGTTTGATAACGCTCCTTTGGTTCTCGTTGTCCCGCTGCGCGAGGCCCGTGAATTATCCCTTGACCGCCCCCGCCGTCATGCCGGACACGATGTATTTCTGCCCAAGCAGGTAAACGATAATCACCGGCAGGCTGGTGAGCACGATGTCCGCGCAGACAAGGTTCCAGTCCCGGTAATACATGCCAAAGAAGTTGTAAACCGCAAGCGTCATCGGCCATTTGTCGGAACTGCCGAGGAAATAGAGCGGCAGAATGTATTCGTTCCAGGTGTTCAGGAAGGTGAGCACCATCACCGTAACCAGAACGGGCTTGATCAGCGGCACAATGATCGAAAAGAACAGCTGCAGCGGCGAACAGCCGTCGATAATCGCCGCCTCGTCGATATCCTTTGGAATCTTGCCGACGAAACTGTAGATTAAAAACACGTTAAACGGCGTTTGAATCGCGGCGTAGAGCAGAATGATGCCGATGCGCTTATTGATGATGTCGAGCGTCTGCATGACCTTCATCAGCGCAATAAAGTTGATCGGCATCGCCATGCCAAGCACGATTAAAAAGTAGACGATCTTGTTTGCCTTGCTCCGGTTGCGGGAGAGCACAAACGCCGCCATCGCGGAGGTCAGCGTGCAGAGCAGCACGCTGAATACGCTGTAGGTCAGGCTGTTGAGAAACGTTACTCCCAGTTTGCCGCGCTCGATGACCGTTTTAAAGTTTTCCAGTTGCAACACGCTCGGCAGGCGCAGGCTCATCTGCGCCGCTTCCTGGCTGGTTTTGAATGAGTTGATCAAAATCAGCACGAGCGGCATAATCAGCAGAAGGGAAAGCGTCCAGGCGAGCACGTTAACGCCAATACGCTGGAGTCGTTTCTTTGTCGCCATTATTCTTCCACCTCGTTTCGATTCATTGCGCGAATCAGGAAAAAGCCAATCAGCGCCATAAAGACAAACATAATTGAGGACAGCGTGGTACCCATCGCGTAGCGCCCGAAGCCAAACTCCTTATAGATGCCGGTGTAGAGCACCTCGGTTGCGAACCCCGGCCCGCCGTTGGTCAGCGCGTAGACCATGTCGAACACGCGAAGCCCGTAGATGACGTTGAGCACGGTGGTCACCGTCATGGTCGGCGCCAGCATGGGCAGCGTGATGGCGCGAAACTGCTGCCAGCCGCTCGCGCCGTCAATCTGCGCCGCTTCGTAGTAGGTTGGAGAAATCGACAGAATCCCCGCGATGAAGATCGTCATGATATACCCCATGCCCTTCCAGATATCAACGCCCATGACCGACCAGAACGCAATCTTCGGATCGGTCAGCCACTTGAGCCCCTTGATCCCAAAGATTTTCAGCGTGCTGTTGAGCAGCCCCTGCGCGGGATTCAGGATGGACTTAAATATCATGCCGACAATCAGCGCGCTGAGCACCGCGGGAATATAGAGCACCGCGCGGTGGAAGTTGAGCAGCTTGACCTGTTTCGTCAATAGAACGGCAAGCGCAAGGCCGACGCCGTTTTTCACAATCGTTGTTACGAACGTAAAGAGCAGCGTGTTTCCGAGGTAGCCAAAGTACTTCGCGTCCGAAAACGCCTTGACGTAATTGTCGAACATGTGATCGTAGCCGAGAAAATGCACCTGATCGGAATAGGCCGTCCAGTCCGTAAAGGAATAGCCGATGCCGAGGATACCCGGCAGCAAGTACAGCACCACATACAGCAGCAGGGTGCCAAAGAGAAAGTAGGTTGGGTAATGCCTGTTTTTTGTCATGCGGACCTCCAAACGGATTTCCAGCGAGAGCGAATCGCAAGCGGAACAAACCTTCCGCCGATACCGTAAATATACCGAAACGCACCCCCGCTTGGAATGTAGGATACGACGCTATCCCATGTAGTTTTTTTACCTGACCTCATGTTTTACCGGTGTGACTCCATCCTGCCGGGCAGGCGAACAACTTCCCCTTGCCGCAGTTCAATGTTTCGCACATAGCCGTCGGAGCCGCCCGTTTCGCAATCCGTAATGCCTTGCGCAACCAGTCGAACCGTCTCGGTTCGCGCCGCTTCCAGCTCTACCCACTCGACCGCGGAGTCCTTCCAGCCAAAGGACAGCGTATGCCCGCCGTGGATTCGTACGCCCCGCAGGCTGCCGCAGGAAAGTGCCGCCGGCAGTGCGGGCAGTAGGTGGACAACACCGCCCGTTTCCTGAAACAGGAGTTCGCAAACAGCAGCTGTAAAGCCGAAGTTCGCGTCAATTTGAAACAGGTTCGGCGGGTGCGCGCCAAAGAAATTGTCGTGTATGTTCTCCCGCAGCAATTTCAGCAATACGTCGTGCGCCGCGTTTCCTTCGCCAAAACGGGCGAGCAACAGCGCCGCCCAAACCGCGCTCCAGCCGGTTTGCCCGCTGCCATGTTCCAGCCGTGCCTGCAGCGCCTTCCGCGCGGCGAGCTCAAACCCGCTCCCCAGCAGCCCGCTGCCGGGATATATGCCAAAGAGCATGGAAAAATGCCGGTGCCCGGGTTCGGTCTGCTCCAACGGAGCGTCCCACTCGTTCAACTCGCCGCTGCCCGAAATGGAGTAATCCAGCACATCGCGCGAGAACTGCGTCCAGTACGCCGCGTCCTCCGGTTCGTTTATGAACCGGCAAACCTCGGCATAGGCCAGCGCGAATTCCTTGGCAATGCCAATGTCGATTGCGCTCATCTTGCAGACCGCCAGCTTACGCCCCGTCGCGTCGCGATACATGTTTTCAGGAGACGTCGTGGGCAGGTTGCAAAGCCGACCCTCCACGCGCGTAAACGTACCGCTAAGAAACCGCGCCGTTTCGCGCATCACGGGAAGCAGCTCCTCTCGCAAGAAGCGCTCGTCGCGGAAATATTCGTAATGATCATACATCTGCAGCGCCAGCCAGGGAAGGGGCATATTCCACATCATCCAGCGCGCGCTCATCGGAATCCGAACGCGGTCGAACCCAACCGGCGTCGAGTGCGCCCAGAGGTCGGACTGATGATGCGCAACGGAGCCCTCCGCGCCATAGTTCCTTTTTGCGGTTTCCTTTCCCGCCTCGCATAGCCGCTTCGCAAAATCGGCAAACGGTTCGAAACACTCGCCGAGATTGGTGCGATCCGCCAGCCAGTAGTTCATCTGCAGGTTGATGTTCAGCGTGTAGCCGCTCCACCACGGCGGAATCGGATCGTGATTCCAAATGCCTTGCAGGTTCGCCGCCTGTGTCCCTCGACGCGAAGAGGCAACCAGCAGATACCGCCCATACTGAAACAGCAGGCTCAAATCGGAACTGTTTGCCTTTCCGGAGCGCATGCGGCTTAGCCGCTCCTTCAGAGAAGCCGGCTCTTCCTGCTCGCCGAGCTCCAGCTTCACGCGGTCAAAGAGCGCCGCGTGATCGCGTACATGCGCTTCGCGGAGTTTTGTTAGATCGCGTCGCGCGGCGTTATGCGCCGTCTGTTCCGCATAGGTTTGATCGGTCTCTCCCCTGGAGAAGCTCGTTGCGCTGCAAACAACAATTGTCACTTGCCGGGCGCCGCGAACCGATAGGCCGCGTTCGCTTGCCGAAACAACACCGTTTGTAAGGAGTTCCACCCGCGCGGCAAAGCGCATGCCGCGCTCCGGCTCGTCGTAGGTAAGCCGATTGGACGGACTGGAAAAGTGCCCGACGTCGCCGATGGTCAGATCGCTCGGCGCGCGTCCTGTCAGCGTCAGTCCCTCGTAGTCATACCGAATTTCGTGCCGCAGCGGGCAGGAAAAATGAATTTCGCAGTCAATCGCCCCTTCGGATATAATCGTGTGGACGAGCACATCGTCCGGGTAACTGATAAAGGTTTCGCTGGTTACTTGTGTTCCATTGCGTAAATATCGCTCCGCCGCGATTCCGCTCCCCAGATCCAGCGCGCGTCGGTATTCCCGAATGTCCGCCTGCGGGGTGCATAAAACGAGGTCGCCCAGCGGCAGATACGCCTGCGTAAAACGCCCGGTTAACCGCGTTTCAACGATTTTCTCCGCTTCCTCGCGCCTGTTTTGAAGCAGGAGTTCGCGGGCCGCGCGCAGGTTTTCCAAAAAATTCTGCTTGGTATAATCGCGCGGGTACCCGCTCCAGAGCGTGTCATCGTTGAGACTCAACGTGCTGCAAAGTGGGTCGCCGCCGATCATACAGCCGATGTGCCCGTTTCCCAGCGGAAAATACTGCAGCCAATCCCGCGCCGGGACGGCGGACCAAAGTAATTCGTTGTGCATGGTCTGTCCTCAAATTCACGTACT
This sequence comes from Eubacteriales bacterium, assembly GCA_021373115.1. Lineage (GTDB taxonomy): Bacteria > Bacillota > Clostridia > Christensenellales > CAG-138 > UBA7703. Next base: position 98,321 of record JAJFTI010000002.1, on the reverse strand, counting down.
TGCGTCTCTCGAAAAAAGGGGAAGCAGACGCTTCGCCTGCTTCCCCTCCGGCATACGTGGGTCTGTTTATTTACCAGGCTGCGTCCTGTGCCGCCGTTGCCTGATCCGCTCTGTTCTTGTCGATGTTGCCCAGCATGGTCACGTCGTCTTCTGTCCCCTGAATCACGCTGACGATCTCCTTGCCAATTTCCATCCACTGCGGGTTCACGTACTTGACCGAGGTCTGGAGCACGGTGCCCTTTTCCGCATACATGTCGTAGAACTCCTTGACAGTGCCGGCGTACTTCGGCGTAATACCGCTGAAAGGCAGGTTCTGGAACTTCGGTACGTTGTCCACCATGTACTGCAGGTTCTCCGGCTGAGCCAGGAACGCGAGGTACTGCTTCGCCGCATCAATGTTCTTGGAACCCGAGTATACAAAACGCGTCGGGCCAACCGGGTTGACGTTGAGCATCTGGTTGTCGGCGATCGGCATCACAAAGAATCCGATATCGTCCGCCGTCAGCCCCGCGTTCAGGTCGGCGACCTGCTGCGGCAAGCCCTGGTTGGCAAGTGACATGGCGTATTCGCCGGAGGCCATCTTCGCGGCCTGGTCAGCATAGACGTCCGCCATGTAGTTATCGCCCCAATATCCCTTATCCGCCATTTCCTTGATCTGATCGATCGCGGTCTTCATGATGGCGCTATCCACAAACTTCTTCGTGTTTGTGTTGAGTGCGTCCACAAGACCCGGCTCCGCCTTATCGTAGGCCGCGCCCAGCTCGGCAAACCAGAGCACCTGGTGCCAGCCGTCGGAGACCGGTTCGTAGATCGGGGTCACGCCGCTGGCCAGAACCGCATCGCAAACCGCGGTGAATTCTGCCCAGTTTTTCGGAATCGCAAGTCCGAGATCCGTAAAAATCTTCTTGTTGTAGGCAATCGCCCAAACGGCGGAGGTGTCCTGCATCGGCTGGCCATAGACCTTGCCGTCTGCCGTCACTTCAGCTGCGGCGGTCGCTTCCATCGTGGAGACCCAGGATTCCGCGCTCAGATCGACGGCGTTCTTGGCCACGTTCAGCGTGGTTACGATGTCGAAGCGCCCTGCCTGCGAGCAGAAGATATCCGTGCATTCGCCGGAGTTGAGCTTGGTCTGCAGCAGGTTCGGGTACTGGTCGGACGGAACGATCTGGTAGTCGACCTTAATGCCCGTTTCCTGGGTAAACTTTTCCGCCAATGCGAGTTCCGCATCCTGCACCCAGTCCTGGCTCGCCATGAACGTTAAGGTAATGTCCTGCTTGGCGGGGGCTTCGGTTGCAGCGGGTGCCTGAGTTGCGGCTGCCGCGGGCGCTTCCTCAGCTGCCGGCGCGGGCTGCGCGCAGGCCGCCAGCGGGAGCAGCATCAGGACGGTCAGCAAGAGAGCAAGTGTTTTTTTCATACGATCTCCTCCTTCAATTGACAATTCTTTCTCGATTTGGTTTCTCGGTTGGGTTTTGCCGATTCGATTTATGGCGTTTTGATTTCAGTTGACAAATTCTCGAATCCCAAGCTATAATCCCCACGAAGTGTAATCAAATTATATTCAAACACCTTTTCACTTGGAATGTACATTTCGTTTGGAATTGATGTGTATTTTTCACTAACCACATACGGGACAAAAAACATGTTGCGCAACACGATTAAAATGAATCTCATCACCGTGTTTTCGGCGATCATCCTGATCCCGTTTCTTGCGCTGTCCATCTATCTCATCACGCAGGAATCGCGAAAGATCAACTCGCGTACCTTCGCAGCGCTCAACCAAAACTGCGTCTCCGTTGCGGACGCCGCGCAGCGTGAAATTGACCAGATGAACATGGTTTCCACCGACATTGCGTACTCTTATTTAATTAAGGATTCCTACAGCCAATACCTTGCAAACCAAAACGACTCCGCCCAGACAAAGAGCCTCTATGACCTGATCTCGACAACGATTGGCCCAAACCGCCCCGTTGATCAGGTGAATATCTTTACCACGGTGGATACGCTGATCGCCGCGGGCGTTTATTCGAACATCTATAACCACCCTGTACAGATCAAGCCCTGGTATGAAAAAGCACGGGAGCGAAACGGCCGCAGCGTCGTTTCCTACGGCGGGTACGACGCGCTGCTGGCGCGCTATACGACCGATCCTTACGGAAAGCGCTTCTTCTCGCTCGCGCGTGAATACTACGACCGCTACAACAACGTGCAGGGATTTATTGAGGTAAAGGACTCCGTTCGGCGCGTGCTCTCGCAGGCTATCGACTACCATAGCGTCTACGGCGAGCAGATTCTGGTGCTGGCGGACGACGGAGAGGTCATTCTGCCGCTGGAGTCGGATGCGATCTCCGGCGTCGCCGAAAGGATTCGCGCGCTCCGGTCGCCCTCCGTTTTTTCCGAGGTTTCCGGGGGCGATCTGCGCGGGTTTGCAACCTACACCGAACTTGCGAGCGGCATTCGCGTCGCGATCTTTATCGATCAGGATTCACTGTTTTTACCAGTGAACTCCTACATCCGCGGGGTCACGCTGCTCACGCTCGTTTCGCTTGCGCTTGCGATTCTGTTGGCCTATCTTGCGGCAAACCGGATCACCGTTCCCATTGAGCAGATCTACGGTCAGATACGCCTGACCAACCTGAGCGGCTACATGCCGCGTATCCCGCTTAAAACGAAAAACATTGAGCTCAACGTGCTCTACGACAGCTTTCTCGAGCTGCAGCATGAGCTGGTCGACAGCCTGAATAAGCAGTTATTGCTCAAGAATCAGGAGATGCAGTCCAAGATGCTCGCGCTGCAGTCGCAGATGAATCCGCACTTTCTATTCAACAGCCTGCAGACGATTCAGAGCATGGCCGATGGGAACATGAATGACGAAATCGTCGTCATGTGCCAATCTATGTCCAGTATACTACGGTACATCTCCTCGGACACGGAGACAACCGTTCCGCTCGCGGACGAAATACGAAACACCGCTGACTTCCTATGCTGTATGGCGATTCGTTATCGCAACGATCTGCATTATACCTTCGACTTTCCCGAAGACATGTGTTCTCTTCACGTTCCAAAACTGTGTATTCAGCCATTGGTCGAAAACTCGATTCGCTACTGCACGACCATGCTGCCGCCTTATCATATCCACGTTTCTGGCGCCATGGCGCACGGTCGTTATACGATCACAGCAACGGATAATGGACCGGGTTTCACGGAAGAAGCGATCGCGCTCATCCAAGAAAAAATCCTGGAAATCGATGAAACCGGCCTGCTGCCATCGCTTGAAATCAAGGGAATGGGGCTGCTCAATATCTATCTGCGTTTCAAAATCTTATACGATTCTGACGTAATATTCCGAATAATAAACAAGGAGAATGGCGGCGCAAGCATCACGATTGGGGGGCGTTACGAATGAATATGCCGACATTTCGCGTCGTCGTTGCGGACGATGAAAAACTGATTGCACATAATATTGCAGCTCTGATTTCAACCTGCGATCCTTCGTTTTCCGTTTGCGCGGTTTGCTTTGACGGGCAATCCGCTTTTGCCGCGATCGAGCAGCACAGGCCGCACATCCTATTTACGGATATTAAGATGCCGCTGCTCGACGGTTTGTCGCTGATCGAGCGCGCACACCAGTTCGCCCCTAACCTTCGCTGTGTACTGATCAGCGGTTATGGTGAATTTGAGTATGCAAAAACAGCTCTTCAAATTAGTGCATTTGATTATTTGTTAAAGCCGTTGAACAAAACGGAACTGGCGAAAACGATTCGGCGCGCGAAAGATGAGCTCCTTTCCGAACAGGCGCTTCTCAACACCGAACGCGTGGCATCCACCGAGCAAATTGTTGCCAGCGTTGTGCAGTTCCTCCATGCAAATTATTCCAGCGAAATCAATTTTGCAAAAATCGCTGCAGATTATAATTTTTCTTCGTCCTATTTAACAAAGATTTTTCGCGAGCATACCGGAAAACCACCAATCCGTTATCTCATTGAATTTCGCATACAAATCGCGAAAGAGCTGCTGCGCGATACCAATCTCAATATAAAAGAGATTTCCGAAAAGACGGGCTTCGTCGATCAGTTTTATTTCAGTAAATGTTTTAAGAGCTATTGTGGGGTGACGCCGTCTCAGTACAAAGAAAACCACGAAAACAACTACTAAGAAACGATCATATATTCTCATCAACTGAAAATGCAACATTCCATCCCGGTTATCGTTGTGAGGGAAAATATAAGCGACTTCTAATTACCATTCAAATCGCATCACCTTTTGTTTTTTCAAGAGCTGTGCTTTAATAGAATAACGATCCGGTAAAATCACTGCAAAGCGCAGAAGTTGCCCGCACATTACAGTTTTTTTTGCTTAAAGTTCAATCGTCCCGACGAATAGTCGCCACTTTCAGTCATTCCTGCGCCTACCACCCACGTTTCGCGCGATTGTATCACTTCATGAGAGTTTAGCCAGAAAAAACAGCACCCAAATGGGTGCTGTTTTTTTGCAGCATTCCTTTGAAACACGCTGCCGGTCTTGCAGTTGATTCATGCGCTGCTGCTTTTTTTCTTCTATGCCTAAGCAAGAAACTGCTTTAGGGGAACTCTTCCTGTAGTTTGTATGAATGCAAAGTATTACGCTTCTCATGTCAACTTCAGGAGAGGCAACGCGCCGCGGCATAGATTTGCCTGGAAGACAATTTCGGCGAACTCCATCCTATCTCGAATCGTCTACATAAAATCTTCACACAACTTCCATATGATGACTTCGAAGAAAGAACATCAGGATTGTTCTTTTCTAGCTTGAGCTCTTTAAATGTTCAAATGAAAGGATTGCTTATATGGATAAAAAGCGAGTGTTCCACGTATCCGGCATGACCTGCGCGCACTGTGAAGCGCGTGTATCCAAAGCCGCGCGCAAGGTTCCCGGAGTTACCAGCGCGATTGCTTCATTTTCGCGTAATCGTCTTGAGGTGACGTACGATACGGAACTCACAGACGGTGAAACGCTTACTTCCGGCGTAACGGAAGCTGTCACCGCCGAAGGCTACCGCGTAGTCGGCGCAAACAAGAATGCGCAGCCGATCTCCAAGGTGGTTCCGATTGTGCTCATTATCCTAGCGCTGTATTTCATCCTGCGCTACACGGTCGGCTTCGATTTCTTCGGCTATATCCCTAAGATCGACAGTACGATTTCACTGACGGCGCTGTTTATAACGGGTTTGTTTACCAGCGTGCACTGCATCGCAATGTGCGGCGGCATCAACCTCTCCCAGAGCGTCGGCGCAAGCGGAACCGCAAAGAGCAAGCTGCGAAACCCGCTGTTGTACAACCTCGGCCGCGTGATTTCCTATACCGCCATCGGCGGCGTAGTCGGAGGTATCGGCTCCGTCCTGTTTCTCAGCGAAACGCTTAAGGCAATTTTGCTCGCGCTTGCCGCGGTCGGCATGCTGCTGATGGGGCTGAGTATGCTCGGTTGGCTGCCGTGGTGGCTGACTCCCCGGATGCCGAAGTTTCTTTCGTCCCGCATCGGCAAGTCCGGCACGGGCAAAGGACCGTTCGCGGTCGGCCTGCTCAACGGGTTTATCCCCTGCGGACCGCTGCAGGCCATGCAGCTCTACGCGCTTGCGACCGGTTCCGTGCTGACCGGCGCGCTGTCCATGCTTCTTTTCTCGCTCGGCACCGTTCCGCTCATGCTCGGCGCGGGCGCACTCTTCTCCGTTCTCAAGGGTAAGTTTGCTTATGTTGTTCAGCGGGTGAGCGCCGTTCTCGTCGTGTTTTTTGCGATCGTGATGGCAAGCAGCGCGCTCTCGCTCTTGGGTGTGCGCAGCGCAGCCACGCTTGAAGCACCCCCCGCCGCAACTGCCTCTGCCGCCGTGCAGGAGGAATCCGATTCCCTTCTCCAACAGGCACTTGACAAAGGGTATCTGCCAGCAACTCTAGATGGCGGCGTGCAAAAGGTGCAGGCAAACCTGAACCCCTCCGTCTATCCGTTCATCATCGTGCAAAAGGGTATTCCGGTGGAACTTACGATCACCGCAAACGAGAGCGACATTACCGGGTGCAACCAAACCGTGGTTTTCCCTGCCTACAACGTCAAAAAAACGCTGACGGCAGGCGATAACGTGATTCAATTCACGCCGGAGGAGGCGGGGCTTGTGCCGTATACTTGCTGGATGGGTATGCTCGACGGGCGAATCCTCGTTGTGGACAGCCTGTTTGCTTCGCCCGAAACCACGGCCGCTCCGGCCGCCGCCGCAACCCCCGCGCTCGAACCGGCCGCGCCGAGCCTTGATACAACCAAATCGCCGGGCTCCTGCTGCGGTTAAAGAGGAAGAATAAAAATGAAAGAACAATCCTTCAAAGTTACCGGAATGACCTGCTCCGCCTGCTCGGCGGCTGTTCAACGCGTTGTATCAAAGTTGGAGGGCGTTTCGAGCGCGGAGGTGAACCTCGCAACCGAAACGCTCCGCGTTTCCTTAGACGAAAACAGCGTCAATTTTGAAACGCTGCAAACCGCCGTCGAAAAAGCGGGATACGGCCTTATTGCGCCGCAGACGCTCAAGCGCGCCGAGCTCGGTGTGGATGGCATGACCTGCGCCAGCTGCTCGGCGGCGGTCGAACGCGCGCTGAAAAAGCTTGACGGGGTCGGCGAAGCCTCCGTCAACCTCGCCACCAACCGCGCGGCGTTTACCTACGACCCTGCAAAAGTAAAGCTCGCGCAGATTCGCGAAGCAATCTCGAAGGCAGGGTACACGCCGCTCGACCTCGCCGCCGAGGAACCGCGGGACGCCGAACAGGAGAAACGCGAAAAAGCGCTCCGTGTCATGCGCCTCCGCCTGATGGCGGCGATCGTGTTTGCAGCCCCCATTCTTTATATCGCCATGGCGCATATGTTCCCGAGCCTCGGCGTGCCGCTGCCTGCGTTCATGAACCCGCACACGTTCCCGCTCGTGTTCGCGCTCGTGCAGCTGCTGCTAACCATTCCGGTCATTTTCGCGGGCGGACGTTTCTTCCGGGTAGGGTTCAAGACGCTGTTCAAAGGCTCGCCGAATATGGATACGCTCGTTGCCATCGGCACCGGCAGCGCGTTTCTCTACGGCGTGTACGCCACGGTGCTGATCTGGCTTGGCGACTTCGGCTTTGCGCAGCATCTTTATTTTGAGTCTGCCGCCGTGGTCATTACGCTGGTCATGCTCGGTAAATACCTCGAAGCCGTCAGCAAGAGCAAGACGTCCGAGGCGATTAAAAAACTCATGAACCTCAAGCCCAAGACCGCGGTCATTGTCAAGGACGGCGCGGAGATAACCGTTTCTCTGGACGAAGTTGCCGTAGGCGACGTCGTCCTGGTGCGCCCCGGTACGGCGATTCCCGTAGACGGAATCGTAGCGGACGGCGCATCCACCGTGGACGAGAGCATGCTCACCGGCGAATCGCTGCCCGTGGAAAAGCAGCCCGGCTCGCCGGTCACGGGCGGCAGCATCAACGGCGAAGGCCTCCTTCGCTTTACCGTAACGAAGGTCGGCGAGGACACGGCTCTCTCCAAGATCATTCATCTTGTCGAGGAGGCGCAGGGCCGTAAAGCGCCAATTGCCAAACTCGCGGACGTGATCTCCGGCTATTTCGTCCCCGCCGTGCTCGGCGTTGCGGTGCTGTCCGCCGTCGTATGGGCACTGGTCGGGAAAGACTTCAACTTCGTACTCAATATCTTTGTGACCGTGCTCGTCATCGCCTGCCCCTGCGCGCTGGGGCTTGCTACCCCGACCGCCATCATGGTCGGCACCGGTAAAGGCGCGGAACTCGGCGTGCTGATCAAAGGCGGCGAGGCGCTTGAAACCACCCACCGCATCAACGCCGTCGTACTCGATAAAACGGGCACGATCACGCAGGGCAAGCCGGAACTCACGGATGTCGTCCGCTATACAGCGGATCCGGAAGCGGACGTGCTTTCCATTGCGGCCTCTGCCGAACGCGGTTCGGAGCACCCCATCGCACGGGCGATCGTCAACGCCGCGCTGGCGCAAAACCTTTCGCTTTTCGAGCCGGAACAATTTCGCACCATTCCGGGGCGCGGCATAGAAGCCGTGGTAAACGGCCATCGCGTCCTCGCTGGCAGCGCGAAACTGCTCGCCGAAAACAATGTATACCTCGCTGGTTCGACCGCCGACGCGCTTGCGCTCTCCGGCGCGGGCAAGACGCTGATGTATATAGCAGTCGACAACGTGCTCTATGCCTTGATGGCAGCCGCGGATGCGGTCAAGCCCACGAGCAAGCACGCGGTAGAGCGGCTTAAATCGCTCGGACTTGAGGTCTACATGCTCACCGGCGACAACGCCGCAACCGCAAAGGCGGTCGCAGAGAGCGTTGGTATAACCCATGTGCTTTCGGACGTGCTGCCGGACGGCAAGGCAAAGGAAGTGCAAAGGCTCCAGTCGCAGGGGTTCCGCGTCGCCATGGTAGGCGACGGTATCAACGACGCGCCCGCACTCGTACAGGCGGACGTCGGTATGGCCATCGGTACGGGCACGGACGTCGCGGTTGAATCCGCGGACGTAGTGCTCATGCGCGGCGACCTCTCCGCCGTCGGCGCGGCGGTGGCGCTCTCGCGCGCGACCATCCGCAACATCCGCCAAAACCTCTTCTGGGCGTTTGCGTATAACATCGTCGGCATTCCGTTTGCCGCAGGCGTGTTCTACGCCTTCGGCGGTCCGCTGCTCACGCCTGTGTTTGCGGGCGCGGCCATGGCGCTGAGCTCGGTTTCGGTCGTTTCCAACGCTCTGCGCCTGAAGCGGTTTCGGTTCAAGGACTAAGTCCAGGAAAGGAATATTATCATATGAAAAAGCTTATTTTCGTCATACTCGCTCTCGCGCTGGCCGCGGCGCTGCTCACGGGCTGCGCGGCTGCCGACGTCATCCTCAAATACAGCCCCGCGTCGCTGAATACGATCATTGAGAAGTTCCCGACAGTCGTAACGGATCATACGGCAAACGACCACTACTTCTATCTATCCGTTGACGGAGTAACCACGTTGAAAGTCAGCAGCGATTACAGCCTCACCGGCACGGAAGACCTTGTGCTGCAAACCCCGCTCCAGCCATTCCTGGATGCGGGTCTTGATCCCGCCAGGCTCGGCGCGGGTTACCGTACAGATGCCGATTCGCTTTATCTCGTCGCCGACTTCGGTGCCGGCACGGGCGGGAAAACCTCGATCACCGATGCGCTGTTCGAAAGCGCAAAAGCAGACCGCTCCGTTTTGAGTTATCACGCCGCGCTGGACCATTACGGCATTCAACTGCCCGCGGGTAAGTTTGAATGGGCAAAGGACGAGACGGTAAACGACAAGGACATCGTCTTCGTCATTGCGGCCAAACCGCTTGCGGATCTCGGCGTCGATGTGCAAAACGTAGAAGGCTGGGTCTTCAAGACTATGCAGGACGACGCGGGCAAGGACTTTGACGTGCTGCTCAAGCCGTATTCCCTCGAATCATAATTGTCAAACGCGGGTTTTGAGCGTATGCTGAAGTTGAAGCTGCGCTCAACCCGCATAGCCAAGCAGGAGTCGTATGGCAGGTAAAGAAACAATCCTCGTCGTGGAAGACGAACTGAAAATTGCGGAGGTGCTGAAGTCCTATCTCGAACGGGAGGGATTTTCCGTTGCCTGCGCGCAAGACGGCGAGGAGGCGCTGCGCCTGTATGCATCGCTCTCCCCCGTACTCGTGCTGCTCGACCTCATGCTGCCAAAGCGTTCCGGCGAGGAGGTCTGCCGCGAAATCCGCGCGCGCGGAGAAACGCCAATTATCATGCTCACGGCGAAAGCCGAAGAAGCCTCGATCCTTGGCGGGCTTGCCATCGGCGCGGACGATTACGTGACCAAACCCTTCAGCCCGCGGCAGGTGGTTGCGCGCGTACACGCCGTGCTCCGCCGTACGGCGTCCCAACAGCCTGCCGAACTGCGCTTCGACGACGGGCAGCTTGTAATCAATGCCAATACGCGGACGGTCTATCGCGACGGCGAAGCCGTAACGCTCACGCCCAGCGAATACAGCCTGCTGCTCGCGCTGGCCACGCACCCGAACCGCACCTACACGCGGGACGAACTGATCAGCCTCGCTTTACGGGACGATTACGAAGGGTACGACCGCGTGATCGATACGCATATCAAGAACCTCCGGCAAAAGATAGAGCCGGATGCAAAACGGCCGCGCTTTCTTGTTACCGTGTATGGCGTAGGTTACCGCTTTGGTGGAGGAAAGCAATGAAACCAATCTCTTTACGGATTAAACTGACGCTTTCTTTTCTGATGGTCGCGCTGTTTTCGCTCGCGCTCGTCGGCTTGTTTGCCAACGTCTTTTTAGGCAGGCAGTTTGAAAACTACGCCACGGCGCGGCTGAATCAAACGATATCCAACACCGTTGAGCAGGTAACGGATCTCTATGTCCGTTCCGGCGAGAGATGGAATGTTTCCAGCTTGGATGAGACGGGCATGAGCCTGCTCACCGACGGGCTCATTTTGCGCGTTGCGGATGCGTCGGGCACGGTGCTCTGGGACGCGCAGGTGCATAACAACGGCATGTGTTTGCGCATTCTTGAAAACATGGCGCAGAACATGCAGTCCTATCATGCCAACTTTCAGGGCGGATATGAAGAGCAGAGCTTCCCCGCCGTCGTTGACGGAACGGCCGTCGGCACCGTCACCGTAGGCTACTATGGGCCATATTACTTCAGCGATACCGACCTGCAGTTTTTAAGCGCGCTTAACCGCCTGCTGCTCATCGCGGGGGCAATCTCCCTGGCGGCTTGTATACTCGTTGGTACTTTTCTTGCGCGCAGGCTTGCTAAGCCGATTACGGACGTCATCTCCGCTACGGGTAAAATCGCCACCGGGGACTATCGCGAACGGCTCTCGCCAAAGGAAAACACAGCGGAACTCACCGCGCTCTCCCACTCCGTCAACAGCCTCGCCGCTTCCCTGGAGGAGCAGGAGAGCCTGCGGAAGCGGCTCACCGCGGACGTCGCGCACGAACTGCGCACGCCGCTGACTACGCTGCAAAGCACGGTTGAGGCGATGCTGGACGGCGTTTGGACACCCAGCGAGGAGCACCTCTCGAGCTGTCGCGAAGAGATTTTACGCCTGACCAAGCTCGTTGACGAACTTGGTACGCTCGCGCGTTATGAGTCGGATACGCTCGCGCTGAACTGCGTTTTGTTCGATCTGCGTCAGCTCGCCGCGCAGACCGCGCAAAACTGCGAAAGCGATGCGCAAAAAAAAGGCGTTTCGCTTACCGTTTCAGGCGAAAAAACGACTGTGTTTGCCGATCGGGACAAGATCGGCCAGGTAATTATGAACCTTCTGTTCAACGCGCTGAAATTCACTCCGAAGGGCGGGAGTATATCGCTGGAATCGAAAACCGAAGGAAATCAGGCGATTCTCTCCGTTCGGGATACCGGCTGCGGCATCGCGCCGGAAGATTTGCCGTTCATCTTTGAACGGTTCTATCGCGCTGACCCCTCTCGGAATCGCGACACCGGGGGCAGTGGAATCGGGCTTGCTATCGCGCAAGCCATTGCAAAAGCGCACGGCGGCGAAATCAGCGTTAAGAGCACAGTTGACGAAGGCAGTACGTTTACGCTGGCGCTCCCGAATCATCAGCATTCCATATGATGATAGAATGCAAGGAGCAGTTCTTCTCGGCAGGAGTTCCCTGCTTATCATCACATAATCAATCAACACGCATTCATAGCATGGATGCAGCCGGTTCGCCAGCAGAACGCTAATCTGAGCATAATTTACTTGTTATAAAACATGCTCGTTTTTTTGCACCCACCCTCTTTGATTTGCGCGATTGTATCACTTCGTAAGGGTTAACTCAACTAATCCCACCGAAGCAGATACGGTTTCGGTAGGATTTTTCTATGCTCAGAAATGTGAAAAGCGCTCAAATTTGAGCGTTTGGGGGTAGGTATTTTTTCCGAAGGGATTATGTAGCTCTCTTGCAGTTCTTACAACTATTTTGAACGATTTTGCGCTCAAAAATTGGAACCCCTAGGGGCAGCATTTCAGAGTATTGACCGCTATATTATTCAAAATAAATATTCTTAATCAAAGGTACATTTGATATATCAATATTGTTGATATCATTAATATTTTCTACCGCTAGAATATCTCTATTATCTGGAACACTCTCAAAATCATAATTCGGGTTTAATCCATTAATATTTAAAGATAGAATTAATTTCTGTTGCAAACCAACTTTTGAGTTATATTCTTTTAAGTAAGTCTTATCCACATCAGGATATTCATCTGAAACGGGAAAAGTTTTTATTGTAGGATCAAAAGCAATGCATTTACCTTTTAAGTTATTTAATTGGGTATATACATCACGAATATTTTCACTAGTTATTGTAGCGACACCCTCATCATAAGCAGTTTCTACATAATGTTTAATAAAAGCAAAACGAGCTTTTGGTTCACCTTCGTAAAAATATAATGGAATTTGCAGTGGTGTCACGAATCGACTACCATCTTTTCCATCAAACCCTATTAATAAAATTAAATTATCATCTTTTTCAAAATAATCAAAAAAATAACCCTCGAATTTTAATGCATTACTAATAAGACCTAAAGTCATCGTTTTTTTATCCTTTTCATTTGCTATTCGAAACATCATTGATGAAATTTTTTTCGCAGTAAATTCACCTTCCTTATTCAAAAAATCCTGGAACTGTTGATTAAGCTCATCGGTTCGTTCCACGCTGAAAAACGGCGTTGCAGTCGGCGACGGGCTCGGCGTCGCCGTCGGTGCGGTGGTCGGCGCTGTCGTGAACGTCGGTTCCGGCGTAGCGGCGAGCGCAACGGTTTTGTTTTGTGCGCAGGAAAAAGAAGTAACTGCTAAAATCATCGAAAAAAGCAAAACGATAACGCGTTTGATGAGTTTCATATGTTTACTCCTTTGTGTCAAAACCATTGTGATAAAATATCCAACCATTTATAAGTGTAATTTAGCCAGTATCAAAAAATCAATAAAATCCCCCATATTTCAGAATGTTACACAGCCCTAATTGATGGCATCGCCCGCCATCATGCAATTCAATCGGAAGACAAGTATACTGTTCGGCCAGTTTCTAGTCGCGTCTGAAGATTGTGCCGTCATTCATAGTAAGCGTGTCCTCGGAAACTGAGAAAGTAGTGCTTGTGCCGTCAGAGTAAAGCAGCTCGCCGCTTCGGATGTACTGCTAAATTAGTCCCGTCCGTCATCCTGCATACACCATCCGTAATCTTGGCGACCTAGTATTCATGGTTCTAATATGATACTGTCTATCCAAACGTCGCATGGCTGGCTGGCAGGGTCGATGCGCAGCCTGCCAATATCGCCCTTCCATAATGGGTGGGAACTAAGATCTATCATGATGTCGGCATATTCTCCCGCTGAGAAATCATCTGAAACGGTATAACATCTATCCGCAGAGAAATCGGGCGGACCATTTGGTCCGAAGAAGACCTGGAGCCCTGTCAGAGAATCCGAATATTTGATCCTGATGAGTAGCCTGCTGTATTGATCAGCCGGAATATGCAGATCCGGCGCTGAAAAAAGGTAGGGATCGCTTCCGGTACAGTTGATGTACAGCGTGCCCTTCTCACAGCGCATTTCGGTTATATCATTCTGCTCAATCCAACCTTCCACGCGGCTGTCAAATTGCCACTGGTCTGTACGCATGGTGTCACGGGGCACCGCGCCGACGGACATGTCGACATTTTCCAAGTCCGCAATCTGATCGTATTTAAGCTGACGAATAACATCTCTTGTCAGATTGGTCATCGTATAAGGCGCGTCTTCAGGCACCCAGGCGGCGGGGTACGGATACCAGGATTCTATGACAGCGAAATCCGTAACGCCTCCTTCTTCCGCATATTCGTTGATAAACTTGAGTGTGTCAAGATAGTACGAACCTGCCGGGCCTTTCATCCCAGGCTGATCGGAATTATAAATCAGCGCGAATTGAAGCCCTGCGTTCCTGACCTCTTGTTCCAGATCCATAACGCGTTCAAACCAATTGATACCCTTTGAAATATTCTTTTGATTGCTGTTCATCTTGCCAGTTATGTAATCGTACGGGTTATCGCAAATCAGCCCTTCAAATTCCACTCCTCCTTCCCGAGTTACCTGCAATACCGCCTGCAATTCCTCATAGAAATCACCGCGTCCGTATTCATCGTGCAAATACCAGTACGCGAATCCTCCTTTCCATCCATGGTTAGGAAAGTTAGGACAATAAAAGAACTGTATATCCGGATATGTTTCCCGCCAGCATTTCATGCAATATTCCAGCGCTTCTGCCGCTTCCGCATAGGTAACTTGTGGCATTTGCTTAAAATCTTCGTAAGGGAATACCGCTCGCGTGACAGGATGATCAAACATAACATAATCCGGCTTATATCCCGCCTTCCTCAGCCTTTCCAGTTGAGCAACTTCCTGCATTGCGCTGAGTCTGCCGATCGATTCCGGATCACCCTTGTAATTCTCACAGATCGTATAATCAAGGCCTTCGCACTCGATCGAAAGCCGTATGCCGGAGCTGTTGAGTAATGCAGCAAAGTCGAACAGATCATCCGAGTCGGTTTCGTTCAGGTCATAGATACGGATTTGGAGGGTATCCACATTTTCGTATACATATTTCCATGTGGTTGTATCCAGCAATTCACCCGGATGGTTTAAACTCATCCAAACGCGAAAAGTGCCCTCGATATCTCGCTTAACCGCCGGCGTCGGTGAAGGCGAATTCGATGGCACAGCTATCCGTTTCGGAGTTGTAGAAATCGCAGGTGTTTCAGACAGAATGTCACTATCTGTTGTATGATAACAGCCAGTTAAGAGAATCGAAAGAAAGACAATCAGAATTGACCAAGCCGGTTTTCTCATGTGGATAACCTCCATTATGGTTGAAGTTATCTTCTTGTATGTTTTTTATGATTGCCTCTGTTTGATAACCCGGAAAAAATATCAGAAAAGCAACCCTGTTGGGTTGCAATGGAAACCACGGTCTAGGAACGACCGCCGAATGAGGTTCGAACACAACCTGATTTTTGTAACTTTGTAATCCTCATTGTCTCACCGCTTGCGCTTCGGGCAGCGTATCAAACTTCTCAGTATTGAGGACTCTTTAACTAGTCTTTCCCACAGTAAAACACGACGCAGCGCACCAACCGCAGCACCAATAACGACCCTTGCTCATCCAACGGCAGCTATTTTAAGAATTTGGCATCCGTTGACAAACTATTACTGATCTAAATAAGGATGATACATTCACAATATATCACTTTATTGATTGCGTCAAAGGAAATTTTAAACGATACCATAATATGCTTGTTGGGCTATCGTACCCGGAATAGAACCCCTTCCGATCACCATATCATTCTATCTGCTTTAGTCGTTTTCGCCAGCTGAATTTACACGAAATAATACGTTTCGCGAGTCCTTTTTTATATACAACAGCCCGGACGATCCGGGTTTTTAAGCAATCGGAGTTTTAATTTTTCACTTAAAAATCCGGAAGAGACCTTTCGGCGCAAACAGCAATCCGGACCTTAAAGCATCCGTTCGTTTCAAACGGAAAAGATCAATGATGCCCAAACATTCTTGGAGTCCGATTTTGGGATAACCTCAGCTGGTATCAAAACGGTTGATATCCCGTACCTTACCCATCGAACCGCAACGGTTCACCAGGCTCGGCGATAACGATATCCTTGTCCCAGTCGTGTATGAGCAGTTTGCGCAGCACTTCGGCAGACCCGGTCTGCTCGCCGTATTCCAGCTCCAACGTATCGGCGAGCGATTTTGTCCGCTCCCGATATCGTTCCACATCGTATGCGCCGGTATCCAGCAGTTTTAACCCCCTGTATTCCTTAAAGATGGTCTTGTAAACGCGGCGGCATTTTGCTTCGCCGTGCTTTGCCGCAAAGGCGGCGCGCTCGTTTTCCAGCGATTTATCCGAGTCGATCCACCCGGCGGTCAAATAGACGCAGCGGCAGTCCTTCTCGCCGCCCTTGAGCAGCATCTGGATACAGTCGTCCACGCGCATCGCGACGATACGGGCGCTTGTCGAATGAAGATTGCGCAGCGCGTTTCCGCAAAGGCCGTAGCAGAGCAGGATCGTATCGAAGTTTTTTTCGAGCGAGCCGATAATTTTCTGCAGTTCCCGGTTGAGCAGTTCCGGCGACTGATGCAGGCCGCGCTCCACCCAATGTATCTCGTAATGCAGATTTTCAGCTTGAAGGATATGATTGATTTCGTTCTCCAGCATGGAGCATGCAACTACAACTTCGCTCATATTTCCTTCTTCCGGTATCCTTCTGACGCGGCACACTGCCGGACGGTATAGGCCCTCTTTGACAAGCTGAATCGGCTGAGCATGGCAACGTTATCCGTTTCGATCTGGCGCCGTTTTCGAAGCGCGGCGCCCCGGCGAAAGGATCTCTTCCCCAAACGCCATCCGTTCCATAAATCGGTCCAAAAAGAATCTGTTTGTCGATAATTCCACCGTTACGGCTTTTTCGGCGATTTGGTGTGCCTTTTTAAGAGCGGTTTTGCTTTGCAGAATCATCGCGGCGCCTTGTCCGGCCGCATTGCCGATCGCGCTGGTTTTCGCGACCCATTCCTGCGGAATCAGGCCGATTGTTCCGGCGGAGCAGGGATTGAGATAACTGCCAAATCCGCCGCATAGCAGAATTCCGTCCAAATGCTCATATTCAATGCCGCATTCGTGCAGCAGCGTATCAATTCCGGCACGTATGGCGCTCTTGGCCAGCTGGAGCTGTCGGATGTCCATTTGCGTCAGCGTAACGCGCGAATCGCCTATGTTCAGGCTCTTCCCTTCCTTCAGCTTTCCGTTTCGATTGATCGCTTCCAGATTCAAGTATATAGCTGCGGCGTCAATCAAGCCGGAACCGCACAGCGTTTTCGCCGCCCCGCCGCCAATCGTCGAATACAGAACCTTATCCTCGCAGAGCGTCACCTTGTCGATTGCACCCGGAACCGCGCCGCTGCCGCAGGAGATGCCCGCGCCTTCAAAAGCCGGCCCCGCCGCCGTGGAACAGCAGGCGAGCATATCCCGGGCTTTCAGCATCATTTCTCCGTTTGTGCCAACGTCGATCAGCATCCAATTTCCGCCACGCTCCGCCAGATTGCTCGCTAAAGCGCCGCATGTAATATCGGCGCCTACATAAGCGGAAATACACGGTGGTAAATAAATCGAAGCATGCTCAAATTCGGGGATCAACGATGGATACCAGTCGCCGAACAGACTCGCGGGCGTATACGGCGCAATCGCGATTGGATAAGCATATAGCCCCGCATAGAAGTGCAGCATCGTCGTATTTCCGGTGATGACCAGCGTTCTGAGCTCTTGCGCAGAAACGCCGGCCTCCCGGCAGAGACCCTTGAGCATATCGGAAAGCTGATGAAGAATCGTATCGCATAGAACGCCGACGCCGTGCTCTTTGGAATAAGCAATCCGTGTGATCACGTCCGCACCGTACTTTTGCTGATGATTATACTCGCCGGCAGAGGCCAGCGGTTCTTTCGTCTGCGGGGAAAACAGGTATGCGGCAATCGTGGTTGTTCCAATATCGATTGCCGCGCCAAAGCCTTCGGAATAAACGGTTTCTCCCCCCGCGTCGCACGGCTGATAATCCGTAACGACCTTCAACGCCGCCTTCGGCAGGATCGTAACGCTGCAATCCCCAAGTACAGTGGCGAAGCAGGCAAGCCGAAACGAATCCGCGCGGCTGCCGAGCAAGCGGCGCTCCTCGCTGTTCATTTCGGACAACGCACCCTCGGCTTTTACAACACATTTCCCGCATTTCTGGTTCCCGCCGCAAGGCGAATCCACCTCCCCTCCTTCTGCCAGGAGCGCGCGGTGCAGCGACTCACCGATTGTTCCTTCGATTTGGCGGGCTGTACCATTTTCATATACCGTTATCACTTGCATTGTTTCGCCCCCCGGATCGAAAGCCGCCCTGTAAGAAAAGTGCTATGGAAGGTGTCCATTCATCAGCGGGATCCTTCAGGGCCGCCCGTCTGCATGGGATATAATTTGTTCGGTTGCGCGCTTTATTTCTTCGTGTCATCCATTCCGAACGATTGCTCCAGAATGGTAGCGCCCTTTTCCGCAGTTACCTGCTCGAAAGCGCGCACCAGAGCCGCCTTGGCGCGGTCGGGCGACTCTGCTTCCATGCTGACGCGTATCGTGCCATGCAGGCTGTAGAGGCCGACCTCCTGCTCCACCTTCAAAACCCCGTCCGAGCCGTCGCAGCGCAGCAGCGCCACGCCTTCCTCCGATTCGGCACGAAATTCCAAATTCGCAAAGGCATTCGCCTGCCCGTCCAGCCCTTCGCGGAAACTGCGCGCGGTCGTTCGGATCAAGTCGTCGGTATAAACGCCAAACGGCGCGATAAAGGCCGCAGCGTATGAAAAATGCCGCATCTTAGATCGACTCCTTATCGGATTCCCCGCTTCAGCCCTCAATTTTATCGTAGACCTTTTTCACCTCTGCCCTTGCCGCCACCTTGATCTTGTCCTCGTCGATTCCCTGCAGGCGGCCGTCTTTCCACACGACCTTGCCGTTGACCATTGTAAGTTCCACCGGCCGCGTATAGCCGACGGTACCGAGAAACGACATGGGATCCATCACCGCGCCGACGCAGTCCAGAAGATCCACGTTGATCATGAACAAGTCCGCGGCTTTGCCAACTTCCAGGCTGCCGATGTCGCTGCGGCCCAGCAGTTCCGCGCTGCCGCAAGTCGCCAGCTTCAGGATGCCGTAGCCCGTGGGTGCTTTGTTGCCGGAATTCAGCCGGTGCAGCAAATAGGCAATACGGATTTCATTGAGCAGGTTCGAGGCATCGTTGCTGCCGCAGCCATCCACCGCCAACCCCACCGGAACGCCCAATTCCAGCATGAGCGGTACCTTGCAAACGCCGCTGGAGAGCTTCATATTGGAAACGGGGTTGTGGGACACGCCGGTTTTTGTCTTTGCCAGGCGAGCCACTTCCTCGTCCGTAAAGTGGATGCCATGCGCATACCATACATCCGAACCGATAAAGCCGCAGTCCTCCGCCCAATCAAGCGGGCGCCTGCCGTAGACTTCCAGACAGTAACGCTCTTCGTCCATGGTTTCAGCCAGATGCGTATGCAGCCGTACGCCGCGCCGGCGCGCCAGCTTGACGGATTCCACCATCACGTCGGTATCCACCGAGAAAGGCGAGCAGGGCGCAACCGCCACCTGCCGCATGGAGAACTCCCTGGGATCATGATATTTGTCGATCAGACGTTCGCTGTCCACAAGCGTTTCTTCCGTGGTCTCGATGAGCTCCTCCGGCGGCAACCCGCCCTTGGATTTGCCCCGCGTAAAGGAACTGCGGCCTGCGTGGAACCGGACTCCCAGCTCCGCCGCCGCGTCGAACTCACGGTCGATGATCTCTTTTTTCGAGCTTCTGGGAAACGCGAAGTGATGGTCGAACATCGTGGTGCCGCCAAATTTGACGAATTCGCCCATGGCTACCATGGAACTGTAGTAAATATAATCCGGATTCACGTTGCACCATACGTTGTATAGATACAGCAGCCAGTCGAACAGCTCCGAACTCTGGATAGCCGGAATGTTGCGGCTGAACGCCTGCAGCAGGTGGTGATGGGTGTTAACAAGTCCCGGATATACGAAACGGCCTCTTCCGTCAATGATCTCCGCACCCTCCGCGGGCAGGTTTTGCCCGATGGCGGCAATCCGGTTATCCTCTATCCGGATGTCGCAGCCCTTGAGCAGACGGTCGTTTTTATCGCAGGTGATGATCGCGTCGGCATTTTGAATCAGTATTTTTTGCATATCGTTCTTTTCCTTTTAAAGGTTGCTCAGTCTTTGTTTTCTTCCCGGGCGGCTTTCTGCACGGCGTTGATGATCTGATTATAGGCGGCGCAGCGGCACATATTCCCCGCCAGTTCCCGTTTGATGTCCTCCGCCGTGGGGTTTTTATTCTTCTTCAGCAAGGCGTGGGCGGTCAGTATCATTCCAGGCGTGCAATAACCGCACTGGATTGCGCCTTCGTCCACAAACGCCTGCTGCATGACGGAGAGTTCCCTGCCGCTGGATATCCCTTCTATGGTCAGGATATCCTTTCCGTCCGCCAGCGCCGCCAGCATCAGGCAGGAGTCCGTGGGCACGCCGTCCAGTAAAACGGTGCATGCGCCGCATTCTCCAACCTCGCAGCCGCGCTTGGTTCCGGTGAGGCCAAGGCGTTCCCGAATCATATCGAGCAGCGTTTCCCCTTCCTCTATGCGCACCTGCGTCGGCTTGCCGTTAACGGTACATTTGATTTCAATCATAGCGCTTTCCCTCCTGCCAGGCGATAGGCTTCCTGAAACGCCCGAACGGACAGTTCCTGAATCAGCGCCTCCCGGTATTCTTTTGTCGCGCGCCAGGAGCTTCTGGGGCTGCAGGCTGTTAACGCAAGCCGTCCTGCCTCCTGCAGCAGCTCCGCCGTCGGTGTTTTACCGGTAAGCAGCGCCTCCGCGTCCGTGCAGCGCACCGGCGTAGGCGCGGCAACGCCCATGGCGATGGCAGCCTTTATTACGCGTCCGTCTTCGCCGAGTTCGCAAACCGCGGCGCTGCCCAAAATTGCGATGTCCATAGCCTTGCGTGTGGAAAACTTGATATAGACCCCACCCCAGCGCGCCTGCTCTCCTGCGGGGATATGGATGGCCGTGAGCATCTCTCCGCTTTCCAGCTTTACCCGGCCCGGGCCGGTATAGAATTCACGAATTGGTACGCGGCGGTCTCCGCCCGCGCTGGTAAGCGTAAGCACCGCATCCAGAGCGAACAGCGACGGCGCGCTGTCCGCCGATGTAGCGCCGTTGCAGACGTTGCCACCAATGGTAGCGACGTTCTGAATCTGCGGCCCGCCCATCGATCGTGCAGCCGTACACAGCATTGGAAGCCGGGTTTGCATGATCGGGTTCTCGGCGAGTGCGGTAAAGGTGGTTCCCGGGCCAATGACGATCTCATCCCCCTTGTCCTCAACGCCGGACAGCGGCAGTTTGGCCAAGGAGAGCAACGTTACGTCCCGCATGCGCTTATGACGCATTTTCACCAATACATCCGTTCCGCCGGCAAGAATTGTCGTTTCCGGATGCTCTTTGAGTATCTTCAACGCTTCGGGCAGCGTTTCCGGCAGGTATAATTTCTTTACGAAATACATGTCATACCTCCTGCTCTTTTGCAGCCTTCAGCGCAAGATACACCCGTTCCGGAGTTAAGGGGCCCTGGTTTATGGCTACGCCCGTAGCGTCCAGAACGGCATTGCGCACCGCCACTGCCGGAGCTATGTTCGGCGGCTCACCCAGAGACTTATTTCCGTAGGCACTGGAAGGCTCGTCGGTTTCGATAAAGTATCCCTCAATCGGCGGTACGTCCGCAAACGTTGGCACCTTATAATCGAGCAGGTTGTCGTTCAGGACGCGGCCGCTTTTCGGATCGATTAAGAGCTGCTCGGAAAGGCCATATCCCAGGCTCATGATATTGCCGCCGTTGAGCTGCCCCATTGCGAGCTGCGGGTTGATAATGCGCCCGGAGTCTATCGCGGTAACCAGTTTCTCCACCTCGACTTTTCCGGTGGCCGTATCCACCTTCACAATGGCCATGGAAACGCCGAATGTCAGCATATTGTCCGTGGGCGCGAATGATTCTTCCTGGCAAATCGTCACCGGCGTATGGCAGTCGTAATACATTTGCATGGTGATTTCCTTCAGGGAAACCATGCGTTGATCCGTATCGCGGTCGATGATCCAGCCGTCCGCCGCATCCAGCCGCTCGTAGTTCACCGAAAGTTTGTTGACCGCATAGCGCAGGATTTGTTCCTTGCATGCCGCGGCCGCTTTTTTCACCGCATGCCCCGCCACATACGTTTGACGGGAGGCATACGCGCCCGGATCAAAGGGACAGGAATCGGTGTCTACCGCCACAAGGTTTATGTCTGCAAGCGGGATTCC
This sequence comes from Eubacteriales bacterium, assembly GCA_021373115.1. Classification (GTDB taxonomy): domain Bacteria; phylum Bacillota; class Clostridia; order Christensenellales; family CAG-138; genus UBA7703. The sequence continues at coordinate 76,303 of JAJFTI010000002.1, read as the reverse complement.
CGAGGCCTCCGCCGCAATCTGCAGCATAACCGTATCCGTACCCTGCCCGATCTCCGCGCAGCCGATGTAGAGCGTGGCGGTCGCGTCCTCGTTTACGCGCACGCGCGCGCCGGAAAGCTCCACGCTGTGCGGATAGCAGCTCTGACCATAGCTGAACAGCGCCGTACCGATGCCGCGCTTGCTCGTTCCGTCGCTTCGCGGCTCCTTGAGGAAAGCCTGATAGCCGATCGCCTCTTCGCATTGATCAATCGCATCCTGCAGGCCGCAGGTGCTCACGGAAACATGCGGAAAATTGATTGGGTCTCCCAAATGATAACTGTTTTTTCGCCGGAACTCCAGGGAATCGATCCCCAGTTCGCGAGCCATATGCTCCACATGGGATTCCATGGCAAAGGCATACTGGGGACAGCCGTACGCGCGCATGGCACCGGCAATTGGAATATTGGTATAAACGCTTCTGCCGTGGAATCGCAGGTTCGGCGTTGGATACAACGTAGCAAAAGCCATCGCAATCGCAAATACCACGTTATGCCCGTGGGAAGAATAAGCGCCGGTGTTCTGGTCAATGTCCATGATACGGGCCAGCATTTTCCCGTCCCGCGTCAAGCCGGTGCGCATATGAATTCGTGCGGAATGCCGCGTGCGCGTGCAGGCAAGGCACTCTTCACGCGTGAGTTCCAATCGCACGGGTTTCCCGGTTTTCATGGTAAGGACAGCGTTAATGGGTTCAAAAATCGGCTCCTGTTTGCCGCCGAAACCACCGCCAACGTGACCCTTGACAACCCGGATCTGCCCCATCCGCATGCCGAGGGCATACGCTAAACGCTCGCGCATGATGCTGGGAACCTGCGTGGAGAAATAGCACACCAGCCGCCCCTGCTCGTCCAGTTCAACGAGAGAAACATGCGGCTCAATGGGGCTATGGGTCACAATGGGCGTCTCGACGGTATCCTCAATAATGAAGTCGGCCTGCGCCATGGCGCCTTCTACGTCTCCTATTTCGAACTCGCTTTCGCCCGCCAGATTCTTCAGCCCCTCGTGCAGTTCCACCGCGCCTTCCGCCAATGCCGCGTCAATCGTAAAATAGGCGGGCAGTTCCTCGTATTCCACCTCGATCAATTCCAGCGCATCCAAAGCGATCTCCTGCGTATCCGCCGCAACCGCAGCCACAGGATCGCCAACATAGCGAAGATGCCGGGATAGAATCAGACTGTCCTTCGGCGTATCAAACGGATAAGGATGCCCGCAAGTGGTAAAGGGGATCTGCGGTACATCCATATATGTAATCACCGCGCGCACTCCGGGCAGGGCGGCAGCACGGCTTACGTCGATGCGCCTGATCCAGGCATGCGCCAGCGGACTGTGCAGTATTTTCGCGTGAAGCATGTCCGGTCGCTGCATGTCGCCGACATATTTCGCCGCGCCGGTCGCTTTCGCCCAAGCGTCAATACGGGGTACGCTCTTGCCGACTACGTTATATTTTTTCATTCATACCACCTCAAAGGGTATACTGTTATCTGCTTTATCAGAGCAGGGCGGGGATATAAATCCCCACCCTACCGTTATTCATTTCGCGTATTTTTTATCCATGCGTGCCGTCTCGCGGGCATATACGCCGCTGCTGTAGACACGCTTCGCAATTTCATTTGCCTTCGCTTTAACGGCTTCCTCGTCTATTCCGTGCAGTACGCCGTTTTCCCAAACGATCTTGCCGTTAATAATCGTCATTTCGACAGGCCGGTTATATCCAACCACGGCCGGGAAAGCGCCGGGATCCAGCAACCCGCCTGCGTATTCCAGACGATCCACATCAATCATAAACAGATCCGCTGCCTTGCCGACTTCCAGGGAGCCAACATCATCGCGCCCCAGCACCCGCGCGCTGCCGCGTGTTGCCAGTTTCAGGCATTCGTAGCCGGAGGGCGCTTCCTGGTGGTTGGCGTTCATTCGATGCATGAGGTATGCCATGCGGATTTCACCAAGCAGGTTGGAGCCGTCCTGTGCGCCGTAACCATCCACCGCCAGTCCAACGGGCACGTCGTATTTCTTCATGAGCGGCAGTTTCATGAACCCTGCGCAGGTCTTCATATTGGAAACCGGGCAGTGGGCAACGCCGGTTTGGGTTTCTCCTAAAATCCTTACTTCGTCATCGCTGAAGCAGATACCGTGGGCATACCAGATATCCGGCCCAATAAACCCCAGTTTCTGCGCCCACTCGAGCGAGGTCATGTTGTGCCTGTCCCGCATGTAAACGGTTTCGTCCGGCGCTTCCGCCAAGTGCGAATGCATGCGCACTTTTTTGCTTCTTGCCAGTTTGACGGCCTCGGTAATCGTATCATCCGTCACGGAGAATGGCGAACACGGAGCAACCACCACCCGCTTCATGCCAAAGCGGTCGTATTCATGGTAAGTATCGATCAGGCGGTCGCAATCCTTGATGAATTCATCTACGGTTTCGCCCAGAACATCCGGTGGCAGTCCGCCATCCTTGTGGGTAAGCGTGAAACAGCTGCGGCCTGCATGGTAGCGGATGCCAACCTGTTCCGCCGCTGTCATCTGGCGATCGATCAGTACTTTATCGACTCCCTGCGGAAAGCAGAAGTGGTGGTCAAACGCCGTTGTGCAGCCATACTTAACCAATTCGCTCATGCCCACCAGGCTACTGTAATAAACATGTTCCGGATCGACCAACGTCCAAACTTCATACATGAAGATCAGCCAGTCGAACAGGGTGGCCTGCTGCAGCTGCGGAATGCTGCGGGTAAATGCCTGTAAAAAGTGATGATGTGTATTGATCAGCCCCGGATACACAAACATTTTATGGGCATCAATCACCTTTGCGCCGTCGGCGCTGAGATCATGGCCGATCGCCTCGATCTCCTTTCCGTTAAGAAGGATATCCGAATCGAACAGCACCTGGTCGGAATCGTTGCAAGTCACAATCGCCTTGGCATTCTTAATGAGTATTTTCATCATATCAGTTTTTCCTCCTTCATGGAAGGGAATGCTCGCTTTTGCGAGCATTCCCTTTCTTCTGCTCGATTATGAAACCGTTCTTTTAGCTGGGCAGCTGTCCAATCACGTTATCCACGAGGAACATCATGCCAATCAGCTGATCGTTGGTGAATTCGGCGCCGGCAGCAAGCACTTCCTTGCCGGTGTTGTCCGACAGCGGGCCACCGAAGACCTGGATTTCACCGGATTCCAGCTTGGCCTGTACGCCATTCAGTTCGGCGATGAGGTCCGCAGAGACGATGTCGGTATTCCAGGGAGCCAGCTGGGCGCAGCCGCTGTCAATACCCATATAGAGCATTTCGCCGGTCCAGGTGCCTGCCACCGCACGATTGATGAATTCAACATACAGCGGAGTCCAGTTCCACATATGGGAAGAATAGACGGCCGTCGGCGCGTAATCGTGCATATCGATATGGAAGCCGGACATGAAGGCGCCCGCATCGGTGCAAGCCTCGGCTACCGCCGTTGTGGAGCCGTGATAGCCCAGTACGTTGATGCCGCTCGCAAGCATGGAGGTCGCGCCCTCTTTTTCCTTGGCGGGATCATACCAGCTGTTGGCCCAAACAACCTGAACGGTTGCGTTCGGGTTGGCATACTTGGCGCCCAGGGCATACGCGTTCACTGCGCGGACCACGGAAGCCTGCGGCTGCGCGGCCATGAAGCCCAGCTTGTCGCCGTTCGAGAGCTTGGCGCCCGCATAGCCGAGGAGGAACATGGTTTCCCAATCGCGTACGGAGTAGCTGGCGCAGTTGTCAGCGGGTACGCCTTCGAACTGATGGAAATAAACGTCCGGATGCAGCTTCGCTTCGGCATGGATCGCGTCCGTCAAACCGGAAGACGTGCCAAAGATCATGTTGCAGCCTTCGCCAATCAGCATCTCAATGGTATTGGCGCAGTCGTTGCCGGTATCCGGGACGTTGTCGATGATGATCATCTGATCGTCCGTAAGACCCAGTTGCTCTTTGGCGGCCAGGAAGGAAGCGTTGTGGGACTGGCTCCAGCCGCCGTCTTCCTTCATGGTGTTGAGAACAACGCCGACCTTGATTTCGGATAAGGGAATTCCCGCTGCTTCGGTTGCTTCGGCAGCTTCGGCAGCCTCGGTGGGTTCGGCCGCTGCAGTGTCGGAAGCTGCGCTGTCCGAGGAAGTGTCGGCAGCGACCGGAGCGCTAGTTTGCGCGCAGCCGGTAAGCGCTGACAGAGCGAGGGCCAATACAAGGAGTAGACCGATGAGCTTTTTGGTAACCTTCATTTTTTTTCTCGCTTTCTTTCGTTTTTTTATTACGGATTTCCCGCAAATGAAATAGCATGGTAGTGACGGGTCTCAGCGCGCCTCGCGGTCGTAAAAGGCTCCCAGCGCGGCCGGTCCGGGCTTACGGTGCTTACGGAAGCTGCCGGTTGAGAGGATCAGCACAAGAACCGTAGCCACATAGGGCAGCATGCTGATGAAGTAGGTCGGAATGCCGATGTTGGGAAACAACACCTGCAGCCGCAGCCCCAGCACCTCTACGCCGCCAAAGATCAGCGCGCCAACCGTGGCCATTGCCGGATTCCAGGAGGAGAAGATCACCAACGCCGCGGCGATCCATCCTTTGCCGGCCGTAATCGAATCCTGCCAGCCCGGGATGTACGCCAGCGTGAAATACGCGCCGCCGAGCGCAACAATCGCATTCCCCAGAATGACATATAAGTAGCGCATGCCGAATACGTTCATCCCTGCGGCATCCAGCGCGCCAGGGTTTTCACCCAGCGCCCTGAGCTTCAGCCCCGGACGTGTTTTGTAGAGAAACACGTAGATCAAAGGCACTAAAATATAGAGGGCATAAACCATTACGTTCTGCTTAAAAAGCATCGGCCCCAATACCGGTATCTGGGATAAGCCGGGGATCGCGAGATTCTTAAACCCTTCCAAACCGGTTACCGCCGTATAGGGTTTGCCAAAGAATCCCGACAGACCGGTGCCAACGGTCACCAGCGCCAGTCCGCTGACCACCTGATTGGTCTGCAGAGTAACGGTCAGAACGGCGTATACCAGACCTGTTAGCATCCCGGCCAACATCGTCGCCAAAATGGCCAGCGCCAAAGATCCGCTCTCTACTGCTGTAATATAGCCCGTGACGGCGCCAATGAGCATAACGCCTTCAAGACCCAGATTCAGGACGCCCGCGCGCTCCGAAATGATTTCACCAAGGCTGGCGTAAAGAACCGGAGCGGCATACCCAATCGTCGCCGCAACAACGGATACGATCCAATCCATTATTTGGTCGCTCCTTTCTTCGCGAGAGCTGTTTCTTTCTCTCTCCGTGTAATAATCAGCCGATTACGCGAGAATATCTCGCCACCGAGCACAAAAATCAGAATGGCGCCCTGAATCACCACGCCCACTTGGTCCGGTACGCCGACCAGCTGCGTGGCTACGCTGCCATAGGAAAGACCGCTGAACAGAATTGAGACGATCAGTACCGTAAAGGGATTGAACTTGGATAAGTAAGCAACAATTATGGCCGTATAACCGGTGCCGTTGGCAAAGTTTTGCTGCAACCTGCCGACCGCGCCGCTGGCTTGCGCCACGCCCGCAAGCCCTGCGAGGCCGCCTGAGAACAGCATGACGATGAGGATATTCGTCCGAATATTCATGCCCGCATAACTCGCCGCTCGCACCGAGGATCCGATCACGCGGATCTGGTAACCGCGGGTTGTTTTATCGAAGAATAGATAAATACAGACGGCTGCAATAATTGCGATATAGATGGCCGAATTGATGCGCGTTCCAAATACCTTGGGCAACATGGCGTATTCCGGATAAGCCGGCGAATAGTTCAGGTTCAACGATGTATCCCGCCAGGCGCCAAAGAGGAGAAAGTCCACAAACAGCAGCGCCACATAGTTGAACATCAGCGTAATGATGGTTTCGTTCACATTCCAGAACGCTTTTGGAATCACCGCCAGCATGGCCCACAAGGCGCCCGCAGCAAACCCGGCTATGATCATTGCCGGTATCACCAGCGCATGCGGAATCCAGGGACAGAACAGCGCCACGCCTGTGGCCGCCATCGCCCCCATCACGTATTGCCCTTCCGCGCCGATGTTGTTGATCGACATTTTAAACGAAATGGAAACGCCCAGCGCGCAGAACATAAGCGGGATGGCCTGCAGTATGCTTTCAGACAGCTTCTTTGCGGACCCGAACCCGCCGCTGAATAGCTTGCCGTATGCCGCAACAGGATCCTTGCCAATTGCGATCACCAGAAACGAACAGGCCAGAAGCGCCAGAACGATGCATATTACAGGGTTGAGCAATTTCCAAACCGGGTGTAGTTTTTCACGTTTTTCAAATCGGATTTTCATGCCTCCGCCATACCTCCCGTTTGTTCTTTGGCAGCGCTTTCTTCCCTGTCGCCGAGCATCAAGCTGCCTACCCGCGTGTACATTTCCTCGGTAACCTTCTCAATGGGTATAATGCCCATAACCTCGCCTTCATAGAGCGCCGCAACCCGGTCGGAAAGTTCGAACAGCTCCTCCAGATCCTCGGAAATCAGCAGTATGGCCGCTCCCCGCGCGCGCTGCTCCATGAGCACTTTATGGATCGTCTCGGTTGCGCCAATATCCAACCCATGCACCGGATAGGCCGCAACCACCACGTCGGGATTGCCATGGATTTCCCGCGCGATGAGCAGCTTCTGCAAGTTGCCGCCGGACATCAGACGTACGGGTTTTTTGATGCCTGCGTTTTTAATATCGTGCGCCTTCACAAATGATTCCGTGCGGCGAATTGCTTCTTTTTTATTCAGGATGCCTTTTCGATTGATGGGCGGCACGTCATAATCACGCAGCATGGCATTGTCTACCATATCAAGGTTGGCTACCAGGCCCATTCCCATACGGTCTTCCGGCACGAAGGCGATCCCCTTCTTGATGCTGTCCCGGGAAGATAGGTTTGTTACCTCTTTCCCGTTTAAAAACATCTTTCCGCCGGTAACGCGGCGCAACCCGGCGATTACCTCGGACAGCTCGCGCTGCCCGTTGCCGGCTACGCCCGCGATTCCCAGTATTTCGCCTCCGTAGATGGTCAGGCTGAGGCCGTTAAGTGCGGGCACGCCCTTGTCGCACATGGCACAGATATTTTCCAGCCGCAACACTTCCCGCGTGCTCTTGGCCGTGTCACGTTCCGGCACGACTTTTAACACGTCCCTGCCCACCATCAGATTGGTGAGTTTCTGGCGTGTTGTATCTTTGGTCAGCATATGATCGACGGAGCGTCCGTTGCGTAATACGGTGATGCGGTCTGCGAACGTCATCACCTCATAAAGTTTATGGGTGATGAATAGAACGGATTTGCCCTGATCCGCCATTTTGCGCAGGGTTTTGAAAAGTTCCACCGTTTCCTGCGGGGTGAGCACAGCGGTAGGCTCGTCCAGAATCATCAGCTCAGCGCCGCAGAACAGAAGCTTGATAATTTCAACGCGCTGCTGTTCGCCCACGGAAAGCTGCCATATTTTTGCGTTGGGGTCTACTTTTAGATTTAGGTTTTCAGAGCATTCTTTGATGCATTGATTCATGTCTCTGGTGTTGAGCATCGCTTTGCAACGCCCAGAGTACAGAAATACGTTTTCCGCCACGGTAAGCGGTTCTATCAGTTTGAAGTGCTGGTGCACCATTCCGATGCCCAGATCAACCGCGCTTTTCGGGCTTTTTAAATCGACCGGTTGACCCTTAAAACGAATATGTCCCTCGTTCGGCGCATAAATGCCGGTGAGCACATTCATCAGCGTGCTTTTCCCGGCGCCGTTTTCGCCAAGAAGCGCGTGAATTTCGCCAGGATAGAGCGTAAGATCCACGTGATCGTTCGCGACCACGCCCGGGAACCGTTTGGTAATGCCTCGCATTTCGAGAATTGGCTGTGTCATTATGATGCTTCCTCCTGCCTCCGTAAATACCATCTCGCTGGGTCTCTACGTCGTGTTACCAAATTCGAGGGGCGCCTTCCCCATCAGGCGCTTCAGAGTCATAGCATTTTGGGGAAACCGGAGATTGAACCCCGGCATACTATTCAATTTTCAGGTTACAACGAGCGATCCTGTGGAGCGATCTTCCTTTATACATTCGTAACTATACCGATATCGCTTTATCAAAACGCTTTGTCCGGCGGGGCACGGAACCCGAATTGCGCACCTTGCGTGTTTCGCAAAGCAGCTTGGTTCCGCACGGATGCCGTCTCAGCCTGGTTTTTCGTCTTTGTCCATTGCGCGGTCATGGCCGGAACCGCCGCAGGCCGCTGTCCGTGATTCGTCACGAGGCGCCCTCAGACGTGGCGGGCAAGCGTTTCTTTGTGGAACAGCATTGGTGCGCAGCTTTACGGAAGCGGTTATACCGGGTTTTTTAACCATCGGTGCCGCTTGTTCCAGGGTTGTTTTCTTCTGCGCGTATTCCGGAACGGATGCAGACCATGCCGATTCCACCTCCGCAGCAATGCGGCTGTTGTCAAATGCAATGCATACAATACGGCCGTTCTGCGGGGGTACGCCGTCGCGGAACGATGCCGGTTCGATCGAGTAGTGTTCTCCTACTCCCTCCACATGCCAAAATCCCTTTTCGGTGCTGCGTAAAAACCCTTTATACCGGAAAACTTTTCCCGAAAGCAGTTCGCAAAACCGGCGCAGCTGCTCCTCGGTCAATTTCGCGTCCGACAGCAGGGTGTATGTGTTCGGACGGTTATACGGCGCATTTGTCCCTTCCCCGATATACCCGCGGTTTCTCAGGTCGTTTTGCAGAACAGACTGGGGGACTTGCGCATATGCCGTGTCGTAAACGGGCGCATCCGAATTGAAATGGCGTATGAGTTTGTGAACCTCTTCCAGTTGTTCCGCGTTCACAAGGTCCAGCTTGTTGACGATGATGAAATCTGCGCTGGCAACTTGATTCTGGAGCGGCATCAGAATATCCGCATAATCCGCAAAGCTGGTGCAGTCCACAAGGCATATGCTGCCTGCGTATTGGAATTTCCGGTCGAGATGGCTTGCCAGCCCTTCCAGAATCTTCGCCATACCGGCCGGATCGGCCATTCCCGAACTCTCGATGAGAAGCGTGTCAATCGGCTGCTGCGAAAACGCCTTCAGCGTACGAATAAACCCGTCTTTAATGCAGGCACAAAAGATGGACCCGCGATTGACTTCAACCAAACGGATGCCTTCTTTTTGAACCAGCGTGCCATCGATCCCAATGCTTCCAAATTCGTTCACCAGCACACCCAAGCGCGTGCCTTGGAACGAATCGATCAATGCTCGCATAAATGTAGTTTTCCCGGACCCTAAGAACCCGTTAATCAGGTAGAGCCGGATGGGGGCTGCCTGCTCCATTTTGCTGCGCTTTCCGTTTTATCCGGGCTGGCAGCCGGGACCATACGGTCCCGGCTGCTCTGTTTTGTTTTCAAGACTCGGTGAGCGGTTTTTACAGAACGATCGTCCTGCGTCCGTTGGAGACTTTTCCCATGTAGGTTTCGCCAAAAGCCTTATCCAGCGGCATGCCGAGGTCGATGAGTTCATTGCGCACGCGGTTGAACAGCTCAATGTAGTTGTCCTTCGGCTGCTGCTTCACAAGGTCAAAGCATTCGCTGATGGGCAGGCCTTTGTCAGGTGCGCCGAGTTTCTCTTCGTACTTCGGCAGTATCTTTTTCGCGATCTCGTTCGCGTCCTTGCGTGTCATACCGGCACAGGACTTGAACACATCGCCGCTCCACCAGCACTCGACCGGCGTAATGTAATCCGTATACCGTCCGCCCGCGCTGCGCGGCTGCGTCGTTTTGCTTGCGCCGGATACGCTGTGGTTCATCAGTCCCACCGCCGCTTCGTACATGAACATCTCCGTGCACGGACCACCCGTCTCGTTTACGATCTTGTTGCGCATGAATCCCGTATTCCGGCTGATGGCCTGAATCGAAACGCTGTTGGCCCAAACAGCCTTGCGGCCGCAGTTGCCAAAGAGCTGAATGTCATACACATAGGAGCTCGTATAGTCGCTCTGCAGAATCGTCGGAATCAGAAGGTCGTTTGCAACGCAGGCAAGCGCCGCGCCTTCCGCAGGACCCGCATAACCGCCAATATAGGAGAACGCGCCAACACGCAGCTTATGCCCGTAGTTCAGGCCCTGCATGATTCGATGGAAGTTGGAGAACGTGCACTTGAGCTCAACCGGGCAAAGGGACATCGTAACGTTTCCGCGTCCCGCCAGCTCCGGCGCGCCGCCCAAATGGCCGTATTCCGTAACCGCGCCCGCAACGCCCGTGCAGGCCATTCCGGGACGACCCGCGCGCCACAGCGCTTCCTTCTTCAGGTGCGACTCATAGTTTCCCATCAGTGTTTCGTACGGCGTGCCCGAGCGGAACGTCCGTCCGAATACCGTTGCCAGCGTCGGTCCGTGCAGGACGTCCACCAGCTTTGGATACTTGACGATCCCCTGCACCAAGGGGAGATAGTTTTCTTCCGAGCATACGATTCCCAGACTCGCCGCAACGAGCGGCTGATAGGGATCTTCCGGACGGCGCGGCTTCATGATGACCTGATCCTGTCCTTCGCCAAGGATATTGACCGCTTGATAGTCCCGGATGCACTCCAGCAATTCGTCTTCGGTAATCTTGATGACGCGCTCCGTATCTTCGCAGTACATGCCCAGCTCAAGCGCCAGTTCCCAGCCGGCCTTGAAGAACGCATCCGCCAGATCGTCATCGCAGTTGATGGGGTTCTCCATATCCAGCGTTCCCATCAGTCCATGCTTTTTCAGGATGGCTTTAATGGTTTGGGGTATGATCTTTGTGTCCCATTCCTTCATGGGCAGAACCGGCCCGATGTAGGCCTTATCCAGGTTGTTGAGCAATCTTTGTACTTTATAGTTATACATTGTCTCTCTCCTTAAACCGCTTCGGAATCTACGATCATCGTGGAGCCCGCGCCGGGATTTCCCTTCGCAACCAGCTTCCGGCACAGTTCAACACAGTCAAACGCGTTGCGTGCCCAGCCGTCCGCACCAATCTTTTTCGCGAATTCCGGCGTGACGGGGCCGCCGCCGACGATAAGCTGATATTTATTCCGCGTATTGGTATCCGTCAGATACCGCGCGGTATCCTCCAGGTACGGCAAAGACGTCGTTAAAAGTGTGGAAATGGCAACAATATCCGCCCCAACTTCCTGCGCTTTGTCATAGAAAGACTTCACTGTCACGTCAATTCCCAAATCGTGTACTTCAAAGCCGTTGACCGACAGCAGTGCTGCGACAACGTTTTTGCCGATATCATGCACGTCGCCCTTTGCCTGGCCAATGACGATTACACCCTGTTTGGAGGCCGCCGCCTGTTCCTTGCTCATGTTTGCAAAAATCACTTCGATCACCGCGCTCATCGTGTCTCCCGAGAGTACCAGTTCCGGTAAATAAGCTTCACCGGCAGAATACTGCTCGCTAACGATGTCCATGCCCTTGGCCGCGCCTTCGTTCAGGATCACAAGGGGATCCAGCCCTGCGGCAAAGCCTTCCTTGACCGCTTGAACTGCTTCCTCCTCGTCGCCTTCCGCAACGAGTTTCGCAATTCGTTTCAGGATTTCTTCTTTCGCCATACCATTTTCGCTCCTTAAGTTATTATAGGCCCCTGCCTGATTCATTTCGAAAAGTTATCTTTTGTACGTTGGATGAATCCGCTATTTTATGTAGCTTTCAATTTTCCTGAAGAATTCTTCCTGGTTGGGGATGACGGACGCATAGGCCAGCTCTCCGTTGATATAAACGCTGGGCAGATTCGCAACCCCCAACTTTTTGCTGCGCGCAATGCCGTCCTTGGTTGTATACTTATACTCCGCAATTTCGATTCTGTCTCCGAAGTGATCCTTGGCGTCGTTCACGACGGCCCACATATAGGTACAGGCAGCGCAGCTGGCGCTGTCCAGGGTATAGGCCTCCACATACGGCCGAACCGCGTTCGCATAGTCCGGCAGTTCCACATCGGCTCCAACTCCGGCGCTCTCGTAATTCTTCAGCAGTTCGCGGTATTTATCGATGTCCCGCACCGCTTCCGCCACCGCAATGACATTCTCCAGCGGCACATCATACGGCATGTCGCAGCCGGGCGAAACGATCAGGTTTTTGCGCGCAACGCTGCCAACCATATCCACCACAAACTTCATGTTGTCCTGCTGATTGCCGAAAAGCATCGTGGTGGTCAGCGGAATATTGCCGCCGATCGCCAGATTGTAGCGGTCGGTGATTTCTTTTGCCGTCGCCATCGGTATGTTCTCGTCAATCGAAATCCCGTCCGGATTGGTCTTGCACATGTTCTCAATATTGGGCAGCGCGTTGCCGCAGACAAAGAAGCTGGAATGTAATCCCTTTTCGCGGATATGCTTGAATAATTCCGAATATGGTCCCGCTAAATATTCCTCGAATGCTTTGGGGCTGATCTGGCTTACCAGCGGATCAACCGGCGCGACGATATCCATTCCGGTCTCTGCGTAATAGTCGATCATCCGAAGCGCGTTCTTCGTGCAGTAATCCATGATTTTGTGAACGTATTCCGGATTTTTCTTCATGTCCTTGAACAGCCTGGTGCCCGCGAGGTGGGACGCCAGCGTGAACGGCCCGCAGAATAATCCGTATAAAGCCGTTTTGTCTCCGAATTCTGCTTTCATTTTCCGGCAGGCGTCCAGAATCAAAGGCACGCGCCCGTCCGTTTTCTCGACGAATTTATCCGGCATTTCGTCCTGATTTGCCAGCGGGTGGCTGGTCACGGAAGGCGGGTTGTTTTCGGACCACATGAGATCGCAGCCAAGAATCTCGGCTTCCAACTGCAGGTCAAACACAATCGGCATGCCGTCGGGCACATACAGCCGATGCACTTCCCGCAGGGACTCGACCAGCTTTTCTCCATCGGTCAAAAGCTCCTGTGCGTTATACCCTTTCAGTTTGCCGGCATGGATCCCCGCAAACGGCACCCAGGGCGCCCTCGGGGTATCGGCATGCTGAAACGCGGCTATGACCAGTTCCTTTCCCGTCATACATAATCCTCCAAATATCGTTATCAAGCAGGGCTGTAGCCTTTATCCCAAATGGTTTCGACCAGACCTTGCCTCTCAGCGTTTCGCTGAAGCGTCTTTAAGCATTGTTTCGCAAAGGAATCCGTATTAGTTTTGAACGCAGTGTAATCCGTGTATTTTGGCAAATATTATTGGCGTGGCTTTGAACGAGAACTTCGTGTGAGAACTTGATTGATGTCCGATTGTGAGTGTTTTCTCGAATCGGTATCATCTTACAATGCCGGTCACATGTTGTCAACAAAAAAATGCTCATGGTTTGTGGTATACCAAAAAGATTTTTTTGCCCTTTTTCTTTATATTGCAGGTATTAGTACGATTACTCGAACAGCGTGTTGCTCCGTGGTATACCACTGTCCACGGTCTGTTGCGTTTCGACGATTATTCATGCTAAAATAATGAAAGGATATTCCATTCGCGCTGTTAATCGAGGCGGAGGCACTATATTATGAGGATCGAAGAAGAGCTCTCAGAATTGCATGTTCCGAGGGTAAGAGAACTGTTTGTCAAAGAAATTGAAGCGCTCATCATCTCGGGAAAGCTGTCCGTAGGCGAAAAGTTGCCCACCGAACGTGAGCTTTCAAAAAAGATGAAGGTCAGCCGCGCAATCGTGAACGGCGGATTAGCCGATATGGAAGCCAAAGGCTTTTTATGTGTCGTTCCGCGAAAGGGTACTTTTGTTGCGGATTATAAACGAATCGGCAAGCTGGATACGCTGTTGTCTATCATCAACTATAACGGCGGCCATCTCAACCCGACGATGTTTCGGTCCCTGACGGATATGCGTACGATGATCGAAAAGGAAGCCGCCGAACAGGCCGCCTTGAATCGTTCGGATGACGATGTGGAGGCATTGAAGAGCCTTCTGAATCAGTTAAAGCTGGAAACCGATCCACGCGCCATGGCGGCCATCGACTTTGAGTTGCATCACACGGTATGCGTGGCGTCCTGCAACGTTATTACTCCGTTGATTTTCTACTCGTTTATCAATATTCTTTCCCAGGTAAACGAATGCTACTATACCAACATGGACCGCACCGAATGCTTGGGATATCTGGAACGTTTGGTTCAGGCAATCGAAGACAAAAATCCCGCAGAAGCCTTAGGCGCTGTAAGCGCTTCCTTTAGCGTCGGCACCAAGCTTGTTTCGGAGCATATGTTCCAAGGATATCGTCTCGATATCTGATTTTTCGAATCGTTATCAGGCACAAATCGCACGGATTGAATGTTATCGGTCTTGTAGTCGGCTGTTGCAGCCATGAATCCGCCCCGCTCGATACCAACGTCCTTCTTGTTATTCTTGATCAATATATTCCCTTTTCAGCCAAAACTGCCTGCTGCTGCACTCCATTAAAAAAGCCCTGTCCAATTTCACTCGGATCAGGGCTTTGTTAGATTTTTTCTCTACTCTACTTTACAGGTTCAGTGAAATCCTTCGTTGCGGCATCCCTTTTTTTATGCTCTGCTCTAGATAGATTCTCCATAAGCAAAATATATCTTAACTGAAATTATGTTATTTCGATTTCACGCATCCCATAAAAAGCCACTTGGGTCGGTTACTTCCGGTGAAGTAAATCCGAAAACCTTACGAGACCAGATGCTGCAGATGGAATCAGCCATGGAATATACAGCAGGGCGTATTGCGATTTTGCTTCGAATAGCAGATGATAAGCAACCCCGCCAAAAACAATCAATGGCAACAGCAATGCTATTTCGTCATATTCGACCGTGTTGTCCGCTTGCTCGTTTACAAAGCGAGTTTCCTTTTTATGAGAACGTATAATATGAAAAAGAGAACCAAGAACGAACGCAACATAGATCAATTGGACATACTGCTCAAAATAAGCATCCATTATTTTGCCGCCGGTACTATTGTAAATACTATTAACAAACCAAGGAGTCGCAGTTTTGTGCGCCTTCACCTTGCTGACCCAGACGCTTTCAAAAGAGGGCTCATTCCATTGGCTCAAAACTTTCCGATGGAAAAAAGACAAAGCTTTTGCTGGATCGTTTTCCAGTTCCTTAAATCTTTTATCCAAATCGTTTCGAATCACTCTGCCAGCTTGCTCAATGTCCATTCCGTTGTCTTGCAATACACTATGTGCATAACCATTGAACCAACCTGGGGCATCCGGCGGAGATTCGGTCAAGCCCATAACGAGCCATGCGGTTTTTGGTGTTCCCGTACCAATTGAAATCCCCGAGCGCAATTCGTATTGACGTTGAACTCCCCCGCTCAACAAAACGGAGCACCCAATGATACAGATTACCTTCGCAATTTTAGGTTGACGCAGCATGCTAAAGAAGAGAATGATACTGATGGCAATTATTGCAATCCAGCTATTTGGCTTAACCAATACTGCAACCGCGCAAAGCAAGACAATCCAGATGATAGGAATAATTCCATCATGATTGATCCATCGAATTAAAAACAGGCACGCCCAGGAAATGCATGCAAAAGCGAATATATTACTATAAATAAAGCTGGTGAAGAAAATCGCTTGTGCAAACAACGCCAAAAGGATCGCCGTTACAAGCGTAATACGGTTGTCTCGGTACACCGTTCTTGCAATGAGTATTATTGCTGCATATCCCATCACCAGCGCAATGATGTTCAGCCCCAGCATCGCGCCATATGCATATTACCCAAATATTCGAATCAACCCTTCGTACAGAAAAACCATCCCTAATTGATGGGGTACCATATGGAAATATTGAGATGACATAGATAAAAATGTGTAATCGTTTTTAGCAGCGAAAGTCGCAGCATTTATCACCGACTCCGAATCCGTTGCAGGAATTGATTGTACAGCAGCAACCCATAATATGCTCAATGAAGCCGTGAGAATCAGAAAAATTGAGGACCAAATGAAAACCTTCCGATCATTCAATCGATTAACGATGTTCTTTATGACCAGAGTGGAAACCGCAAGAAGAAGCAGGATCGCAAGCAGGTTTAGCACGAATGAATTCTTTTCAAAGAGGATATTTTCATTGACATATGCGTTTGGATCCAGTCGGCACGTTGTCAGCACCCCCGCAACAACAAGGTAAAAGAACGTGAGTGTGATTAAAAAAGCTAGTACTAATAACAGAATCCGAACAATACCGTCTCTCTTCTCTGCTCTTGACATTTATCGGCTCCTAATGTTCTTTTCAGGTATAGTATCACACTTTGTGATCTTTCCCCAGTTTATAATATAAAAGTAATATTTGTAAATCAATCTTTTTTACAGTGATCGGAACCACGGTTTAAAGAGCGGCTGACCACCCGACAAGTCTCGGTTGCGGTTACATTAGATTGTAGTATTTGATCGAATACTGTGTCAACACTTGCGTTTCATATATTGTGTCAAAGAGTTTTACATTGTAAAGTCTTTATCTGGTTTTATCCTCAGAAACACGCAATCCAACGGTTGCGGCACTCAAATACATACCGAAGCCTTAAATTCGCACTTGGGATTCCCGTGCGATTTTTCTTCCTATTTTTATTTTACGCAGTCTAGTATATAATGAGTTGAAACTGTCTTGCCACTACAATTCAAGGAGATCATTATGAAGAATACCGGAAACGCAGATTCCATCTGCGTATTTACCCGGGATGATTTTTTTCGTCCAAATGAAAAAGTATATATCCATATGTCCAATGAATTCCCGGACTATATCGGCGTTATACACAAGCACCTTTTTATCGAAATGGTCTATATTATTTCCGGAACCGCCACCCACGTGGTACTCGATAAGCGCTATCCCGCAAAAAAAGGCGACCTGTTCATCATTAATTTCGACACGCCCCACGCGTTTTTTTCCGACGACCGCGCCAGCGAGCCCTTTGTCGCTTACGACTTAATGTTTACGCCGGATTTTCTCGACCAGTCCATCACCGGAAGCGATACGCTGGAAGCGCTGAATTCCTCCTTTCTGTTCTATTCGCTGTTTCACGAAAAGAATCAGTTCACTCCGGATCTCAGCGTTTCCGGAAATTCGTATAATAAATTTGGCGAACTGTTTAACAAGATTTATCTGGAGCACCGGGGCAAGGAAAAAGGATATCTGGAGATTATCCGAGCATACCTGATGGAACTGATTATCACAATTTTCCGGAAAACCGATTCCAGTTCAAAAAAGGCGGAGATTTCACGAAATGACAAAGCGATTAGTTTTGCCCTGGAATATATTCGGGATAATTTTGATAAGCGCATATCCGTGCAGAATTTAGCAAATCGCGTTTATCTGTGTCAGGACTATTTCAGCCGGCTCTTCCACGACGTAACCGGTATGACCGTTACTTCCATGATTCAAAAGGTTCGTGTTGAGCATGCTTGCCACCTGCTATCCACAACCAACCGAACCGTTGCCGATATTTCCTCCGCCTGCGGCTTTGACGACGTTAAATTTTTCTACACCGTATTTAAAAAGAGCATGAATCTTTTGCCTGGCGAGTATCGAAAGCGGGCAAGCAACGAAACGATCCTGTATGACGAGAAAAAAACCTGATGCAAACGGCCGGGCGTAAAACCCGGCCGCTTTTTATAGAATCACATTCCTCTAAACCTGTTCATTACCGTGTTGTTTCAGCCATTCCTTCGTCACGTCCGCCGCCTCAAGTCCCAAATCCGCAATGCAGTTGGAGCAGAGGATAATCCCTTCAATCTTCTTTTCCCGGAGCCATCCTCGATAAGTTTCCAGCTGTATCAGCATGCTATCCCTCGAAATCGGAGCGCATCCGCCGTAATCCCACATATAACAGCCCGCGTAGATCGGCTTATCCATTCCGCAAAGACTTCTGATTTTCGCGTAATTCTCCTCAAGTAAAGGTAAATCCTTTGCCCACCAGGTCCAAGTCGTTAAGGTGTCTGCAAGGTCCAGATACGGTTTGATCTCCGTTGACAGTTCATGCGTATACACGACAAGCCAGAGCTGCAGCGCCCTGTTCAAGCGACAGTGCAGGCTGTCTCGGATCCGCTGCAGGCGTTCCGGCGGAAAACTGTCACGGCGATTCAAAAAGTCGTCCATCACACCGCCTATAACGTTTGGGTGCAGCCCGGCAATTCGAAGCACTTCTTCAAGGTCGTCGAGCGTGCCATTCTGATATCGCGCGGAATCCAGGCAGCCCTGTATTGACCAAACCACCTGATCCAACCCATCCAGTTTCGCGGCTTCCTGATCGAACGGTGGAACGGGCAGGCCGGTTGAAACAACCCGGCATATATTGGGAATATCGTAGTATTCACACCCCTCGATGGGTGTCATGCAATTTTTACCGGGCAGACAAAATTTATTCCCCGTGGCATGGTGGGTTCCTTCCGTCTGGCCCCAAAGCCAGAAACAATCCCGAATGGTTTTCATATAGAGCAACTCCCCTGTCCTTGTTTTTTATCGTTCGAGAAAATCCGCCGGATTCCAGCGTATCATCTGTTCAATTGTGCTTTCCAGGACGCCTTCTTCCTTCAGCATGGGTATAATGTTGGTCAGCACATGATCATATCCCCACCCGCCGTATCGATGCAGGAGAATTTTCAAGCATACATCGCAGCTCAACAGCAGTTGTTTCTCATATCCCTTCGATAGCAATTTCGCAAGCAAATCCACCCGGTCCGTATCGTGAACGAAAGTCCCGTATCCTTTGTGTCGCGACGACTTTGCTACGTAATACTCTTTCCCAAAATTATCAAACTCCACATACACGCCTTTTTGAAGCAGCGATTCCATGTAGTCGATTCGGTTCTCCACATCGGAGTGGCAAACGGCAATCCGGTCCGGAGCCACACCTTCTGAAAACAGAATGTCCACCGCTTCCAGTCCGAATGTCGTCCAAGGATTGATATGCAGCAGAATGCCGAGGCCCGTTTCCCTCTGCGCAATGCCCGCTGCCCGGAGCACGCGTTTCTCCGACGGGGTAAAATCCTCGCTGATGCCAATCTCCCCGATTACGCCGGGTTTGATGTTTGTGCCGTCCGCGCCATCCCGGATATCCCGAAGAATGTTCCCCGCGATTTGTTCCACCGTCATTTCTCGCAACGCGTCGCTGTGCGTTGCGTCCACATAGTATCCCGAACCCATAACAACGTTGAGTCCGGTTGCTTGCGCAATACTTTTCAGCATTCTGGGATCCCGTCCCAGGCCGATGCTGGATGCATCAACGATTGTTGAGCAGCCCGCATTTCTTAACTCTATCAGCTCGTCACACTGCGCATTAAAATCGTCAATCACAAGATCGTCCCGCAGCGCATAAGGATCCCGGGAAAGAATGCCAAGGTTCCTTATGGTAACCTTTTCCCCGCCCGGATTGCTGCAGCCCGGAATAACCCGCTCCGTATAAAAGGCGGTGAGATCGATAAAAATATGCTCATGGGGCATTATAATCCCCAATTCGTTTTTATTAACTTTGCCGAGTACGGTTTGAATTGCCATGAAAGTAATCCCTTCGCTTCCCTATTCGAATTGGCGAGGTACCCATGCCTCGTCCTGGTGCTGTGGCATGCGATAACAGGCCTGTTGTGAGGCCGACCGCGTTTTGGCATATGCGTTAACTATTTGACGGATCCTACGGCCATGCCTTTTACAATCTGCTTCTGAAAGATAAAGTAGACGATGATCAAAGGGAAGCTCGCTATGGACAGTCCCGCAAACAACGGTCCCAAGGTGGAATTATACATGTTTGTGGTAAACAGGCTTACCGCCGTTGGCAGCGTCCTTACATTGGGCAGCATTAATATCGTTGAGGAGAACATGAATTCACCCCATATCGACACAAGGTTGACAATGATGATCGTTGCAATCGATCCCCTGGACATCGGCATAACAATATGCCAGAACGTCTTGAATTTGCTGCATCCGTCGATATAGGCCGCTTCCTCCACCACATGCGGCAAAGACTCAAAATTGGTTTTCATTATGATCACGGAAAAGGGTATCTGGAAGGCCGCCAGCATTGGAATTACAAACCAAATGCTATTCAGCGCCCCGAGATCTTTGGCAAACAGATAGATTGGAAGAATCAGCGCCTGCATGGGAATAGCGATAAGGCTCACCAGTAAATAGTAAACCACCTTATTCCCCGGAAACCGGAACCTGGACAAGGCATATCCGCAAAGTGCCGCCCCAAAGCACAACAGCAGCAGCGTCAGCGCGGTAATGACCACGCTGTTGAGAACGGGCGTGCCCAAGGTTAAACCGATGTCCTTGCCAAACCAGACCTCCGGAAAATTCTGGAGGTCGATCGGCTTTGGCAGCCCGAATAAATCCAGCGTAATCTGGGAATCCGTTTTCAAGGACGCCATGAACATAACGATCACGGGGTACAGCTGAACCAGCGACCAGATGACCAATAGAAGCTGGATGAGCACTCTAGAGATTCTCAATTTCTCTTTCATCAAAATGCTCCTACTCTACAACCTGTTCACCAAGTTTTGATTTTTTAAGGTAATACAGCGAAATAAGCGAAATAATCAGGATCATTACAACCGAAATGGCGGAAGCCAATCCGTACTTGCCATAGCTGAAAGCCGTCCGATAAAGCATGGTGGTGAGTACTTCCGTCTTCAGCGCGGGACCGCCGCCGGTCATAATCCAGAATATGTCAAAGGTTTTAAACGAGAAGATAATCTGCAGCATAACAACCACAAACAAAGGCCGTTTAATACAGGGTAATGTAATGTAGAAAATCCTTTGTCGCTCGTTAATTCCATCGATCGTTGCCGCCTCGTGAACCGCCGGATCGATGCTTTCCATAGCGGCCAGAAGCAGCAGCATGGTGAACCCGCTATATTGCCACACGCTTACGGCTATAATGCTGCCAAGCGCCGTTTTCGGGTCTCCCAGCCAGTTTTGCGTGAAACGTTCCAGACCTATCGAGCGCAGTAGCGCATTAAACAGGCCGTAATTCGGCTCGAAAAATTTCGCAAAAAGAACGGCTACCACCGTAACCGGCAGCATAACGGAAATATACAAGGCAAATTTATAGAATCTCCACCCGCGGATTCGGCGCTCGATTGCAAGCGCAATCAGCAGGCCGATCAACACGGTTCCCGTTACGGAACACACCGTATATAGTATCGTATGAAGGAATGCGTTCCAGATTTCTTTGCCATGAAACAATTTTACATAGTTTACAAGCCCGATAAACTTCGGTGCAGAGATGCCATTCCAGCTAAAAAAGCTTAAATAGATTGAACGAATCAACGGATAGACGAGGAAAACGCCCACCAGCGCCACGGCCGGCAGCACAAAGGCATATCCTATGCCCCATTCCTGCAGGAGTCTCTTTCGCTTAACTACCATGCATCCTCCCATCGCAAGCCGATTGCGGGAAGATGAATGGATCTTCCCGCAATATGCGGCTGCTTTGCTTCAATCGAACGTGTAAACCGTTAGTTTGCTAATACTTCTTCGTATTTCTTCTGCATATATGCGCCCGCTTCGTCCGGCGTCATCACACCGGTCAGCACACCGTCGCAGGCGGTGTTCATGGCGTCCAGCATCTCCTGCGGCATGAGCACGCTCCACATAGGCACCACGCCATACTTAACCATGTCCTGATACATGCTGACCGTCAGTTCGCCGAGGGCGGAAACGCTTTCCGCGGAAACATCGGTTCTGGCGGGATTGTTGATGGCGGCCTTCGCCAGTGCTTCCTGCTGGCTCTTGCTCATGATCAGCTGTACAAAACTCTTGGCCAGATCGGGCTGCTTGGTGGTGGAAAGCACCATTACGCAGTTGCAAGGATAGTTGGGAATCTTCGGTACGATGCTATCGTTGTAAGCGGGGATCATCGCATAGCCAACCTTGAACCCTCCGTTTACGTCGCCATCCAGCGTGCTTTGGAGTACATTCCCGGCCCAGCTGCCATCGGCAATCATTACCGCTTTGCCCGACAGGAACAAAGCCTGTGCGTCCGTCGTGTTAACGCCGCTTGCTCCCTGCTCGATCATGCCGGAATCCTGCATCTCTTTTGCGGCCTTCCAGGCGTTGATCCATTGTTCGGAGTCATAACGCAGGGTCGTCTGCGTCGGGTCGCATGCCAGTTGGTATTCCTCCGGTGTAAACATCCTAGTCAGCAGGATATCCATCAGCCATTCCTGCGCGCCGGAACCTCCAGCTTGCGCAAGAGGGATCAGACCTTCTTTTTGGGCGGCTTCCGAGAAAGCAACGAACTCATCCCATGTTGTCGGCACGGACCAGCCGAATTTCTCCATCAGGTCTTTGTTATAGTACATGTTGTCGATCCATACAACGCTCTCACAAACCGAATAGTAATGACCGTCGGCGTTCTTATACAGATCGGTTACGGGTGTACCAAGTGCGCTGAACCAGTCCTCGCTCGTGTACAGGTCATCCAGAGGGAGAAAGTATCCCGCGTCACACATATCCTGCCAGGAGAACGCCCGGTAATACCAGGCCACATCAAAATTGTTCTCCGCAGCGCCAAATACCTGAGGCCCTTTTTCCATGTAGGTGCTCGAGTCGAATTCAACGATCTCGATATCTACATTTGGATGTTCGGCAATAAATGCTTCCTTCGCCAGCTTGAACATGTCCGTCGTCACGCCGGCGAGCGACGCAACCCGCAGCGTAACCTTCTCTCCATCGGCCGGCACTGCGGATGCCGCCGCTTCTGCCGGCTGCTCTGCGGATGCTGCGTTTGGCGTAGCCGCGCCGTTGTTGGTAACGGCGCAACCCGCGCACATTGCCAGCGCCAGAAAAACAAGAAGAGTGGATGCCAGTTTATTCCGTTTCATGTTTACCTCCTAATTTTTTCCATACCTGCAAGAGAATTGCGTAACCGGATTTGCTGTTTGTTGTTGTGTCCTGAACCTGTCCTGCTCCATTATCATAGCGCGAACCCGGTTTCTTTTCATTGGTGGAACCCCATAAAAACATGGTATTTCCCGTTAATTTTATATATCTCGGAAAATACCATGTTCAAGCGCTTTATTTCCGAGTTGTTTTTCTGTCAATCCGGCAAAAGCCAGGTGTATTGCTTGCCACCTGCACTTCGTATCCTTCCGTTTCCTATCGGGAACGCGCCCTCGCCGCACTGCCGCCGCTACAGCAACAATATCTCCTTTGGATAGTCTGTGAGGCTTTCCGGCTTGTCTTTGCCTACCCGAAAACTATCCTCGATACGAAAACCATACCCTTTCCGGTTTCCCATGAAAAGGCATATGCAGAATGTCATATTCTCTTTCAGCGTAAAATCGGAGTTCTTTTCAATCCAGGGCGGTTCCCCTTCCATCAGCCCGGTTCCATGGCACGGGCCATAAAGCAGCCAGTCCAGATGACCGTTTGCTTTCATTGTGTTGTAAAATGCATTCGCAACATTGCCGGCGTTATTCCCCGCGTAAAGCTCGGCCGCAACTGCTTCGTAGCCTTCGTAGCCGGCGCGGATTGCGTCAAGCATCCACTCCTCCGGTTTACCAAAGATAACCGGCCGGCCAATCGTGGATGCATAGCCCTCATACCGTGCGCCAAACTGCAGGTGTACCATCTCGTTCTCACCGATCGCCTTCTGCCGCGCCCGGCTGATGGCTTGATTTCCCCCTTCTCCCGCCAATACCCAGGTGGGGTATGCTTCGTTTTCCGCACCCAGTTGATGCATTCTGCCAAGAGCGAGCCCTCTCACCTGGGATTCGGTCATTCCCGGACGAATGTTTTGAATTACATGATCGAATGTTCTGGCGGTTATATTGCCCGCATACCGCATGCATTCGATTTCCGCGGGCGATTTGATCATTCGCAGGCTCACGACAAGATCGTCGCCCTGGATCACCTCATACGGGCCGTTGTCATCCAGACTCTGTGTTATTTCCTCGTAGGTGAAATGCGGAATCAGTTGATAGCCTGCGATCGCAAGCCTTTTCAACGGTTTCCCGTTCATCAAGTCCCTCGCTGCGTCTCGAAAACGATCCATCACGTGGCCCGGATATTCCGGGTTGGAGGATTCACGAAAGCAGGATAAGCGCCGGATCTCCCGAATCCGGCTTCGGTCGGCTGCATAGGTCATGCTTTCCGGTCCAATGAGCAGTACGGGATCGCCTTCCTGTGCAATGAGAACGCCCGCGCTCTCAAAGGAAGGCCAATAGTCGGAATAATACCGCGGGAACTGTGGCTCAACTTCGTTTCCATAGGCCAGCAATAGATCAATTCCTGTTTCCTGCATCCGCTGCTGCGTTTTTTGTACGCGATCTTGAAATTCCTGATCCGATATGATAGGTCTCATAGCGTTCCTCCGTATTCTGCATTAGGTTGTACTTCCAACAAACAGCTTCGGGTTCAGGACAATCTTGTTTATTTCATGTTTATTTTCGATAAGATCAATCAGCATATCCGCCGCTTTCATGCCGGTCTCATAGTGCGGCAGGACGACCGTTGTTACGCGGGGATATAGGGATATGCTCGTTTCGATGCCGTCATGCCCCACAATGGCCAGACGATCCGGCACAGGTACGTTTTTTTCCAGCGCTTCGCTCAGTACGCTGAGGGCAATCACATCGTTTTCGCAATACACCGCCGTGGGTGGCTGCCGCATTTTGAGTATATCGTCCAGAAATCGATTCGCCGTAAGCAGAGCATTCTTCATCCGGCTGTCGCTTTCGATCAATCGTTCCGGCTTTATCCCGCAGGCGGACAGTCCGGCAAGAAAACCCGATGTGCGTTCCCGCCATGTGCGAACCACATCGATATTCGTTCCATCCGGATCGCCGTTTGAGAGCCTTCCGTGTATGCAAGCTATGCGGCTGTGTCCCGCCCGGATCAGATGCTCCGCTGCCATGTATCCGCCGTTAAAATTATCCGTATTGACAATGCCAGCGTTGTCCCAATCGTTTTCATTATCGATTAAAACGCATTGTATTCCGGCGGCGTTTAAACGTTCAATTTCTTCTTTGCTGATGTTCGTATGATGAAAAATAGCCCCGTCAACCTTCCGGTCGAGAAGCATGTTGATATATTCTTTCTGCCGCGGCGTGCTGTTTGCATCGCAAATGATCACAATGTAATTGCGTTTATAACAGATCTCTTCAATTCCTCTTCCAACCTCCGTGTGGAAAAGATCCGTCATGTTGTTTGTTATATAAGCAACGATATGCGTACGCTGTGTCACAAGGCTCTTTGCGACCATATTCGGGCGGTAGTTTAGTGTCTTTACCGCATTCTCAACTTTTTCTTTCGTGATCGTGCTGACATGAACGCTCCGGTTCATTACGCGGGAGACCGTCATAACAGAAACCCCGGCTAAACGGGCGACATCCTCGATACTTGCGGCTTTCTTTATCGTTTTCATGCTTGGCAGAACACTCTTTCCGTATCAGATTCGGACGCCTTGTTAACGTTAACATCTGTATTATAAAACTCCTGCCGCTTTTGTCAACATCTGAAACTGCCGAAGAGGAGGCGTGGAGTTTTTCCGTCCGTTTTGCACACACTTCATAACCCGCAGCATCCCCCGCATGTTTCGCGCGATCGTATCCCTTCGTGGAGGTTCCGTCAAAAAAAGAGTCCATCGTCAGACGGGCTCTCCGTTTTAGACTTTTGGCAAATACGCTGCTTTCAGCCTGGCTTTCCTTGATCCGGCTTTCTCTCAACATGTCAATCGCCGCTTAGTTGCGCTTCTTCTCCCGGGTCGCGTTCCTCTTTGCCGTTATTTTCCATGCGTAGAGCGAAAGCGTGACCGCAATGATG
This sequence comes from Eubacteriales bacterium, assembly GCA_021373115.1. Classification (GTDB taxonomy): domain Bacteria; phylum Bacillota; class Clostridia; order Christensenellales; family CAG-138; genus UBA7703. The sequence goes on along the minus strand of JAJFTI010000002.1, from coordinate 50,540 downwards.
CCGTACGCAATGAACACGCGGAAATATTCGCCGATCTCCGGACTGCCAAAGAGCTTCTGTCCGGCAATTGGCAGAATGTTAAACAGCAGGTGGAACAGCAGCGTCCCCAGCAGCGCCTGCGGCACCGTCGCGCCGGAGACGGAAGCACCGCCAACCAGCAGAGCCGCGGCGGAGAACATGCCAACGTTCTCATGCGCGCTGTAAACCGCAATGGTGCCAATGTTTTGCAGGTAAACGATCTGCCCAAGCGCCGCAACAAGGGTGGAGAGAATCATTGCCTGCGTGCGAACGCGGTTTACGTCGATGCCAACCGCGCTGGACGCGGTCGTGTCGTTGCCGACCGCGCGCATACGCTGCCCCATGCGAGTGGAAAAAAAGTATCGTATCACGAAACCCACCAACGCGACAACAAGCAGCGTTGCCACCGGAATCTGTACCATCACGCGATACTGCGGCCAGAGGCCGCCAAACTTGCCGAGTACGCCTAGGGCGAGAAGCGCCGCGTCCAGTGCGAAAAGCAGCGCCAGATACAGCGGCTGTTTTTTGTGCTTCACAGCCTGATACACGAGCCAGACGCCGAATCCCGCCGCGGTGGCGAGCAGGCAAGTGAATACGTCTGTTTTCAGCAGATCGTCCAGTGCGTACTGCATGCCGGTCATATCCAGGTTGCTCCGTACGCCGATTCCGCTGCCCATCAGAAAATCCGGGTTGTTTACGGGTATTACGCCGCCCAGCAGATACAAAAAGAAGAACTGGTACACGCCCGACGCAAAGAAGGCCAGCAGCATGGACGTGATCATCTCCTGTCCTTTCGTGCGGTTTAGCACGAGCGAGGAAAGCCACCCGAAAACGACCGCCAGCGGTACGCAAAGCAGCGCAGCCGCCAAAAGCCCGTTCGTACCGGTGATTCCCGCCAGCATCACGAAAAACAGCGCAATCTGGCCCGCCATTGCTCCAATGGCAATGCCGAAATTCAGTCCCATACCCGCCAGCACGGGAAAGATCAGCGAGAGCACCAGAATCGCGTTCCGCGCAAAACGGGAGACGACATCTGAAACCACAACCGGGCCGGACGCGCCCGAATAGAGAAACGCGAACGCCGAGAGGCTGATGAACAAGAGCGGCACGGCGTTTTTTTTGAGCGTACGTTTCCACTTCGTCACTTGCGCTCACCTCCGCTCTGCATCAGCGCGTAGAGAATGATTCCGTTGGAAACAATAATCCGCGCAACCTCCGCAAGCCCGCCGTCCGGCGCAAGCTGGTTGGCAACGGGCATGGCCACCGTGATGATCGCCTGAAACAGGAACGTGCCGATGATCACGTGGCGTATTTTCACCGTCCGCGTGGTCGCTCCTCCGAGAAGCACCGCCGCGACGGGCGCAAACGCCATATTGAGCGGCGCGTTGTAAAGCTGATAAAACCCGTAGGATTGGGAATAGATCACGATTCCGACCGCGGCAAGCAAGGTGGAGAGAATTATCCCCTTTAAACGCATAGCGTCCACGGAGATGCCCGCAGCGGCAGCGTACATTGGATTTTCGCCCGCCGCTTTCATCAAAAGACCGGTTTTACTGCGTGAAAAAAGCCAAATCAAAACGCAGGCGAGCGCAAAAGCCGCCAGCAACAGCGTTGGAATCTTGACCCCCAGCACGGTAAACGAAAGCGTGTCGTTGAGCAGACCGTCGTAAAACCCTTCCAGCGTAACGGTCGTGCGCACGCCGGTGCCGCGGATCGGCCAGGTGATGGCCGGGTTCGTAAACGGCATAAGCAGCCAGAAAATGCACATGAGCGAAACCGCCGCGTAGCTGATATAGTTGCCAACCACGATTTCGTTGCCTTTCACGGTATTAAGAAGTTTCCCGTAAAGATACCCGAACGCGACCGCAATCGGTACGGAAAACAGGCACGCCGCGGCAACCCCGCCAAACCCGGTCATGCCGAATTCAACGCTCAGAAGGCCGCCAACGAGCCCCGCGATTACCCCGATGGGCACGCCGAAGTTCAGACCTGCGCCGCAAAGGATGGAGGGGAACATCGACAGCGCAAGGATGCCGTTCATACCGAAGCGGACGATCACATCCCCCGTAATCGCACCGAGATCCTGCTTCGTCAGAACGCACAGCGCGAGCAGGAGCAGCAGAAACGCGAAGATGATGATCCTTGGCAGACCCACGCGCGCAATCAGCGATTGTTTCATACACCGCTCCTTTTTACGTCCAGCCCGCTCATCATCAGCCCGAACTCCGCTTCCGGCGCGTCCGGCGGCAGAATACCCGCCACCCTTCCGCGCGAGATAATTGCGATCCGGTCGCAGACGGAGCGAAGTTCCTGCAGCTCGGAAGAAGTAAACACGATGGTAATCCCCTGCTCGCGGTTCAGCCGGAGCAGAACGTTGAGCAGCAAATGCTTTGCGCCGATATCGATGCCGCGCGTGGGTTCGCTGACAAGCAGAATACGCGGGCGGAGCGTGAGTGCCTGCGCGACGCAGACCTTCTGCTGATTGCCGCCGGAAAGCATCCCGGCCGGCTGATCCGGCCCGGTGCAGCGAATATCGAGCGCATGGATGAATTCCAGCGCGTTTGCCCGCATGGCGCGGCGGTCGATCATTTGAACCGGGCCGACGCGGCGGAGGAACCGGCCGAAGTTGAGCATGGCGGGGATAGCAATGTTTTCCTCGATCGAGCTGCCGGAAAGAAGGCCAACGCGCCTGCGGTCTTCGGAAACGAACCCAAATCCCGCTCGCAGCACGCTCCCCGCATCCCCAAGTGAAAGCTCCCGTCCGTCCAGAATGACAACGCCGCCGGACGGGCAGAGGCCCATCAGGCCGTTGGCAAATCCGATCTTGCCCTGCCCGGAAAGGCCGCCGAGCCCGAGAATCTCGCCCCGGCGCACCTCCAGATCCAGCCGCTCCACACGCTCGCCCGGCAGATCCGCCCAGAATCCGTTCAGCTGTAAAACGGGCTCCTCCGTCGGTTCGCCAAACGAAATACGCTCCGAAGTGTGAATGGCCAGGAGGCGCTTGCCAATCATCATTTCCGCAATTGCCGCCGCGCTCGTTTTCCCGCTCTCGGCGCGCCCTGCCACCGCGCCGTCCCGCAGAACCGTAATGCGGTCGCAGCAGCGCAGCACCTCTCCAAGGCGGTGTGTAATAAACAGAATGCTCAGTCCCGATTGCTTGAGGCGCGCCATTCTATCGAGCAGGCATTCGGCTTCCTCGTCGTTGAGCACGGCGGTCGGTTCGTCCAGTATCAGCAGCCGGATTCCCGGCCGGTCAACCTCTCGTGCAATCTCCACGAACTGCATCTGGGTTACCGGCAATTCGGCAATCGGCATATCCCCGTCCAGCTCGACGTGCAGCCGCTCCAGCGCGGTTTTGGCTTGTTCGCGCAGACGTGAAAAATCGATGGGCAGGCAGGCGGCGTCCCGTTCCCCGCGGCCGATCCGCTTTACGGGTTCCCGGCCAACGCGAATATTCTCCGCCACCGTAAAGCCGTTTACGAGCATCAGTTCCTGATGCACCATGCATACGCCCAGCTCGTGAGCACGCTTGGGCGAATCGATCTGCACCGGTTCACCGTCCAGTAAAATCTCGCCTTCGAATCCGCCGCTCTGGCGAATCTCGTCCATGCCCATGAGGATTTTCATGAGCGTGGATTTCCCCGCGCCGTTCTCGCCGAGCAGCGCGTGAATTTCCCCCGCGCGCACATCCAGCGAAACGTCGCTGAGTACGCGGTTGCCGGAGTACGATTTTGAGATGTGCCGTAGGCTTAACCTAGGCTGTTCGCTTTCCAAATCATCGCCTCATCTGCGGTCGGATTTTCTTTTCTTTTCAAACCATACACGAAAAAATCCGCGGTTTTCCAATGGTTGGCTATTAGTATAGCGGATTCTCACCATAATAGAAAGGCATTTCATTTTCGGAATTCCGGAATTCGCATCCTGTGGAAAACAGCGGGCGGAACCGCCGCTTTCTTCCGGATTTCGCCGGATTCCATTTCCGCGCAGCGGCGAAGTACTCCCGAACGCGCGCACCGCAACAGAACCGGCTCCGCCGCCGCGCGCCGTGCAGCGCGCAACCTGCGAAGCCGTCCGGCGCGCGGTTTACTGCGGCGGCAGCATGGAATATCCGCGCCGCTATTTAAAACGCAAGCGCCGCGCCTACTCTTCCAGCACGATCAGCGCATCCGCAATCGCCACGCCACATCCTTCTTCATAAACGAAAACAGGGTTCAAATCCAGTTCCGCCAAATGAACGCGGTTTTCACATGCAAAACGGCTGATGCCTGCAAGCAGCTCCGCGAGCGCATCCACGTCCAGCGCCGCGCTTCCCCGAAAGCCGCTGAACAGCCGCGCCAGCTTGAGAGAGCCAATCATGCGCAGCGCTTCCGCCTTGCCAAACGGCGCGGGATACAGCGCGACATCCCGGAGCAGTTCCGTATTCACCCCGCCGAGGCCCAGAAGCACCATGGGACCAAAAAGCTCGTCCCGGTTCACGCCGATGATCGCTTCCAGTCCGCCCGGCAGCATTTTCTGCACCAGAACGCCGTTGATGCGAGCATCCGGGCGGTTGATCGCGGCGTTTTCCATAATGCGGCGGAAGGCTTCCTCCGCCTCAAACTCGCTCGTAATGTTCAGCACGACACCGCCCATGTCGGACTTATGCAGAATATCGTCCGACTCAATCTTCATGACCACCGGAAAGCCGATCCGCCGCGCCGCATCGGCGGCCTCGCAGGCACTGCAGGCGATCGTTTCCTGCGGTACGCTCACACCGAAGGAGCGCAGCATCTCCTTTGATTTATGCTCGCTCAGCGCGCAGCGCTTCAAGCCGCCCGGGCGCGATACAACCGCATCCTCCAGCGTGATCTCCGGCAGAAACGCGCGCCAGGCGCAATAATCGAGCAGCTTCTTCACGTGTTTATACGCATAGAAACACGGCGCTGTCACGGGGATTCCCGCGTCTTTGAGCATGTTCACATACTCCGGCATGCGCCCCGCTTCCACCGCGGGAACAACGAGAACGGGTTTGTCGATTCGCTTCTCCCGGACGAGTTTGACCAACCCTTCCGACATGTGCTTGACGCAAAGGTCGGTCAGCTCGCCAACGATGGTCAGCCCTACCAGCGCGAGGTCGAAATTCGGGTCGTTGATGATGGTTTCCGCCGCGTCGGCAAAGACCGCCGTATCGTAGCAGATCATCGCGGTCGTATCCAGCGGGTTATGGATGGAGGCATAGTCCGGCAGAATCGACCGGAGCTTCTCCGCCGTACTTTCGGTAAACGGCGGAAAGTTTATTCCGTACAGGTGGCCTACGTCGCAGGAAACCCCGTTCTCTCCGCCGGAGCCGTTGAGGGAAACGACCCTGCCGCCCTTTGGCAGGACGGACAGCGTGGAGAGGATGCTGCTCATGCCGATCAAATCCTCCAGGTCGTCCACGCGGATCACGCCGTACTTTTGAAAGATTGCGTCGAATGCCGCGTCCGAACCGGAAAGACTGCCCGTATGGGAGGCCGCGGAACGGCTGCCCGCCTCGGAACGGCCGATCTTGAGCAGAATTACCGGTTTTTGCTTCATAGCGGCCTTTTTCAGGGTAGCCAGGAACTTCGCCGGATTGGAAACTCCCTCAATATAGGCGGCAATCACGCCGGTGTCCGCATCGTCCACAAGAAAGTCGATGTAGTCCACCACTTCGACAATTTTACTGTTGCCGCAGGAGATTACATAAGAAAAATCCGCTTTCCCGCTGTCCGAAAGAAGCGTGCAGATCATGCCGCTCTGGGAAACAAGGCCTACCCTGCCCACCCTCTCGTGAACGGTGGTGAGAAACCCCATGGCGGGAACCTTGTCCACCAGATTGAGAAATCCCGCACAGTTCGGCCCCATGAGCGCAAGATTCAGCCTTCGGCAAAGAGCCTTGAGCGACTCCTCCGCCTGCTTATCCTCCGGCTTTCCGGTCTCGCCATATCCGCTTGCGTACACCACAACGCCGCCCGCGCCCATTTGGGCGGCTTCCTCCACCAGCGATTCGACGGTCGCCTTGGCAGTCGCGAGGATGGCGAGGTCGATTCGTTCCGGCAGCGCGGAAAGCGACGGGTAGCAGGCGCGGCCGAATATGCTCTCCCGTCCGGGATTGACAAAGTATACGTCGTCGATGCGGCCGCCCGCGTGGGCCAGCATCATACGCACGGTAAACCCGCCCAGGTTTTCCTTTTCGCTCGCGCCGACTATGGCGATTTTCGAGGGCTTTAGAAGTTTCTTTAAGTCCATGCCTTGATCCCTCCTTATACGAAGGCGTACCCCGCTTCAAACGCCTCGGCGTTTCTCGCGTTATACTTTCCCTTGCCGAGCTGGTCGAAGTACTCGCCCATGCAGCGTAAAAATTCGTCTTTGGAGAACTGCTCCAGAACCCGGACCCACTGCCCCAGCATGCAGATATTTGCCGCATGTTCATTTTTCAAGTTCTGGGCAATCTCGGTCACCGGCGTACGAATAACGGTGATATCCCCGCGGAACTCCCGCGCGGGATCTAGAAGCGAGGAATTAATAAAGAAGTACCCGCCGGGTTTCATCGCCGGTTCAAAGCGGTCCACCGCCGGGCAGTTCAGCTCAATCAGCGTGTCCGGATGGTTCACATACGGGCTAGCGATGCGCTGGTCGCTGAGCACGACGTTGCAGTTTGCGCTGCCGCCGCGCATTTCATTCCCATAGGAAGGAAACCAGGTCACCTTCAGCCCTTTTTTGTAGGCAGCGTACACAATAATCTTGCCTGCGGTTAAAACGCCTTGCCCGCCAAAGCCCGTGCAAATGATTTCGTTCAGCATTCTCTTTCTCCGTTCCCCGGTTAACGGTCGATATACTCGCCGAGCGGCAGGTACGGCACGAGATCATTCTCAATGTGCCGCATAGCCTCCGGCGGGGTCAGTCCCCAGTTGGTCGGGCAGGGCACAAGCACCTCGACCAGTGAAAAGCCCTTGCCGTCGCGTTGTTTTTCCAGCGCTTTTTTAATGCAGCGTTTGGTCTTCGCCATCTCGGCGGCATTCGTCACCGTACAGCGCGCGAGGTAGGCGATCTCGAGGTTCTGCATGAGCTTGACGACGTCGAACGTCCGCCCGTGCTCCTCCGCGGTGCGGCCTTTTATGCTGGAGGAGGAGTATTGCCCCGGCATGGTTGTCGGCGCCATCTGCCCGCCGGTCATGGCATAGACCGTGTTGTTCATCACAAAAAAAGTCACGTTGTCGTTTCGTGTGGCGGCGGAGAGCGTTTCTCCAAGGCCAATAGCGTAGGCGCCGCCGTCCCCCGCAATGGAAAAAATATACTTGTCCGGCCGCACTTTCTTCATAGCCGCCATCGCCGCGCCCATCTTGCCGTGGGGGGGGACGACCGTATCAACCGCCATGGAGTATTGATACATATGGTTACAGCCAATATCCGAACAGCTGATGCTTTCGCCAACAATATCCATTTCGGTAAGCACTTCGCCAAGCAGGCGATCAAACAGCGAATGCCCGCAGCCTGCGCAGAACATGTTTTCGCATTTCATGATCGAGGGTGCCGATTTCGCCATTGTTAAAACACCTCCTCTTCAACCGCGCTGCCATTCAGAACACTCTCGGCAAAGCAGACGAGCTGCTCCACTTCCGGTATCCGCTGCGCCGTGGTCACCGAGTAGGCCGGGCAGCGCCAGTGGCTGGCCAGTATCACGTCCTCGCGCATCTGCCCCATCATGTTCAGCTCAACGGTAACAAGTCCTTTGACGGAATCCGACAGCCGCGCAAACGCCTTTCTCGGGAACGGCCAGAGCGTAATCGGCCGAATCAGCCCGAGTTTCAGCCCGCGTTCGCGGCCAAGGCGCACCGCACCTTCGGCAATCCGCGAAGAAATGCCATAGGCAACGAATACGACGTCCGCATCCGGAACGGAGATCTCCTCCCAGCGCTGTTCGGTTTCCATAATGAGGCGCATCTTGCGGATATAGTCCCGGTTCCACTCGTCGATATCCTGGTTATAGGTCATGTCCGTAATGACCTTGTTTTTTTGACCGATCGGCGTACCTTTCAGCGCCCAGGGCGCCTTGTCCTTGTCGTACTCCTTCATGGGCGGAGCCGTACAGGGTTCAAGCATCTGCCCGATCGTCGCATCCGATAGGATCAGTACGGGATGCATATATTTTTCGGCCAGCTCGAAGGATTCGTAGGCCATGTCCATGTTTTCCTGGACGCTGTTCGGCGCGAGAACAAGCAGGTGATAGTCCCCGTTCCCGCCGCCCTTGACGGCCTGCCAGTAGTTGTCCTGGCCGGGGCCGATGAACCCGTCGCCAATGCCATAGCGCGAAACACAGGCAACGACCGCAGGCATTCCGGCGGAGACCCAATAGGCGATTCCCTCCTGTTTGAGCGAAAAGCCGGGCCCGGAGGACGAAGTCAGCGCGCGCGCGCCGAGCGCGGTTGCCGCAAACACCATATTCACGCTCGCAATTTCCGATTCACCCTGAATAAACGAGCCGCCCACTTCGTTTTGCCGCCAGCTCATATACTCCAGTATTTCGGATTGCGGCGTGATCGGGTATCCGGCATAGAACCGGCAGCCGCCGCGCACCGCGCCTTCGGCAAGTGCCTCATTTCCTTTTAACAGCATTGTTTCCATTGATATAACCTCCGTTACCGGGCGTTTGTTCTCGACGAAAAGGCAGAAAAATCGCGCAGGAAACGGCGCCGCCCGCTCCGAAATCAAAGCCCCGGAACGGTTTCACCGTCCCCTGCGCGGTAAATGATGGATGTGTGAATTGGATTCAGCCCTCAGAGAATCTCGAATACGAGATCCGGGCACATGGTGTAGCAGACGCCGCACTGGACGCAGAGCGCCTGATCCACCGCTACGGTTACGATTCCCCTTTTGTTCGTTCTGCCGGAGAGACGGATCGCGCCTTTCCTGCAGCTGGCAATGCAAAGGTAACAGCCCTTGCAGCGTTCTTCGTTTACCTTGACCTTTTCCATTGTCTCCGATTGCATCGCTTGTTTAGGCCGCGCTCGACGCAGCCGCAGCAAGGCGTCTCTTGTCCGCGTTGTACTTGATCAAAAGCGCAATTCCGGCAACCGCGGCCGCTACGCCATAGATGAAGATGTAGGTGTAGCCGTCCGCGCCGAACTTATCGATCCAGTGGCCGAAGAGCACATGCTCAAACAGGTCCGGCGCAAAACCGAGAGCGCTGCCAAAGCCGATGGCCGCCGCGTGGTATTTAACCGGGACGCGGCCTTCCGTTGGAATTGCATACTCAATTCCATTCCCAACATTGTTGAAGAAGGACGCGAGCAGCACCAGCGCAATGAGAATGCCGATGGAGGTGAAGTTATCCGGCAGCAGCAGCACCGCGAGGATGCTCAGCCCCGTTCCGATAAACGCAATGATAATCGCGTTGGATACCGATTTGAGCTTGCCCGCCAGGAATCCGCCGGTCGGGGAGCCGAGTAGACGCATGCCGTAGGAGCGGACAATGGCGATCACGCCGCTGAACACCGCCGCCGCCTGCAGAACGCTGGTGAAATACGGCGTAAAGTACTGAATGGCAATGTTGGTGGAATATACGCAGAAGAGCGTACCGCCAAAGTACCACACGCCGGGATACTTCATAACGGCCTTGAGTTCATTCCAGAACGAGAGTTTCGTCTCGGTGTCTTTTTTCATTTCTTCCACGGCGGTTGGATTGTTGACACCGGTCCTCTTGAGCGCAAAGTAGCAAAGAACCGAGAACAGCACCATCATGGCCGCCAGCGCGTAGAACACGCCCTTCATGCCGAGAATCGCGTTTTCCCCGCCGACCATGCTGTAAATCACGAGGCAAAGCCCGTTGACAACCAGATAGCAAACGCCGATGAACCCGCCGAAATAGCCGGATATCTTGCCCTGTTCCTCGTCCGAAACGATCAGGCGGATCGCCTTAAAGAGTGTTCCCCAGACCATGAACAGCGTCGAAAAGACCAGAATGGTCCAAACGACGAGCGCCATAGCAAACGACGGAAACAGCGCCATCAATGCACAGGCGACCGCCGTGCCGATCGAGGAGATCAGAATGATGATTTTATGGTCGTACTTGCTGGCTAGGATACCGCCGATACCGGGCGTGAACACTTCGCCAAGGCCGTAAATCGTCATCAGAACACCGAGTTCGGCATTGCTCACGCCGGTGATTGCCAGCATGCCGTCGTAGAACACGGACTTGACGTACGGAATGCTGTACATGACGGCAAAAACCATGCTCACGCTCGCCAGCGAGAGAAAAATGGACAGTTTGCCAACCTTTTTCCCGATTTTTTCCATGGAATACACCTATCTTCCCAATTTCACTTTTCTTTTTTCCGCCGCGCGGTTTTTTCTGCGACTTGGATTGTTTGAATAATAGCAGCTGTCTTTGCTGCAAAAGAACGCGGATACGGCCTACGCTTTATTCTGCGCCGCCTTCTGTGTTTTCTCCGCGCGGAGTTTTTTCAGCAGTGGTTCGTCCTCGAACACGGTGAGGCCGAGCCTTGCGAGAAGTTCCGTGCCGAGCAGCATCTGCGTATACGCATAGGGCTCGTTGACCGCGCGCAGGAATTCCTCCGTATGCGGCAGTTCGAAGTTGGTGGATACCTTGAAAAAAGGATGCAGCGACGGAATAATCCGGCTCACGTCGCCCATGTCCGTTGAACCGATAACATCCTCGCCTTCCTCAAACAAGCCGTATTCGCCAAGCAATTTTTGATACTCCGCCGCGAGCAGCGGGCTTTCTTCCAGCGGCATGCAGAGCGGTTCGCACTGGGTGTGTTCCACCGTGCAGCCGGTTGCGAGCGCGGCGCCTTTGGCGCAGTTCACCAGGCGGTCGACGACGGTATGGAAATACTCGAGCTTTTTTGTACGCACTTCGTAGCGGACGGTACAGCGCCCCGGAATTACGTTGGTCACGTCCCCGCCGTTTACAACGATACCCGCAACGCGAGTGCCGTCCCTCAGCTGCTGGCGCATCAAGCCCACCGCATTGTACATCAGCGCCACCGCGTCCAGCGCGTTAACGCCCTCGTACGGCCGCGCGCCCGCGTGGCTCGCCCGGCCGGCAAACGTAAACTCATACGCGCTGATGGCGAGTATGACCGGCGACGTATAGTGAATCGAGCAGGGATGCATGATGATTCCGATATCGTAGTCGTCAAACGCGCCCGCTTTGGCAAGGGCGGACTTCCCGTCCCCCGTCTCCTCCGCCGGCGTACCGAATACGGCGATCTCCCCCGCCCTGTCACCCAGCGCGCTTGCCAGCGTGACGCCCGCGCCCGCGCCCATCGCGGCGATCAGATGATGCCCGCAGCCATGGCCGAGGCCGGGCAGCGCGTCGTACTCCGCCATGATGGCAACCTTCGGGCCATCCCCGTTCTTGCAAACGGCCTTGAACGCCGTCGGCAGTCCCGCAAAATCCGGCGTAATCACAAACCCCGCGCGCGCCAGAAATTCCATTACTTTCTTCGAAGATTCAAACTCTTCGTTCGCAATTTCCGGATGGGCGTAAATCCATTTGGCCAGCTCGGTCAGCTCCGGAGCCATCGCCTGGATGGTCGTCTTGATGCGTTCTTTCATCGTTCTGAATACCCGGCCTTTCCGTTGCGTCTGTTCTGTTCCGTCCGTGAACCTTGCCAATGCTCGCTCAGCGGATGTTTTTCTTTACAACGCCCGCGAGACGTTCTATCCCCAGCTTGATCCGCTCGCAGGAGTTTGAAGTGAAATTCAGCCGCAGGCCGTTGGTTCCCCGTCCGTCGGCAAAAAATGAGATGCCCGGAATGTACGAAACGCCCGCGTCCAGCGCCTCCGCGAGCATATCGCTCGTGTTAATATACTCCGGCAGACTCACCCAGATGAACATGCCGCCGTCGGGTTCGATCACCTTCGCCTCCGGCGGGAATGTGCGCTTGATCTCCCGCAGCATGGTGTCGCACTTTTCCTTATATGCCGCGCGGAGCTTCTCCACATGCGCGGTAAGGTCGTTCTGCAGCAGGTAGTTGACCACCTGCGACTGCGCAAACTGGTTGGACTGCAGGTCGAACCCCTCTTTCAGAATCTCCAGTTTTTCAATCAGGTCGTCATGCGCAACCACCCATGCCACGCGAAGCCCCGGGCTGAGCACCTTGGAGAACGATCCAAGATAGATCACTTGCCCCAGCGTATCAAACGACTTGAGCGAAGGAATGAACTCGCCGCGGAAACGAAGCTCGCCATAGGGGTTGTCCTCAACGACCATCAGATCCGGAAATTTTTGAACCACATCCATGAACTCGCGCCGGCGTTTCAGCGGCCACGCCTTGCCGGTCGGGTTCTGGAAATTCGGGATCACGTAGATCATCTTGACGCGCGGAATTGTTCGCTGCGCTGTTTCCAGCGCCTCGGCCACCATACCGTCGTCATCCGTTTCTACCCCGATAAACCGGCATTCGTAGGGAATGCTCGCGTTAAGACCGTCCATATAAGTTGGTTTTTCAACGAGGACAACGTCCCCCCTGTCCAGCAGCGCCACGCTGCTGAGGGAGATGCCCTGCTGACAGCCTGTCGTAATGAGAATGTTCTTCTCCGGGATTTCCATCCGCTCGGCCTGTTTCATCCGTTCGGCGATTAGATGGATCAGGCGCGTGTCGCCTTTAGTCAGCCCGTATTGCAGCGATGGCAGCAGCGGTTCGTCAAACAGCGGCAGCGTAGCCGCTTTCAGCTCTTCTGCGGGAAACAGCGCCTCATCCGGTATTCCGGCGGACAGTTTGATCAGGTCGGCGGAATTCCGCGCGGCAATCTTCTTTCCCACGCTCCGGATTTCCGATCCTTTCACGCGCTGCATCCTCTCGGCCAATATCATAGTGCTTTGCTCCTTTTGCCCCCGCCGGTTGTCCCGCGCGGTGTAGTCGTACCCGTTTTCTCCATGCCGGAACGTTCGCGCCGGCGTGATGAACCGTTTGTCCGGCCGCTTCCGGCCGCCTTTTCTGCCGCAGTCGCGGTCGCTTTTCCTTCTGAAATCGATTGTGCGAATTTATAGAACAAGAAATATTCCATCGTTCGATGGCTCATTCAAAAAGGAATCCAGAACGGCGGTTTGCAGGTTGAGTAATTCACTGCTTCATTCAAGCAATTCTATTCAGCAGAATGCCGTTCTGTTTTAATTGCCTAGAATATACCACCGCAGAAAAGCCGCGTCAACAGGTTGTTTCATTTTTTTTGCAGAATTTCCAACCTTCCGTATTACTCGCGGGGTTTACCGTGCTCCCCCGCACCCGCCGGATGCGGCTCCGCCAGGTATAAAAAAAGCGCATACGTCGCCGTATCCGCTCTTTCCGTTCTTTGTTTTTTAGAGCAGCACGCCAATTTCTTTGCAGGCGGGCCGGAGTTTCTGCAGAATGCTCTCGATACCAATTTCTTGAATGCGCACCACGTATCCGCTGACGCTGACGGCCGCCCGAATGCGGTTCTGCCGGTCAAAAACCGGGCAGGCTACACAGAACAGTCCCTTTTCCTGCTCCTCGTTGTCCAGCGCATACCCCTGGCGGCGGATGGTTTCCAGCTCCTTGAGCATCGTCTCCGGGTCCGAAATCGAGTGTTCCGTAAAGCTTAAAAATTCCCCGCGCCTTACGCGCTCCGGATTTAAATCCTCCGAATAGGCAAGAAGCGCTTTCCCTACCGCGGAATAATAGCAAAGCGTGCTGCTGCCAAGGTTCTGGCTGACGCCGAGCGCTTGGCCTTTCTTGACCTCCTGATGTACGAGGAGGCTGTAATACTCGTCCGTCTTCTGGTCGTCCCGAACGGAAACATTGATGGTTTCGCCAATCTCCTCGCAGAGACGCTTTGCAAATGGCTCCACGACTCGAACAATCACCATTCCGCCCCGCACGCCCATGCCGATGCTGAAAAGCTTCATGCCCAGCCCGTATTTGCTGTTTGCCGAGTTCTGGTAAACAAATCCCCGCGCCTGCAGCGTAATCAGTGTGCGAAAGATCGTGCTCTGGTATTCCCCCGTTTTCCGCGCGATATCCGCAATCCCCATCTCGCCGCCGGATTCATAGAGCGTTTCAATAATGCCCAGCGCTCTGTCGACCGCATTTACGGTCGGGCCGTTTTTTTCTGTCATCCCCGCCACCTCAAACCGAGTATAGTCGATTATCACGCGGTACACAAGTAGTTTCCCCGGCGCAGGCAATTGACAGCGTTCCGCGCGTGTGATATATACTATTTGAGTAATTCACAGCACTGCTTCATTCTTGCGGTTCCTGTACCGGCAACCGTGTATTTTGGTTGTTCAAAAGTTGGGAGGTAAAGAATGAAAAAAGCGGTGTGTTTTTTATTGGCGGCAATCCTGCTCATTTCGCTCTCCGGCTGCGGCTCCGCCGCCAAGGATCAAGCGGGCGCCGGCGCCGGGAAGGTGGCAATCATCACCTCCACCGTGTCGCAGGGCGAGGAGAACTATCAGGGCGCAATGCTCATGAAGAAAGAATACGGCGATCGTGTCGTTGTCGCCACCTACCCGGATAACTTCGCCAAGGAAGTGGAAACCACCATTTCCGATGTGCTCAACCTGGTTTCCGATCCGGACGTCAAAGCGCTGGTATTCGACCAGTCCATCACCGGCGCGACGGCGGCCATAAAGAAAGCGCGCGAGATCAATCCGGACCTGCTCGTGCTGTTCACCACCCCCGGCGAGGATCCGTCCATGCAGGCTCAGGTCGCGGACGTCATCCTCGCCTGCGACGAGATCGAAGGCGTAGGCAACATGCTCCCCGCACAGGCGGCAGAGCTCGGCGCAAAGACCTTCATCCACTACTCGTTTCCGCGGCATATGAGCATGGTCGCCATTGCCGCGCGGCACGACCTGCTCAAAGCGAATTGCGAAAAGCTGGGGATCACCTTTGTGGACGTCACCGCTCCCGACCCGCAGGGCGACGCCGGATTTTCCGGCACACAGCAGTTCATTCTGGAGGACGTTCCCCGCGAAATCGAAAAATACGGCAAGGACACCGCTTTTTACGCAACCAATACCACCATGCAGGAGCCGCTGATCAAGGCGATCTGCGAAGGCGGCGCGATCTTCCCGCAGTCCTGCGGCGAGTCCCCTCTGGACGGGTTCCCAAACGCGTTGGGCATTCAGATTCCGGAAGACAAGTCCAGCGACATTCCCTATATCATCGGCGAGATTCAAAAGAGCGTCGCTTCCTACGGGATGACGGGACGCATCTCCACCTGGCCGGTGGCGGTCAATATGGCGATGATCGAAGCCTGCACCGACTATGCCATCGGCTGGATCGACCGCGGGATGCCGGACGACGGACGCTGCGACATGGAAAAAATGACCGCCTGCCTGAATGAAGCCGCGGACGGCGAAACGGTATATGTGACCCATTTCGTGTTCAGCGGATACACGTTTGAAAACATGTTCGCCATCCGCTGCGACTACATCACATTCTAGCGCGATTTCAGCCGGCGCGCCCGCGGAAAGCGGATGCGCCGGTCTTCGCGTGTATGCGCGGAAACGAACAAACCGGCGGCAAACCGGCTTTTTCCCGCCGCACGACTGCAAAAGGAGCGTATGCATCTTATGGAATTCGTCGTTTCGCTTTTTAAGCTCTTCTGCCGCATTGTCGGCTTTTTCAAAGGCAGAAAGTACCGTTATCCGCAGATTTTCGAGGACAATTTCACCTACATGAACCTGGAAGAAAAGATCTGGTATGGCTATAAATACCTTGTTCGGGAAATCGAAGTCGGAGAATACGGTAAACATATTGAAGAATATTTTGCCGAACAAAATCTGGACTTTACCGACGAAGGTTTTATGGAAACGACCGCCGTGACGCTCTGCGCCGCAGGGGATCTGCTCACTACCGGTCTGCTTACGCCGGAAAATACGAAGCACCTCTGGGGCGATGTGGAAGCATTTTACGCGGAGGCGGATCTTCGCTTTGCCAATCTGGAAACGCCGCTCGTACCCGGCCGCCCGGCAGGGTTCCTCGGTAACATCTTTACCACCGCAAACCTCAACAACACACCGGAGATGTTTGCGCATATCGTGAACGGCGGCAAAGGCCCGAACTTCCTCTCCACCGGCAACAACCACGCGCTCGACCAGGGCGAGGACGGCCTGTTTGCGACGATCGACTTCCTCAATTCTCAAAGTTGCGGCCATGTCGGCACCGCAAAATCCGCGCAGGAGCGGGACGATTTTCCGCTTGTGGAGATCAACGGCGTGAAAATTGCGATGCTCGCGTATACCTACGCCGTCAACGGCAAGGAGCCGCCTGCGGAAAAGAGCTTTCTGGTCAACTATATCCGCCTGAACCGGGAAGGGACGGATCTCTCCATGGTTCATGAACATGTGCGTCTGGCGCGTGAACGCGGAGCGGATATCGTCGTCGCCAGCCTGCACTGGGGCATGGAATACGAATCGTTTCCTCTGCAGATCGGCATCGATATGGGGCACCGGATCATGGAGGAATGCGGCGTGGACTTCATTCTGGGCAACCACGCGCATACGATCCAACCGGCCGAGCGGTATCGTTTTACCGACCCGTTCTCCGGCGAGGAGAAGGAAGGGCTGATCCTTTACGCTCTCGGCGATTTAATGCCCTGCCTTTCCTACGACATGAATTCCCTGCTCGGTAACCTCGCCAAAGTCCGAATTTCGAAAGGAAAGGTCGGCGGCCGCGAAGTCACGCGAATCACGAGCCTGCAGATGATGCCCTATTTTGCGTATGCGCAGAACAACACGGGAAAATCCGTGGAGGATTTCCGTCTGCTCGACCTCGTCAAGCTGAACCGGGAAGTCCTCTCCGGCACGTACCGCTATCCGTTTCGAAAAAAGGATATCAAGCAAATTCAGCGTCTCGCCCGCCTGATGTACAAAGTTTTTCCGCAGCTGAATACCGACGCTGCGCTCTACGGAGGGCATTTCGAAAAGGATATTCCGGCGGAATCGCGCTGAACCTCTTCCCGTGCTTTACGAAATTGTATCCCTTCGAGAATTCTCGACATAGAACAAGAGCTCATCGTCCGATGAGCTCTTTCATCATTAAAACTGATTTTTCGACGGGATAATCGCTCTCAGCCCCTCGTCCTTCGGACTTAGGGCCGGCATACGTTTCCGGCAGGGGTGCCGCTAGACGACGTGTTTTGCTCCAATCCGAATTCCTGTTTCCATCGGCTTTACACTTTGATCTCACCCGGCAAATACCGGGCGCCATCAATCCAAATATCGTGAACGTTGATTTCCTCATCAAACAGAACCATATCCGCTTTTTTCCCGACTGCAATTGATCCGATCCGTTCAAACTCGCCAAGGATGCGCGCGGGCGTCGCGCTCATCATCTTGACCGCATCCTGTAACGGCACCCCCGCTTCGCGATACATCGTTCGAACGGCATGATCGCTTGTGCAGACGCTTCCTGCAAACGAGCTGCGGTCTTTCAGCACCGCAACGCCGTCTTCGATGATCACGTCCAGCGCGCCGAGCTTATAGCCCGCCCCTTCCGGCATGCACGCCGCACACATTGCGTCCGTACACAAATTGACGCGGTCCGCGCCCTTGATTTGGTATATCAGCTTCAATAATTGCCAGGGCAAGTGCTTTCCGTCCGCAATAACCTCCACATAGCAGTCTTTTTCCAGCAAGGCCGCCTCGCAAACGCCAATCTGGCAATAATAATACGGGCTGTGCAGCCAGGAGTTGCCGTTGTAAACATGCGTAACATGCGAAAACCCGCTCTCGAATCCACGCATGAACTCCTCATAGTTCGCATCCGAATGGGCAACGGACATTACAATGCCGCGTTTTCTCATCAATTCGCTGAAGGCGCAAGCCCCTTCCGTCTCCGGCGCGCAGGAAACCATGCGGATGTTGCCGACAGAGGATACGATCGGTTCGTAATTTTCTTTGAGCGGCGGGTAGATATATGCGGAATCCTGCGCGCCCTTCTGGCGCATGGATATGAAGTTCCCCTCCAAATGCGCGCCTAATATTTTCGGCCCCGCCGATCGCTCAAGCTGAGCCTTCTCGATTGCGCGGAGGGCTTTGATCACACCCTCCTGCGAGGCGCTGAGGGTAGTCGGCAAAAAGGAGGTCGTACCGTGCCGCGCATGCACCCCAAGCACCGTTTGTACCGCCCGTTCATCCCCATCCATAAAATCCGCCCCGCCGCCGCCGTGCAGATGCAGGTCGATAAACCCGGGGGATAGATACTGCAGACCGCAGTCGATATACTCCGCGGCAGCATCTTTGGGCATGTCCTCTTCCCGGAAGACGCCCGTAATTGTATCATCCGTTATCTCCGCGCCGCCGTCATATAAAATCCGGTCGAGCAAAACAACGTTTGCATGATGAAGAATCGTTTTCATCCCTTTTCCTCCCGGCTGACGGGGCTTTATTTGATCCCCGTAAGCGCAATTCCCTCAATAAACTGCTTTTGAAAAACTGCAAACAGTACGATCAGGGGAATGATGGAAAGCACGGCGCCCGCCATGATGGACGGATAGTCCGCAAGATACTGCCCCTGCAGATAGCTGAGTCCGGCAGTCAACGTCATCTTTGTTGTAGACGTATTAACGATCAAAGGCCACATAAGGTTGTTCCAGGAAAAACGAAGCGTCAGAATGCCGAGCGATACCAGCCCGGGCTTGACGAGCGGCAGCATGATTCGAAGAAAGATGCCTCCGTGGCCGCATCCGTCGATCCTGGCTGCTTCCTCAAGCTCCTTGGGCAGCGACATGAAGAACTGCCGCATCAGGAAGGTTCCGAAGGCCGAAAAGAGGCAAGGCAGATAAATCGCATGGATCGTGTTGAGCAGGTTAAGGTTCTTGATGATGATGTATTGCGGCAGAATGTAGAAGGATGTCGGAACCATGAGCACCGAAAGGCACAGCACAAACAGGAAGTTGCGCCCGGGAAATTTAATCCGCCCGAAGGCATACCCTGCGAGCGAACAAAGCAGTAACTGCCCCGCAACCGTGATAAACGAGGTTAAAACGGTGTTCCAATACATCTTTGCAAACGGGATTTTATCCTTCAGGGTCGTATAGGTATCGACGACCCAGCGCTTGGGCAAGATGGTTGGCGGGATTGCGACAGCGTCAACCTGCGTTTTAAACGACGTCAGCAGCATCCAGAGAAATGGCGCAAGCGTCAGGATGCCGCCCGCAATCAGTATCGTATACACCACGATTTTCCAGACGCCGATCTTCTTTTTTCTATTTTGAATCATCGTGTGCGACATGTGCTCTCCTCTCAGTCATAATTCACCCACTTACGCTGCAGTTTCATCTGCAATGCGGTAATAGCCATAATGATCACAAACAGCAGCACCGCAATTGCGGACGCGTATCCCTTTTTGGAATACTCGAACGCGTTTCGGAAGAAGTACATTACAACGCTCTGGGTATCGACAAGCGCCGTGCTCTTGGGCGCAATCATCATATAGATCACGTCAAAAATCTGGAGCGTTGAAATCAAGGTTGTCGTTAAGACAAAGAAGAGAGAAGGGGTGATCAGCGGTACCGTGATCGAAAAAAATCTTCTCACCGGGGATGCGCCGTCAATCTTCGCCGCCTCGTAGTAGGAAGCGGATATACCCTGAATCCCCGCCAGGAGGATAATCATATTCAACCCGACGCCCATCCAGACGGAAACAACGCCGACGCAGATGAGCGCAATGGGCTTTTCGCTGAGCCAGTAGTGCGAAGAGCCGCCAAACCAGCCGACAATGTGATTTAATATCCCGAAGTCTCCGTTGAAGATCCAGCGCCACATCATTGCTATGGCAACGGTCATCGTAACGGTTGGAATAAAGTAGATGACGCGAAAGACGTCGCGGCCCTTCATCTTCTGATTGAGCAGCTCCGCCAGGATCAGCGCCAATATCACCGTAAACGGGACGATCAGCGCCACATACAGGAACGTATTCCCAAGGCTTTTCCACATCGCTGCGTCGGCAATCATGTTCTTGTAGTTTTCAAGCCCCGCGAAGGTTCGCTTGTCAAACGCGCCGACATTGAAAAAACTGTCGTAGATCACTTTGACGACAGGGTAAAAGTAGAATACCGCAAGACCCAGAAAAAGCGGTAAAATCATACCGTAACCCCACGCCATATCCTTCCGCTTTTGGGTATTGTGCCCTTTCTTTCGCATGACGAACCTCATCCCCCTGTATGATTCCGTGCGCGTGTTCGGCGAGCCGGGATTACCGGCCCGCCGAAACACCAGGTTTTCCTTAGCCCAGTTGGTCCATAATGGCGTCGCATGCCTGATCCACCGTCACTTGGAGGCTGAATGCCTTCTGAAGCTCGGTCCGGACGATATCCATCCAGTCCGGTCTTGCCAGGGACGCCGGATAGGTATAGGAATACTCCTCTGCGGCTTTGCTGTATATGCTCATATTATACTGCGGATACGAAGCAAAGAAGAGAGAGGAATACTCCATGTAGGACGGGATCGCGATGCCCATCTCGCCCAGACGCTTGTTTGCTTCCGCGCCCGCCAAATACTCGACCCATGCCCATGCTTCATCGGGATGCGCGGAGGAGGCGGAGATGCAGTTCGCCTTGCCGTGGATCACGGAGGCGCGCGCGCCGTTGCTCATCAGCGGCAGTTCGGCAACGTCGCAAACGGCTGCAACGGTGGAATCCGCGGAGCTGTAGTATGCCGCCATCCAGTCACCGGAGAAGATCATGCCGAGTTTGCCCGCCATAAACTGCAGGTAGCTTGCGTTTTCTTCCAGAGAAGCCTCGGAGGGCGAGTAGCCGGCCTTCATCAGATCGACCCAGCACTGGATGCCCGCGCGCGTGTTGGGATCGTCAAAACCGAACGTATCGCCATTGACGAGCCAGCCGCCGTTTGCGAAGACGGTGTTATAGAATCCCGCCTGCTCCTCAAATCCCGCGGCAATGCCGTAAATATCATTGCCCAGAGCGGTGATTGCGGCTGCGGCCTCCGTTAGATCGTCCCAGGTCCAATCACTGGTCGGGTAGGCGATGCCGGCCTGGTCAAAGAGTGTTTTGTTATACCAAAGCCCGATCGTGTCGTAGTCCATCGCGATGCCGAACTGCGTACCTTTATAGTTGTACATGTCGTTCATCGCTTTCGGGTAGTTGTTTAAATCCACGCTCGAATTGCCGATATAGTCGTTCAGGGGAAGCAATACGCCGCCATCGGCATACTTGAGGATGTTGACGCCGTTCATGTGGAACACGTCCGCAACGCTTCCGCCCGTCGTTGCGGTTTCGAGCTTGGTCCAATACTCGGTCCACGCGGTGGGTTCAAGTATGATCTTGATGTTGGGATGGCTCGCTTCAAACGCCGTCTTGCATTCGGCATAGAATGCGTCCATGGGCGACGCCCAGTATGCGTAATGAATTTCAACCGGTTCCGCCGGGGTCTGAGCCGTTGCCGTGGCTTCCGGCGCGGCGGGTTCGCTTTGCGTTGCCGTATCGGTGCTTGTGTTGCCTGGCACGGCGCAGCCCGCGAAGAGGCACGAGCACACCATCATCGCAGCAAGAATGAACACAATGGACTTTTTCATCTGTTTCCTCCTTAAATTACCTATTTTTCCCGGTGCTTCCACCGAAATTCAAATCCTCTTCCTGTATTGCCGGTTCCTCGAAATCGTATCGCCGAAGTTCAGATCCGACCTACTCTTTTGCGTTTTTCAGCGTTTGTTCAAACGCATCCAGGTGGATGGTTTTGCCGGATATTCTGGACTCCTCGGCGGCGCATGCCATCAGGTGGCTCTCGACCGATTTTCGAATCGATGAGCGGCATTCCCCGTCGTACGCGGGTTTCAGCGACGCGATAAAGTCATTCATCAGCCCGACATCCCCGCCGCCGTGGTTTCCAAGCACCGTTCCAATGTGAATCGTCTGTTCCGTGAAAGGATCCGACTGGTTGGAACGAAAGTTCGCCACGCGCAATTCGCCTTTGTCGTCATCTCCGAAGATCTCCCCGTCCTCACACATCACGTGGATCGTACGGTGCATGATGTTCGTCATGCCGCTTAGCGTAAAGGTAGCGGTAACGCTGTTTTCAAACTCGATCGCCGTGCTCTGGTGATCGCAAACGTCGTTGTCGCAGTGGAAGACGCATCTGCCGTAAGGCCCTTCCCGAAAAGCCTGATACAGGCCTTCCTTTGTCTGGTCGGGCGTAAGCATCCTCGCGGGCCAATCCCCCATGCTGGGCATATACGCTTTTCTGGCGTCAAACCGGCAGCTCTGCGCGACGGAGCAGTCCAGGCAGCGCTCCGCACTGCCCGCAGGGGCATTGGACGGCTTAAAATAGGACAGGCTCCCCACCGACGAAATGCTTTTTGCGTGGCTCCCCGTAAGCCAGAGCAGCATATCCATGTCATGGCAGCTCTTCTGCATGATCATCGGGCTTGTGATGCCGCTGTTTCTGAAATTTCCTCGAACAAAGCTATGCGCCATGTGGAAGTTTCCAACGTTCTCGGTCAGGTCGATCGCGACCACCTTGCCGAGTTTTCCGCCCGCAATCATCTCCTTCAGCGCGACAAACAGCGGCGCATAGCGCAGCACATGGCAAATGGTGATCTTGCAGCCCTTTTCCTGCGCTTTGTCACGGATTGCGATGCACTCCCGCGCGTCCGGCGAGATCGGCTTTTCCAGCAGTATATTCCAGCCGCGCTCCAGCGCCGCCATCGTGTGCGCATAGTGCTCGCGATCCAGGGAGGCGATGATCAATGCATCGGCCGGAGGAATCGTCTCGATCAGTTCCCGCCCTTCCGCAAAGCACCGATCCTGCGGAATTCCAAACCTTGCCTGCGCCGCCGCACGCTTGACCGGATTCCGGTCGGCTACCGCTATGATTTCGTGCCCGCAGACATCGTGTGCGTACTGTGAGTAGATGGTCCCGCGTTCTCCCGCGCCGATCAGTGCAAATTTCATGATGTTTCCCCGATTCGTGTGAAAATAGCTATTGATATGTTACGTTGTATTTACGTTGCTTTTCGTTTTTGTTTAGTTGCATTCTATCAGCGTTTTGCACCGTTGTCAATTGGTATTGACAGATTTTTTCACAGCGAGTATAATGATTTTGTTACGTTAATTGCCCTGTTTTTTCGTTCAATTACGTAAACTCTTTGCAAAGGAAAGCAAAATGAGCACAATTCGAGAGGTCGCCAGGCAGGCAAACGTGTCGATTGCGACCGTTTCCCGCGTTCTAAACAACGATACAACCTACAAGATGACCACCGAAACGCGGGAACGCGTTTGGAAGGCGATTACCGATTTAAACTACAAGGCGCCGATTTCGCATCACCGCAGGATACCCCCCGCAAGCGAAACCGCGTATCGTAAGATCGGCTGCATTGTCAACCTGCGCGGCGGTAAGTATTCCGATCCCTATTACCTCTCCCTGTTATCCGGGCTCGAGTGTTTTCTCGCGGAAAACAGGTCGGAAATTTCGTTTGTCCGCACATGGAACGAGCTGGAGAACAGCGAAACGCTCATCCGCACGTTTGCCGATCCGCTGGACGGGCTTATCGTCATGTCCCATCTGGGGGAAGCAACGTTCCGATACGCGCAGTCAAAGGTCAGGCACATTGTCGGCATTGACTCCGGCTATCCCGAAATCGACAACATCGAGTTCGACCACGAGCAGGCTTCCCGTTTGGCGGTGGACTATCTTGCAGGCAAAGGGTTTACGGACATCGGCTTTATCGGCGGGCCGGAGGGGAAGACGGAAATGCGCAAGTGCCGCAGATACCGCGCATATGCAAACGCGCTTGAGGAGCGTGGGCTGAACCCGAATCACGATTGGGTGATCGACTGCGAATGGAACGACGCGCTTTGTTCGCGCCTTGTCACCGGTTTGGGGAAGGATCGCCTTCCGCGTTCATTCGTCGCCGCGAGCGACCTGATGGCGATGGCGGCTCTGCGCGCATTGTCCGCAATGGGCGTGTCCGTCCCGGAGGAAGTCGCCGTCATCGGGCTGACGAACATCGCGATGTCAAAATACGCAAACCCGCCGTTGACCACCATTGAAATTCCAACCGAAGCGATGGGCGAAGCCGCGGGTCAAATCCTGCTTTCCCGCATCGGCGGCGACAATTCCCTGCCCCGCCGCATCCTGTTTCCCTGTCACTACGTCGTGCGGGAGTCCGCCTGATGGCGCGGCTGCGCTCCCTCTGTTGCGCATTCCTTTTTATCCAAATCAGGAAAGTCGGAAGGAGCCGGTGAAAAACCGGCTCCTTTGACGTTCCCATTATTATTTTCCGCCTTGTCCCATTCGGCCGAATCCGGGTTCACTTCATCCCCGTCATGGAGATCCCCTTGATAAACTGCTTCTGGAAGAGGATGAAGACGATCGCGGTCGGCACCATGATCAATGCCGCTGCGGCCATCGTTGCGGAAAGGTTTGTCGCATGCTGTGTGGAAAAATAGCTCAGCGCGAGCGGCAGCGTCATGTTTTTCGTGCTGGAAAGATAGATCAGAGGGTTCAGGTAGTCGTTCCAATACTCCAAAAAGGTAAAGATTGCCAGCGCGCCAAGCGCGGGGCGGATCTGCGGCAAGACGATCTTCCGGTAGATGGTGAAGTTTCCCGCGCCGTCTATCTTCGCGCTCTCCATCAGTTCCCGCGGAATCTCGTCGCAGAACTGCTTGCAAAGATAGATCCCGAACGCGTTGACAAACGCAGGTATGATCAAAGCGAATACGGAATCGTATAATCCAATTCCGTCTACGAGGATGAACGTGGTAATCATTGTGACCTGCGCGGGCACCATCATGGTAAAAAGCAGCAGCAGAAACAGAAAATGCATGCCCCGGAACTTAAACCGTGAGAAGATATAGCCAACCAGAGAGCTGGTAAACAGGACGATGACCGTGTTCGTTCCCGTGACAAAAAGCGAATTTCCGAGCCATCGGAAGAATGGAGATTCCGTTAGCACCTTTCTATAGCCTTCCAGCGTAAACTCCTTTGGCAGCAGGTGCGAGGGGTCGATCAACGTCTCCTTCGTTGTTTTAAACGAGTTGGACAGCATCCAGAGATATGGCAGTACGATGCAGGCAGCCATAACGGCCAATATTACAAAAATGAACGCGCGGGCACGAAAATCCCGACGGTTTGATACGCTAATCTTCATATCAATACTCCCAATCCACTTTCCCAAGCCTCTGCTGGACAATCGTCACCAGCAGAATGATCAGGAACAGCACCATCGAAATAGCGGCCGCATATCCCATTTCTTTATACACAAACGCGGTCTTGTAGATCAGGCTCGTTAAAACAAGTCCGGAGCTCTGCGGACCGTCCTTGAGTGCGAGCACGTTGAACTGCGCGAACATTTGAAAATGTGAAATCAAGGTCATCAGGGAAACAAACGTCATCGTTCGCCCCAGCAAAGGGAGTGTAACAAGCCGGAACATGCGCCATCTCCCCGCGCCGTCCAGCTCCGCCGCCTGGAACAGATCCTGCGGAATTCCGTCGATTCCCGCGGAGAAGAGGATAATGTTATACCCGATATCCGCCCAAATCGTAAAGATAATCACGGAAAGCATCAGATAGCGGGCATCGCCGATCCAGGAGATTGCATCCACGCCAAACTGTGCGAGAATTGCGTTGAGCAGACCGCCTTTTGTCTGATAGATGCTGCGCGCCCAAACGACGGAAGACGCCACGATCGGCGCCATGCACGGCAAAAAAACGATCATGCGGAAAAAGCTTCGTGTTTTGTTCGACTTGAGCTGGCTGATCAGCGTTGCGGTTGACAATGCAATGATGATGTTGAAAAACACGGTGATCAGCGTGAATACCAGCGTATTTTTCAGCGCGGTGAAAAACATATCGTCGTGCAGCAGCGCGCGGTAATTCTCCAGTGCAACAAATCGATTTACCGTTTGCAGCGGGTTGTATTCCATAAAGGAGATTGCGCCGGTGCCAAGAATCGGCAGCAGCATGAACACAAACACCTGCGCGAAAACCGGCACCAAAACAATCAGCAGGAATTTTCTGTTTCCTTTATTCATTGAATCCCTCCGTGGTCATAGAGGAAGCGGGCGAAGCAGTTCGTTGCCCCGCCCGCTTGCATCATGCTACATTTCCGAGAGTTTTGCCTCAAGATCGGCCAGGGCTGCGTCCGCATCCGTATAGATATTCCCCGTGCAGTAGTCGAGAAACACGCCGTTGATAATCTCTTTGAACTTATCCGTGTTGAAATATCCAATGAATTGCGCCTTGTCGAGAATCTGCACAAGCGGCAACGTATGCGGCATTTTCTCGAGATATTCATCGCTCGTGGCAACTGAAATCTTCGCGGGGATCTGACCGCACGCAATGTTATGCTGCATGATAACGTTGTCCGAGAAGAAGTAGTTCAGAAAACGGAACGCCGCATCCTGCTTCTCGCTGGAAGCATTCACCGCAAACGCCCAGCCGGTTTCCGCCGCAAACGCCTGCTTTTCTCCATACCACGGCATGGAAACATAGCTGAAATCCCGCCCGAGTGTGAGGCCAAAGGTCGCAATGCCTTCCGCAATCGTCCATGGTCCGCGTGGTACGAACACCGCCTGATCCGCGTAGAGCTGCTGGTACCCTTCCAGCCCGCTGTCGTCCGTCAGCCCCGAAAGATCGGTCACCTGATCTTTCGTCACGAGATCCGTAAGGGCCACAAACGCCTTTTTCGCTTCCGGGCTTGTAAAACGAAACGTACCGTCATCGTTGATATAATTCGCGCCCTGGGAAAGAATCATGGAGGTAAACAGATAGGTCACGCCGTCCCAGTTGACAAAATCAAACCCCTTGACGGTCATAATGCCGTTTTCAACGACCGCCGCCTTCTTTGCGTCCGCAATCAAACCGTCCCAGGTCGTCGGAACGCTGAGCCCCTCCGCCGTCAGGAGTTTATTGTTCACGAGCAGGCCGCCGCACTCGATGTTAAACTCCATCGGCATACCGTAAAGCTTCCCGTCGTAGTCCAGCGCGCCATACGTGCATGGATAAGCATCGCTGCGAACCTCCTGCGCCATATCGTCCGGCATCGCGGCGAGCGCGCCGGTCGAAGCGTAGTCAACGCCCCAGCCGCCCCAGATCTCGTAGAGATCCGCGCCGCCCTTCTTTGAAATGAGCGAGGTCTGCACCTTGGACTCAAACTCGTCATAGGGGAAGAATTCAAAATTGATCCTGATATCGGGGTTTTCCGCCGTGAAGGCGTCCGCAATCGCGCGGTAGGACGTGTTCCAAGTGTCCTCCTGATGTCCCCAGAACGTCAGTTCGACGACGTCGCCGGACGACGTGCCGCCGGATGGTGCCGCGCACGCAAATAAGGACGCAGCCATCAAGAGCGCAAGGGTAATACCGATTGCTTTTTTCATCGTTTCTTTCCTCCTCTGCCTGTTTTGTTGGTTGTGTTCAGTCAGTGTCCTTTGGCAACGATATGAGTCGGCGGGAATGCCGCCGCATCCTCTTGTTCTTCGTATTCCGGGTTTCTTCCGCTTTCCCCCGTTTAAATCTTCAGCGACCGGAAATATCCCAGGAACGGCGCGTTTTGATCCAGCATCTCCTGCACCATGGAATGAATCTCCTCCATGCTGCAAACACTCGCGGTCAGCGGATCAAACAGGATCGCCTGGAAAACCTTCTGTGCATCCCCTTCCAGCGCCGCGCGAACGGCCAGTTCTTCCACCTTTGCCGAATGGTTGACAAAGATCGATAAATGCTGGGGTAGCGTATACGTTCCGCGCACATGAATCCCTTCCCGATCCGCGATTGCGGGCACCTCCACGCATGCGCCTTCGTCGATATTCGTTACATAAGCGCGGTTCCGAACGTTCGCGTTAAACGCAAACGGCTTGTGGTCCCCATGAATCGCGTTAATAACGTTGGACGCATACTCCTCGCCGCGCTCCAGCTCCACCTCGCCCTCGGCAAGCCACTGGGTATATTCTTGTTCCCAGGTGTGCTCCCGCTCCAGATACTCGTTGAGGATATATGCATGCGCGCCGGGATTCCAGCCCGTGCCGTGCGTGCAGTAGCGCTGAATCAGGTCTTCCCGCTTGCGGAACCACGCGTTGTATTCCGAATTGTGCCCGGAGGACTCGGTTGTAAAATACTTCAGATACTTGAACATCTCAATGCGAACCGGTTCTTCGTTTGCGACTTCCTCGCGCGAAATCGCCTGAAACAGCGCCGGATACTGGTCTACCCCGCCGGATGTCAGCGAGGTGTAGAACGCCTGGTGATTGATGCCGACGCAGGTATACGAAAGCGCCTCCGGCCGGATGCCAAGCCATCCCGCGAGCATATCGGCGGTGCCCTGCACACTGTGGCAAAGGCCTGTGACGCTGACATTCGTCTGCGCCTGCAGGTAGCTCACCAGCATTGCCATCGGGTTGGTATAGTTCAGCACGACGGCCTTGGGGCAAAGCTCCTCAACATCGCGAATGATGCCCAGCAAAACCGGAGCCGTACGCAGAAAGCGAAAGATTCCGGAAGGCCCGCGCGTATCGCCAACGCAGATATCAACGCCGTATTTCATTGGAATCTCGATGTCGTGCCGCCAAACCTCTACCCCGCCCTGCAGCACGGTAATCAGGATCGCGTCGGCGCCCGGCAGCGCTTCCCGCCGTTGCGTCGTTGCAAACACCGAAGCATGATACCCGCCTGCTGCAACGATTTTCTCAACGCCGAGCTTTGCATAGGACAAGCGTTTCTCGTCAATATCGACAAGCCACAGATGGCAGTCGTCAAACGCGGGAAACGAAAGCAGATCACGTACCAAATCACGCGTAAAGTCCAGCGATCCGGCGCCAATAAAAACAATTTTCTTCATTACAGTACCTTCCTCGTCAGCGTATGTTTAGTTAACATTTTGTCTGTTTATTGATCAGTACATGCCAGTACTATACCATTCAATTCGCAGAATTGGAAGCAATATTTGTAAAAAAAGATTGCATTTTTCGTGTTTTTTTCATATAATGTTTAGTAAACACTAGGAGGTGCTATGGCCAATATTCGTTCAGTCGCCGCGGAAGCGGGTGTTTCCATTGCGACCGTATCGCGGGTTCTTTCCGGCGACACGGATTTTAAGGTGTCCGAGCAAACACGGCAAAACGTTTTGGACGCGGCGGCCCGCCTGCGCTACGCGCTGCCAACCGTCGCGCACAGGCAAAAAAAGATTCCGATCGGATGCATCCTGCCCTTTACCGCGGAGAAGTACTCCGACCCGTTCTTTACCTCGATCCTCTCGGCGGCGGAAGCGGAGTGCAGCCGGCTTGGCGCGGCGATCTCCGTCATTCGTAATTACAACGAGCTGCGCGATCCTTCCGTGTTTCGCGAGCTGCTGTCGTCCGGGCTGTCCGGCATCTTTCTGATGGAGCGCGTGCATTCGGAGCTTCTCTCGCAGCTGGAGGCGTGTATCCCGAGTATTTTATGCATCGATAACGAGGAAACGGATTACCAGTTTGACAGCGTTGGCTTCGACCCCCGCAACGCAAACCGGATGGTGATGCGCTGCCTGCTGGCGTGCGGGTATCAGCGGATTGCGGTGATCGGCGGCAGTTCCCCGAACGATCCGTTTTATGAATCCGTCCGGCTTTCCATCTACCGCGAATCCCTCTTTCACGCGGGACTGCCGTATCGCGAAGCGTATATCAAGGATTGCGCATGGGATCTCGACCTATGCGCGGTGCATACACGGGAACTGCTTTCGCTCGATGTGCCGCCGGATGCGATCATTGCGGGCAGCGATTCGCTCGCAACCGCAATCCTCGGAACCGTCCACGCAATGGGGCTTCGCTGTCCGGACGACGTTGGGGTCATCGGTTTTAACAATATCAATCTCAGCGCGCACATGGTGCCGCCGCTAACGACCGTCAGCGTCCCCACACGTGAGATCGGGATTGCGGCGGCCCAGCGGTTAATGGAGCTTGTACGCGGCAATGGCGGCGGAATCCGGAAGATTCTATTCCCCACCGAGCTAATCGTTCGATCTTCGCTGAAGGAGTGCCCCTCCCCTTCACCTGTTTGAAAGCTCGCAGCCAAAGGAACCAATCAACGATTCCCACGCGGCGATATAGCCCTTCGCCTGCTCCTCGGTGTGCCCTTCCGCGGCGATGCGTAAAAGCGGTTCCGTTCCGCTGAAACGGCAGATGACAAACGAATCGTCCGCAAAGTAAGCCTTCACACCGTCCAGATAGCTGACCCGCACCGGTTTCGTCTCAAACTCCGGCAAAGCGCGCGCTTCTAAAACTCGCCTGGAAAGCTCGTCCCGCTGCGCCCCGGAAAAGCGGATGTTGCTCTCTTTCATGATATATCTGCCGAACTGCCGCTGAATCTCCTCCATCATCTCACTCGGGCTTTTTTCGCTGGAGCTGATCATCTCAACAAACAGCGCGGAGGAATAGGTCGAGTCTTTCCCGTGGATGTGTCCGCGAACGGTCAGTCCTCCGGAGGATTCGCCGCCGAGCACCGCGTCCACTTCGTCTATCTTGGCCGAGATATGCTTAAACCCGACCGGAACCTCATAGCACTTTTCTCCAAAGGATTCCGCAACGCGGTCCAGCAGGTGCGTTGTCGATAGATTGCGCACCGCCGGCCCCTTCCAGCCTTTCACTTCATGCAGATATCGATACAGGAGCACCAAAATCTCGTTTGCGCTGATATAGCGCCCGGCGCTGTCCACAATGCCTAACCGGTCCCCGTCTCCATCCACCGCAATCCCTAAATCGTATTTACCGCGCATCACGCGGTAGCGCAATTCGTCCATGGTGTCTTCCGAAGGGGCGGGCATCATGCCGCCAAAGTATGCATCCTTTTCCGCGTGAATCTGATCCACCGTGCAGCGCGCGGTATTGAGGATCACGGTCAGCGGATAGGTGGACGAGCCGTGCATGGAGTCAAAGAGGATTCTGGGACCCCGCGCCCGGATTACGGATACATCGACGCGCGCAAGGATGGAATCGATAAAATCGTTAAACGGATTTTTCAGGTATGTCAAAAGCCCCCTGTCCTCCGCTTCGCAAAGCGGGATTGACCGCGCGTCGCCTA
The DNA here is from genome assembly GCA_021373115.1 of Eubacteriales bacterium. GTDB lineage: Bacteria > Bacillota > Clostridia > Christensenellales > CAG-138 > UBA7703. The sequence goes on along the minus strand of JAJFTI010000002.1, from coordinate 19,519 downwards.
CCGCGCGGATCGCTTCCTCCAGCCGCACCGTAACCGCACCCGGCGCATCCCTGCCTTCTTCAACGATGATCTTGATTCCGTTATAACTGCTCGGGTTATGCGAAGCGGTAATCTCCACCCCGCGATGCAGTCCCATTTCTTTCACAAGGTACATCACCAGCGGCGTAGGAACGCTCCTGTGCATGAAAAGCACGCTGATGTTGTTTGCCGCAAGCGTTTCCGCAACCCAAACCGCAGCTTCATAGGAAAGGAATCTGCGGTCATAGCCAATCACGACCGGACGATCCGTCTTTCCGTCCAACAGCAGGGTATCCGCAAGCCCCTGCGCTACGCGCTGTATGTTGGACATGCAAAAATCCTTGCCGATTTCCGCGCGCCAGCCGCCCGTTCCAAAACTGATCATTTCTTTTCTCCTTCCGCACCGGACTGCAATTGAATCAAGATCCACCCATTACGTTACATTGAGATCCATCTATGCGCAAGTACCAACCGCGGATTGCCTTTGCTTTCGTGTCGCGCGAGCCAACGGACCCGCAATCATCGCATCAGCGCGCCCGCTCCGCCCGCGTATAGAGCAGAAGGATGGCAGCCGTCGCGCAGGCGCAGAAATAGTACACGCCGGAAACGCCCGACCGATCCGATATCCATCCCGCCAATACCGGCAGGAGCACGCCGCCCAGCGAGCAAAACGATAGCATGACATTCAGCACCAGTCCCGACGATCCCCGGTTTGCGCGAGCCGCCCGGTTCATGAGCAGCGGCCAAATCGGCCCGCAACCGAACCCGCACAGCGCAAACATCGTCAGCTTCGCCAGCGGATCCGTCATCAGCATTGCCGCGACCAGCCCGGTGCACGTAATGGCGCAGCTGATGCTCAGCATTGCCTTCACGCGCAGCTTCAGCGTACCGGCTAGATACCGCGAGGGGATCATCGCGCCCCAAAAGACGGAAAGCGCCGCGGCGCTGTAAGCCGAACGATTCGCTTCCGCGTGAAAATATACCTCCGCAAAGCTTGCGCTTGCGTTCTCCACCCCAACATAAATACCGACCGCAACCGCGAGAAGCAGCAAAAGCCTGTTGCGAAAGAAAGCGGCAAACTGCTTCGTTATCCGCTCGTTTACGTGTTCTTCGGCGCGGCTTCCGCGCTGGGCGAGGAAAAAAAGCGTACCCAGCAAAAAAAACGAAACAGCAATTACAGGATAGATGCATTGAAAATAAACGCCTCTTTCGAGAACCGCAGCCGTCAGAATCGGGCCGCAAAGCGCGCCTATGCTGAATGTAGCCTGGGAAAAATTCAGGTGCCGCACCGACCGGCTCGCAAACGCATCCGCAAGCAGCGCGGAGAGCGTCGCTTCCAGCACGGCAAACCCCGCGCCTATCAAAAAACCCCCGCATAGAAACGCAAGGAAGCCGCGCGCCATGCCCGCGGTGAAAGCTCCCGCAATCATCAGGCCATATGCGATGAGAATCACTTTATTCTTGCCGATTTTTCCGCTCGCCCCGCCGAGGATAAGCGGAGCAATCATCATCCCGGCGCTCTGCGCTCCGACGGCCGCCCCCATTCTGGCGCCATTGAGCGCGAATATGTCCATGGCCTGTATCAGCGTAGACTGATAAAATGAAAGGTAACCGCCCAGCGAGAAAAGCGTCAGATAAATACAGCCGATCATCCATTTTCGTCGCATAATGGCTTCTCTTTCATTCAATCCGGATTCCCCTTCGCCGGTACAAACGATCCATTGCTATCAACAACCGCAGGATCGCAGCAGCGGCGCAGGGCCACATGTTCGTCAACCGCACGAGTGCGATTCATTCAATTCTCTTTGCATGTTTGAGCAAGACCTGTTCCGCTTCCGCACTCCAAAGGCCGTTGTTGCGCTTTACAATTCGGTCGAGTTGTACAGACAGCGGATTTTGTTCGCCCGCCGCGGCAAAGTCCGCAATCGCGTTCAGCGGAAAATCCAGATGCGTATAGATGAGTTTCTTGCCGCCGGGAATGTTCGGCAGGTTCAGCGTGGTTTCAGCCGCGCTGTTGAGGCCTCCAACGTGCGTAATCATTGCCGCGGGATTGATCCTGCCCGCGGTCATAAGCATGATTGCCTCGCGCATATCGTCCGTGTTGCCGCCTGTTGTGCCGAGGATGTGGTGCGAGGCGTAATGCACGTCGTAAAAATTTACCTCCGCTTTGAACGCCGGATTCGTCGGCCCCGCGAAGAAACTCAGGCAGCCGTCGAAACCAAGGATTGCGTCCGCCTGCTCCACCACCGCCCTGACCGGCGCAAAGCAGATTACGTCGTCAAACCCCGTGCCGCCCGTCAGCGCTCTGAGCGCGGGAACAGGGTCGCCAGACTTTGCGGTATTGACGTATACGAGCTCTACACCAAGCGATTTCGCGTGCTCTACGGTAAAGATCGATTCCGCGCGCGCAAGCCGCGCGTCGTCGATATCCGTAACAACGAGCAGCCCCGGCCTGCGTTCCCCGTGCAGCGCGTAGTCGATCGCCCCCAGTCCCATCGGTCCCACCGACGCAAGCAGGGCAAGTTTTCCGCCCGGCACGATCCCCATACGATGTTCATAACTGCCCGGGGAGGTGTGGTATACGCCGTGGAAGGTGCCTATTATGCAGCTCATGGGCTCCGCAAGCGAGCCGAAAAAGAAGGTGTCGCTCGAATATGGCAGCAGGCAATCCATCACCAGAATCTCGCAGGGGATGTTGACGCAGGTCGCGTCGCCGCCGCAAAATGGATAGGAATACCCCGGAGCAAGCAGCGAACCTTGATAGAAGTGCGCGGGCTGAATAGCAATGTGCTCGCCCACGTGGTATTTATGCCGCCAGTTCTTGCCGACCTCGACAATTTTTCCGCAGAACTCGTGTCCAAGGATCACGGGATTTTGCGCCGCGTCCTTTGGCACGCGTTTGTGCGCCGTGCCCTGCACCGCGGCCTTGTAGCTCGACATGCAGATGCTGTCCGAAACCACCTCGACACGAACGCCGTCGTCGCCGATATCCGGCAGCTCAAATGTCTCAGTTCGCAAATCCATTGCGCCGTAGAGGCGCACAGCTGTTGTTTTCATAGGTCCCTCATGACATTCATAGGATTGATATTCTCCTCCGGTTCAGTCAAAATTAAGCCCGGCCGGAGCTTCCAAACATGCGGATGGCGGAGATAGTATCCTCGCGAATCGCATCGATGGACCATTGGCTGATGTCGTGGTAAAATGCGCGCTCCTGCGACAGCAGCTTTGTTTTCACATATTCGGCGGTCGCCAGCGCCATATTGGTATAGTAGTTGATCTTGCAAACCCCGTTTTTGATCGAGTCGCTGAAATCCTCCTGCGAGAGTCCCGATCCGCCATGCATAACAATGGGCAGCCCCGTCAGTTCCGCAATCCGGTTCAGCCGCTTAAGGTCAAGTTTGGGCTTTTCCAGGTATACCCCGTGTACGGTGCCAAACGAACAGGCGAGCGCGTCAATCTCCGTTCGTTCGGCGAAGTCCGCCGCCATTTCCGGCTCCGTATAGAGGGAAGTATCCCGAATGACCGCATCGTCCTCCTGGCCTTCCGCCCCGCCGCTTCTTGGCCGCGCAACGCGGCCCAATTCGCCTTCCACCGCAGCGCCCAGCGTATGCGCAACCTTGACCAGCTCGCTGGTCAAACGCACATTTTCCTCATATGGAAACTGCGAGCCGTCGATCATAACCGCCTGAAATCCCGCGTACATCGCCTTTATCGCCGATTCGAAGCTCTTTCCATGATCCAGCAGAACCGCAACGGGAACCTTGGCGCTGCTTGCTTCATGCAAAAGGATATTCGCGGCCTTTTCCATCGGTGTATACTTAAAATGTACCTCCGCGTGGCAGAGAATCACCGGCGCGCGCTCCGCCTCCGCGGCCTCGATCACACCGCGAGCCATCTGCAAGTCAATGCTGTTAAAGCTGCCGACCGCGTATCCTTTTTCCTTTGCGTCCTTTAATATTTCCTGCATTGGTACCAGTGGCATTATCTGCTCCTTTCGCCTATCGAACAGCCTTCAGCCGTTCATACAGGCTCATATATTTCTCAAATTGCGACTGATAGAAATCCCTGTTTCCGGCATTCGGTTCAAACACTTTTTTCACGCGCACCAGCGATTCGCAGGCCTCCTGCAGCGAGGAAAAAATACCGGTTGACGTCCCGGCTAGAATTCCCGTTCCCAGTGTGCCCGCCTCCGCGCATTCCATCGTCAGGATCGGCACTCCAAGGATGTCCGCGCGGATCTGCATGAATTTTTCCGACCGGGAACCTCCGCCTACCGTCCTAAGCGCGTTGATCGAAATCCCGTTTCGTTTCACGTATTCCAGATTGTTCCGCATTTCGAAGGTCTCCCCCTCCATGCAGGAGCGGTAAATGTCCTCCCGGCGCGTATCAAACGATAAGTTCAGAATCGCGCCCTTTGCTTGCGCGTCCCGGTTTGGAATCGGGGATCCTGCAAAGTGGGGCAGCGTAATGAGGGTGGTTGGTTCCTCCGGCATCGACTCTTCCAGCAGCGTGTAAATTTGCCGTCCGTCCCGCTCGGCTTGCGCCGCGTCCAGGCGGGCAAACGTATCCCGAAACCAGCGCAAAAGCGACCCGCCGGTCATGGAAAATGCATAGGTAACATAGGTGTTTTCAAGCAGGTAAGGAACGCAGGCATAGCCACGCCGCATCATTTCCTGGGTCAATATCGCCCCCGAGAACACCGGCGTCACGCAGTCCACCGTTCCAATGCTGTTCACCGCTTCTCCGCACGCTAGCGCCCCGGCGCCCAACGCGCACATAATTTGATCATGCGCGCCAAGCACCGCCAGCGTGTTCGTGCTCAGGCCGGTTTCCAGCGCTGCGTCACGCCGGACGCGGCCGACAACGCTCCCCGCGACCCGTACTGCGGGGAAAATGGCTTCATCCAGTTCAAACGCGCCGAGAATCTTTGAATCCCATTGCTTTTTTGCGATATCGAAGCACATGGATCGGGCCGCGAGCGAGTAGTCCGTCACGTGCTCGCCAGTCAGCTTGTAGAGGATATAATCCCCGAAGAAATGCAGCCATCGCGTGTTTCGGTATGTTTCGGGCTGATGATGCTTTAACCACAGCAGTTTGCTCAGCGAATACATGCCGCTTGGAGCATGCCCCGTGCTTTGCATAATGTTCGCCGCTCCGAGTGTGTTTGTAATCTCGTTGCACTCCTGCTGACCGCGCTCATCCAGATATAATATGCTGCCGCAGAGTTCAGCACCGTTTTCATCCAGATTCACGAACGCCTCTCCCAGCGAAGACGTACAGACGCACGTTATCTCCGCCCCGTTCTCCGTGCGCGACTTACGGATAACCGCTCTCACGGCCTGCCATACCGTGGCTGGATTCAGCTCAAACCAGCCTTTCTGCGGCGATTCGATTGGATATTCCTGATACGCGTACCCAATCACCAATCCTTTTTCGGAAAACAGCGTCGCTTTACAGCCTGTGGTGCCAATATCGAGTCCCAGGATTGCCAACACCTATCACCTCCGATGCAAGCCTTTTTCGCGGTTCACGGAGCGCCCGGATTCAGATCACTCCAATTTCAATTTCAAACTTTTTCTTCTCCCCGGCGCGGATGACAGGCAGTCCGCCCGCTTCCCGCATTGCGCGCCGCCCAACGCAGCGCACGTTTGACGGTTCCAGCGCAAGAACATAATCGACCGGATTTTCCAGTTTCCAATGGTTGAGATAGGGCAGTTCATCCATTTTTTGCCGGATGCAGACGCCTGTCCCATTGGGATTTCGAATCTCCGAGCAGCCATATCCGGACGAATCCGCAAGTACATGGAAATAATTCTTCTCTTGCAGCGTTGCATCCGGCTCCGAAAATTCAAACAGGCGCGCCATATCCTCCGCGGAGTAAGCGTTGTAAGGTTCCGTTTTGACCGCGTCGATCCGTACGCGCGTTTGCTTGTTTAGGAAAGGATAGCCAAAGTTTATATGGTAGAGCAGCAACAGCGGTTCGTCTTTGCTTCCATAATTCTCGAATATATCCGTAATCCGGATCCAATTCTCTCCGCACGCGGAAACGATTGTACGTTCACGCCGTATTTTTGCGCCAAAGCATACGCTGTCCTCCAGTTCGCCATGGATATGAATGCCGCCCGTACCGTTTGAACAATCGCAAACATTTTTTGCGGGAATGATGTTCTGGCGTCCGTGCTGCCCAAAATACCGTCCTTCGTCTTCACAACCGGCGCCCACGTTTTCAAACCCGCAGGTCGTCAATAATCCCGCAAAAAACGTTCGAATCCATCCTTCGCCGGACGCATCATAAAACGCGGGATTCATCTCCCCTTTCGGCGTCAGGTAGGTCAGATTGTTCCCTTGATAGGACGCGAGCGAGATATCCAACCCCCGGTCCGGAACAACCGTGTATTCCAGCCCGCCGCCCGTTCGCACATCAATGGCGTTCACGCCTCGGCTAAAGCCCCGCGTCAGCGCGTAATGCCGCGTTCCGCATATTTGATAGGCGTTTCCCACACAGCGGACCCAGTCCGTCCGATCCACATTGTCATGCGGATGATTTGTCTGCGCCATTGCCTCGCCCTCCTTCCGCGCAAAAAACGGATTCCCTTTCCGGATCAGTGCGCCAGCACTTCAATGCCGGCTTGATCGCAGAAATCCACCAGAATATCAAACAGGTAATCGCCGTATCCCAGGCAGGCATACTCGTTGTTCCAATCCTCGATGAGCCGATCCATATCGCAGTGAACATGCAGGAACGCATGCGGCCAGAAGGGAATCCCGCACTCGATTCTCCTTTGCTCAATCTCTTGGGCAGATGGCTCAAATACGTCGCACCGCGCCAGGACCATTTGGAATTTTCCGTCCGTTCGTCCAAGCCGCGCCAGTACGCCGGCGCCGCTCTTCGCCACAAGGCTGACGGAGAGTCCTCCCGCGGCTCCTTCTGTTGGAATTCCGTGCTCGGCAAAGGTCGCTTTTCCATGGTCGAGCTCCCCAGCAAGAGACGGCGGTATCGTTCCGTCCCCAATGATTTTTATTTCGTTCGTCTCTTTGTCCAGATGCTGTAAATCGCCGTAGTAAACGCGCTCGTGACTCAGCTCCGTAAGCAGAATAACGCACAGCAGCGTATTGAAGTCGCTGAGGGTTGAGGTTCCAACACCCTCTTCGAGCATCATGCTCTGCATCAGGCAGGTCGCCGCATAGTCGTCCCCCAGCCCGGGGAATGACTGGATGGTATAATAATCGAACCCGAGCTGGTTCTTTAGCTCCTTCATCGCCAGATACAGGCGAATGGAGCGGCGCGTTACGTCGCTGTCTTCGGGTATCTCGTGAAACCAGCGGCTCAGGCCAAGCCGGTATTCCTCAACCTTGCCGGCCGGAATGCCCTTTGCCATTTCGATCAGTTGCGTTGTATCCCTAGAGTCGATGTCCATGCCAAACTGCTTCGTCCATTGAGAAGGATCGGCTGCACCGCAGTTCTGGCCCATGCCCCGACCGCCAAACGCGCACACCGTCTTAAGATTCAACCGGTTTTTCATCGCGCTCGCAATACAATAGCTGACCACCCTGTCAACATCCTTCGCATGATTCGCATCCCCATAGACGAACCGGTGCTTGATTCCAATTTCCTTGAGCGCGGCGCTTAAAACTAAACCGCCGACCGGGCGCCACCCCTGCGAACCCGGATGTGTCCAGATCACGATCGCTTTCCCCGTCATGCTAAAATCGCGAATCGCCGACAGCATGTTGGCGGACCAGACCCATGTTCCCGAAAACAGCACAGCGGCATGGATCGAATCATCGTGTTTCACGCGGTTGAACGCTTCGATCGCTTCCTGCTTTGTCGCTACGATTGTTTCATGCTCATAGAGTACAAGCCCTCTGCTGCGCAGCGCGTTTTTTGCGGCAAGCACGATCGAGCCGTCGATAAATGGAGTGCCAAGCGTGTCCGTCAGCCCGTTTTTGTGTACGCCGTAGACGATAAAGGCTACCTTTGTTGTGATCATATTCCCCTCCATATAGTATTGTTTATTTATTAAATATTATTTACTATTATGTGAAAAAAAAGGATTTCGCCGATAACGCGCAACCATGAAATCCAGATGTTTTGCAAGACTAATCGTGTGCTGCCGGATTGTTTTTCAAAGAACGGTAATCCCGGTGCAGGTTCCGCAGCGCGAAAGCGACCGCGCCCAGAAGGTTTGCCTTTTCGTCCAGCGCGGATGGAACAAGCAGCGGTACATACGGCACATGCGCCGCTAAAAAGCGATTGAAATAGTCCGGGAACTGAATCGCCAGCTGCCTGCCGATGCCGCCTCCCATAATAATGATCTCCGGGTTGATGACCGACACCAGATTGACCAGCAATAAGCCGACCTGCTGCTTGATATCTTCAACCAATCCGGCTCCGGAAAAGTGTTCCGTATCCGCGTGCGATAAAAGTTCCTTGATGTCTGCATACGGCAAGCCGGGCTGCTGTTTCATGCGCTGCTGAATCTCGCGCCCTCCGATCCGCTTTTCCAGGACGCCCTCTTCTTCAAACGTTTCCCGCCGCAGGTCAACGCCCGGCAGCATGAACCCAACCTCGCCCGCCGCGCCATTCGTCCCTGAAAAAAGTTCGCCGTTGAGGATGAGCGCGCACCCGATGCCAATGCCGTAATTGATGTAGACGATGTTCTTGTAATCCCTGCCCGCGCCTTTCCATTTTTCGCCGATGGCGCCAAAGTCCACACTGTTGCTGCAAATTGTTTGGATTCCGTATTTCTCACGCATATACAGATCCAAACGCATTTCCTCAAAAGGAATCATAAACGGTGCAAGCCGATGTTTTCCCTCTTTTTCATCCACAATTCCGGGTATGCCAATGCTGATGCAAAGCAGCGACTTGCGCTGTATGCCCGCCCCCCGCAGAACAGATTCAAATTCCGCATCGATCTGCTCCAAAACTCCCTGCTTCGTTTGCTTTGTTTCCTGTTTGCTGGTGGTTGTATAGAGAATCTCGCCGGAGAGGTCGCAGAGCATCATGCGAATGGAGGCGCGCCCAATATCGACTCCGAGAACATATCCCAAGTTGGAATTAAACTCCAGGAGAACCGCTTTGCGCCCAATGCCATTGTCGCTGATTCCTGTTTCAAGAATCATTCGCGCGTCTATGAGATCCCGAACGTTTGTCGAAACCGTTGGAAAGCTGAAACCCAACTCCCTCTTGATATCCGCGCGGGATTTTGGCCCGTTTTTTCTCAGATAGTCAAGAATCAGGAGCTTATTCATTTCGCCCAGAAGTTCGGGTTTGCCTGTTTTCATGCCATTTCCTAGTTAGTAAAGAATGTTTATTAAAATGTATCAGAAGATGAATCCGTTGTCAAACCTTTTTTCGCCAAGCCGCAGCCCGAACAACGGATTCATGCAACATTCCCAATAAGCCGGATCGCCGGAGGAAGCAATATGCCAAGCGCCGATCAAAAGGAAACCCGGTCCCGGCGCTTCATCCGCTTTTTCGCTCCGCGCTATCTGCTGCCGTATTCATTGCAGAGCAGATGGATCGGCTTTTCATCTTCGACGATATCGGAAAATCTGCTGACCGGTTCGGCAAAGAAGTTATCGGTTTGATCATCATTGATCGATGAAACCTCGCCCGCTATCAGATCTCCGTTTTTTGCGCCAAACATATGGTACATCAGCGGAGTCAGCGTAATCGAATTCCCACGCTGAATCTCTACGGTTTCTCCGGCATGAAGATACCTTTTCACGCCGTCACAGAAAACGCAAATATCGCTTTCATAATCAACGCTCCTGTCGGCTTTTGCGTTGAATAATTTCAGCCAGAGAGTGCCTCCGCCCCGGTTAATAATATCCTCCGTTTTTGTGAAGTGAAAGTGCAGCGGCAACCTTCCCCCGTCCGGTACGAGGATCACTTTTTCGGCATACGGCGTTCCTACCCTGCTTTCGCATTGCTGCCCGTTCCTTACTGTAAAAAGCACAGCGCCTATCTTTTCAAAAGCGCCGCTTCCAAAATCCGTAATATCCCAGCCCAGCATCGTTTTTTCGATTGTTGTACGGTCAACAGAATTCCAGTCATCCGGCGTGAAGGATGCGAAAGCAGGCAGGGCGAAGTTACTCGCATTCAGCAGCTTCTTTCCCCAGATCAGCCAGTTGTTAATTTCCGAACGATTCATTTTTTATCTCCCTTGTTGCACAATTCAAACGTAAATTGGATGCGCCTGCTCTCACCCGGTTCAAGATAGCACAGCGTGTTGTTTTCCGCTTCCCAGGCTGCGCCTCTGATATTGTTATTGCATGGTTCTATCCCTAATACATAATCATTTGCTTGTAGATGGGTCCATTGTCCTAAATAAGGCAGTTCCGCAGAGAGATACGAAACACGCAAACGCGTTTCTTCACTTTCTATCTCAAAATACGTCATGCCGTTTTCATCGGCATTCAGCCGGTGCAGCAGCGTCAGCTCTCCATTGTTCGTACCCGGAGCATAGAAACGGTTAAAGTTCATTTTTTGTTCTTCCGACCGAGGATTCCAGCCTTTTGTCGATTCGATTGGAATCGACACCTTCGTGTTTTCCGTCAGGAAAGGATACCCGAAGTTAAAATGGTATAAAACCATAAACGGCTCCGGCATGGAAGATCGATTTGAAATTTCATCCGCCATTTTAAACAGCATCGATTCGCTGTCAAACTCGAAACTCCGGCGCAGCTCAATATTTTCCCCTTGCTGCCTGGCCTGCCGAACGATACCGCCGATATGCCCTTTCAGCCGTTCTCCATCCCGCTGCACATCCGTCGAAACGTGTTCCGCGGGACAATTTGATATCCTGCCGTGGATACCATGCCGGACACCTTTGTATTCGCATGGTTCGCCGACCTGATTCAGCCCGCAGGTGGTGAGGAAGCCCGCGTGAAAAGAACGCAGCCATTCATAGCCCTCCGGTTCGTAATATGCCGGATGCGTGATCCCCGTACCGGACGAATAATGAATCGGCTTTCCGCCGCATCGAAGCTCGGTGATATCCATGCATCGATCCGCCGCCACATGAAATTCCAAGCCTCGCGCATTCGCAGCGCGAATCATCTGCACGCCCGCAGCTTTTCCCTCCGAAAGGGTATAGCGTTCCACCTTGAGCAGAGCATCCGAATGGGAAATATAATCGAACCGGTTCATCGCCAATCAATCCTTCTGCTGAAAAAGAACAAAATCCTGTGCTGTTTCTTTTCAGAGCGAAGGTACCCGCAGACAGGGCATAAACGCATCGTTATGCCCTGCCATGCCGAATGTTTTCAACCCTGGAACAGCTTTTTGCCGAATAACCCGCCTAATCGAATCCGGTTTTTCGATTGCTCAACAGTCGCGCAGGTGGAAGCAAACCACGGTGCACGCGCTCCCATCGTCGCTTACGATGTCGTAATCCCCAAAGCAGGCCGGAATGGCGATGCACTGTAATCGTTCGATCGTTGACGTTTTCTCCGGATCTTTTTTCGAACGTATCGTCACCGTATGGCCTACCGTCAGCGTCAGAATTTGTAAAAACCTGTTTTCCGTCGTGTGCTCGGCATGCTTGTCAAAAAACAGGCGCTCAACGTCGAACGGCATCTCCGGCAGCGAAGAATATTTGTCTACATAATATTCCTTCGTCCACTTAACAATCTCCGGTCGCGCGCGAAGATGATCCTGAACGTAGCTCTCCCGGCGGTACCGCTCGTTATCAAAGCCATGTTCCAAGTGCATATTGAGCGGTTTGGCCGTCATGGTCTTCGTTTTATCGTCCCAGGAGTTGCGCGCAAAGTCATACTGGAAAAACGAATACTCCGTGCCGGCGACTGCGGGACTGGTGTCCATCTCCAGCACCATCTGGTTTCCGCCGTGCCCATGAACGGTTCCCGGCGGAATCAGGTAGAGATCCCCGACGTTGGATTTCCAGTTGCAGATATACTGTTTCCAGTCCTCAATCGGCGTGCGGTTGTTTGAGATATAGCATTTTTTCTCCCAGGCTTCCAGGTCGGCGTCATCATAATATCCCATCCAGGTGTTGGCGCCTTCGTAAGCCTCGGCGATATAATACGTCTCGTAGCGCCCAAGCGGTTCGTTGAAATGACGTTTCACATAGTCGCTGTCCGGATGGTTATGGATGGGCATGCTGATACGCTCGGCCGGCTGCGGTTCCGGGAAGTATCCGTCATCCAGCCAGATATCCAGCGGGAAAAGATCCGGGTATTTTTCGGCCGTCTTTTTTCCGGTCACTTCCGCGTTGTATTGCAGGAGGTTGAGCAGCGGCATATTCAGCAGTTCGCCCGCGCCAAAGTCAATCAATACGCTCATCTCCGGACCCGACATCTTGTTCCACGCGCTGCATTCCAGCCCGGGAACCTCCCACAGGTCCCGGTAGCGGTATGCCCCCCACGGACCCGGCTGAAATATCTGCACCTGTTTGATCGGACTTTTTACAACGGTGGACAGAATCTCGTCATAGGCCGCGCGCGGAATCATCTTGAGGTCTTCGGGATCAATCGCCTCCGCGTAGTATCCCATCTTCTGATACATCGCTTTTTTATGGCGGTAAAGCAGATGAAAATCGAAGTAGTAATATTCCTTCCAGTTGTAATCGCGGTCCGGCACGTCCATACCGAAGGGGATGAGTTTTCCATCCCAAAGCTGCCAGAGCATGGTTTGCATGGTTTTGTCAAAGTAGATAATCTCATCCAGTTGCTCGCACAGCGCCTCGCAAGCCGCGCCATAACCGTATACGATCGTTGTTTTACTGCCCTGTTCCAGTTTCCGGGCCAACTTCGCGACTTCGGACGCATCCATGATATCGGCAATCACCGTATGGTCGTTTACATAACCAAATCCAGGATCGTCCGTTATGTTCGGCTGTTTCCGTTGCTTGATCGTTTCGATCGGCAGATACAGCGTGCGCGCGTTCACAAAATCCGCATCAACACCCGCTTTTTTCAGCTTGCCGATGATGCTCTCGAAATCCACGCCGTACCAGCCATCCAGCGCGACGCTTTTTCCTTCTTCCGCGAGAGCGGCAATTTTCCGAATCACCGCGCCGGTGCCCTTCACCAAGGACGCGACGGTTTTATCGCTGACCTTGATCCTGTTTTCCGCGTTATGTTTGTCTTCGTATAATGGCATTTCTTTCTTCTCCGTTTACTCTGTATTTAATCGTTCTGATTCGAAAATACTCTCGCCGGGTTACCCGCCAGCATATCGTCGATTTCTTCCTGCGATATCCCTTCCTCCCGCATAAAGCCAAGCAAGTCCCGGAGTATATGTGCATATCCGAATCCGCCATATTTCAGCAGCGATGTCTTAAAGCACGTATCCTGGGATAATACAATTTGCTTTCCGAAACGTTTTTTTATCAGCCTCGCAATCGCCCGGATCCTTTCAATGTCGCGCGGCAGAAAAATCCGTTCCACGCCCAGGAATTCGATCCCGAACTGGTCAAACGAAAGGACGGCGCCTCTTTCTGCAAGCGACTCGTGGTATCCCTCTTTGCCAATCGTCGGATCGCAATGGCATAAGACGGTTTGCGAAAGGTTCCCGCCCTCGCTCTCCACGATATCCAGTATCCGCTGCCCGCGCGTTTCAAATATGGGAGGGTGGATCAGCAAGGGAACCTTGAGCTCCTTTTGCGCTGCGGCAGCTCCGCGTAAAACCTTTTGTTCCTGCGGATTCTCAATATCCGATATCCCAATTTCGCCTATAAAGCCCGGTTTCGTTCCCCTTGCGTCAACACCCTTTTCAAACTCCCGTTCAATTGCTTCCGCTACCTGGTGGTCGCTCCATCCTTGCACATAATCCGGATGTGATTTTGCCACATAAAACCCAGAGCCCATAATGACATGAAGCCCCGTTGCTTCCGCGATCTTGATCAGCGCTTCGCTATCCCTGCCAAGGCCAATGTTTGAGCACTCCAGCACCGTGCTTCCACCGTATTTCTTCAAATGCGCCGCTTCTTCAATGGTAAGATTGATATCCTTGTTGATGATATTGTCCAGGTTCCCGTGCGGATAATAGGTAGCGATCACCGCGCGGTTTTCCATGCTTATCTTCTCATGCAGGATTGCATCTCTTTTGGGGTCCGCGGGCAGGGATTCCAGCCAGCAGGACTGATCCCACAGAAAATGCTCGTGCATCATCGTAACGCCAAGCGCAGACACCGGAATCGTTCCGGTCACGGTGTTAACGGTATCCACTACGCAATCACCTCAATTCTGAATGGAACTGGCAAGCAGTTTTTCCGGCGTCGCTTCAGAAGAGTCATATTCCGCATTGATCATTCCATCCTTCATGACATAGATCCGGTTGCATACGCCCAAAAGCTCCGGTATCTCAGACGACATCATCAGGATTGCCATGCCCTTTTGGGCAAGATCCCCAAGGATCGCATAGATTTCCGCTTTCGCACCAACGTCAATGCCGCGAGTGGGCTCGTCAACGATCAGTACCTTCGTATCGGTCTTCGACAGCCAGCGGGACAGAATCACCTTCTGCTGGTTTCCGCCGCTGAGATTCTCAATCATCTCTTCCTGCCCGGGTGTTTTGATTTTTAAGCCGGTGATATATCGATCCGCAGTGGAGTATTCCAGTTTCCGGTTGATAAAAACACCGTCCTTCGTACAGTTCCTAATCGAACAAAGCGTAAGGTTTTTTCGCACGTTAAAGTTTGTAAAGATACCTTCCAGCTTTCTGTCCTCCGGAACAAAACCCAGGCCGATCTTCCTTGCCTGATCCGTAGAATTCTTCTGCAGCTTTTTCCCGTCTAGGATGATCTCTCCCGAATAGCAATGGTCGAAGCCGAACAGCGCTTTGGCAACCTCCGTTTTTCCGGCGCCCATGAGGCCTGAGAATCCGACGATTTCACCCTTTTTCAGGTAAAACGAAACATCCTTCAGCTTCTCATTGTTCAGCTTCTTTACCTCGAGCACCGTTTCGCCCATTGCCGTACCCGCCCTGGAGTACATCGATTCGACTTCCCGGCCGACCATGAGTTTGATCAGCTGGCTTCTGCTCATATCCGACATATTCGATGTTGCGATATGCTCCCCATCCCTCAGCACCGTGATCCTGTCGGCAATTTGTTCGAGCTCCTCAAGCTTGTGGGAAACATAGATAATGCCGATTCCCCGCTTCTTGAGATTCTGAATATTATCAAAAAGCGCCTGAATCTCCGTCGGGCTGAGCGCGGATGTCGGCTCATCCATAATAATCACTTTTACATGAACGGAAATGGAACGCGCTATTTCCACCAGTTGCTTTTGAGCCGTGCTGAGATTTTCCACCTTCTCCAGAACATCGACGGCAAGGCCAACCTTGTCAACCATTTCTTTCGAATCGCGGATCAATTTCTTTTTATCCACAAATACGTTTCTCTTGCGGGGAAGCCTCGTCAGATAAATATTCTCCGCAACGCTGATATTCGGGCACAGGCTCATCTCCTGGTAGATTACGCTGACCCCTTTTTGGATTGCCTCCAGCGGTGTGTTGATGTTTGCGGGTTCGCCGTTAATCAGATACTCTCCGTCGTCTTTGCCGTATACCCCTGCCAGGATCTTAATCAGCGTGGATTTCCCCGCGCCGTTTTCTCCGATCAGAGCATGTACTTCTCCGGCATAAACATCAAAGCTGACGCCCCTTAACGCCTTGACCCCGGGAAAGCTCTTGGAAATATCCTTTACTTCCAGCAATTTTTCCATTACGACTCACCCCTGGTATTTTCGGCATGCAGCTCTTTCCTGCGGTTCGGCTTAATATGCATTTTTCTTCCGTCCAGATACACGGCGAGCAGCAGAACAACGCCCCGGATCAGTTCCTGGTAAAACGAGTTTACGTTAAGCAGCGTAAGCCCGTTTTGCAGTGTGGACAGAATAAAAACGCCAATGATTACGCCCGGCAGAGTGCCGCGCCCACCGTTCAGACTCACTCCGCCTAAAACAACAGCGGAGATTACTTGCATTTCAAAGCCCGTACCCGCGGTAGGCTGCCCGGAATTCAGTCTTGACGTTAGAATAATCGCCGCCAGCGCCGACATTAAACCGCCGATAATGAACGCCGAAAATTTATACCTTATCACATTGAGTCCCGATAAACGCGCGGCATTCTGATTTCCGCCAATGGCGTAAAAGTTTCTTCCATAGATCGTCCTGTTTAAAAACAAATAGAAGACGATGATGAGTACAAGAAACAGGATGATCGGGACGGGGATCGGGCCGATATAGCCGGTGCCTATCCAGGCTAAGCTATTATTCGAGTTTTGAATGGACGCCGAATTCGTCACAACCAGGACGACCCCTTTTACGACGGAGGCCATTCCCAGGGTTACAATCAGGGATGCGATATTTCCCTTTGTCACCAGCGCCGCAATTATCGCGCTCACAAGAACTCCGGCCGCAAGCCCCGCAAAAAACGCCAGAAATAAACTACCCGTTCTATTCAAAAGGTAAACGACTATAACGCCTACCGCTGCCTGCATTGGTGCAATGCTTAGATCAATCTCACCTGAAAGCACAATAAGGCACATGCCAAGGCTTGCAATTCCCACCATGGACGATTGCCTGAAAAGATTCAGAATATTCGTAGCCGTTAAAAATACAGGCGAAAGCATCGCCATCAGAATCCAAAGCAGCAGGAGGCATAAAGCAAGGGCAAATTGATCCAGGCGGACGATCCTGCTGATTATATTCCCCGCCTTCGATCCCCTAACCGTAATATCATTCATAAAAGCTTTTCCATCTCCATTCATTGAATAAGCCGCATCCGGAAAGCGGATCAGGGGCTTGGGCTATCAAGCCCCTGATCCTTCCCCTCAATTAATCGATGCCGAACTGTGCTTTCACAGCCGCGATATCCAGGACATATTCATCCCCAACCTTCGAGTAGTAATCCGAATACTGAGCCGCCGTCATCGTAATGCCCGGGCTCTCCCAGATTTCCGGAAGCTCATCGCCGGCAATGGCTGCCATTGCGGCGTCAACCATGTTGAATCCCCACATCTCCGGGAACATTGCATAGCCGGAGAGGTTCACGCCGTCTTCCATAATCGCCTTACCCGCCGCGTTCCCTTCAAAGCCATGGGTGAAGAGAATCAGGTCATCTACGTTGAGTCCCGCCGCCGTGTAGGCTTGCAAGCCGCCAAACGCGGAATCATCGTTAATTCCGTAGATTACGTTAACATCCGGGTGCGCCGTCAAGGCGTCCGTGGCGAGCGACAGGGCGGTTTCCTTCATGCCTTTCCCGTTCACCTCGGCAACGATTTCGTAGTCGATCCCCAGTTCGTCAATCGCCTGCTTAAAGCCTTCCACCAACTGGCGGCAGTCATCAAATTCCGGCAAGCCAATGATGAGTATTTTCGCCTGCACACCTTCGGGGAGCAGGTCCGCCAGCATCGCACCGGTGTCGTAACCGTGCTGAACGAAGTTCGCGCCTACGCAGGTGAGCGTTCCGGCAACTTTGTTCGCTTCTGCAATGATCGGGATATTCGCTTTATTTGCCCCCGCCACCGCAGTATCCAGCGCCTTGTTGTCAACAGGCGTAACCACAATTGCATTCACCTGCTGAGCAACGAAATTTTCGATGTCGCTGATTTGTTTGGCTACATCCAGGTTTCCGTCGCCCACGACCAGTTCCGCTCCAACATCGGCGCAGCGCGACTCCATGCCGGTCTTAACGCGCTGCATGAACTCATGCGATAACATGTTCGCTGCCCACGCGATCACAATCTTTTCATCGGCAGCCGGTGCAGCAGCCGCATCCGTTGTTGCCGGGGCTTGTGTAGCTTCGGCGGTGGAACTTTCTTGAGGTTGCGCAGCTGTCGGCTGACAAGCGGTACACAAACCCAGCAACATAAGGACGGCCATAACGCAGCAAATCATCTTTACTTTCATAACTTCTGTTCCTCCCAGTATTTATTTTTCTATATAACCTTATCCACAGATTATATAAACATAAATCAACCCGTTTTATCGAAATGGACACGCGATTATTACTATATAAATCATTACAGCATTCTAATCCATATTGCCTGATTTGCTTGCTAAAAAGTTACTTGAACGTTCTATCTATCGTGATGTTAGCATAGGCATTTCACGTTGTCAATATGGTTTTTATAATAAATCTTCTGAATAAAACGAGATTTCATCCAACATTGGGCATCTGCGCAAAGAATCCGCTGCTTCTGATGATTTTATGGATTGATAATTAACGCAGGCATGATATACTAGAGTTGATAGAACGTTGCATTTATAAGTGGAACAGTGCAGAGATGGAGTTTCGAATGGAGAATATAACGATTAAGCAAATAGCGGAAATGGCGGGCGTCTCGGTTTCGGCCGTATCGATCGTTCTGAACGGGAAAAAGGGAGTAAGCGAGAGTACCAGGCAGCGCATACTGGATATTATAAAAAACAAGAATTTCACCCCCAATGTGAATTCACGGCGGTTAATCCTGCAGCGCAGTTTCAATATACTTCTTGCAATCGACCCCGATATGTCTCCGCTCAATAACTTTTTTTACACGGCCGTTTTAAATTCCATCGTAGAACGCGGTTCCGAGCTTGGATACAACATCGTACTAATCACAAACACGAATTCTTTCGAAAACTCGCGCCTTGCTTACACGCTCTCGCAGCACAATGCGGATGGCATCATTTTTCTGTGCGATATTCCGAGCGAGCTTGAATACAGCATAAAGCAAACTAAAACGCCGTTCGTTGTTGTCGATTCGCAAAGAAGCGCTCCTTCGCATCCTTGTATACGCGCCGACTACAAACTCGCTGCGTACTGCGCAACGAAATATCTAATTGAAAACGGGCATAACAAGATTGGTTTTATCGGTATGGAGCGGATTCAGGATTATTACCTGCACTCCTTTGCCGGTTATAAAGCCGCGCTGTCCGAAGCAGGACTGCCGGTCAGCCTAGACTGGATCCAGTCCGACGCCTATGATGAAATGTCCGCAAAAAACTGTATTGCCAAAATTCTAGAGAGCGCCGAGCGTCCAACCGCGGTATATTGCACCGGGGATATTTTTGCTATCGGCGCGATGAATTATCTTCAGGATACCGGCTATGTATTGCCGGATGATTTTTCCGTTTGCAGCGTTGACGACATTGCTCTGTCGCAATACTATCATCCCGCGCTGACAACGATTCGAATCGAGAAAAGTGAAATGGGCATATTGGCTGTCAATATGCTCGATAATTTAATCAACAAAATTGAAACCGAAACCATTGTAACGGTTCGTTCCGATGAGCTGTTAATTCGTAACTCTGTCGCCAGAATAAATTAGCCGATTTCAATCGAGTGTTCGCCGGTATCGGTACGCATGTTCCATTTCGGAATTGCCGGTTTATTTTCGCATTACCCGCGTCTCATACGGAAGCAGCGTTTCGGAATTGTCGCTTTCCACGTTGCCAAGCACACGTTCCCCCGCGAGCGCTTGCGGCAGATTTGCGCGTTCTCCGCTCATGTTGCAGACGATGGTGAACGTTTCGCCGTCCA